>CAKUFA010000005.1 GCA_934647165.1 uncultured Clostridia bacterium | reverse complement strand
ACATAAGCCTTAATTTTCTCATAAGTCGCGCTGTTCTCAGCTTCCGCCTTTGTCACATCCAGCTCGCTCATGTCCACGTGGATGTCGATATGTTTTGTCTCTTTTAGTTTAGACAACACCATCACATTCTCCACACCGCTTGTCCAGCAGAACATGTCCACGCCCTGCACCTTGTCCAGATGATACCCCTTGGCAGCCAGGAGCGCGGCATCCCTGGCCTGAGTGGCCACGTTACAGCTGACGTATACAATACGGCGAGGGGCAGATTGCGCCATGGCGTCAATCACGGCAGGATCAAGACCCTTGCGGGGCGGATCGACCACCACCACATCCGGGTGGAGGCCTTCGCGCACCAGCTGAGGAAGCACGTTTTCCGCCGCGCCCAGGTGGAAAGCTGCATTGGCAATGCCGTTGCGTCGGGCGTTGTCACGGGCGTTGTCAATAGCCTGGGGCACCACCTCGATGCCAATTGCATGCTTCACGTGGGGAGCCATCATCAGCGTGATGGTACCCGCGCCGCAATATACGTCGCACAGGATATCCTCCGGCGCCAGGCAGGCAAAATCCAACGCCGTGCGATACAATTTCTCCGTCTGCACGGGATTCACCTGAAAAAAGGAGGCGGGAGAAACCTGGTAGTGCAAACCGCAAAGGGTGTCTTCCAACGTATCCACGCCCCAAAGGGTGTGAAAGCGTTCACCCAGGATGACGTTGGTGCGGTTGCGGTTTTCGTTGAGAATCAGGCTGACCACGCCCAGGGGCTGCAAGCGCTGCGCAAGGTCGTCCGCGTGGGGGAGGGCGGAGCCGTTGACCACAACCACCGCCATGGCCTCGCCGCGGCGGTTGACGCGCACCATCAGGTGGCGTACAAGGCCG
The DNA here is from genome assembly GCA_934647165.1 of uncultured Clostridia bacterium. GTDB lineage: Bacteria > Bacillota > Clostridia > Christensenellales > Aristaeellaceae > CAKUFA01. The sequence continues at coordinate 86,724 of CAKUFA010000005.1, read as the reverse complement.
GTGTGGGCTTCTTCCTGATAAGGAGCAATGTGATGCTCCCGCATCCAGCGGAGGAATGTCTCTGCTACGGAAGCGGCGGGGGGCATGGCGTTGGGGCAGCCCTGCGCCGGAATGATGGTGTGGCTCCTGGGGGCGTAGAATCCGGCGACCGGTGCGTCCGCCGTGCCGCCAATGGGCAGGCTTGTTTTGTTGCGATAGCCGGAAGGGTTGTCCATGCCGATGACGGGGGGAACATCCACCGTCAAGTGGGCAATGCGCTGAAAACAGTCCGCAATTTGGCGGCGTTTGGCTTCCAGCGTGGCTTCATAGCGCATGTGACGGCAAGTGCAGCCGCCGCAGCGCGGCCATGCGGCGCAATCTGCTTCCTTGCGGTCAGGCGAAGGGCACTCAATCGCGCCTGCCATGCGGCCAAAGGCGAAACGGGGCTGAACCTTCACAATTCGCACAGGTGCGCTTTCACCAATGAGCAGCCCGGGGACGAACACGGCCATGCCGTCTGCACGGGCAACACCTTCCATGTCCGCGCCGATGGCGCCGGCTGTCAGGGTAAGCAAATCATTCTTGCGCATAAATCCTCCGCATGAAAACGGCGCTGAGCCGCGTTATTTATAATGATACGACTCTATTGTATCAGCCTTTGCCCGGATTGACAACCGGGAGAAACGACTGATATACTCACCATAGCGAAGAAACGGCTGAAGCCGCATTTCAGGAAACAGGTCGGTCAACGCCTGCCATCCCTCAGCAGAAAAGGAGGAGAAAAATTGGATCGCCTTTATATCGTTGTTCCCTGCTATAAGGAGGAAGCTGTGCTGCCGGAAACCTCCCGGCGGTTGAAAGCAAAACTTGCCGCATTGGCCGAAGCCGGGCGAATTGCGCCGGACAGCCGCGTGCTGTTTGTGGATGATGGCTCCTCCGACCGCACATGGGAAATCATTGCACAGCTGCACCGGAAGGACGCAACGTTCTCCGGCGTGAAGCTCAGCCGCAACAGGGGCCATCAAAACGCGCTGCTGGCCGGGCTGGAGGAAGCGGCTCGCCACGCGGATGTGATTGTGTCCATGGACGCGGATTTGCAGGATGATATCGGTGCGGTGGACAGCATGCTGGACTGTTATGCGCAGGGGTGCGATGTGGTCTACGGCGTGCGCTCCTCCCGCAAAAGGGATACCTTTTTTAAACGAGTTACGGCGCAGGGATTTTATCGCTTTATGCAGGCAATGGGCGTGGATATTGTGTATAATCATGCGGATTACCGGCTGCTGAGCCGCCGGGCGGCGCAGGCGCTTTTGTCCTTCCCGGAAGTGAACCTGTTTTTGCGGGGCATGGTGCCGCTGGTAGGCTTCAAGTCCGACACGGTGCTTTATGAGCGGGGCGAGCGGTTTGCGGGGGAGTCCAAATACCCGCTGAAGAAAATGCTGGCCTTCGCGCTGGACGGAATTACGTCCTTCTCGGTCAAGCCCATTCGGTTGATTCTCAATCTGGGCGTTGTTATTTTTGCCGTGTCAGTGTTGATGCTGCTGTATTTCCTGATCCGCAAACTGTGCGGGCATACCGTCAGCGGTTGGACGTCGCTGGCGTGCTCCATTTGGGCACTGGGCGGTATTCAACTGCTTGCGCTGGGTGTGATTGGCGAATATATCGGTAAAATCTACAATGAGACTAAGCGCCGCCCGCGGTATATCATTGAAACGGTGCTGGACGAGGAAGCGGAAGCAGACGCCGGCCGCCAGTGAGGCGAAAAAAGCATTATTTTATCACAGCGCCCTTGCAGAAAGCAGGGGCGCTGTTGTTTTACAGAGGATATAAAAGTATCATTAGGAAAAGAGAACCGCGCATAAATTTCACCAATCGGCAAGGAAATATTGGGCAGAACCGTCGGTAAAACGGTGAAGATGGAAGGGAAAAGTTTTCGCATGGAAATTACCAATCGGAAACCGGTCAGAGATCCATGGGGGTCGGAATCGTTTCCTGGTTGTGGTGGCGAAATTGCAGGGGCGTCATGTGATATTGCTGCCGGAAGCGGCGCACAAAATTGCTCACATCGCCAAAGCCGCATTGGTTGGCAATTTCCATCACGGACAGCTCCGTTTTCAAAAGCAGAATTTTCGCGCGGTTGAGGCGGCTTTGGGTGACATATTGCATGGGGCTCATGCCTACCTGCTTTTTGAAATGCGAGGAAAGGCAGCCCGCACTGACATGGAAGCGGGCGGCCAGTTCGGTGAGGTTGAGGGGATGGGTAAAATCCCGGTCGAGGGTGTTGAGAATTTCCTGAATGGGCAGAAAGGATACCTCCCGCGCAGGGGTGAACATATCGGGGCGCAGCGCCTGCGCATCAGTGAGAATCAGGGTCATCAGGGCTTCAATGCGTTCATCCCGGTAATGTCCGCCGCGGTCGGCGGCATCCTTGAGCATGGTAAAATAGGTGTCGAAGCGGGGCTTTTCTGCACCCGTTTGCAGCACATAGGAAAACTGGTCGCCATGGAGGCGGAACACGGACAGAAGCAGCACGTCGTTGTGGAAAGCCTGGAGCTGAGTGGGCGGGATAAGCAGATAATAACGGCGATATTCCGGGGTAATCAAACGTGTGGCGTGCTCGTCAAACTGGTTGAGAAACACCAAGGATCCGGCTTCCGCGCGAAAATCGCGTCCGCGGATGGTGAGCATCACGGCGCCCTGCTGGACATACAGCAATTCATAATACACATGGGTGTGCACATGATGGGAAACTAACCGATCGCTGTAAACAATCTCAAACGGCAAGCGCTTTCATCTCCTGTGAAATGAATTTACATACTTTCATGAAAAATCTGCGCATTTGCAAACCGTTTTATACTTTATCATAGATAATAAGAAATAGCAAGGGGATATGTGTCATGTTGCACGAAACATTCCATTATGTCACGCTGGATGAGGTTCTGGAAAAAGCCAAAGAAATGGGCGCCTTTTTACCCATGGAAAAGGATACGTCCGTGTTGTATCAGCCGCTGAAGATCGGCGCGCACACGGCGGAGAACCGCATTGCTTTTCAGCCCATGGAAGGAACGGACGGCACCGAAGACGGTGCGCCGGGCGAACTGACCATCCGCCGCTACGAACGCTTTGCCAAGGCAGGCCCGGGGCTGATCTGGTTTGAAGCGGTGGCCACAGTGCCGGAAGGCCGCGCCAGCGCCCACCAGCTGTATCTGACGGAAAAGAACGTGGATGCCTTCAAGCGCCTGACCGATGATATCCGTGAAACGTGCATGAAGGAGAACGGCTACGCGCCGGTGATTGTGATGCAGGCCACCAATTCCGGCCGCTATTCCAAGCCTCACGGTTATCCGGAACCGCTGATTGCTTATAACTGCCCGCCCCTGGAGGATACGCCCCTGCCCAAGGAGCGCATCCTGTCCGATGACGCGCTGCGCCGGTATGAAGCGGCTTTCGGCCCCACGGCGAAGCTGTGCCAGGAGGCCGGGTTCGACGGCATGGATGTGAAGTGCTGCCATCGCTATCTGGCCTGCGAGCTGCTCAGCGCCTACACCAGGCCGGGCGAATATGGCGGCAGCTATGAGAACCGCACCCGGTTCCTGAAAAACGCCTATCGCGCTGCGCAGGCGGAAGTAAAAAGTGAGAGCTTCTTCCTCACCAGCCGGCTGAATGCTTATGACGGCTTCCCTTATCCCTATGGCTTCGGTGTGCATGAGGGTAGCCTGGAACCGGACATGACCGAGCCGATCCGTTTGGTGGGCGAGCTGGAAAAGGAATTCCGCATCCCGGTGATCGACATCACCATGGGCAATCCCTACCGGAATCCGCATGTGAACCGCCCCTATGACCACGGCAACTATGTGCCGGATGAGCATCCCATCGAGGGGCTGGGGCGGATGATGAAGGGGCTGAGCGAGATTCAGCACGCACACCCGGAGCTGCCGGTGATCGGCAGTGCGTTCAGCTATCTGCGGAAGTTTGCGCCGAACCTGGCGGCAGGCATGGTGGCGGGCGGTCACTGCGCCATGGCCGGCTTTGGCCGCATGGCTTTCGCCGATCCGAATTTTGTGCAGGAGCTGCGCAAAAATGGCTGCATTGACCCAAAGAATGTCTGCATGGCCTGCGGCGGCTGTGCCGTGCTGCTGCGCGCCGGACGGCCCGCGGGCTGCATTGTGCACGACCGGGAGGTGTACAAGCTGTGAAAGTAGCGTTGGTTTCCGGTTCCAGCCGGGGCATTGGACGCGGTATCGCGGATCTTCTGCATGACAACGGCTACACGGTGGTGTATTGCGGCACCAGAAGTGAACGGCCTGCCGACTTACCGGAGGATCGCCCCTACCATAGGCTGAACATTGCGGAAAGCGAACAGCGCAAGGCAATCATTGATTGGGTGATAGCCACCTATGGAAGGCTGGATGTGCTGGTGAACAATGCGGGCGTTGCGCCGCTGGAGCGCCGGGATATCCTGGAAATGACGGAAGAGAGCTTCGACCGGGTGACGGGCGTGAACCTGAAGGGCACCATGTTCATGTGCCAGCAGGCGGCCCGCGCCATGATCGAGGGGAAGAAGACTCTGGACGAAGATTATCAGCCGAGGATTGTGAACATCGGCAGCATGTCGGCCTACACTTCCAGCACCTCCCGCGGGGAATACTGCATCAGCAAGGCAGGCGTAGGCATGGTGACCAAGCTTTTCGCTGACCGCCTGGCACAGGAAGGCATCCCAGTGTTTGAGGTGCGCCCCGGCATCATTGATACGGACATGACGCAGGTGGTTCACGGCAAATACCAAAAGCTGATTGACGAGGGACTTTTGCCGGTGCGCCGTTTTGGCAAGCCGGTTGATGTGGCAAAGATGGTGCTGGCTTGCTGCTCGGGGCTGCTGGATTATTCCGCCGGGCAAGTGCTGGACGCTGATGGCGGGTTTGCCCTCAGGAGGCTGTGAACATGAAAGAAATCGTGACCCGCTCGGTGGTCATCGGGTCAGGCTGCGCAGGGCTGAATGCGGCGGACTGGCTCAGCGCCATGGGCGAAGAAGTGCTGCTGGTTACAGAAGGCATGAACCATGGCACCAGCCGCAACACCGGCAGCGATAAGCAGACCTACTACAAACTGTCCCTTGCAGGTGACGAGGACGACAGTGTGGGTGAGATGACGCAAACCCTCAAGCGTGAGGATGTGGATGGTGACACGGCCTTGTGTGAGGCCGCGGGCAGCGCCGCGTGCTTCCTGAAACTGGCAGGGCTGGGCGTGCCGTTCCCCATGAATGAATATGGGGAATATGTAGGCTATCAGACGGATCACGATGTACGGCGGCGCGCTTCTTCGGCTGGGCCGCTGACAAGCAAATACATGACCGAAGCGCTGGAAAAAAGCGTGCGTGCGCGCGGCGTGCAGGTGCTGGATGGCCTGATGGCCTGCCGCATTCTCACGGGGAAGGACGGCGTGCAGGGCGTTTTGTGCCTGGACACAAACGACCGCGAATGGGTGCTGATTCGCTGCGCCCACGTGGTGTTGGCAACGGGCGGTCCGGCGGCCATCTATCATGCCAGCGTGTATCCGGTGAGTCAGCTGGGTATGAGCGGCATGGCTTTTGAGACAGGGGCAGAGGGCGAGAACCTGGACTGCTGGCAATATGGCCTGGCGTCGGTCAAGTTCCGCTGGAATGTGTCCGGCAGCTATCAGCAGGCGCTGCCGCGCTATGTATCGGTGGATGAAGCGGGCATGGAGCACGACTTTCTCGCCGAGGCGCTGGGGGAAGAAGACGCGCTGAACAGGGTGTTCCTCAAGGGATACCAGTGGCCTTACGACCCTCGCAAGGCGCATGGCTCTTCCCGGGTGGACATGCTGGTCAAGCAGGAGAACGACCTTGGGCGAAAAGTCTACATGGATTATCGCCGAAACCCCACCGGGTTTGCCATGGAGAAGCTGAGTGACGAAGCGAGGGACTATCTGGTCAACTGCGGCGCCACACAGAAAACGCCTATTGAGCGGCTGCGCGCCATCAACGCGCCTGCCATTGAGCTTTATCGCGACCATGGCATTGACCTGGAGAAAGAAATGCTGGAGGTGCAGGTGTGCGCCCAGCACCACAACGGCGGCGTTGCGGTGGATGCATCCTGGCAGACCTGCGTGCCTGGCTTGTATGTGTGCGGAGAGGCGGCGGGTACCTTTGGACAGTATCGGCCGGGAGGAACGGCGCTCAACAGCACGCAGGTGGGCTCCATGCGGGCGGCAAGGCACATTGCCCGGGAAAGCCGCCGGCAGGTGACGGATGATGAAATTGCCCTGGAGATGCCGGTGGCGCCTGAAGGAAACCCGGCGGAGATCATCCTGGGGCTTCAGAAGGCCATGACGCGCCACGCGGCGTTCCTGCGGGATGAAGAAGGCATTCGCACGATGTACAAGCGCCTGGAGGAGCTGCGGGAGAACGTGCGCCTGGTGGAGCCGGGCGATCCGCTGGCGGAAATGCGCCTGCGGTTGTGGGACATGATGGAAACCCAGCGCGAGGTGCTCAGCGCCATGCTGTACAGCATGACGCATGAGGATACGGGCGTGCTGATAACCCGGCATGGCGAAAGCTATCGGCGGCAGGCGCGGCCCATTCCTGAACGCGACCAGTGGTTTGAACGCGTGTGGCGCAAATATCGCGAGCAAGAGGAAAGAGCATGAACGAGCAGTTGACGGCGTTGGTGCGTGCGGGCGATACGCAGACCCTTGCGGGGATGATAGCACGGGGCGAACTGGCGAACTTGCAGGGCGCGGAAAAGGGCGACTTGCCTCGCCTGGCGGCGTCCCTTGGGCAGACGGCGGTGCTGCGCCTCCTATGCAGCCGCTGCCATGGCATTTGCCTGGACACGGATGCACGGGGATGGAACGTGCTGCATTGCGCCTGCGCGGCAGGGCATGGCGACACAGTGGCCTTCTGCGTGGAGGTGCTGGGCTATGACCCCATGCAGGGCGACCGTGCAGGCGAAACGGCGCTGGCGCTGGCGGCTCAGGCGGAGGATCAAAGCGCATATGCCTATCTGACGCGGCAGCTGGGCTTCATGCTGGAGGATTGCTACAGCAATCCTGTGGCGCGCGGGTTTCACCCCGATCCGTCGGTGGTACGGGTGGGGGAGGACTATTACATGGTGAACTCCACGTTCACCTTTTTCCCAGGGCTGCCCATCAGCCACAGCAGAGATCTGGTGCATTGGGAGACCATTGGCCATGCGGCGGAGGATTTGGCTGCCCATGGGCTGGAGGGGCTGCCTGGCGGCTTTGGCTACTGGGCGCCGGACATCAGCTTTGACGGCAGGAGATTCTGGGTTGTGGCGACCATGCGCCGCAACACGGTGCCGTTCCGCCAACAGATGATTTGCTGGGCGGAAAAGCCGGAGGGGCCGTGGAGCACGCCGAAATTTCTGCCGGTGGATGGCATCGACCCATCTCTGTTTGTGGATGACGACGGCACCAAATATCTGGTTGTGAACCCCGGCGGAAGCATTGCCCGCTTGACCGAGATGGGCGACCTTGCCGAGGAAGCTCACCTGATTTATGCGGGCACGTTGAAAACAAAAAGCGAGGGGCCGCACCTTTTGCGCAAGGACGGGTGGTACTACCTGTTCCAGGCAGAGGGCGGAACGGGACCGAACCACACGGAAACCGTGGCACGCTCCCGCTGCCTGACAGGCCCCTATGAACCTTGCCCCTTCAACCCCATCCTCAGCCGCAAACAGGCGGAACCGTATATCCGCCGCAGCGGGCACGGCAAGCCTTTGCAGCTGGCGGACGGCCGGTGGGCAATGCTGTATCTGTGCACACGGCAGGTTGAGGGCGCAACCCTCATGGGACGCGAAACAGGGCTTGACCCCATGGAGTGGACACAGGACGGCTGGCCGATGGTCAACCACCTCAAAGGGCCGAGCTGCCTGCAAAGGAAGCTTTTGCAGGATGTGCCGGTGAGCGCGGAGATTGACTGGGTGGCTCCTAGAACCGATCCGGCAACCTTTGCCTGCTGGGAGGGCGAAAACCTCATCCTGCGAGGCGGAGCTGAGCTGAGCGCGATGGACGGCGTGAGCCTTCTGGCGCGCAGGCAGGAAGAAGCGGCTTTTATCCAGCAGGCGGAGGCTGACGTTGAGAACCTGACGGGTAAAGCAGGGCTTGCGGGCTATTATGATGAAAACAGTTGGTACATGCTTGCGCTGGAGCAGACGGAAGAGAGCTGCCGCCTAGTCGCGTTGGAGCATGCGGGAACTGAAACCAGGGAGCTGGCCTCCATCCCGTGGCAGGGAAACAGCGCAAAGCTGCGGGTGCGCGCCAGCGGACTGGCCCGCGTGCTGGAATATGAAAAAACCGGGGTGTGGCACGAATTTGCCCGCGTGCATGCAAAGTATCTCACCGATGAGGGGCTGCGGATGGGTAAACGCTTTACCGGCGCAGTGTTGGGCATGGCTGCGGTGGGGCAAGGCAGCGCTGTGTTCCGTGGCCGCAGGGAGACCATGATGGAGGAAAAGAGCTATGAGTGAAAGACCACAGGTGCTGTTGGTTGCGGTAGGCGGCTACGGCAACATCTATTTGAAGGAAATGACCGAGCACGATGTAGGTGCGGACATTGCAGGAATTTGCGAAGTGATGCCGGATATCGAGGAGAAGTTCCCCGTTATTCGGGAAAAGGGCATTCCGGTATATCACACGCTGGATGCGTTCTATCAGGAGCACAAAGCGGATTTGGCGATCATTGCCTCGCCCATTCAGTTCCACACGGAAATGAGCCTCACGTGCCTGAAAAACGGCAGCAATGTGCTGTGCGAAAAGCCCCTTTGCCTGCATGAGGAAGAGGCGGAACGCATGGCGGAAGCAGCGGCGGAAGCGGGTAAGTTCCTGGCGGTTGGCTATCAGCTGAATTATCAGCGGGATGTGCTGGCACTCAAAAAGGACATCCTCGCGGGACGCTTCGGAGCGCCTAAGCGGCTTCAGGTTGTGCATGCCATGCGCCGGGGCGCAAAGTACTATGCGCGCAACAACTGGGCGGGACACATCACCGCCGGCGGCCGTGAAGTGCTGGACAGCCCCTTCAACAATGCCTGTGCTCACAATTTCCAAATGCTGACCTTCCTGCTGGGCAAGGATATGCCTTCTGCGTGCAATGTGGAGCGTGTGGACGCGGAGCTGTACCGCGCCAACCCTAATGTGGAGAACTATGACACGGCTGCCCTTCGGTTCCACATGGAAAACGGCGCGGAAGTGCTGTACTACACCACGCATGCGCTGAAAACCAAGAACCTGGGGCCGATCGGGCGGATGGAATTTGAGCATGCCACGGTGACCTATGCTCCGAGGAAACCCGGTTATCAGGCGGAGCTGGAGGACGGAACGGTGATCGACTACGGTCAGATCGCCCCGGGCGAGCGGCTGCAAAAGCTGTATGACTGCCTGGAGTGCGTCAAGCACGACGGAACGCCCAGCTGCGGCATTCCGGCAGAAATTCCCCACATCCGCGCGGTGCGCCTGGTGCAGCAAACCCCCATCCTTCCAGTGAATCCGGCGCTGGTGGAAACCTGGTCGGATGAGGATGACACCTATCGCAGCATTCGCGATATCGAAGACATTTTCCAGAAAAGCGCAGCGCAGTGGAAGCTGCCCCGGGAGGCGGGCTTCCGGCTGGAAGTGTGAAAAGTTGAATCATCAACGGCTTAAGCCGTTTCTTGATTAAAAAAAGAGGAGGTAGACCCATGAAAAAGATCCTTGCAATGGTTCTGGCACTGGCAATGATGGCGACGATGCTCATCATGCCCGCAGCTGTGGCGGAGGGCGACAAGCCCTATGCCGGCACGAAGCTGACCTACTGGCTGCGCTTTGACGAAAAAGCCAGCGGCGTTTTCTCCAACCTGGCTGAAAGCGAATGGTATAAGCGCGTAAACGAAGCCACCGGCATCGAGATTGAGTTCATTCATCCCGCGCTGGGCAACGAAAGCGCCGAGTTCAACCTGATGGTGGCGGGCGGCGAGTACCCCGACATCATCGAGACCAACTGGACGGCATATTCCGGCGGCCCCTCTGCGGCCATTGACGACGACGTGATCATCTCCCTGGATGACGCACTGAAAAGCGGCAAGCTGGACAACATGAAGGCTGTGCTGGACGAAAATGAGATTATCAACAAGTCCGTGAAGACCTCCGATGGTCACTACTACGCAGTACCCTTCCTGCGCGGCACCACCACCGAGGGCAACAGCGGCCTGTTCACCTCCGGCTTCTTCATGCGCAAGGACATCCTGGATGAGCTGAAGCTGGAAGTGCCGGAAACTATCGACGAGTGGGACACCGTGCTGCATGCCGTAAAGGCTGCGCATCCGGACATGATCCCCTTTGCCACCCGCACCGAATGGCTGAACAACATCTTTGCTTCCGGCTTTGACGCCTATTGGGACTATTACGTTGAAGACGGCGTGGTGAAGTTCGGCCAGGTGGAGGACAACTATTACAATCTTCTTAAGAAGCTGAGCAGCTGGTATGCCGAGGGCCTGATTGACCCTGACTATCTGACCCATAAGAAGGCCGGCGACGTTCGCAAGCTGATGGCGGCCGGTCAGGTGTTCTGCATGTATGACGCTTCCTCCGGCGGCACCTCCAACATCATCCCGCCGCTGCTTGAGGCAGGCATCATCAAGGATGAAACGGACATTGCCACCACCGTGCCTGTGCAGAAGGAAAAGGGCGTTCCGGCCAAGTTTGTCAAGATGAACGGCCTTTACGATGCTTCTGGCTCCTCCGTGGCCATTTCCACCCAGTGCAAGAATGTTGATGCGGCGCTGTATCTGCTCAACTGGTTCTACTCCGAAGAGGGTCTGATGAACAGCAACTGGGGCACCGAGGGCGAAAGCTACACCATGGTGGACGGCCTGCCCTATTACACTGACCTGGTGCTGAAAAACCCCAATGGCCTGACCATTGCGCAGGCGCAGGCGATCTATGCCCGTCCTTCCAATGGTGCGACCATCAGCGACAAGCGCGTGGGTCAGCAGCTGGCCGTGTACACCGCCCAGAAGGACGGCGCGACCAAGTGGACCGTGACGGACTTCGGCAACTATATGTATCCGGCGGGCGCTGCCATCTCCAGCGATGCTTCCGAAGACTTTGCGACCATCACCAACAACGTGAAGACCTATCGCGAGGAAATGGAAGCCAAGTGGATCACCGGTAAGGAAGAACTGACGGAAGAAAGATGGGACGCCTATCAGGCGCAGATGGAAGCCTACGGCTTGAGCCGTGCCATCAGCTACAAGCAGGCGGCCTATGACGCTTTCATGGCCAACTAAGGCAACAGAAATCGGGAGGGGGCGTTTCGACACGCCCCCTTTCCGGGGTTCATTCGGCGGCGAAAGCCGCCCATGACGCAAAACGGCCGCATGAGGCCGGCATGCGATTTGAATTTACGCAAAACCTTTCGGGAAAACGGCAACATGAACCGAAAGGCATCTGGAGAGCGGGCGGAACGCGCTTTGGGTGCGCCGGCAGGCGTGATATTCTGCAAAAGAATGTTTCCGTGCTGAAAAAAAGATGAGGTGTAGCAAATGGACGCGATGCATCAACTGATTGCTCTCATGGATTTTTCCAAACCGGCGCTGAAGAGGGCAAAGGAACTGCTGGACGAAGGGCGCATGAAAGAGAGCGCGGAGGAGATCGTCCGCCATTTCCGCACACGGGAGAACCCCAAGTATTTCTTTACGGTGGACGATCTGCGCAAAAACCAGGACGAGCATTTGCTGGAGGACGCCCAGGAGGTGCTTGACCGCACCATCTACGGCTATCATTTTGACGGCGATATCGACTGGCACTTTAACCCCACCACGGATGCGGCGCATGACAACGAGTGGAGCTGGTCGCTGTATCGCTTCATTTATTGGCAGCCCCTGGCGCGTGCGTATGCCATCACGGGGGATGAGAAGTATCCCACCGAGGCGCTCTATGAACTGCGCACCTTCCTCAAAGCGTGGCCGCTGGAAGATTTCCTGAAGGATGAGGACGCCTATATTGCCGCGCACCAGTATCCTTCCTACCCGTGGAGGCACATTGAAACTGCCATGCGGCTGTACACGGCCTTTATTCCCTGCCTGACGGCGTTCCGGGAGAGCAAGGCGTTTGACCTGGAAAACTGGACGATGTTCCTCACCGCGGTGCGCGACCATGCCAACTTCCTGGTCAACCACTACACCAACCATGAAAAGTCCAGCAACTGGCTGACCATGGAAACCAGCGCGCTTTTGCAGTGCGCAATCATGTTCCCTGAGCTTCAGGGGGCGGACGAGTGGTTCAAGCATGGCTATCAGCGCGTGATGCATGAGATGCGCTATTCCTTTGACAATGACGGTGTGCACATGGAACGCACCACCATCTATCACATGGTGGCGGCCATTGCCTACATGCAGGCCACCCGCCTGTGCGAGCTCAACGGCATTCCCGTTGCACCCTACGCCCATGATACCATTGAGCGGGCATGCGAGTTTATTATGCGGCAGATCAAGCCCGATTTCTCCAACCCCATGATTGGCGATGCGGACCGCAACGATTTGCTGGCACGGCGCAGCGATACCTCCCTGTACGAAGGCATGAACCTGTCCATGGATCCTTTTGATCTGAACGAAATGCGCGCGTTCTTCCGCCAGATGTACGAAGCTACCGGCCGCGAGGATTTCCTGTATTTTGCCACCGGCCGCAAGCAGGGAGAAGAACCCCGCACGCGGAATTATTCCATGAAGGAAGCCGGCATCCACATCATGCGCACAGGCTGGCAGCCTGAGGACAGCTACATGCACATCCATGGCGTGCAGCTGGAGCGGGGCGAAAAGAGCACTCATTCCCACAATGATACCGGCCATTTTGAGCTGCAAATTGCGGGTGAGGACATTCTGCTGGATGGCGGACGCTACATCTACAACCAGTCCATCTGGAAGAATTGGCGGCACTACTTCCTGTCCGCCTGTGCCCACAACACCCTGTATGTGGACGACCTGATCATGGGCGAGGTGCCCGGCGTGAAGCGCGTGCGCGGCGTGCGGCTGTTCCTGCACCGGTTTGAGGAAAACGACCAGTACGCTGTGATTGACGTGAGCCACAACGGTTATGTGTTCACTGATGATCCCGTCTATCATCGCCGCAAGGCTATCCGTCTGGAAAAGGACGTGTATGTGCTGGATGACCGCATTACGGGTTTGGGGCTGCAAAAGCATGACTTCCGCCTGTTCTTCAATTTTGCTCCGGGACAATTGACGGGCGAAAAGCTGAACTGGCTTTATAAGACGCCCAAGGGACGCAAATATGGCTTTACGGCTTTGACGGACACGGCCATGGAGGCTGTAAAGCTGGAGGGCAGCGAGGAACCCATCGGCGGCTGGGTCAGCTATGGCTACAGCCTGCGGGTGCCCGCACCGCAGCTGCAACTGACGTGCGAAGGCCCCGCCCCATTCCGCTGCGTGACGGTGATTGCGCCTGAAGGGTATCAGGTGACGGGAGAAGTGAGCGAAGAAAAGGCAGTTATCCGCTTTGCGGGTGAAAAGAACATGACGCTGACCCTTGACGGCGATGAAATTCGCAGAGATTGAGAAAGGCAGGAAAGTGCAAATGAAATTCGGTGTTTGTGGGAAGCTGCCCGAAATGGCAAAGGCCAAGGCGCTGGGATTTGATTACCTGGAACCGCCGGTAAACGGCATTGCCGCCATGACGGAAGAAGAGTTTCAGGCGGCGCTGGAGCAGGCAAAGGAAATCGGTTTGCCCTGCTCGGCGTTCAACCTGCTGTTTCCCAAGAATATGATGCTGCTGGAAAAGGACACGGCCAACGAAGCGATTGCCGAGTATCTGGAAGGCGCGATGGCACGGGTGCAGGCGCTGGGCGGAAAAGTGGCGGTGTTCGGCAGCGGCAAGAGCCGCAACCGGCCTGAAGGCGTGAGCTATGGCGAAGCTTTCCGCCGCCTGGTGGAAGTGACCCGCCTGACGGGTGAAATTGCCGGCAAGTATGGTGTGACGATTGTGATTGAACCGCTGAACCGGGGCGAGACGAATATGATCTGCTCCATGGCGGAAGGCGCGGCGCTGGTAGCGGCGGCAGACGAGCCCCATGTGCAGCTGCTGAGCGACTATTTCCATGTGGCCAAGGATGGCGAACCGGTGGAGGATATTGTGCGGCTGGGCGGCGTTTGCCACACCCACATTGCCACGAAAGAAGGACGGCGCTATCCTGTGGAAGAAGGCGGCGACCAGTTCCGCCTGTTCTTCCATTGCCTGAAGGAAACCGGCTATCAGGGTATGATGAGCGTGGAGGGCAAGACCGACGATATGGAAGCGGATGGCCCCAAGGCGCTGGCACTGCTGAAGAAACTGGAGGAGGAAGCGTAATATGGCACAGCAGGTACGGTATGGATTGATCGGTTATGGCAAGATCGGCAGCCAGCATGTGAGCAAGATGCTCAAGGGCGATGTGCCCCTGTGCCATCTGACCGCTATTGCGGATACGGATCCTGCACGCATTGAGGCGGCGCGCAAGCTGCTGGGGGACAGCGTGAAGTATTACGACACGGCAGAAGCGCTGATTGAAAGCGGCGAGGTGGACGCGGTGCATATCTGCACGCCCCACTACCTGCATCCCACGCTGGCCATCAAAGCGATGGAGCATGGGCTGCACACGCTGGTGGAAAAGCCTGCCGGCGTTTACACCAAGCAGGTGCGGGAAATGAACGCTGTGGCCGATGCGCATCCGGAGCTGAAGTTCGCTATGGACTTCAACCAACGCACGGATCCGGTGTATGTGAAGGTTCGCGACCTGGTGCAAAGCGGAGAATTGGGCAAGGTGAAGCACACCCATTGGCTGATTACCAACTGGTATCGCTCCCAGAGCTATTACGACCAGGGCGGCTGGCGCGCCACATGGAAAGGCGAGGGCGGCGGCGTTCTGCTCAACCAGAATCCCCACAACCTGGACATGTGGCAGTGGATCTGCGGCATGCCCAGCCGCGTGAAGTCCGTTGTCTACTACGGCAAGCACCGCAACATTGAGGTGGAAGACGACGTGATGGCATTTGTTGAATATCCGGACGGAGCGACGGGCAGCTACATCACCACGGTGGTAGACGCGCCCGGCACCAATCGTTTGGAGATTGACGGCGAACGCGGCCGCATTGTGGTGGAAAACGGCAAAATCTCCTTCAGCCGCCTGCGCGTGCCGGAACCGGAGTTCAACGCCACCTGGAAGAAGGGGCTCGGAAAGCCTGAAGTGTGGGAAGTGGAAGTGCCCGTGAGCGGCAAGTACACCGCCCATGCAGGCATTATGAACAACTTCTGCGACGCGATCCTGAATGGGAAACCGCTGCTGGCGCGTGGGCAGGAGGGTATCAATGGCCTTCAGATTTCCAACGCCATCCACTTGTCCGACTGGACGGGCGGCGGCTGGGTGGACGTGCCGGTGGATGAAGAGCTTTTCTATCAGAAGCTGTGCGAAAAGTGCGGCGTGGATCAGCTGTAACGCGGAGGATGCAAGGATGAACGAGTGCATGGGCGTCGGCCTGATTGGCTGCGGCGCGATTTCAGTGAATCATTTCAAGGCTTTGCAGCAGGTGAAAAATGCAAGGCTGGTAGCGGTGTGCGACAACGATCCCGAGCACCTGCAAAAAGCCATGGACGGACAGGGTGTGCGCGGATACAGCGATTATCATGAGCTGCTTCGCGACCCGGAGGTGCAGGTTGTGCATATCTGCACGCCCCATTACCTGCATCACCAAATGGCTATTGACGCACTTTGCGCTGGTAAGCACGTGCTTTGCGAAAAGCCGATGGCCATTCATCTGGCAGATGCGGAAAAGATGACTGAAGCTGCGAAAGAAACCGGTTGTCAGCTGGGCATCTGCTTCCAGAACCGCTACAACGAGGCATCCCGCCGCATCCGCGCATTGCTGGATGGGGGCGAGTGCGGCCGCGTGTTGGGCGGAAGCGCCGTGGTCACCTGGGATCGCGGTGAGGATTATTACGCCCGGGGCGCGTGGCGTGGCAAGTGGGCCACGGAGGGCGGCGGGGTGATGATTAACCAGGCGATTCACACCCTGGATCTGCTGCGGGACTTTGCGGGTGAAGTGGTGGATGTGAAATGCTCCATGTCTGCCAAGAGGCTGGAAGACGTCATTGAGGCAGAGGACACCTGCGACATGCTGCTGACCACATCGACCGGCGCGCGGCTTCTGTTCTATGCCAGCAACTGCGGCGTGGGCAACATGCCCGTGCAGATTTCCCTCAAGTGTGAGAACGCTTCGATCCTCATGCTGGGCAACCGTGTGACGGTCACCTGGAAGGACGGCAAGGTGGAAAATAACGATTACACTTCCGGCTTCCAGTGGGGCAAGGACTACTGGGGCAGCGGCCATGGCTTCCTCATTGAGGATTTCTATCGCTGCCTGCGCGATGGCAAGCCTTTCCCCATTGACGGAAATGAGGCACTGAAGACAACTCGGATGCTGGAAGCGGCTTATACCGCGGCCCACGCGAAAGACAGGAGGAGACCTGAATGACGACATCTCCTGTGGTAAACAAACCACCAAGATCCCTGGGCGAACGGATGGCCCGTGACCTGAAGAAACACTGGAAGCTGTACCTGCTGTTTCTTCCCATTCTGGTTTACTTCCTGGTGTTCAAGTACGCGCCCATGTTCGGCCTGTCCATCTCCTTTATGGATTACAAGCCGGCGCGTGGCTTCACGGGCAGCAAGTGGGTGGGGCTGAAGCACTTTCAGAACTTTTTTTCCGATCCGTATTTCTTGCGGCTTTTGCGCAATACGGTAACCATCAGCTTGTCCACGCTGGTGTTTTCCTTCCCATCGGCCATTCTGCTGGCGCTGCTCATCAATGAGCTGCGATCCAGAAGACTCAGCCGTGTGGTGCAGACCATCAGCTACATCCCGCACTTCATTTCCACCGTGGTTATTTGCGGCATCATCCATCAACTGGTGAGCCGCACCGGCGGCATCACTGTGCTGCTTAACCAGCTTTTCGGTATAGAACCGACCAACATGCTGCTGGAAGCCAACTACTTTGTGCCGATTTACATTTTCTCTGATATTTGGCAGAGCGTGGGCTGGAACTCCATTGTGTATCTGTCCGCCCTCACTGCGATTGACCAGGAGCTATACGAGGCCGCGCGTGTGGATGGCGCCAACAAGTGGAACCAGATGATTCACATCACCATTCCCTGCCTGGTGCCGACCATTATCATCATGTTCATCCTCAAGGTGGGCAAGATGTTTGACGTGGGCTATGAGAAGATCATGCTGCTTTACAATCCCCTGACCTATGAAACCGCGGACGTCATCAACACCTATGTGTACCGCCGCGGCATGGAACAGGCGCAGTGGAGCTACTCCACGGCAGTGGGCTTCTTCAACTCCGTGGTTTGCTTTGTGCTGGTATTCTTCACCAACTATGTCACCCGCCGTGAAGGCGGCAACAGCTTGTGGTAAGGGAGGCGGAACAGATGACTGCAATAGAAAAAAAGAAAAAAGCGAAGATCCGCATCCCGCTTGGCGAGCGCATTTTCTACCAGGTGGATAACATCCTGATGATTTTGCTGTGCGTCATTATTCTTGTGCCGCTCATTCACGTGGTGGCCGGCTCCTTCTCGGACGGCACCAAGTATATGGCGCATACGGGCATGCTGCTTTGGCCGCTTGATTTCACCACGGAAGCTTACGCGGCGGTGCTGCAAAACCAGAATATCTGGACAGGCTATACCAACACACTGTTCATTGTGGTGGTTGGCACAGTGCTGGATTTGCTGTTTACTCTGGTGGCGGCTTATGTGCTTTCCCGTCCGCATTACGGACTGAAGCGGCTGTTCAACCTGATGGTGGTTTTCAGCATGTATTTCTCCGGCGGTATGATTCCCCGCTTCCTTGTCATCAAGAGCATCGGGTTGTACAACAGCATGTGGGCGCTGATTATCCCCTCCCTCATCAACGTGTTCAACCTGGTGATTGTGCGAACGGCCATGACGGGTGTGCCGGCCAGCTTGGAAGAATCGGCAGAATTGGACGGTGCGGGACACCTGACGGTGCTTTTCCGCATCATTACGCCCCTCATCAAGCCCACGGTGGCCGTTATCTGCCTGTACTATGCGGTGGGTCACTGGAACAGCTGGTTCGATGCGATGCTGTTTGTGAAAAAGCGCAGCATGTATCCGCTGCAGCTGATTCTGCGGGAAATCATCGTGCAGAATGACCTGAGTGCCTCCTCCTCGGGTGATGAAGCCTATTTCATGAGCGAGACGATTCAGTTCGCAACCATCGTGGTGGCTACGCTGCCTATCCTGTGCGTGTATCCCTTTATCCAGAAATACTTTGTCAAGGGCATCATGGTCGGCGCAGTGAAGGGTTAACCTTGCGCCATGGGACAGGCGAAAACGCCTGTCCCTGCCCTTATGAAAGGAGCGAATCCGAATGCGCGTACCCTATGACGTAATGAAGCGCGAGTTTATCCGCGTGCTGAATGAATACGGCATTACTGGCGAGCGTGCGGAGCTGTCCGCCACGCTGTTTACGGATGCCAGCCGCGATGGTATTTATACCCATGGACTCAATCGCTTCCCCAAGTTCATCAAATCCATCACCAATGGGTCGGTGGATGTGAACGCCAAGGCGGAGCCGGTGGAGACCCTCGGCATGCTGGAACGCTGGGACGGACACCGCGGCCCGGGCAACCTGAACGCCTATGACTGCATGCGCCGTGCCATTGACCTGGCGCACCAGCACACCATCGGCGTGGTGGCGCTGCGCAACACCAACCACTGGATGCGCCCCGGCAATTATGGCCTGATGGCGGTCAACGAGGGCTGCATCGGCATTTTGTGGACGAACACGGTGCCCAACATGCCTCCGTGGGGCGGCCGTGACGCGCGGCTGGGCAATAACCCTGTGGTATTTGCCGTGCCCAACGGCGATACGCCTGTGCTGCTGGATGTAGCCATGTCCATGTTCTCCTACGGCAAGCTGGAAAGCTATGCAAGACAGGGACGCGAGCTGCCTGTGGACGGCGGTTTCAACAAGGAGCAGAAGATTACCCGCAACGCCGCCGAGGTGCTGGAAACACACCAGTGCCTGCCAATCGGTTACTGGAAGGGATCCGGCCTGTCACTGATGCTGGATCTGGTGGCGTCGGCATTGTCCGGCGGCCGCACGGCGCAGCAGGTGGGCGAGCTGCCTACGGAAACCGAGCTGAGCCAGGTGTTCATTGCCATTGATGTGCAGCACATGCCCGACGGCGAGGATTTTGCCCGCCGCGTGCGTGCCACCCTGGATGACCTCCAAACGTCCACGCCTGTGGAGGAGGGTCGTCCGCCGCACTTCCCTGGCCAGAACATGATGCGCACCCGCAAGGACAACATGGAAAACGGTATTCCTGTGGAGGAAAGCGTGTGGGAAGGGGTTCTCAAGCTATGAAAACAACCTGGCGCTGCGGCGTGGTATCGGCTACGTTCAAACCCCTGAGCGCACAGGAGGTTATCCGCCTGGCCGTGGAAAACGGGCTGGAAGCGGTGGAGTGGTCGGAGAATGCGCATGTGCAGCCGGATGATCCGGAGGGCGCGCGGGCACTGCGTGAAGCCACGGAGGCCGCGGGGCTGACCGTGGTTTGCTACGGCTCCTACTACCGCATGGGCGAGTATGACGATCCGGAAGCGACTTTCCGCAAAAGCCTTGTGTCCGCAAGTGCCTTGGGTGCGCCGCTGATTCGCGTGTGGGCGGGCACGAAGCCCTCCTGTGAGGCGGATGACGCTTACCGTGCGCGCCTTGCCCGGGAAGGCAGGCTGATTGCCGACATGGCGCAGGCTGCGGGCATCACGGTGGTGACTGAGTGGCACAAGAACACGCTCACGGACACCAATGCGTCCGGCCTTGCGCTGCTGGAAGCAGTGGATCACCCCGCCTTTAAGACCCTGTGGCAGCCCACCGTGGCATTGAGTCCGGCGCAGCGCGTGGAGGGTATTCGGCGCCTGGGCGACAGGCTGACCAATATGCATGTTTACTCCTGGCCGGATGGCAAGCGCGGCCCTCTGAACAGTGCTGAGTGGGCGTATTATCTGGATGCGTGCCAATGTGGCGGCAGCCATTTTGCCCTGCTGGAATTTGTGAAGGACAACACCCCCGAGCAGTTTGCCGATGATGCATCCCGCCTCAAGGCGCTGCTGGAGAATGGAGGATACCATGGCTGATTTGTATGTAAAAAGTCTGGATATGATTAACCCTTTTGTCGTTGCTTCCAGCCCCGCAACGCGCGGCGCGAAGAATGTGCTCAAAAGCGCGAAAATGCGTCCCGGTGCCATTGTGCTGCGGAATTTCGGCCACGGCATGGGCGGCGGCAGCTTCTTTGGCCCCAATGCCAAGGCGGCTTATGCGGGTGAGCAGTGCTTCCACAGCCATGCAGTAGGCACGCAGCTTACCGATCCGCTGGACACGCTGGAAAAGTACTGCGAAGAGGTCAAGACCATCAAGCGTGAGATGGACAGCGACATCAAGCTGTGGGTATCCGTTGGCCATTACAGCGATATTGTGGCCGGCGGCGCATGGGAGAAAAACTGGGTCAACCAGGCCAAGGAATTGAAGCTGGCCGGTGCCGACGCGCTGGAGCTGCACTTCAACACGCCCGGCGTTGCGGTAGCCAAGGATCGCATCTTTGATTATTACGAGCTGGTTCGCCACTGCACCGGCATGATTAAGGCTGCTGTGGGCGACATGAAGGTGATGGTCAAGCTGGCTATTGAGGGTTGCGATGTGCTGACCAGCATGCGCATTGCCCAGGCTGCCGGCGCGGACGCAGTGGGTCCCACGGCGCGCTGGAAGGCCTTCTACATGGATTTGGACTGGCGGCGCACGCAGCCCCGGCCGGGCTCCGGCTATGGCGGAACGCAGGCCACGCCTTTGGTGTGCTATGCCGTGGCGGAAGGCCGCAACAACGGTATCACACTGCCGATGTATGCGGGCGGCGGCGTGTTTTCCTACGATCAGGCGGCGCGCATGATTATGGCGGGCAGCGACTGTGTGCAGCTGGGCGCAATGGCCTGCTCCGGCGGCACAATGGCCTGCAAGAAGCTCATTGCCGACCTGGATCGCTGGATGGATCAGGCGGGCTACAAGGATATGGACAGCCTTAAGGGCGATGCGCTGCAGCTGTTCAACATGCCGGGCGATTTTGCCAAGGCGCGGCAGAATGCACTGGGCGAAGCCTATCGCACCACGCAGGCGGACATCAACAAGTGCGTTGGCTGCGGCCGCTGCCAGGACGTGTGCTGGTATGAGGGCATTGAGCTGCGGGATCGCAAGGCGTACAAGACGCCCAACTGCATCGGCTGCGGCTATTGCTTCCAGGTGTGCCCCACCGAGGCGCTGCATGTGCCTGCTGGAGACATTCTGGCCAAGGCGTTTGAGAAATAATCACCAGAAAAGGGAAATTACGAAAGCCTCGCTGTGGAACTGAGCAGCACCCCATTTTTTAGTACTAAGTATTTTACCATACTTGTCTAACAAATGGGGTGCTGTTCACTTTCATGCAATGAAAAAGCGGGACGAGCGCTCAACACGCATTCCGCGGAAGGTATGCAGCCAGACAGGACGTTTTTCAGCAGCAGAAAGCACCGCCCAATTCCTGCGCATCATCCCGGGATGCATGGAACATACAACAGCTTATCTTGCCGGGCAGTGTTTTTTTGCTGTATCTTCTTTTGCTGCGCCGCCTTTTTGCAGAAATTAGCCCTTGACATCATGGGTGGATAATGATACCATACGTCTGTCCATCCGACAGAATCCGACTTTTGCAGGAGGTGTGGCGTATGATGCGGAACGATAAGGAACTGTGCTGTATGCAGTGCTGCGTCCGTGCCATGCCGCCGCATTGTCCAAAGCAAAGGGTTTGAGGGATTCACGGGAAGCGGAAAAAACGCTTCCTGACATTACGGCAAGGCACGAACGCGCAAAGCGCTGACCTGTCGTCGCTTTTTATGGCGAGGGCGGGCGGTGGCTTTGCGCTTTTCTGTATGTAGGGGCGGCCTCAGGGCTACGCCAGCTGCCGGATGGCGTGTCGCTTTATTTCATGATGGATCAATTGATGAGGAGTGATTGGAATGCATTTGTCCGGACGCTTTTTTCGTGCGGTGCTTGCCCTTGCGCTGGCACTGACCATGTCGCTTTCCATCCTGCCTGTCGCTTCTGCGGAGGGCGACAAAACGGTGACCATTGGCATCACCGGCACCATCAGCACGTTGAATCCCCTGCAAATGGACGCCACCGAAGTGGTGAAGTATGCAAGCTCCCTGGTGTTCCTGCCTTTGGTGGAGCTGAACCAGGATATGAAATTTGTGCCGCAGCTGGCCGAATCCATCACCACGGAGGATAACCAGACCTTTACCATCCGCCTGGAAAAGGACGCCACCTGGTCCGACGGCGTGCCTGTGACGGCTGGCGATGTTGCCTTCACTTTCCTGTGCCTGATGAGCCCGGAAAGCTTCAACGCGGGCTTGTCCATGTATGCCATTGAAGGCACGGACGATGCGGGCATGGTGGAAAGCGGGGCAACAGAGGTTAGCGGCATCAAGGTGGTGGATGACAAAACCCTCACCGTGACCACCAAGTGGCAGATGGCGCTGAACACATTCTGCAACATATACGGCCGCTATGTGCTGACCCTGCCGGAGCATGTGCTGGGCACGATTCCCAAGGATCAGCTGCTGACCAACGAATGGTTCAGCCATGCGGATGTGATTTCCGGCCCCTATTTCATCCGGGAGTTTGACCTGAACCATTATGTGCACTACGAAGCTAATCCCAACTATTGGCGCGGCGCGGCGAAGATCAAGTATCTGAACCTGAACCGTGTGGAATCCGCGCAGCTGCTCAGCGGTTTGCAGTCCGGCGAAATTGACATGGTGCAGCAGACCATGGGCGATATTCTCCTGGAGGATTACGACAGCGTGCGCGCACTGAGCAATGTCACCGTGGTCATGGGCGCACCCATCACCAACCAGTCCATCTTTTTCAACACGGAGCGTGTGACCGATGTGCGCATCCGTCAGGCGCTTTTGTACGGCATTGATCGCCAGACCATCCTCACCGGCCTTGTGCATGACAGCGGGGAAATTGTGGATGGTTTCCTGTGCTCCTCCAGCCCTTATTATGATGCGTCCATTGTGCCCACAGCTTATGATCCGCAGAAGGCCGCCGCGCTCATCAGCGAGGCGAAGGCTGACGGCGCCAACACAAACCTTGAGTGGTATGTCAACAGCGGCGACGCGACCTTTGTGCAGGCGGCGAACTTTATTGCCGCCACCATGGAGGAGCTGGGGCTGAGCATTCAGGTGAAAACCGTTGACCTGAGCAGCCTGATGGTGGTGGCTTCCGAGGGCACCTTCGATGTGATCAGCGTGCAGTACACCTTCTCCCCTGTGGATCCCTACACGGATGTGAGCTGGCTTCTGTCCAAGAATGCATGGACGCGTTACCAGAACGATGAAGTGGACGCAGCGCTGATGAAGACCCAGACCCTGGCTGCGGACGATGTGGACGGTATCCGCGAAAGCTATGCCGTGGTGGATCGCAAGATGCAGGAGGATGTGGCCATGATGTCCGCCTACATTATCAGCGCCATGGGTGCTGTGAACAATCGCATGCAGAACGTGAACCTTGATGTGTTCGGCACCTTTATCAATGTGAACGAATGGGATGTAGCGGAATAAATCCATCCAAACCTACTGCCGGGGGGAGCGGCTCCAATGCTCTCCCCGGTTCAATGTCTGAAAAAAAGCAATGACGGTGCTTTTTGGACGGCTGTTTTTCATGCGCAGCACCGCTGAGGGCATGGAAAAGATGAAAAAAGAGGGAGAAGCAAGCAGCATGGAGCAAACGGAGCAGACAACGCCTCTTTTGAGCGTGCGAGGGCTGGATATCGCCTTTGTGAGCGGCAAGCGGCTGACACAACGCACCGAAGGGGTACACTTTGATGTGTATCCCGGGGAGATTGTGAGCCTTGTGGGGGAAAGCGGCTGCGGCAAATCCATCACGGCGTTGTCCCTGATGGGGCTGCTGGGCAGGCAGGGACGTGTGACCCATGGCGAGGCTATGTTTCAGGGGCGCAATTTGCTGGCCATGGATAGCCGGGCGCTGGACGCGGTGCGTGGAAAAGAGATGGCGATGATCTTTCAGGATATTATGTATAGCCTGAATCCCGTGTTCACCATCGGCAACCAGCTGACGGAGGGCATGCGCCGTCATTTGCACCTGCCGCGGGAGGAAGCTCGGAAGCAGGGTGTTGA
This sequence comes from uncultured Clostridia bacterium, assembly GCA_934647165.1. Taxonomy (GTDB): domain Bacteria; phylum Bacillota; class Clostridia; order Christensenellales; family Aristaeellaceae; genus CAKUFA01. The sequence continues at coordinate 62,436 of CAKUFA010000005.1, read as the reverse complement.
CTTGCTGGAGAAGACCGGCATTCATAATCCCAAAGCGGTGATGCGCAAATATCCCCACCAGCTGTCCGGCGGCATGCGGCAAAGGGTGATGATTGCCATGGCGCTTTCCTGCAAGCCCAAGCTCCTGATTGCCGATGAACCAACAACTGCGCTGGACGTGACCATTCAGCTGCAAATTATGCAGCTTTTGCAAAAGCTTCGGGATGAAACCGGCATGGCCATTCTGCTGATTACCCATGACTTGGGCGTTGTGTCCGAGATTGCGGATCGGGTGGTGGTGATGTATGCCGGACAGTGCGTGGAATCCGCCGATGTGCGCACGCTGCTGGAAAACCCCGCGCATCCCTACACCCGGGCGCTGATGCAGGCCATTCCCAGCGTCCATGATAAACGGGATAAGCGGCTGTATGCCATTCCGGGCACGGTGCCGGAACATTATGAGAAGCTGACCGGCTGCCGCTTTGCCCCCCGCTGCCCCTACGGAGAGGCATGCCCATGCGAGCCATTGCAGGAAAGACCGCTTGAAGGGGACAAGCATTGGGTGCGCTGCTGCCGCGGCGCGGAGAAGGCAGGTGTGCGCCATGCATGAAGTGATTCTGGAGGCAAAAAAGCTGCAAAAGCGCTACCATGAAAGCGGCACGCCGAAGCGCAAGGATTTTGTGGCGGTGGACGGCGTGAGCCTGGTGCTGCGCAAGGGCGAAACGCTCGGCCTTGTGGGAGAAAGCGGCTGCGGTAAATCTACCGTGGCGAAGCTGCTGATGGGGCTTGAAAAGCCAAGCGGCGGTGAAATTTATTTCCTTGGCCGGCGTATTGATACGCTGCCGGAGCGCAAACTGCGCGCCATGCGGCCACAGTTCCAAATGGTGTTTCAGGATTCGTCTTCTTCCTTAAATCCACGCAAGCGCGTGTTGGATATTCTGGCCGATCCCATGGTTGCCCATCACCTGGTCAGTCGCCGGGAGGCTCCTGCGCAGGTGGAACGGCTGCTTGCACAGGTGGGACTGACCAGCGAACAGGCAATGCGCTATCCGCATGAATTTTCCGGCGGACAGCGGCAGCGCATCTGTATTGCAAGGGCGCTGGCGCTTCAACCTGAAGCCATTGTGCTGGATGAGCCTGTCAGTGCGCTGGACGTATCCGTGCAGGCGCAGATTCTGAATCTTCTCCGGGATTTGCAGGAGGAGCTTGGACTGACGTATCTGTTCATTGGCCACGGCCTTGGCGCGGTGCATTACATGAGCCATCGCATTGCGGTGATGTACATGGGCCGCATTGTGGAAGAGGGCGAAGGGGAAGCGGTTTTTGCATCGCCCCTGCACCCTTACACCCGCGCGCTGCTGGATGCATCCCCTGTGCCTCAGTGGGAGCAGCGGGATGCACGGCGTATCACCCTGGAGGGCGAAGTGGGAACAAGCGTCAACCCTACAGGCTGTCCCTTCCGGGATCGTTGTCCCTTTGCGGATGAAGCCTGCGCCTGCGCATTGCCTGCCCTTGCACCGGTGCCGGGGCAGGAGGGGCGGCTGGCCGCCTGTACCCGTGCTGCCGGAAAGGAGGGAGAATGATGGGCAAATATATCCTCAAAAAAGTGTTGCTGATGGTGCCTGTTCTGCTGGGCATCACGCTGATTGATTACGGGATTATGTCCCTTGCGGGCAATCCGCTGCAAATGATGATCGGCCCCCGTTCCTCCGCCGATGCGCTGGCGCTGCGTGCAAGCCAGTGGGGGCTGGATCAGCCCTTCCTGGTTCAGTATCTCAATTGGCTGACGGAGCTGCTTCACGGCAATCTGGGCTATAGCTACAAGAGCTATCAGCCTGTCGCCTCACTGATCGGGGGCAGCATGGGGTCGACGCTTTTGCTCATGGGTGTGTCGCTGGCGGTGGGGCTTCTCATTGCCGCGCCTGCGGGCATCTATTCCGCCCTGCACCGCTATCAGAAGCGAGACTACGCGGTGGTTACAGCGTCCTTCCTTGGCAGCAGCATCCCCAGCTTTTTTCTGGCGCTGATGCTGATTTATGTGTTCACCATTCGCTTGGGCTGGCTGCCTTCCGGCGGCATGGTGACGGCCGGCACCGGCGGCGATGCAGCGGATGTTGCGCGGCACATGGTGATGCCAGTGGCGGTGCTGGCGCTGTCCGTTGCCGGCGGCAACATCCGTTACATTCGTTCCGCCATGCTGGAAATCCTGGACATGGATTATCTGCGAACAGCCGCGGCCAAAGGGATCGGGCGTTTCCGTGTGGTGGGCAAGCATGCCCTGCGCAATGCGCTTTTGCCGATTGTGACGGTCATTGGCATGCAGATTCCCACCCTTTTTGGCGGCGCGGTGATTGTGGAACAGCTTTTCGCATGGCCCGGGCTGGGACTTGTGGCCATGAACGCTATCCTGGCTCGGGACTATCCGGTTATCATGGGCGTGTGCCTTTTGTCCGCTGTGGTGGTGCAGCTGGCCAACCTGCTCACGGATATTGTATACGCGCTGGTGGATCCCACCATCAAGTATTGAAAGGAGGCGCATGACTCTGATGCGGCAGTCTGCTTTTTCCACGGTGTGGCGCCGCTTCTGCCGGCACAAGGCTGCGGTGGTTTGTCTGGTGCTGCTGGTGATGATGATTGCCGCCGCGGTGCTTGCGCCGTGGATTGCACCCTATAACCCAACCAAGGTTTCCGGCGGCTTTTCCAGTCCGCCTGACAGCAAGCATCTCCTGGGCACCGATCAAATCGGCCGGGATGTGTTCAGCCGCTTGCTGTACGCCATGCGGGTGTCGCTGCTGGTTGGCTTTCTGGCAACGGCGATTTCGACGGCCATCGGTGTGCTGTTGGGGCTGGTGTCCGGCTATTTCGGCGGCTGGGTTGACCGGGCGATCATGGCCTTCACGGATATGGTGATGTCCTTCCCGTATATTTTGCTGGTGCTGGTGGCGGCCGCCATTTTTGAGCCGGGGCTTTGGTCGATTATTCTCATCCTGGGCTTTGTGGACTGGCCAGGTGTGACGCGGCTGGTGCGCGGCAATGTGCTCAGTTTGAGGGAAACCAACTTCTGCAAAAGCGATGTGACCGCCGGTATGAGCGGGCGCTATATCCTTTTCTCGGAAATCCTGCCCAACACCATCGCGCCGGTGTTGGTGTATGCCACAAGCGTGTTTGCCATTTCCATCCTTGATGAGGCGGCACTGAGCTTCCTGGGCATGGGCGTGCAGCCGCCCACCGCATCCCTGGGCAACATGCTCAACGGCGCGCAGTCCATTTCTATTTTGACGGGGAAGCCGTGGCTGTGGCTGCCGGCAGGCGTTGCGATTATCCTGTTGGTGGTGTGCATCAACCTTGTGGGCGACGCCCTGCGGGACGCGTTTGATCCAAGAGGATGATGAAAAAAAGAAAGGCGGCTGCCTTTCTGCCTGCTCAACGGTTGAAGCAGAAAACAGGATGTATGCGAAGAGGAGAAACCTACGATGAAAAATATGCTGAACTATCAAAGCTCGGAATTTGACTGCGGCCCAACCAGCCTGATTAATGCCATTCGCTTCCTTTTTGAACGCGAGGAAATTCCCCCCGTGCTTTTGAAGGGCGTGTGGCAGTTCTGCAACGATACCTTTAACGAGCAGGGCGAGGCCGGAAAACACGGTACTTCCAAGGCATGCATGCGCTTTATGGGCGCATGGCTCAATGAATATGCGGCTACCTGCCATTTTCCGCTGTGCACGGCCTATGCCGAAGGCGAAGCGGCGTTGATGCGGGAGGACAGCGCGGCTGTACAATGCCTGCGGGATGGCGGCGCGGTGGTGCTGCGCTGCTTCCTGGGAAAGTACGGGCATTATGTGCTCCTCACCGGCCTGGAGGAGGACGGTGTGGCGCTGTTTGACCCTTACGAGCTGGGGGAGGAATATCCCTTTGCAGCGGATATTCGCAGGGTTAACGATCAGCCCCGGCGCTGCAACCGTGTGGTGCCGTTCGCGCGCCTGCTGGATACCGGCAGGGAGGATTACAATGCCGGCAACGATGACAAGCGTGAGGTGCTGATGCTTCGCCGCCGGGCGGATTGATGCAAGGAGTAGACATATGGACACCTGGCAATTCCGCCTTGCGGAAATGGACGATTTGCCCCGGCTGCTGGAAATTTATGCGGCAGCGCGTGCATTCATGGTGCGCATGGGCAACACAACCCAGTGGGCGGATGGACGCCCCCATGAAGCGCAGCTGCGACAGGATATAGCGAAGCGGCAACTCTATGTGGGCGAAAGCAACGGCGAAATCCACGGTGCGCTTGCCTTCATTCAGGGGGAAGATCCTACCTATGCCGTCATTGAGCATGGCGCATGGCGCTCCGATGCGCCCTATGGTACGCTGCACCGCGTGGCCAGTGATGGCCTTGCCCATGGCATGATGCCCGCCGCTGTTGCCTTCTGCGCGGCCATGCAGCCGCATCTGCGCATTGACACCCATGAGGAAAACGCTCCCATGCGCCGGCAGATTGCCCGCTGCGGTTTTGAATATTGCGGCATCATCCATATTGCGGATGGTTCGCCACGCATGGCGTTTGAACGTTTGCCGGGGAAAAGCCCGGCCGGGGACGCAGCTGTTTGATGAAAGGGGGAAGCATGGAATGCCCGATATGCCTGCCAGTTATGCGGTGCTGGATACCGAAACCACGGGTCTTGCCTGCACCGATCGCGTTATCCAGATTGCAGCTGTGCGGGTGGAGCAGCATGAAGTGGTGGATTCCTTCTGCACCTATGTGGATCCGCAAACGCCCATTCCATGGGGCATCACCCGTCTCACCGGCATATCGGATGCGGATGTGCAGGGTGCGCCCACAGCCATGCAGGCCATTGAACAGCTGATTGCGTTCGTGGGCTCACGGGTGGTGGTTGGCCATAATATCAGCTTTGATGTGCGGATGCTTGCGGCAGAGTGCAGCCGCAGCGGCGCGCAGCTCCCGGCATGGAAAACGGCGGATACCCTTGCCCTTTCCCGCCGCTGCTTTCCGGAGGAAGCGCACCACAGGCTGTCCGATTTGTGCGAACGCTTTCAGATTGTGAATACCCGGGCGCATCAGGCGCTGGCGGACGTGATGGCGACCCAGCAGTGCTATGAACGGCTGTGCCCCCTGGCGGCGGCGCTTCCTGCCCGGGGAGGACAAATGCGTCGCTATCCCGGGGCGGAAAAGGGCAGGATTGACCTTGCCGGATGGACAAGAAGCACGGCAATCGATCTTGCGGGCGCTTCCTTCTGCCTCACGGGGGAGCTGCGCCATATGTCCCGGGATGTGGCGGAAAGAGCGATTGCGGAGCAGGGCGGCACGGTGAAAAGCAGCGTCAGCTGCCGCGTAAACTATCTTGTACAGGCAGCGGCCTTTGATCCCTGCGCCCGGGGCGGCGTCAGCGCCAAAGCAAGAAAGGCGGCGGAACTGGCGGCGCAGGGCGTGCCCATCCGCATCCTGGATGAGGAGGCCTTTTTGACCCTGCTGGGTTATGTCCGCTGCCATCAGGCATAAGCCTGCTCTTGCCTGACGGGAATGGCTGTGCTATAATCAGAAAAAGCACATGAATATGGAGTTGAACGTATGAAACGACTGATGGCTTTGCTGGCAGCCATGCTGTTGGCATGTACTGGCGCGTGTGCGGAAGAGGCATTCACCCCCATTCCGTGGAATTCCGACCCTGTACCCTATGCGCCTCATGAGGACTGCTATCTGCCTGATAATGCCGGTTATCACGACGATTCGTTGGATATCCGCATTGAAACCTTCCGCCGGGACGATACCACGGTGATGGCGGTGTATGTTACCTTGGCGGACGCAAGCCAGCTGCGCACAGGCACAGCGGGCAACTGGCGTACCAAGCGCACCGCGCCGGTGAGCAAAACACTTGAACAGTGCAACGGTGTGCTGGGCATCAACGGTGATTATTATACCTATCACAGTCAGGGCATTGTGGTGCGAAACACGGAACTGGTGCGCAATAACCCCGTTAAGGGACGGGAAACGCTTATCATTGACGATAAGGGCGATTTCACCATTCTGCGCCCCACCACCAAGGAAGCCTTCGAGGCTTTTGATGGTACGGTGGTGCACGCGTTCTGCTTTGGCCCGGGTCTTGTGGTGGATGGTGAGCCCATCACGGACTTGAGCAAGGTCAGCATGGACAATGGCAAAGGAAAAAAGACGCAGCGCATCGCCATTGGACAGCTGGGGCCGCTGTCCTACCTGATTTTGACCTGCGAAGGGCCGGAAAACAAGGGCTCGGTGGGCTTTGACCTGCTGCAAATGGCTGCGCTATGCAAGGAAATGGGCTGTATCAATGCCTATAATCTGGATGGCGGCTCATCCTCCACGGTGGCCATGCGCGGCGAGAAGATCAATGCCAAGTCCTCCCACAAGATTCGCTATGTGAGCGATATCATCTATTTTGCAACCCTTGTGCCGTGATGCGGCTTGAAAACAAAGAGGCTGTTTTCCCTGGCGTGTGGAAAACAGCCTCTTTTATGTTGACGTTTACTTTTTGTTGTGCAGAAAGATGAAATGAAATCATGGAAGGCTCGTTGGAACCGCCGTGGCAGTGTGCAAGGAGGAAACGGTTCAGCCACGCTTCTTTTTCAGCAAAAGGCGTGCACAGGGTTTTTCAATCCCATAGGTTAAAAGCGTTGCCAGCAATAGCGAGAGACCGAATACCAGGTAGGTGTATTGCCGCTGCCAGGGCATTTCGCCCGCCATGTTCGGCGTGTCGGAAACAGATGGCGGAAAGCCGATGCGGCGCAGATGAACCGCAACTACCTGATGCACCAGGTAATAATTCATGGAGATAGCTGCAAAGAAGTTCATCACACGGTTCCCCATCAGCAAGCGAAGGGGACGCAGCGTGAAGGGGAGGGACAACATCACGCCGCAAAGCAGCACGGCATAGGGGAAACGGCGCTGCATCTGTCCACGCTGAATGGCTGCATGATCCGGCATGGAAGATTGCTGCTTGAGCAGTGCCACAAGACCCACCAGGCAGGCTGCCAGCACAGCGGTGGCCAGCAGCTGCCGCACAAGCTCACTGCGCCGGCCGGGCTTCATGCTGTGCAGCTTTGTGTAGGCAAGGCTTGCCGCCATGCCAAGTGCGTAGACATCCAGAAAGGACGGAAGCTGATTGACGACCATCGCATAGTCGATCAGGCGCAGCACGCACGCGGCACGCCAGCCCCAGCCGACAAGAACCATCAGGGATAGGGTCAGCCATGGCTTTTTCACGGTGGCCCTGGCCAGCAGGGGAAAGAGCAGGTATGCCTGCATCTCGATGGCCAACGTCCAGCAGGCTGCGCCAAGCGGTGTAGCCATGTAGGTATCCGCGCGGAAGGTGAAGGTAAACGTCAGATGGGTGAGAATGTCCCGCCAGAGAAAACGGCTTGTGGCATACAGCCCGTAGGGTAGGGCGATGAGGAAGAGAACCAGAGCCAGATAGGCGTTGTAGCTTGGAAGAATCCGCAGTGCCCGGCGGCGGTAAAAATCCCTCCAACCGGGATAAGGCGCGCCCTCCAGCATGTGGCGCGCATAAGGCAAAAAGAGCAGAAAACCGCTCAGAAGGATGGTACCGTCCACGGGCATGTAGCCGGAACGCACCAGAAAGTCCAGTGATGTTGCCCCCACGCGCGGCGTCCACCAGCTTTGCTGCCAGATGTGATACCAGCTGACGATGAATACCAGAAGAACCCGAAAGCCATCCAGTTCACGGATGCGGGCAGATTGCTTGCTTGTCAGCGAGATCGCCTCCTTGTGGTTGCAGTGTTTCTGTCCAAGAGCGTGATGGAGTGGTTTAGCCATTGTCTTCACTGATATTGCTGCGGAATTCAGCCTCTGTCACCCGCACGTATCCGCCGCTACCTTCATCACTGGTGAGGGAAAGCTCCGTGTCCGTCAGATGCAGGCCGCGGCAGGCGGCATAACCGGTTTCGTTTTCGAGCACCATGATCCATTCCGGCTTCGACCAGAACCGGTTCCAGTCCGGCGCCGGGTAAATAGCCCACGTGCCCGTGCTGCGGTTGTCGGAGAAAGCGGTATCGTCCTTCAGCCCGTTGGCCACATACGTGCCGTCCGCATACAGGCGCAGATAATCCCCGGGGCCGGTGCTGCCGCCGGCGTCAAAACGCCAGAAGCCGTCGGCTTCCGCCATTTTTGCATGATCGATGTCCGGCAGGGTCACATCCACATCCCGCAGGGGAATAAAGCCCCATGCGGTTTTGCCTTCCAGCGTGATTTCGGCCTGCGCGTAATTGCCGTAGTAACTCAGCAGTGTGACGGACGTTCCTTTGGGAATTTCTGTCTGCTGAAATTGGGACACCAGCGGATCGTCCGTCATATACGTATCTGCAATGGTTACGCCAGCAATATGGCTGGTGTTGTATGACGGGTTATCGGAAGCGCCGAAAGCGTTGCCTAGCAGCTTACACTGCACGTAACCGATGCGGCTGGTGCGGTTGCTCACCTGATAGAGCACAGCCATCCATTCTCCGCTTCCGTCCAGGCTGTACCAGTCTCCTGCGAGGCTCATGGCGGCCTTGCCCTTGGCGGCACGCCACGCATTGGTGCTGGGGGCGGAATACACAGGTACGGTTTTGCCGCCTTTTTTGCCAGCATGATAGACCGCATACTCCTTTTCGGACAGGCGGTTCCAGTCGGCAATCAGCCCTCGTGTGCGGTTCAGGTGCAAAAGCTCCGCCCTGCTCCTGGGGAGGAGGGAAATGTTCACGCTTTCCAAATCGCTGTCTCCATCCAACAGATACATGCCATCCGCATCCCCAAGGCTGTAACGGTCGAATAGCGTTTGTCCGCCGTCTGCGGTTTCCTGCGTTCCATCCTCCCGGAGCATCAGACGATAATTGTTGAAATCTGCCAGGGTGAGGTAAAACCGGCCGCCGACTTCCTCATAGGTATAGGATTCCGTGCCGTAGGAAAGCGTGAAGCCGCGGTGCGTTTTCTCCATTTTCGGAAATTGGCTGGCTTGGCCGGGCTGATAAACGGCCGTGTCGCCGCGTTGGAGCAGGGCGCAGCGCGATCCATCTTTGGTGGCCACCAGCAGCACGCTGTGATAGCGGCTTTCCATCACGGCGGCGTGATAGGTCACGCCTCCTGCGGTGGTGCCGCGAACCTGACAAGCGGCGGAATAACCGTCCCACGTATGGCCAATTTCCACAATGCTGAGCAGGCAGCCGTTGAGCCCCCAGCTGTTTGCCAACGCTGTGGCGTGCACCAGGGTGAACAGGAGCGCCAGAAGTGCCGTGAATCCGATCAATCGCTTTCGCATCGCATGTTTCCTCCTCCGGCAAAGGTCCTTCAACAAAAGCAACGGCTTTGGAACACGTTTTCTTCCCGGTGCAAAAGGATGAGAAGGCCGGGCTGGAATATCCGGCAGGAAAAACGGGAGGGGCGGCTGCCGCCTGATGGAAGCGGCTTTCCCCTCCCGTAACGCATCGGTTTACAGCGCTTTCCCGTTTTCGATGTCGCTAATCAGGTCAATGCGGCGTTGATGGCGGCCGCCTTCAAATTCGGCAGTAAGCCAGTGGGTGGCAATCATTTTGGCCAGATCAACCCCCACCACGCGCGCGCCCATGGTGAGGATGTTGCTGTTGTTGTGCCGCTTGCTCAGCTCAGCGGAATACACATCCGAGCAGGTGCACACGCGGGTGCCCTTCACCTTGCTGGCGGCAATGCCGATGCCGATACCCGTGCCGCAGATGAGAATGCCGCGGTCGCACTCGCCGGAAACAACGGCTTTTGCGGCGCGGTAGCCGTAAACGGGATAATCGCAGCTGGCATGGTCGTAGGTGCCGAAATCCTTGTAGGTCAACCCCATTTCGTCCAGCAGTTTCTTCATTTCTTCCTTCAGTTCCAACCCGGTATGGTCACAGGCAAGTGCAATCATGGGAAAGATCCTCCTTATTTTCTTTTTCCTAAAAGCAGCCGCGCCAGGCAGCGCAGAACATTGACAACCAATGCCACGGCCAGTGCCCATGGGAAGGATGCGATAAAAAACCCTTCCTGCATGAAGTAGGCGCACAATTCCACCAGCACAGCATCCACCACGGTGCCCATGAGCCCAAGCGTCAGGCAGCCGAGGGGCTTGGCAAGAAAACGCAGCGGTGCGCGCAGCAAAAGGTTGACGACTGCCAACACTGCGCCGGTCATCAGCGCGAACTCCATATTCAGGGCGGAAACGCCCTCAAACAGGTATACGCACAGCGGGATGGCCGCCATGGTGGCCAGAGCTTCAACAATCATTGAAAAACCTCCTGCTGATTTACAGGATCAGCATGGCGTCGCCAAAGGAGAAGAAGCGATACTTCTCCTCCACGGCAAGGCGGTAGGCGTTCAGTGCCTGTTCACGTCCCATAAAGGTGCTCACCAGCATCAAAAGCGTGCTTTGCGGCAGGTGGAAATTGGTGATGAGTGCGTCAACCGCCTTGATTTTTACGCCGGGCTTGATAAAAATGGCTGTTTCGCCGCTGCCGGGGTGAATGGTGCCGCTTTCATCTGCCACGGTTTCAATCGTGCGCACGGAAGTGGTGCCTACGCAGATCAGCCGCCCGCCGCTTTGGCGGATGCGGTTCAGGGTATCCGCGGCGTCCTGCGTCACCTGATAAAACTCGGAGTGCATCTTGTGCGCATCCACATCCTCCTCCTTCACAGGGCGGAAAGTGCCAAGCCCCACATGCAAAAGCACGGGCACGATGGTCACTCCTTTGTCGCGGATGCGCTGGAGGAGATCCGGGGTGAAGTGCAGCCCTGCGGTGGGCGCGGCGGCGGAGCCTTCCGCCCGGGCGTACACGGTCTGATAACGGCTCTGGTCGGCAAGCTGTTCGTGAATGTAGGGCGGCAGGGGCATTTGCCCTAGCTTATCCAGCAGCTCCTCAAACACCCCTTCATAGTGAAAGCGCACCAGCCGCCCGCCGGTTTCGGGCACATTGCCCAGGATTTCGCACCGCAGCAGTCCATCGCCAAAGGAGCAGACAGCGCCGGGCTTCAGGCGGCGGCCGGGCCGCACCAGTGCTTCCCAGTCGGTGGCGTTTTCGCGGCGCAAAAGCAGCACTTCCACGGGCACACCGGTGTCCTCCTTCACGCCCAGCAGGCGCGCGGGGATGACTTTGGTCTCGTTAATCACCAGCGCGTCGCCGGGGCGGAGATAATCAATCACATCGTAGAAATGCTTGTGCTCCAGGCGCCCCGTGTCCCGGTGCACCACCATCAGGCGGCTGTGATCCCGGGGCTCTATGGGTGTTTGCGCAATCAACTCTTCGGGCAGCACATAGTCAAAATCGGAAGTTTTCATCACGGTTTGCCTTTCTGATGCGCAGCGGTTTACAGGCGCAGCTGCATCATGTATTCGTTGTATAGTTTTCCGTCACCAAGGCGGAAAGCGTCAGGCTTGACGGCCACGATGCGGAACCCCATTTTTTCATACAGCGCACGGGCTCTGGCGTTTCCCTCGATGAACTCCAGCTCCAGCAGCGACAATCCGCGCGCTCTGGCGGCGTCGATCATGGTCTGAAACATGGCCGTGCCGATACCAAGGTTCCAGTAGGCGCTGCGCACTCCGATGGCTACAGCGCCGCGATGAGCCGTTTTCATGTGCGTGAAAAAGTTCACTTCACAGGTGCCGGCAAGCTGCCCATCCACTTCGCAGATCAGGAACAGGCAGTTTTCGCTCTCCGCCTTGCCTCGGACAAAGGCGGTCTCCTGCTCCAGGGTCATGCGCTGGCTTTCCTCCGGGCAGGCAAGGACGAAGTCGGTTTCCGCGGAAAGGCTGCGCAGGAAGTGAAGAAGCGCCTCTGCGTCCTCAACGGAGGGGGAGCGCAGCAATGCGTGCCGTCCATCCTTCAGGAGAATGGTTTTTTCATGAAAGTGCATGGTTCACAGCTCCATTCTTAACTGGCTGCCTTCAGAGGACTGCGTGGGCGGGGTGCGCTTCATGTGCTCCCATGCGGCGGGCGTGCATAGGCGGCCGCGCGGCGTGCGCATGATGTAGCCCAGCTGCATCAGGTAGGGCTCGTATACATCCTCGATGGTCACTGCGTCCTCACCGGTGGTGGCGGCAAGGGTATCCAACCCCACGGGACCGCCGCCGAATTTGTCCATCATGCAGGCAAGCATGTTGCGGTCCACCCGGTCAAGCCCCAGCTCGTCCACATCCAGCAGGGTGAGCGCCTCGTTGGCTACCTCCCGGCTGATGACACCGCCTGCCCGCACCTGCGCATAATCCCGCACACGCTTGAGCATGCGGTTGGCAATGCGGGGCGTGCCGCGGCTGCGGCGGGCAATTTCCAGTATGCCGTCTTCCTCCGCCTTTACGCCGAGAATGGCGGCGCTGCGGCTGACAATGGATGCCAGCTCCTCAGGTTTGTACATTTCCAGGCGGAACAGCATGCCGAAGCGATCGCGGAGCGGCGCGGACAGCTGCCCTGCCCTGGTGGTTGCGCCAACGAGCGTAAACTTGGGCAGATCCAGCCGGATGGAGCGCGCCGTGGGGCCTTTGCCGATCATGATGTCAATGGCGTAATCCTCCATGGCGGGATAGAGCACCTCTTCCACAGAGCGGGAAAGGCGGTGGATTTCGTCAATGAAGAGAATATCTCCGGCATTCAGGTTGGTGAGAATGCTGGCCAAATCGCCCGGACGTTCAATGGCCGGGCCTGAGGTGATGCGCACGTTCTGCCCCATTTCCGCGGCCACAATGCAGGCAAGCGTCGTTTTGCCAAGGCCGGGCGGGCCGTAGAGCAGCATGTGATCCAACGCGTCGTGCCGCGACAGCGCAGCCTGGATATAGATGCTCAGGCTGTCCTTCACGGCCTGCTGCCCCACATATTCCCGCAGTGTGTGCGGGCGAAGGGACTGCTCCACCGCGCTGTCCTCCGGCTGAAAGGAGGTGTTCATCAAGCGATCGTCCATGGCAGCCTCACATTCCCGCCATGGCGCGCAAAGCCTGGCGAATCAGTTGATCGACCGTGGAGGCGCTGTCCTGCACCTGGGCAAGGGCGTTGCGCGCTTCCGTGGCCGAGTAGCCCAGCGCGATGAGCGCTTCCAGCGCCTCGGTCACGTTGTCGGTGGCGGCAAGGGGCACAGGGGAAGCGCCGGCGGGCATTCCGGATGCGTCCACATCCGCCTGGCTGATCTTGTCCTTCAGCTCCAGGGCAATGCGCTGGGCTGTTTTTTTGCCAATGCCCGGCGCCCGGCTCAGGGCGGTGATGTCTCCCATGAGGATGGCAAGATTCAGGTCGCGCAGGGGCATGGAGCCCAGGATGGCCAGCGCCAGCTTCGGCCCAACGCCGCTGATGGCGGTGAGGGATTGGAACATGCGCTTTTCTTCCTTGGTGGCGAAGCCGAAGAGCTCCATGGCATCCTCCCGCACGGAAAGGATGGTGTGGCAGCGCATGGTTTCACCCACTGCCGGGGCAACTTGCAGGGTGTTCATGGAGCAGGCGATGCGGTATCCTACGCCGCCTGCCAGAAGAATCAATTCGCCGGTGTTCTTTTCGCACACCTGGCCTTCGATAAATGCGTACATGGCTGGTTCCTTTCGGTCAAGCGCCGGTTCGCATGGGAGAACCAAAGGAGCAACCGGCGATCATTTCATTTTGAACTGCACTTTGGCAGGGCCTGTCTGCGCATGCGTGATGGCGGCGGCAATGGCATCGGCGGCGTCGTCCGGTGTTGGAACGGCGTCCATGTGCAGGAGCAGCTTCACCATCTGCTGGATTTGCTTCTTGTCTGCTTTGCCATAGCCGGTCACGGCCTGCTTAATCTGCATGGGTGTATACTCATACAGGTTTTCTGTATACTCTGCCGCGGCGATGATGGCTGCGCCCCGAGCTGCGCCCACCATCAGTGCAGTGGTCACGTTGCGGGCAAAGAATAGTTCCTCAAAGGCAACGTCATCCGGGCGATAGGTGTTCACCAACGTCTGCACGCCCAGCTGAAGCGTCCGCAGCCGGTGCTGCATGGGCTGTCCGGCTTTGGTTTCCACACAGCCGTAGTTCACCAGACGCATCCGCTGTCCTTCCGTGTCAATCACACCCCAGCCCATCAGCGCATATCCGGGGTCGATACCGAGGATTCTCATTGGCGCCTTATCCTCCGTCAAGGGAACATTTGCTTTCCTTGCTATGATACCCGCCGAAACACCAAAAGTCAACGCGAACAGGGGCTTTCTGCCACGGATGCACAAAAAGATTGCAGAAAAATGCAAAACGGGTATTGCATTTTTATACATGAAGATGTATAATAACAAATGTACCAAACAACAAATCCCTGGCGCGAAACGCCATTTTGAAGGAGACGATGGGTATGGCAAAGATGCGTGTGCTGCTGGCTTACTCGGGCGGACTGGATACCTCCATTATTGTGCCGTGGCTCAAGGAACATTATGACTGTGATGTGGTTTGCGTGGCAGGCGATGTGGGGCAGGGCGAGGAGCTGGAACCGCTGCACGAAAAAGCGAAAAAGTGCGGCGCGGAAAAGCTGTATATTGAAGATCTGCGCAAGGAATTTGTGGAGGACTTCATTTGGCCGACGTTGAAAGCCGGCGCGGTGTATGAAGGCAAGTATCTGCTGGGCACCAGCTTTGCCCGGCCGCTGATTGCCAAGCGGCTGGTGGAAATTGCCCACAAGGAGCATTGCACGGCGATTTGCCACGGCTGCACGGGCAAAGGCAACGATCAGGTGCGGTTTGAGCTGACCATCAAGGCCTTTGATCCGCAGATGAAGATTATCGCCCCCTGGCGGGAGTGGGATATCAAAACTCGCGAAGAGGAAATTGAGTACGCTGAGGCGCGGAACATTCCTGTGCCTGTGAAGAAGGATCGTCCCTACTCCATGGATCGCAATATCTGGCACATCAGTCATGAGGGCGCGGATCTGGAGGACCCGTGGAACGAGCCGCCCAAGGATCTGCTGTTGACCATGGTGACGCCGGAAGAAGCCCCGGATAAGCCTGAATATGTGACCATCGACTTTGAAAAGGGTGTGCCGGTGGCCATCAACGGCGAGAAAATGGACGCTATTTCCCTACTGGAGAAGGCCAACGAGCTGGCGGGACGCAATGGCGTGGGCTGTGCAGACCTAGTGGAAAACCGGCTGGTTGGCATGAAGAGCCGCGGCGTGTACGAAACGCCCGGCGGCACGATGCTTTACGCCGCCCATGGCATTCTGGAGTCCATCACCCTTGACCGGCAGACCAGCCACTATAAGGAACAGGTTGCCGTCAAGTTTGCGGAACTTGTGTATGACGGCATGTGGTATACGCCCCTGCGGGAAGCGCTGTCTGCCTTTGTGGACAGCACGCAGCAGGCGGTGAACGGCACCGTGAAGCTCAAGCTCTATAAAGGCAACTGCATTCCTGCGGGCGTCAAGAGCCCCAACAGCCTCTACATGGAGGAAATCGCTACCTTTGGTGACAGCCATGATCTTTACTCCCACAAGGATTCCGCCGGCTTCATCAATCTTCTGGGTCTGCCCATGAAGGTCAAGGCCATGGTGGATGCAAAAAACGGAAAGTGATGCGGGAAGGCGGCTTTCAGTCAACGGCTTTGCCCTGCGCTTCTTTCGAAAAAAAGCGGCAATAAGCGGACAAGCGCCATGCCATAGCTTCAAAAGCTTTGCATGGCGTTTGTCCGCTTTTCTCAGCAGTTCGGCGGTTTTTAGCCAATGTCGATATTATCGCCTGTCAGGCCGATGCAGGCGCCCTGAGCGGCTTCAGCAGAATCCTTGTGCGCCAGCAGCCACTTGTTGCGCGCCCACAGGGTGTTGTCCTCCCTGTTGGGGGATGCTTTGCGATACTCGGTGTTTGTCCCCTCCGGAAGGGCGACCATCACGCGGAAGCCGCGGGATGCGTCCACATGGCAGGGCGCATAGTGCAGCGTGGTGGCATAAACTTCCACCAGCACGCCGCGGGGCACACGGAAAGCCTTCACTGTGGCGGTGTCAAGCTTGCCGTCAACAATGTCGCTCTGCTTGCCGAGCAGCAGGATGAAGTCCTCCGTGCCCAGGTTAAATTCGCTGTCCCGGTGGTATTCCAGGCAGTTCAGGCGAGTATTATGGCCGTTGCACCAGCCCAGCTGAAAGGGCATGCCGCCATAAAGAAAGGCGCCGATTTCATCGGCGTTTGCCGCTTCGTGCAGTTTTTCTTCCTTCGGCACATACACAACGCCGTCGGTCACGGGGGTCTGGGCAAGCTTATCCATCAGGGGAGTCACATCATAGCCGTCTACCACGCGGCCATAGGCGAGGAACGCGGGATCTTTCACGCTCAAAATTTCCATGTTGCACACGCATCCTTTCCATGTACAGGGCGGCAATGAGCCGCCGATCTTTGGGATGAGTTCTACATGCGCGGTGCAAACTCCTCCATGAACGATGGGTGACTTTTTCTCCCGCGCCCTTGCTCACGGCCGGGGAATATGATATGCTTCATGCATTCGCATCAAGGAGGAGAGAGCATGAAGAGCAGGGGCGAAAAAATCGCAGACGGCGTGTGGACGGCGCTGGCCGCTGCATGGCTTGCGGTGTTCCCTTTGTGGCAAACAGGATCGTATACCTGCATCACACGCGCCAAGTGGGAAGGAATGCTGCTGCTGACCGGGATCACGGTGCTGGCTGCACTGGTCGTCTGCGTGCTGTGCCTTGCAGCGGAGCGCCGCCTGCCCTTTCACTGGCATGCAGGGCAGGGATGGATGCTTGGATATTTTGCCTTGCTGGGGCTTGCGGCACTCTTTGGGGCGTATTACAATCAGCGCAACGCCAACGGACAATGGTGCGTGTGGCTTGGGTCAAAGCGGTATGAGGGCATGGCCACGCAACTGTGCTATATGGGCGTGTGCCTGGTGATGAGCCTGCGCCGCCCGAAATGGCGCTGGGTGCTGCACCTGTGCGCTGTGTCCCTGGCGCTGCAATGTGCCGTGGCTTTTGCACAATACGCGGGCTGCAACCCGCTGGGGCTGTTTCCGGCAGGGCTTTCTACCCGCACCAATTATGAATTTCAGGGCACCATCGGCAATATTGACATGGTGTCCGGCTATTTGTCACTTGTTGTGCCCCTGCTGATGGGAAACTTTGCGGCCAGTCGCCGCGGCGGATGGGATTGGCTGCTTGCAGGGCTTGCAGGGAGCTTGTGGACGTTTTGCATGGAGGTGCAAAGCGGGCTGATTGCCCTGGCCCTGGGTGCAGGGCTCCTTGTTTTGTGGATGTTCCGCTGTCCGCCGGTGCGTGTTCGTGGTATGATGATCCTTTCAGGCCTGGCACTGTGCTTTGCAGCACGGAAAATGATTGCTTTTCCGTGGCTGGATGGTGTGCAGGACGTCTGCTTTACCGGTTTTGGCGGGGGCTCGGTTTTGCTGTTGGGGTTGAGCGTTGCCCTGGCTGCTTTGGCGATTATGCTGCACCGCCATACGGGACGCACCTGGCCGATTGCCGGGGTTGCTGCTTTTGCGCTGGCAGCGCTGGCTGCGGGCACGGTGCTGCTTCTGCTTCTGCCCCTGGATGAACGCTTTGGCGGGCTGTGGGAATTGCGGGAAGTGCTCCTTGGCAGGGGACAGGATAGCTTTGGCTCCTACCGGCTGGGCGTGTGGCGGCAAACACTGCAAATGGCCGGCAAGCACCTTTGGCTGGGCAACGGCCCGGGCACCTTCTGGTTCGCCTTTGCCGAGCATCTGTCGCAGGCAGGCGTGTCTTTTCCGGAAAGGTTTGACGCGCCGCACAACGAGTATCTGGCCATCCTGGCCAACGCGGGGCTTCCGGCGCTGCTGACGTATGTGGCGCTGCTGCTGTGCGTCATGGCCGGGTGTCTGCGTGCGGCAAACAGGAAGCAGCGCAGCTTTTGCGGTGCTGCGGCGCTGCTGGGCGCGCTTTTGTGTTATGCGGCGCAAGGCATGTTTTCCTTCAGCATCTGTCTGGTGTCGCCCATGTTTTGGGCAGCGCTGGGGCTGGCCATGGCCGAAAGCGTCAGCGGCTCAGGTACAGGCAGAGCTGATCGCCGTCTGTGCGGAAGGAATAGGATCCGTACAGCTGCGCATCCGAAGGATTGACGGCGTTGGCGCGATCCAGCGCGCCGTCCAGGTCGCCGGCAATCGCATCGTAGATGTTTCGGGTGGCAAAGCGCATTTCCAATGGCGCGCCGGTTTTGACAAGGGTAGATACACCACTGGCAAAGATTGTTTCCGCTTCTGCGGCAGATTCTGCCAGCAGCCCGTGCACGCGGAAATACTCGTTTCGGTCATCGCTGGCAAAAGGAAGATCCTCATTAGCAAAATGGGTGCGGCTGATCTGCTCCAAGGACATGTTCACATGGCTGTGCAGCGTCACATCGTTCTGGTCGTCCCATGTGGCGTCGGTAAAGCTGAGCGAGCCATTCAGCTCCATGGCGTTCCATGCGTGGTTGTTCCCGGCGGCGTTGCCGGAGATGACGCTGCACGGAATGCCTGCCAGGCGGCACAGGAGCGACATGGCCTGGGCATAGCCGTTGCATACGGCCTGCCCCTGCAAAAGCGCGGTGTTTGCGCCGTCCAAGCCATAAAGTTCAGGGGTGTAGGTTACGAGGCGGCAGACGGCGTCATGAAAAAATTCAACTTTCTGCACGGGGGTGCCAATAGCGTCCGTGCAAATGGCGCGGACGGCGGCTAGCAGCGCCTCGGCGTCATCGGTATCGTTATATACAAGGGTCACCCTTGTGGCCAACTGCGGCGTGTTTTGATAATAGGAGATGGCATACTGCCCAGTCAGGTGTGTCAGCTCCGGGAAATCCTTCACCAGAAGCTCAACCGCTGCTTCAGCATCGTCATAGGCGGCGCCCTCCGGCAGAGCGATGGATTCCGCCCGGCCGGCAGCGCCCTGATAGAGCAGATCCACCAGCGCCTGCTGTTTGGGCGACAGGAAGGAGTAGCGAAGAAGCGTGCTCGGGTCATAGGGCGTCTGCGGCGCGGCAAAGGCGAAAACGGGGAGCATCAGCAGACAGAGCAGCAGGCAAAACAGTCGGCGCATGGCGGGTACCTCCTTGAAAAGCTGTTTCCATTATACAGCAGAAAAATGATGCGGACAAGATGCATTTCACCCTTTCCCCCTCGCCAACAGGGGAGGAATATGGTATACTTGATGCAGCGAAGAACCACGCAAAGGGGGATGGAAAAGATGACGAATGAAGAAGCGTTGCAGCTGATGACCCAGGCAGGCGCTTATGAAAAGGGTCATTTTCTGATGAAGAGCGGGCGGCATGCGGACACATTTCTGCAATGCGCGCACCTGATTGAGCATGCGGATATCACTGGGCAGCTGTGCACAGCGCTGGCGGACAGGTGCCGGGACTGCGGGGCGGATCTGGTGATTGGCCCGGCGCTGGGCGGCATGATCTTCGGCTATGAAACGGCGCGGCTGCTGGGGAAACGGTTTATTTATTGTGAGCGGCATGACGGGGTGATGACCCTTCGGCGCGGCTTCCGCATTGCGCCGGGCGCAAAGGTGCTGGTGGTGGAGGACAGTGTGACCACGGGCGAGAGCGTGCGCGAGGTGCTGGAAATTATCCGTGCCTTCCATGCTGAGGCGGTGCAGATTGCCTGCCTGGCGGACAGGTCCAACGGCCGGGTGGATTTCGGCGTGCCCTTTACGGCGCTGGCGCAGGTGGACATGCACTTTTATCCCGCGGATGAATGCCCGCTGTGCCAAAACGGCGTACCCATGAGCCCTGTCCGCGGCGAGCCGAAGGGCTGACGGCATGGCCGTGCGCGGCGGGAGAAACGGCGCGCGCTGTGCAGATCCAAGGATAGCAAAAAATGAGGTAACCATGAGCAAGACAAAGGAACGTATTCGGGACAGCCAGCTGCGTTACAAGCAGGGGCTGGGGCAAAATTTTCTTTACGACGATGATCTGCTTCGGGCGCTGGTGGAAGCGTCCGGCGTGGAAGCGGATGACGATGTGCTGGAGGTTGGTCCGGGCAGCGGCAGCATGACCCGTCACCTGTGCGATAAGGCGCATCATGTGCTGAGCATCGAGCTGGATGAGCGGCTCATCCCCCTCCTGCAGGGCTTCATGCATGACCGGACAAACTTTACCCTTGTGCAGGGGGATGTGATGCAGCTCAACCTTTCTGAGGTGACGGCATCCCTACGCAAGCCCCTGAGCGTTGTGGCCAATATTCCCTATTACATCACAACGCCTCTCATTCAACTGTTTTTGCAGTGCGGCGTGCCCATGAAGCGCCTGGCGCTTATGGTGCAGAAGGAAGTTGCGGACAAAATTCTCGCATCCCCCGGGGAAGAAGGCTGGGGCATGCTGGCCGTGCGGTGCCAGTATCTGTGCGAGCCATATCTGGCCATGGACGTGCCTGCGGCGTGCTTTACCCCGCCGCCCAAGGTGGACAGCGCCTTTGTGGTGCTGCCTGTGCGCGACACGCCCGCTGTTTCAGTGAAGGATGAGGAGCTGTTTTTCCGCGTGGCGGGGGCGGCCTTTGCCCTGCGGCGCAAAACCATGACCAATAACCTGTGCGCCACCTTCCGCATGCCGCGGGAGGAGGCGGTCGGGCTGATGCAGGCAGCCGGGCTGGATGAAAAGGTGCGCGGCGAAAAGCTGACGCTAGAGGAGCTTGCGCGGCTCAGCGATGCCATGCATGACGCCCGGGAGGCGCGGGCATGAAGGCGATTGCACGCTTTGAAAAGGTGTCCGAGGGGCGCTATGCACAGGATGTCGCGCTCTTTCCCAACCCATTGCCGCTGGAAACGCTTCCCTTGCCGCGAAGAGCCACGCAGGGCAGCGCGGGATACGACCTTGCAAGCCCTGTCCGTGTGACGCTGCTGCCCGGGCAGCAGGTGATGATTCCCACCGGCATGCGTGTGCTGATGCAGCCCGGTTGGGTGCTGATGATTTATCCCCGCAGTTCCCTGGGCAGGAAATACGGCCTTCGGCTGGCCAACACCACCGGGGTGATTGACGCGGACTATGCGCAAACGGAAAACGAGGGGCATATTCTGGTGCCGATTGTCAACGGCGGCACGGAGACCGTGACGCTGGAAGCCGGGGAACGGTTCTGCCAGGGCGTGCTGCTGCCCTTTGGCCTGGCGGAGGAGGAAACGCCCACACAGAAGCGCCAGGGTGGGTTTGGATCAACGGGAAACAAATAAACAGGCAAGGATTCGCCGTGAACCGGCATGTCCTTCCTGCCTCTGGGCTCTGTGCAAAAAATGAAGGAGACCCCATGAATTATCGGATCATGATCGTGGAGGACGATCCCACCATTGCGCAGCTTCTGCAAAGCAATCTGCGCCAATGGGGTTATGACGCCTTTGCCTGCAAGGACTTGGGAGACGTGCTGGGAGAGTTTGTGCGGAAGAAGCCTCACCTGCTGCTGCTGGATATTTCGCTGCCGTTTTTCAATGGCTACCACTGGTGCCAGCGCATCCGGCAGGTGTCCACTGCGCCCATTGTGTTCATCTCCTCCAACACCGGCAGCATGGATATTGTGATGGCCATGTCCATGGGCGGGGATGACTTCATCACCAAGCCTTTTGATATGGCCGTGGTGGTGGCCAAGGTGGGTGCGCTCATCCGCCGAGCCTATGACTTTGCAGGCACGGCGGAAACGCTGGAGCACCGGGGCGCGGTGCTGGATTTGTCCCGCGGGGCGCTGGTGATGGACGGCAAAACCGTGGAGCTGACGCGCAACGAAAGCCGCATCCTGCAAACACTCATGGGGCACAAAGGCGTGGTGATTTCACGGGATATGCTCATGCAGCGGCTGTGGGACAGCGATTGCTTTATTGACGACAATACCTTGACGGTGAACGTTGGCAGGCTGCGCAAAAAACTGGAGGAGTGCGGCCTGCCCGGATTCATTGTGACCAAGAAGGGGCAGGGATACTTGGTGGAACGCACATGAAGAACCGGGGCGAGATCCTGAAGGCGTGGCTGATGACCGTGTGGCGCGCGGCGCTTGCCATGGCGTGCATGCCGGCAATGTTTGTCGGGGTGCACATGCTGGCTGGCGGACAGCTGCGGGAGCTGCGCTATGCGCTGCTTTTGTGCGCGGCGGTGATGCTTGCGGCGGCGGCATGGAGCTTTGTGCGGGTGGCGTGTGCCATGACGGCTTTGCACAGAGCCTGCCAAAACCTGCCGGAGGAAATGTCCGCCTTGCCGGAGGCGCTGACCCCTGTGGAGGGGCAGTGGCGCGCCCTTGCAGAAAGCTATCTTGGCCGTGCCAAACGGAACAAGGAACAAATGGAAGCGCAGCAAAAGGAACGCACGGATTATTTCACCCTGTGGCTGCACCAGATCAAAACACCGCTTTCTGCGCTGGATCTGATGGCGCAGTCCGCCGCGGAGGTTGACCGGACGCTGATGCGGCAGGAGCTGTTGAAGGTGAACCAGTATGCGTCCTTGGCTTTGAGCTACGAGCGCCTCTCCAGCATTCATGGAGATCTGGAACTGGAACGGGTGCTGCTTTATCCCCTGTGCTGCCAGGCAGTGCGCACGCTGCGGCCGCTGTTTCAGTGCGGAAAGCTGCGCCTGCAAATGGAAGCCTTTGACGATATGCCTTTGACTGACGGCAAATGGCTTGGCGTAGTGATTACCCAGGTGCTGACCAACGCACTCAAATATACCCCGGCGGGCGGATGCATCACCGTTCGCATGGCGGAAAAAGACGTGCTGGAAATTGCGGATACGGGCGTCGGCATCCGCGCAGAGGATGTGCCGCGGGTGTTTGAGCGGGGTTTCACGGGGCATTTGGGCCGCGTGCAGGAGAAAAGCACCGGTATCGGGCTGTATCTATGCCGGGTTATCTGCGATAAACTGGGGCACAGCATCAGCCTTTCCTCTGTGCTGGGAAAGGGCACAACGGTGCGCATCGATATGCGCCGCAAACGGTTTGACCCCATCTGACGCCCGGTATTGGGGCGGCTGAGCCGACCTGTCCCTTTACGCGCGGTGTGCGCGCATGCTATACTGATTGCAAAACCGCACGATGTTTTTGTAGGAGGTAGTTGCAATGGTGACCATGGAAAAGGGTACGTTCCGTTCCTGCACAGGGCAAAAGCTGGATCGAAGGCTGTGGAAGAGTGAAAAGCCCGTGCGCGGCGTGGTACAGCTGGTGCACGGCATGGCGGAGCATATCGACCGCTATGACGCGCCCGCCCGCGCCCTGGCGGAGGCCGGGTTTGTGGTGGTGGGGCATACCCATCTGGGCCATGGTCCCCAAGCGCCGATGAAGGGTCATTTTGGGGATGAACACGGTTGGCAGAACCTGGTGGATGACGTGCATGCCTTGCGCACGCAAACCCAGCAATACTATCCCAATGTGCCCTATTTCATCTTAGGGCACAGCATGGGCTCCTTTGTCACCCGGTGCTATCTCATTGAGCATAGCGAGGGGCTGGCGGGGGCAGTGCTTTCCGGCACGGGCTATTTCTCCCAGGGTACAGTGGCGGCGGCGCTGGCGGCCAGCAATCTGGTGTGCCTTTTCGGCGGCGCGCGCAAGCCGAGCCCGCTCATTGACAAGCTGGCTTTTTCCTCTTCCAACAAGCCCTTTGCGCCTGCCCGCACGTCTTTTGACTGGCTCAGCCGGGATGAAGAGCAGGTGGATAAGTACATTGCGGATCCCTATTGCGGCTTCCTCTTCACCGGGGCGGGCTATCGGGAGATGTTCCGCGGCCTGAAGCGGCTCAACCGCCTGGAAGATCTGAAGAAAATGAATCCGCGCATGCCGGTGCTGTTCTTCTCCGGGGATCATGATCCTGTGGGCAGCATGGGCAAGGGCGTGGAGAAAGTGGCGCAGCAGTTCCGCCAGGCCGGCATGCAGGATGTGACGGTGCACCTGTATGAGGAAGGGCGGCACGAAATGTTCAATGAAATCAACCACCATGAGGTGGAGGATGACCTTGTGATGTGGCTGAAGGAGCATGTGAAAGGCTGATTGTGCCCCATAGAAATGGGTACAAAGGGCAACGAATTTGCGGCAAAAGGCGCGGAAAACGGGAAAGAAGCAACAGGAAAAACCGCCTGCGACCCTTCTTCAACGGTTTTCCGTGGCCTTTGGTAAGGAGGCATGGAAAATGAATATGGTTGCCATCATTGGCAAAAAGAAGCTTGGCCAGAACCTCACGCACGAAGAAATCGACTATTTTGTACAGGGTGCGGCGCAAGCGACCATTCCGGAATATCAGCTTGCCGCGCTGCTCATGGCCATTCGTCTGAAGGGTATGACGGCGGAGGAAACCACTTATCTCACCCTCAGCATGGCGCGCTCAGGCGATATGGCGGATTTGTCCGCTATTCCAGGAATCAAGGTGGACAAACATTCCACCGGCGGCGTAGGCGATACCACAACGCTGATTCTTGCGCCGCTTGTTGCGGCCTGCGGTGTGCCTGTGGCCAAGATGAGCGGGCGTGGGCTGGGGCATACCGGCGGCACGCTGGATAAGCTGGAATCCATTCCGGGTCTCAGCGTGGAGGAAACGGAAGAACAGTTTATCCGCCAGGTGAAGGATGTGGGCGTGGCGGTCATCGGGCAAACAGGAACGCTCGCCCCGGCAGATAAAACGCTCTACGCCCTGCGGGACGTGACGTCCACCGTGGACAGCCTGCCGCTGATTGCTTCCTCCATCATGAGCAAAAAGCTGGCCAGCGGCACGGACGCGATTGTGCTGGATGTGAAGACCGGCAGCGGCGCGATTATGCACACGCTGGAAGGCAGCATTGAGCTGGGGAAGGCCATGGTGGACATTGGCACGCTGGCGGGAAAACCTGTGACGGCGATTGTAACGGGTATGGAGCAGCCTCTTGGCACCCATGTGGGCAACGCGTTGGAGGTGAAGGACGCCATCGACGTGCTTGCTGGCCGAACGGAAGGGGCGCTTAAGGAGGTTTCCCTGCTGCTGGGCAGCCACATGCTGGTGCTTGCCGGCTGCGCGAAAAACCCGGAGGAGGGTCGAGCCCTGCTGGAGAAGGCGCTCCGAAGCGGTGCGGGACTGGAAAAATTCCGGCAGATGATCGCTACACAGGGCGGCGATCCACGGGTGTGCGACGATGTGACGCTGCTGCCCCAGGCAAAGGTGATTCGGCGCGTGGCGTGGGCGGAGACAGGCTATGTATCCGCCATGGACACCACAGCCTTGGGTCTTGCCGCGCAGGCCATGGGCGCAGGGCGGCAGAAGAAAACGGATCGGCTGGATTATTCCGTGGGCTTTGTGCTGCACAGCCGCATTGGCGACCATGTGCTCCCCGGCCTTCCCATGGCGACCCTGTATGCCCGCACGGAAGCAGAGGCCGATGAGGCGCAGGCAGCGCTGCGGGCGGCCATCACGCTGGCGGATACCCCGGTGAAGCAACCCCCGCTGTGCTACGCCATCATCACAAAAGACGGCGTTACCCGGTTTGACGCATAACAACAAATGATAGTGGAAGTGGATGATTCCCTTGAACCGTAGCTTTGTCAAAGGCCTCAAACACGGGCTGCCTATTGGCCTGGGCTATTTATCGGTTTCCTTTACCTTTGGTATGAAGGCGGTGGCGGACGGCCTCACGCCCATGCAGGCAGTGGTCATCTCCATGGCGAACCTTACCAGCGCCGGGCAGTTTGCGGGTTTGCCGCTGATGGTGGGCGGCGCGTCCATGATGGAAATGGCGCTGACGCAGCTGATTATCAACCTGCGCTATGCGCTGATGAGCCTGAGCCTGAGCCAGCACCTGGAAAGCGATATGACGACGCCCCGGCGGATGTTGTTTGCTTTTGCCAACACGGATGAAATTTTTGCCGTTGCTTCCGCTCAGCCGGAAAAGGTGGGGCATCACTACCTTTATGGCCTGATGGTGATGCCGTTTCTTGGATGGAGCCTTGGCACGCTGCTGGGCGCGGTTGCCGGGCAGATGCTGCCGGTGTTTTTGCGCACGGCGCTCGGCATCGCCATTTACGGCATGTTCCTGGCTATCATTCTGCCCCCGGCGCGCAGGGAAAAGCCTGTGCGGGCCGTGGTGTGCCTTGCAGTGGCGCTGAGCCTGTGCTTCCGCTACATTCCGGTACTGTCCGGGCTGTCCAGCGGCTTTGTGATTATCATCTGTGCGGTTGCGGCCAGCGCGGCGGGCGCGTTGCTGTTTCCCATCAAGGAGGCGGCATAATGAGCTGGAGCACATTTTGGCCCTATCTGGTGGTTATGGCGGGCGTGACATATCTTATCCGCATGCTGCCGTTGACCATGATGAAGAAACCTATCCGCAGTACGTTTCTGAGCTCGTTCCTGCACTACGTTCCTTATGCGGTGCTGGGCGCCATGACGTTCCCGGACGTTTTGTATTCCACAGGCAGCCTGTGGACGGCTATTCCCGGCCTGCTGGTGGCGGTGGCGATGGCCTGGAAAGGCCGCAGCCTGCTGACGGTGGCCATTGGTGCGTGCCTGGCTGTTGCTGCGGCGCAGGGCGTGATGCTGCTGTTCTGATTCTTTTCCCCTGCTGTGAGGGAGGCGATACGTGATGAAAGAAAAGAACACGGAATTTCCTTATGTATCCAAAAGCGTGGAGGAAACCGGTGCGTGGCTGTACAGCCATCAGGTGCGGGAAGCTGCCGTGCGGCATGCGGTGCTCCCCGAAGCACTGACCTTTGTGCGCGCCCAACGCGTGGAGGATTTTGCAGCCCTGCGGCGGCAAATGGAACTGACCGGTGTGGTGATTGCCGCCCCGGAGGAGGCCGCGCAGGTATCCCGGATGGTGGCGGCAATGCGCCGCAAGGAGGCGCTGAAGCGCCTTTTACCCTCGGCGAAGGCGGAGGAAAAACTTTGCCTGAACATTGATGACGCGCTGGAACAGGAAAAGCCCGTGCAAACCCCGCAGCAAGCCCCGGACGAAGCGGCGCAGGCAGCGGAACCGAAAGCGGAACCCGCCAATGCACAGAAAGCTGTGAAAGAATCCAAGAGCAAAGAGCATCCGGCGCATGCAGGGGAAGAGCCGCTGTTTCTGCTGGTTGTCAGCGATCTGGAAAACATACCCTCCCTGGCTGATTTGCCAGGTGCGCAGCCTTCCTGGGTGCTTGTGACGCCCATCCATGCCTGTGAAGAGGAGATGGTTGCCGCGTTGGATTATGCCCGCGGCATTGCGACCGACACCCTGTGGGAAAAGCAAACGAAAACGCCCGCCTATAACGCAGCCTGCGAAGCACTGAAAACCTGCCAGCAGATGCTGCGGGAGCGCCGCTACAGTGCGCAAGATGCTGCTGTGGCGCTTTTGTGCCGCGGCCATGAGGGCGGGTATGTGTACCTGACGGGCGAAGCGCTTAGCACCCGCTACGGTTTGAAGTGCGGAAAGGCCATGCGGCTGGTGCTGCCGGGCTTTCAGCATTTGATGGAGGGCACGGAGAACACGCATGAGGTGCTCAAGCCCCTGCGCATTCGGGATATTCCGGATCTGGCTGCGCAGGCGATCCATCCGAGAAAGCCCATGGCGCGCACCATAACCCGGCAGGAGCTGGAGCAGGTGCTCCATGGCATTTACGATGCGCCGCAAAGCGAAAGACCGCAGGTGGAAGCACTCATTCCGCAGCAGCAGGCGTTTTTCGACAGCGGAGAGACGCTGGACGTGGCTTTCCGCCTCCGGCAGCTTCGGCGGATGCTTGCATGGATTGAGCGCAATGAGGCGAAGATTTCCATGGCGCTGCTGGCTGACCTTGGAAAATGTGCCTTCGAGGCTTATGAAACGGAAATCCTGTTGGTGAAAGATGAACTGCGCACCGCTATCCGGCATTTGCCGCGCTGGCAGCGTGACCGGCGTGTTCGCACGCCCCTGATGCACTTTCCTGCCGCAAGCCGTGTGGTACGCAATCCCTATGGCCGGGCGCTGATTATGGCGCCGTGGAATTATCCTTTCCTGCTCAGCGTGGATCCGCTTATTGCTGCCATTGCGGGCGGCAACTGCGCCATCCTCAAGCCGTCGGCCTACGCGCCTGCAACTTCCGCCCTTCTGCGGGATATGACGGCGGAACTATTCGACCCGGAGTATATTTCGGTGGTGGAAGGCGGACGCGCTGAAAACCAGACGCTGCTGGAGCAGAAATTTGATGTGATCTTCTTTACCGGTTCGCCGGCGGTGGGCCGAGTGGTGATGAAGGCTGCTGCCGAGCACCTCACGCCGGTGACATTGGAACTTGGCGGCAAGTCGCCCTGCATTGTGGATGACACTGCCGATGTGAAGCTGGCGGCTAGGCGTATTGCATGGGGCAAGTTCATCAACGCCGGGCAAACCTGCGTTGCCCCGGACTATGTGGTCTGCTCCACCGGCATGGCGCAAAAGTTGGAAAAAGAACTGGAAAGAGCCGTGCACTCCTTTTACGGCCAGTCCCCCCTCAACAATCCGGAGCTGTGCCACATCATCAACCGGCACCATTTCGAGCGGCTGCAGGGGCTGATGGAAGGGACGGATATCGTCTTTGGCGGCCGCAGCGACGCTGCAACCCTGAAGATCGAACCTACGGTGCTGCGCGGCGTTGCGTGGGACGCACCGGTGATGCAGGAGGAAATCTTCGGCCCCGTTCTGCCCATTGTGCCTTTTGATGGGGACTTTGACGCGCTTCTGCACACCATTGAGGAGCGGCCGCGCCCCCTGGCTGCTTATCTTTTCACCAGGGAAAAGGCGCACGAGGATGCTTTCCTGCGCCGCCTGCGCTTTGGCGGCGGCTGCATCAATGATACGGTCTGCCACCTTGCCACCAGCCATATGCCCTTTGGCGGTGTGGGTGAAAGCGGCATGGGGAATTATCACGGCAAGCGCGGTTTTGAAACCTTTACCCATGAAAAGAGCGTGCTGAAGAAAGCCGAATGGCTGGATCTGCCTGTTCGGTATGCGCCTTATGGAGAGAAAAAGGTGAAGCTGCTCAAAAAACTATGATGCTATCAAAAGCGCCATGGCAAAAACATGCTGTGGCGCTTTTTGCCTGCGGTTTGTGCCCGCCTTTTCGGCTTTTGTTGTATGCCTCCGAGCATTTTAAGCGGCACAGCCCATATCCCACAACCAATGCGGCGCATGTTCATGCCGTGATTGCAATGTGCCTTGGGTTCAAGCGCCTTCAGCTGTCCGATGCGCAGATTATCGACAGCGGCTTTCGCGCAAGAAGAAACTTCTTCAGGCGATTGCTGCGCTGCATCGACATGTTGCCGAACGCATACCGGATCGCGTGGAAATGGAACGTGGCCGATTATGATAAACGAGCGAAAGACAGCAGCCTGACCTTTGCCTATTTCCATGTGTGTGTATATCGAAATGCTTGAGCAATATGGTATCCGAAGCTTGTGCAGGCTTTTCTGTATGACAGATACAACCTCCTACGATAATCTGCCGAAGCATGTGCGGTTCATCAGGCATTCGGATTTGTCGGATGGCGATTGCTGCCATGATGAGAGGATCGACAAACGAAAA
This sequence comes from uncultured Clostridia bacterium, assembly GCA_934647165.1. Lineage (GTDB taxonomy): Bacteria > Bacillota > Clostridia > Christensenellales > Aristaeellaceae > CAKUFA01. Next base: position 33,037 of record CAKUFA010000005.1, on the reverse strand, counting down.
AAAGAATGACCATATTCCTACCTGCAAGCAGGCGGTAATATGGTCGCAGACTGTCGACAAACCCTATGAGAAGGTGTCGGAGGGGCATCATGCCCCTCTGACTGGATTCGTATCGACCGGCTATGCCGGTCGGGCGGGGTGGTTTCGACCAAAGGCGAAACCATTCCTTCCATTTTTCACGGCCGTCAGCTTCGCTGACAGTGAAAAATGCAAACTCGACAAAGTGGCAAAGCCACTTTGCCGACACGCTGTGACCATATTCCTACCTGCAAGCAAGCGGTAATATGGCCGAATAGAAGTCCTCGCTTGTCTGGCGGGCAGTGCATCATCAGAGGAGTGCCGGGAAGCGACGGCGCTCAGGAACACCGGGGTTCACACCGTAATTCGCAGGAAAACTGTTTCACCTTCCACCTGCACCTGGCCAAGACCGGCGGACAGGAACAGGCACTCGCCCTTGCGCATCTGCACGCATTCGCCGCCGGCCCACACGCGAGCTTCGCCTTTCAGGCACAGCAGTACCTGAAAGGCTCTTTGGGTTATCCGCAGGGGAAACGCTGTTTGCACGCAGATTCGCTCGGTAGTGAAATAGCGGCACCGGCACAGCAGCTGCCGGGTGTAGCCTTTGCGTGCAAGCACGGGATGCTTTGCGCCAAGGGTTCCGCGGGTGGGGGAAAGCTGCATTACCTGCAAGGCTTTTTCAACATGCAGTTCTCGCTTTTGGCCATTTTTATCTGTCCGGTCGTAATCATACACGCGGTAGGTCACGTTGGAGCTTTCCTGAATTTCCGCCACAAGGATGCCCGCGCCGATGCCGTGCACAAGCCCTGCAGGCACATAGAACACATCGCCCGGGTGGACGCTCAGCTGTTGCAGGCAGGCGTCCAGCGTGTCGGTGCGAACGGCTTGCCGAACCTGCTGCGCCGTCATCTGTTGGTGGAAGCCGTACACAAGCTTTGCGCCGGGCTCTGCGTCCATGACGTACCACATTTCGGTTTTGCCCCGGTCGTGCTCCACACGCCGGGCAAAGTCGTCTTTGGGGTGCACCTGCACGGCCAGCGCCTGCTGCGCGTCAATCAATTTCACAAGCAACGGCATCTGTCCGTCGGGCACGGCGCGGCCAAGGTATTCCGGGTGTGCGGAAAGCACATCGCGCAGGGATTGCCCTGCGAATGCGCCGCAGGCAACCATGCTTAGCCCGTCCGGATGAACGGAACACTCCCACGTTTCCGCCAACGGGGTTAGGGTCAATGGCTTGCGGTATTCATCCCGCAGGCGGGTGCCGCCCCACAGATAATCCTTTCCGGCAGGAGTAAGACGGAGAATGGGCATAATGGTCTCCTTGTCGCTTTAGCGGAAGATGTCTGTTCCGTATTGAGCTGCGATTCGATCCCGATCTGCCTGGGACAGCACGATGGTTAGTTCCGTGCCGGTGTCCGAGTGGGTTTCGCTCACAACGCGCCCAAGGGGACGCAGCTTGGCCAGCAGCCCATATTGGCTGAAGGGTAGAAACACCTTCACCGGCGCGTGTGTTTTTTGCAGTTCGGAGGCGATGCTTTCTTGCAGCGTGCCGATGCCTTCGCCTGTTTTGGCGGAGATGAGGATGGCTCCGGGCAGGGAAGGCGCGGCAATGCCTGCATCACACTTGTTGACGGCTTCAATACGCGGCTGTTCGGTGGCGCCAAGGTCGCGCAGCACTTCCTCCACGGTGGCATGCTGGGCCATCATTTCGCTTGACGCGCCGTCGGACACAATCACCAGCACATCGGCCAGCGCGGCTTCCTCCAGCGTGGAGCGGAAGGCATCCACCAGCGTGTGCGGCAGCTTGCGGATGAAGCCAACCGTGTCCACCAACAGATAGGGGGTGTGTTCGGCGGTTTCCACCCGGCGGCTAACGGCGTCCAGGGTGGCGAAAAGCTTATCCTCAGCGTATACGCCCGCGCCGCTTAAGCGGTTGAGCAGCGTGGATTTGCCTGCGTTGGTGTAGCCCACCAGCGCCACCACGGGGATGTCGCTTTTTTCACGGCTTTTGCGGCGCAGGCTGCGCTGTTTTTCCAGCGCGTCCAGGCGGCGGCGCAGGTCCGTCATGCGTTCACGGATGCGGCGGCGGTTCATTTCCAGCTTGCTTTCGCCGGGGCCGCGGGTGCCGATGCCGCCTGCCAGGCGGCTGAGAACCACGCCCTGGCCGATGAGGCGGGTGGACTGATATTGCAGCTGCGCCAGTTCCACCTGCAATTTGCCTTCAGCGCTTTGGGCGCGCTGGGCAAAAATATCCAGGATCAGCGTGGTGCGATCCACCACCTTCACGTGGAGGATATCCTCCAGATTGCGAACCTGGATGCCGGTGAGCTCCTCGTCAAAGATGCACACATCCGCTTCCAGTGCCTGGCACTGCCGGCTGAGCTCCTCGGCACGGCCGCGGCCGATGAACAGCGCGTTATCGGGCTTTTCCCGCTTTTGCAGAAAACCGCCCACAACCTTTGCGCCTGCGGTATCGGCCAGCCGCGCCAGCTCGGCCAGGGATTCCTCGCTTTCAATGCCCATGAGCACTGCGCGTTCCGGTTCGTTTTCCTTGTCGCTGGCGTCATCGCGACCTACCTGCCGGTCACTGTCCTCAATTTGTGCTAGCCAGGCTGTGTCCGGCAGGCGATACCAGCGCACGGGCTCGTCCATCAACAGATTATCTCCCTGGGTAAGGAAGGCTGCCTGAGCGAAGGTCGGTTCGCCGTCTTTTACGCCCAGGGAAGCCATGGCGTCATAGCGGAAGGCGCGCAGGGCGCTCAAATCCACATCGCTCAGGCGTCCGTCGCCATTGGGATGTGTGTGCACGCAGCGCACGCCGCTGAGGCGGTTAGGGTTGCGGCGCAGGCGATAGTCCCGCAGCTCCACATCTCTATCCGTGCCGATGGATACATCCACAATTTCGCCGTCCCGGGTGATATACAGGGCAATCTCCCGGTTCAGTGCGCAGGATGCCTGTGCCAGAAATTTGGCCAGATCATGCGGCAGGAAGGCGTCTTCTTCTACCTGATACTGATACAGCTGCCGCAATTGGCTCAGCATCGAATCCCGCACGCCTTCGATATTTCCGTGGATCCGTTCTTCTTTCATGATGATTCTCCTTGACAAGCCGATACATGCGGCTTTGCGCGATGATACAGCGTGGCTTACGGGGGCAAGCTACGCAGGATGCAGAAAGGGGAAGATAGGCGCGGGCATTGCTGCGCTCGCCCGCGATGCGTGGGTGAGGTTTCCGTGGGGGAGGGGAGATAGGCGCGGACATTGCTGCGCTCGCCCGCGATGCGTGGGTGAGGTTCCCGTGGGGAGGGGAGATAGGCGCGGGCATTGCTGCGCTCGCCCGCGATGCGTGGGTGAGGTTTCCCTGGGGAGGGGCATAGAGGGCTTTGCCCTCTGTAAAACGAGGGAAGGGGCGCTGCCCCTTCACCCCGCGAAGGGCCGCATGGCCCTTTCGAAACCCATTCTGCGATTGAGATAGGGGTTCTCCTTTGGAGGGTAGGCGCATGGCGCATCAATGTGCTTGAATTAGGCGCTCATACTCCTGCACAACCTTATTCAGAATAACCGTCCATCGGATGGGAATGGTCTCCTTTGCCCGTTCGCCAACTTGCCCCGTCAACGGCAGTGCGCGCACAATCGCCCGGGCGATGGCTTCCGGGCTTTCGTCGTCGCAAATGAACCCGTTATCCCCATCGCGCACGCCCTCTGCCGAGCAGGAGCCGCGTACCACGATGCCCGGCGTGCCCATGGCGGCGGCTTCCCGCAGCACCATGGGCGCGTTATCATACACGGAGGGAAACACCAGCAGGTCGGCACGCTGATACAGTGCCATCAGCCAGCTTTGGTCACTCACAAAGCCTTCGAAGGTGCAGGCGTCAGCAATGCCCAGGGCATGAGCCTCCTTCACAATGGCGTCGAAATCCGGGCCGGCGCCGGCCGTCACCAGCCGGAAAGGTTGACCCTGTCTGCGCAGGATAGCCAGCGCACCAAGTACGCCATGCAGGTTTTTCTTATAGTTATGCTGCCCCACAAACAGCAGCGTCGGCGTGCCGTCCCGGGGAAAATCTCGCTCGGCCCTTGCCACGTCTTCCTTCGTTGGGGCGATTGGGTCGGTGCCGTTTTCCATCACCAGGATGTTGCCTTTATAGCCATAGTCGTGCAACACCTGGGCGGTGGCATTGTTCACCGTCCACACGCCATCGCACTTATTATAAAAGCGCACAATATGCTGCACAACGCCCTGGGCAATCAGTGCGGAGTGGGTTTTATCGTAAAAATCCTGATAATACTTGCTATGGAATGTGCTCACCAGCGGAATATCGCGTTTGCGGGCAATGCGCAGCGCTTCTTCTCCGGCGCTGAAGGGGCTTTGTGCGTGCACAATATCGAAGGGTACGGCGTTCAGCTGTCTGCGGAAACGCACGTCCACCTTCGGCAGTCCCAGGCGGAAGGGTTCGCCCGGCAGGGGAAGACTCTTTTGCAGCAGCACAGGAAAGTCGTATTTTTCCGACCAGCGGGGTGCGTCCGGCGCAATGTAATAGGCTTCATGGCCCATGGCGTTCAGGGTTTGGCAATAGTTGAGGGTCACGCGGCCGACGCCGTCCACGCACGGCGGATAGGAATCGACAAACTGGCCGACAATCATGGCGGAGCGCCTCCTTCCATTAAACGAAACGTTTACGCGTCAGGGTCATTTTTGCACAAGGTTCAGCATGCCGTCCACCAGTGCAATAGCCTGCGTCAGGCGCTGGTTATAGTTACCGTGCACCTGCACAATCTTATCCGCAAACCCGAACTCCTGATACAAACTGAGCAGGTGCTCGTTGAGCATCTCCCGGCGCGCCTGCGATCCGTTGAGGCGCATGCCATCGTTCACCCACGCCACGTCCGGGTTCAGATACAGCACCACGTCATAGCGCTCCGGATTGATATAAGCTTCCACAAGCTTATTGCGGTGCCCCATGTACAGCTCGCTGTAATAGTCGGTCACCACTGCGTCGGTGTCAAAAAAGCAAACCTTGTTGGCTGTGCGCATGGCGTGATAGTCCTGCTCGGCCTGCAAATAAGCCATGCGTCCAAAGTCGTTGTCTGTGAAGATGGTTTCATCCCCGCCCAGGTAATCCCGGGCATAATAGCGGCCAACTTCCTCCGACCAGGAGGTGTTATACAGCTTGGCCAGGCATTTGGTCAGTGTGGTTTTGCCGCAGGACTCGGTGCCGGCAATCAACACCTTTTTGGCAAAGAAAGGACGTGCAGGCCCCAGAATGTAATGCCAATTATTCAGGATATCCTTGCGGATGGCTGTGGCGGAAATGGGATAGCGCGTGCGGGAGGGATCGAACATCTCGATGACGCTTTCCGGGAAAAAGTGCCGCAGCGTATTGTCATAATCCCTGTCGCCCACAAAAAAAACGTCGATTTTTTCCGGCACCACCTGCCGCATCCGTTTGGACCACAGGACCCATCCGTCGGGATACTCGGGGATATCCGTTTCATCCAGCACACGTACTTCGATGTGGCTCATATCCTGCAACTGCTGGCTGATCCACTGCTTGCGCAGCTGATAAGTGATGGTGGGCAGGCCGTCGGCGGCGCAGAGCTTTTCGGTCTGCACGCGATTATCGGAAATGACGACGATCAGTTTTTCACATTTGGTGGAGGCCTGGATCATCTGATATAAATGTCCGCGATGCGGCGGACAAAAGCGGCCAAAGTAAACGCCGGTCTGATACACGGAAACAATCGCTCTCCTCTCGGGGTGATAAGATAATCTTTCGCGGATGGAGTGGAAGATTCCTGCTAAAGAAAAAAAGCATCGTGCAGGGGAGAAAAAAGGTGCAAAACGTTGACGCTTTACGCCTGGCGCCTTTCGTGCTATACTCCATGCAGCTTTCCTGTTAAACGAAAGGAGCGTTGCCCATGCCGGAGCCTGTCACCGGCCGTTTTGCCCCAACGCCCAGCGGCCGTCTGCATTTGGGCAATCTCCTGTGCGCGCTTCTGGCATATCTTTCTGCGCGCAGCCAGGGCGGGCGTTTTCTGCTGCGCATTGAGGATCTGGATGTTCCCCGCTGCCCTCACGCGCTGGCGGATGCTGCCGTGCAGGATCTGCGGGCGCTGGGCTTTACGTGGGATGCGCCGGTGGTTTATCAAAGCCAGCGGCAGGATGTGTATGCCCGTGCGCTGGAGAAGCTTACCGAACAGGGGTTGACGTATCCCTGCTTCTGTACCCGGGCGCAGCTTCGGGAAAGCGCAGCGCCGAACCTTGGCGATACCCAGTTGATTTACGGCGGTCGCTGCGCGCACCTTTCTCCACAGGAACAGGCGGAATTGGCGAAGCATCGCGCTCCGGCCATTCGCCTGCGAACGCCGGATGAGGATGTGCTTTTCGTGGATGGGCATTACGGCCCGCAATGTGAAAACCTTGCCTGGGACTGCGGGGACTTTATCCTTCGCCGGTCAGACGGCTTGTATGGCTATCAGCTGGCGGTGGTGGTAGACGATGCGCTTTCCGGCGTCACAGAAGTGGTGCGCGGGCGGGATATCCTGTCAGCCACGCCCAGGCAGATCTATTTGCAGCGCCTTCTCGGTTACCCGACGCCGGCCTATCGGCACATTCCGCTTTTGCTGGACAGCGAAGGCCGACGCCTGGCCAAGCGAGACCGGGACATGGATCTCACCGCGCTGCTTTTGCGCTTCACGCCGGAGCAGCTGCTGGGGTATCTGGCCTATGCAGCCGGGCAGCTGGATGAGCCGCGCCCCATCACTTTGGAGGCGCTGGTGCCGTTGTTTTCGTGGGAAAAAGTGCCCAAAGAGGATATTCGACTGCATCCTGCACTGCGCTGAAGCATGGCTTTGGGGTTTGCGGGGCGGCGTGTAAAGCGCGGCTGAAAAAGCCATGCAAGGCCGTTTTTCGGGGAAAATGCTTTCCGCATGCGGATATTTTCGGCTTTTTTCCCTTTTTACAAAGCAGAAATGCAAAAAAATTGCCTTCAGGGCTGGACAAATGCACGAACGTCTGCTATAATATGATGCGCTGGATATGCCGATATAGCTCAGCTGGTAGAGCGGCTGATTCGTAATCAGCAGGTCATGGGTCCGAGTCCCATTATCGGCTCCAGCTTTTCGAGGTGTAGCGCAGTTTGGTAGCGCGTTTGGTTCGGGACCAAAAGGCCGCGGGTTCGAATCCCGCCACTTCGACAGAGGGAAGTCCTTGCATGACAAGGGCTTCTGTTTTTTATATCATTTTGTTCCAAAAAGCAGTTTCGAAATGGCAGCGTTGCTTTCTCTGCTTTGGAGGGCGGGGAGATACAATGAATACCTGCGGCAGGACAGCGTGGTGCTGTTTCCAAAGGAAAGCACCTTTAAGGCATACCGTATGTTCTGGCAAAAGCCCGATGTGCTGCAATGCTTTCTGAACACCATCTTCATCAGCACGGTCGGCACGGCGCTGAATCTGTTTGTGACGGTGCTGATGGCCTATGCGCTGAGCATTTGGTGGGGCGTAAATGCCGGACGTTCTTTTGCCTGATCCCCGTACTCATCACCGGCGGCATGGTGCCAACCTATCTGCTGGTGAAGGATGCCGGGCATGCCGGATACGCTGAGCTATGCTTTCTCCACCTATGATCCCCATGGGTGGCGCTTCCACCCGGCAGGACGGCTGGGACTTTTGCCTGCCAGGATGCGCCGGTGTTCCTGTGCGCCATGCTGCCGCGGGATGTGGACAAACCTGCTGGTGTACGGCAAGGCACTGCCTATGGAACAGGATGCGCTGAATTATGCACGCATGGCGCCGGACGTCATGGTGATGGGCTATCTTGCGGGACGCGTGGCAGGTGCTGGCGGAGGTGCTGCGGAGGTGCTGCGGAGCGCTGTGAAACTGCCGGTTGACGCACAGGCGAAAACCCGGTTATAATCGTTTCGAAAACAGGCTGGGAAAAAGGAGGACTGCGCTGTGTATTGTGCGCTGATTGTGGACGATGAAAAACCGCTGCTCGAAACGCATGCGCGGTTTCGACTGGGCGAGTGAGGACTGCCAATGTGAGGCAGCGGGTGCGCCAGTTTTAGGGCGAGGAAAGCAATCTTTACGTGCGCTCGCGGGAAGGAATCGGCACCACGGCGGACGTTGTGATACAACGACGGCGGGAGAACGGAAAAAACGAAGGAGGAACGCAACATGCACAGGCAGGAAGCTGAAAAACGAGCCACGGAATTGCTGGCTCAAATGACCATGGAAGAAAAAATTGCGCAGATGACGCAGATTTCCTATGCCAACTGCACTCGGGAGGAAGCGCTGAAATGGGCGGCGCGCGGCGCGGGATCGTTTTTGCACGTTCTGGGCGATGAAGCGCGGGAAGTGCAGCAGGCGGCACTGCATTCTCGCTTGGGCATTCCGGTGCTGTTTGGCATTGATGCCGTGCACGGCCATTGTTTGAACCGCCACGCGACGATTTTCCCTTCCCAGCTCTCGATGGCTTGTGCCTTTGACCCGGCAATGGTGGAGCAGGTGGGACGCGCCACGGCGGAGGAAGTGGCGGAGGATGGTCTGCACTGGACGTTTTCGCCGGTGCTGTGCCTGGCGCGGGATCCGCGCTGGGGGCGCGTGGATGAAACCTTTGGCGAAGATCCGTATCTTGCGGGCAAATTGGGTGCGGCGATCATTCGCGGCTACCAGGGCGAAAAACTGGATGATCCGGAGAGTATCCTGGCCTGCGCCAAGCATTACATTGCCTACGGTGAGGCGGTGGGCGCACGGGATGCCTGCGACACAGAGGTGACGCTGCGCAAGGTGCGGGAGGTGTTTTTGCCGCCCTTCCGGAAAGCAGCGGATGCGGGCTGTGCTACGGTGATGACTGCCTATGGTTCCCTGGACGGTACGCCTTTGACCATTCACGAGCAGGCCATGAAGCATCTGCTGCGGGAGGAACTCGGCTTTGACGGCTTTACGGTGACGGACTGGGACAATGTGCGCAGCCTGGTGACGAAGCAGCACGTCTGCGAGGATTTGGCGGAGGCTTCAAGCAAAGCGGTTGCCGCAGGCAATGACATGATCATGCGCACGGAGGAATTCTATGACGCTGCGGTGGCAGCCTGCAAGGCGGGCACGCTGCCCATGGCGCAAGTGGATGCGGCAGTGCTGCACATCCTGACTGTTAAGGCGGAAATGGGGCTGCTGGATCAGCCTGAAAAGCCCTGCCGCAAAGGCCGCATCGGCTGCGCGGAGCACCAGGCGCTGGCGCTTCAGGCGGCGCGGGAGGGCGTGGTGCTTGCGCGCAACAACGGCATGCTGCCCCTGCGTAATCCCCGCCGCATTGCGGTGATTGGCCCCAACGCGGATGATATTCGCGCGCAGTATGGCGACTGGACGTACTTCACCCATCCTTCGAACGAACCGGATCAGATAGAACCGCAGCGTCCCTATACCACGCTGCTGGAAGGCTGCCGCGCAGCGTTCCCCGGTGCGGAAATCGTTTCTGCCGCGGGCTGCACCGTATGGCCTGACTGGGAAGCGGATATTGCGGGTGCGGTCGAACTGGCAAAGGGCTGTGACGCCATTGTTCTGGCATTAGGCGATACCATCCGCCAAACGGGCGAGTGTCGCGACCGGGCTGACCTGGCGCTGTCGGGGCGGCAGGGCGAGCTCTTCCGTGCTCTGCGTGCGCTGAACATTCCGCTGACACTGGTGTTGATTGCCTCAAAGCCCCTGTGCATGGCGGCGGAGGCTGAGCAGGCGGATGCGGTGGTCATCGCCTTTAACGGCGGCATGGCGGGCGGCCAGGCGGTGGCCGACGTGCTGTCGGGCGCCTATGCTCCTGTGGGGCGGCTGCCGATTTCTTTCCCCGTTCACACAGGACAAGCGCCGGTTTACTATAATGCTTTGCCCGGTTGGCACGGCGGCAAGTATGCGGATCAGCCGGCAGCGCCGCTGTTTGCCTTTGGCGAAGGATTGGGCTACACAACCTTTGCCTATGACGCACCTCAGTTTGATCCGGAGACCCTTCGGCTTTCCGTTGCAGTAACCAATACCGGTGCATGTGCGGGCACGGAAACCGTGCAGGTGTATTTCCGGGATGAGGTCAGCTCCGTCATGACCCCTGTCAAGCAACTGATTGCATTTGCGAAAGCGGAACTTGCCCCCGGTGAGCGCCGCCAAATCACGATACAGCTGCACCGGGAGGATTTCGCCCTGGTGAATGCGCAGGAAGAGCGAGTGGTGGAACCGGGAACGTTCTTGCTGATGGTTGGCCATAGCTCCAAAGAAGAAGATTTGCAGACGCTGCGGTTCCGGCTGCAATAAGAAGAAGGGCGGGGGACAATCCTCCGCCCTCAGACTGTCGACAAACCCTATGAGAAGGTGTCGGAGGGGCATGATGCCCCTCTGACTGGATTCGTATCGACCGGCTATGCCGGTCGGGCGGGGTGGTTTCAGCCAAAGGCGAAACCCTTCCTTCCATTTTTCACGGCCGTCAGCTTTGCTGACAGTGAAAAATGCAAACTCGACAAAGTGGCAAAGCCACTTTGTCGACACGATGAGGGCGGAGGACAATCCCCCGCCCTGTCTATGCGTTGCGGATTTTTTGGCGCCGGGTGGAAAACATACGAAAAAGCAGGATATCGACAGGAAAAGAGGAATACCATTTGAACTGCATTGAGAAAGGAGAAAAACATATGGAAATCACAGGCAAGAAGGCGGTCATGACCCCGGAGAGCGTCCTCATCATCGGCACCTATGACGAAAATGGCGTTCCCAATGCCATGAATGCAGCATGGGGGATGCAGAGCGACATGGGCGAAATCACCATCATGCTCAGCCGGCACAAGACCACTGATAATTTTGAAAAAACAGGCGCGTTCACCGTTGCCTTTGCAACAGCGGATAACGTGAAGGAATCCGATTACTTCGGTCTGGTCAGCGGCAAGGGCATCAACAAAATTGAGCAGGTGGGCTTTCACACCCACAAAAGCGCCCATGTTAACGCGCCGGTTATTGAGGAATATCCGCTGACCATGGAGTGCCTTGTGCGCAGTTGGGATCCGGAAAGCGGCTATCTCATTGGGGAAATTGTGGCCGAACAGGCTGACGAATCCATCATGACGGACGGTAAGGTAGACCTTGGAAAAATGCGGCCCATCATTTTTGATCCCGGTATGAATGTGTATCGCGTTGTCGGCGAGGTTGTAGGGAAAGCCTTCTCCGACGGTATGGCACTGAAATAAACCGATCTAAAATAACCCCGGCGCGATCATTTCCGCGCTGAGGCTGTCCTTCCTTTTCGTGAACGCCGTTGCGGGCGCACGCCAAGGAAAGGACTCATGGCTGCTTTTTGCCCGGAAAACTGTTCCCGGGCTTTTTCTTTTTGCGCTGAGGATCACGAAGATACATCACCCCGTACGCCGCGGCAAGAATCAGCGCAATCCCCAGCATTTCCGGGCGATAAGTAGCGGGCAGCGCATCCGTCACGGCCAAAACAAGCGAAAGTGCGCACAGAAGGCCGACTGTAATCATCCGCGCATCCGATGCAGATTTCTTCATCCTGTTACCTCATACTGGCAGCTCGTAGGTGTCTGTGTTCAGATAGCGGCCGAACTTCCGACCAACCTCATGGATGGTTCCACAATGGGTGAAGCCGAAGCGCTCATGCAAGCGGATGCTGGCCTCGTTGCCTCCGGTGATGACGGATACCACCCTATGCGTGCGCTCGTCGCCCCTGGCCATGGCGAGGATGGCTTTCATCAGCGTTTTGGCAACACCCTGGCGGCGATATGCTTTCCCAACATAAATAGACAGCTCCACCGTGGCGCTGTAGGCTTCTTTGGAACGGTAGCCGGACAGGCTGGCATAACCGGCGACCTGTCCATCCATTTCCGCAACCAGCAGGGGATGATTTTCCTGGTTGTGTTCGTCGAACCAATGCTGACGCTCGGCAAGGGTTTGGGGGTGGATGTCAAAGGTGGCTGTGCCGCCAAGAACTTCCTCGTTATAAATATCCAGCAGTGCGGGCAGATCCTGCTGCTGTGCTATGCGAATGTTCATGGGCAAATCTACCTTTCATGCATCGTTCTTATTTCTCTCCGGCCCATTCCGCCAGGAATTCCTCCGCGAAGCTGTGGAGATAAGCATCCCGCGCCTGCGCCATACGCTTTCCCGCGGCAGTGTTCATCATATCTTTGAGAAGAAACAGTTTTTCATAAAAATGGTTGAGACTGCTGCCTGTGTTCGCCCGGTATTCCGCCTCATTCATGTGCAGGCGCGGCGGCGTATCCGGATCATACAGGGGACGGCTGTGGCTTCCGCCGTAGGCAAAGGCTCGGGCAGCACCGATAGCGCCGATGGCGTCCAGCCGGTCGGCGTCCTGCAAGGCGCAGCCCTCCGGCGTATCCGGGGTTTCGGTGTCCTCGCCCTTAAAGGATACCGTGCGGATGGCGGCAATCACCTGCGCTTCGGTCTGCGCATCCACGCCGGCGCGGCGGAGAATGCCGCGGGCGTTTGCGTAATCCGTGGTGCGGAATAGCTTTGGATCATCCGCGTCATGCAAAAGCGCGCCGAGGCGAACCACCAGTTCGTTGCATTTTTCCTCCCGGGCGATGGCGGCGGCGGTGCGTTCCACACGCAGGGTGTGCCACGCATCATGGCCGGAAAAATCCCCTGTGAACAGGGCGCGGATCTCTTCGCGAACCTGGGCAAGCATCGCTTCCTGCGTCAAGGCGCATCCACTCCTTTTGCGTTTTTCCCATGATAGAAAGATTGAGTGAAAAAGTCAAGGGGGAATGGCGGATGCTTCTTTCCCTGCATGAAAGTATTTACCCGCACTTTTCCGAAAATGAAAAACGTGGTATACTGATGTGTGGACAAGGAGACGGCGAAAATGCGTACCCTTGCAAAAGGCGGCGAAGTGCCGCAGCAGAGCAGAAAGGAATGTGGAACATGGCGGAATTGTGCAAAAAGCCCATTGTGCTGGACGTGAATCATATGATGGCAGACACGCTGGGATTCCAGTATGGCATCAGCGAAGGTCAGGTGGCAGAGTATGCCCCCTTTGCAGCGGCGGCTAATCAGGCGGTGCAAAGCAGCCGCGGCACCGGCTGGCTGGGTTGGACGGAGTTGCCCTACAATCAGGCAGAGATTGTGGAGAAGATTGAGAAAACCGCCGCACGGGTGCGCGCTAATTTCGACACGTTTGTGGTGCTGGGCATCGGTGGCAGCGCGCTGGGCCCTATCGCGGTGCAGCAGGCGCTCAATCACCTGCATTACAATGAGCTGCCTGCTGAAAAGCGCGGCGGCCCCCGGCTGTATGTGGAGGACAACATTGATCCGGAGCGTATGCAAGCGCTGCTGGATGTGATTGATGTGAAGACGACCTGCTTCAATGTCATCACCAAGTCCGGCGCAACGGCGGAAACCATGAGCCAGTATCTGACCATTTCCGAATTGCTGAAGAAGGAAGTGGGCGAGAAGTGGGCTGACCACATCATTGCCACGACGGACTGCGAAAAGGGCAACCTGATTAAGTTGGCAAAGGAACACGGGTTTGACCTGTTCTTCATCCCCGGTTCCGTGGGCGGCCGTTTCTCGGAGCTGAGCCCTGTGGGATTGCTGCCTGCGGCAGTGTGCGGCATTGATATCCGCGCCATGCTGGAGGGCGCGGCGGCCATGGACGCGCGCTGCAAAACCGATGATGTGTGGAAAAATCCCGCCTTGCTGGAAGCGGTGCTGCAGTATATCTGCATGGAAGACCTGGGCGTGAACATTCAGGTGACCATGCCCTATGCCGACAGCCTGAAATACATGGCGGACTGGTTCTGCCAGCTGTGGGCGGAATCCCTGGGCAAGAATGTGACCCGCAAGGGGATGGCCAAGAATTGCGGCCAGACGCCGGTGAAGTCCCTGGGCGTGACGGATCAGCACAGCCAGCTGCAGCTGTACACTGAAGGCCCCTACGATAAAGTGATTACCCTTTTGAAGGTGGAAAAGTTCCGCGCAACCAGCCCCATTCCGCACGGATGCGAGGAGTTCCCGGATGTGGCGTTCCTGGGCGGCAAGAGCCTGAACCAGCTCATCGAGGCGGAGCGGCAGGGCACGGAATATGCCCTGATGAAGAAGGGCCGCATGAGCCAGACGATCATCCTGCCGGAGGTGAACGCGTACACCATTGGCCAGCTGATCTTCTTCTATGAAATGGCGACAGCCTACGCGGGCGAATTGTTGGATATTGATGCGTTCAACCAGCCCGGGGTGGAGGAAAGCAAAATTGCCTCCTACGCTGTGTTGGGCAACACGAGTGAAAAGTATCAGAAAAAGGCGGCTGAAATGGCCAAGCGTCCTGCGGAAAAAGCGGAGTACATCCTGTAAGAAGGAAAGCACAGCCCCTTGCCCGGCCTTGTCGGGAAGGGGCTGTTTTGTAGTTTGGAAACAACGCAAATTGCGGCACTGCAGTGCGAAAAACGGGAAACAGGGCATTGAGCGGCTTTTTGGGCATTGTTCGGAACCGTTGCCAACCACTATAATGAACAAAAAAGCGAGGAAGAAAACAACTGCGGGGGAAATGGGCATGCCCATTGTCCTTTGCGTGCTGTTTGTGTGAAAGGATGAGGGAAACGTGCCAAAGGCGCAAAAGGGTGAACACGGGAGCGTGGTGATCCGTTACGGCCTGCTGCTGTTTACGGTGATTGTGCTCTTTGCGGGCATCATGTCCTTCATCCTGCTGCGATTTGCGGCGGAGCGGTTTGAACGCTATGAGGTGCAGACTGTGCAGTCCGGCATGCAGCTGGCGGCGGACGACCTGGAAAACCAGTGCGAGAGTCTCAATGAGATTGCATCCAAAATTCGCGTTACTTCCTATTATCAGCCAAGCATTGTGTGCCTGGATGCTTATCGGGAAATTGAATTGCTGGAGGATTTTGTCTACTTCCGCAATTTTTCGCCGGTGATTGATAAATATTTTCTGCTGTATCCTGAAGAGGGGGATGGCCGGCAGAAGATTTATATCTCGGATGGCAGAGTGGCGTATTTCTCTTATTATGCAGAGGCTGCCTTCGGCATCCGGGAGGAGGAAACGGCGCTGTTGCTGCGCCACCTGCTCGATCTGCGCACCCAGGAATGCCTGATGATTGGCGATACGGTGCTGCTGATAACGCCTGTCCGCTTTGTGGAAACGCAGGGGCCGGACAGCCGGGCGCTGGCGGTGTTTTTGCTGCCGATAAAGCGCCTGAATGCGCGCATGCATCAAATGGCGGCCAGCCTGCCTGCTCAGGTGCAGGTGGCAACGCAGACGATGCCCCTTGCCAGCTTCACGGCCAATGGAGTGGAAACGCTGCCGTTCCTTGGCGATGCAATTCCTGAAGGACAGCGGTTCATTGAGGTGACCTCCTCCGATGGCAAACTGAAGCTCAGTTGTCCCTTTGCGGATGACAAATGGAGCCTGCTGCATTCGTCTCTGCCCAAGTGGGTGTTTGCCGGCATTGGCCTGTGCCTGGTCGTGGTGGCCGCAGTTTCTGCGATACTGGCACGGCGAATGGCCAAACCTCTGTTGGACTTTATCCACCGGCACATGCCGCCCGGCGAGCGCTTCCGCAACGAGTTTGTGCAGCTGGAGGAGCTTGTGGGGCGCATGGAGCAGGAAAACGGCAGCAGCATGAAACGCCTGCGCAGCCGAACGCTGCTGACCATCCTGCGCGGATATTATAATGAAAGCCTGCTCAAGCGCTGGGGATTCATGAACCTGCAGCTGAACAGAAAAGCGTACTGCGTGTTGGTTGTGGGTGCGAGCGGCTTGGAAGAAAAAGAAGCGGAAGGCCGTGCGGAGCGCATTGAACGCATGAGCGACGCATTGGTGACCTTTTATGCCGCGGCGGTGCCGGAAGATCAGGTGATTGCGGTCATTGCCGGGTTCGATCAGCCCTGTGGTGAGGAGGAAGCCGCACGGCGCATGCAGGAGCTGGCAGGGCGTTGGGGTGCAGTGTGCAACGGTGGCAGAAGCTGCGACACGCCGCAGCGTATCTCCATCTCCTATATGGAAGCAATGACCGCGCACCTGCGGGCAGTGAAATGGAAGAGTGAAAACCTGTGCGACATGCATACCTTTGCCGTGCAGCTGGTGACGGCGGCGCAGCGCGGCGATGAGGACGGCATGCGCCAGCTGTGCGCCGAGCTTGTGCAGCAAACGGAGAATGCAGGCGCGTCCCGGCTGGTAACGAGCACCATGGCTGCGCAGCTGATGACAGAGCTTGGGGTGCTGGCAGGGGAACAGCATTTGGCACTGGATCGGGAAAAGGTAAGCAGGCTGACGCTTTTGCCCACGCTGCCCCTTTTGTTGAAAGATACCTGTGAGCTTGTGCGGGAAACTTTCCCTGTGCTGCGGGAGGAACGCATGAACCGCGTGGATGAAACCGCCCAGGCCATTGTGGAATATGTGAAGGAAAACGCTTTTGATGCGGATTTTGACCTGCAAAGCATTGCCGATCGCTTTGGCTTGAGCAATGATTATGCCAGCACCATGGTGAAAAAGGTGACGGGTACGGCGTTCAAGGAATATCTGACAGAATTGCGGCTGGAAAAAGCGCGGCAGTTGCTGGAGGAAAGCGACCTTGCGGTAAATGAAATCAGTCTGTGGGTAGGCTATCGCAAGGCAAGCAATTTCATCCGCAAATTCAAAGAGACCTACGGCTATACGCCGGCTCAATACCGCAAGGGCGGGGATGAGGGTTGACCGAAGCACGCAGGCGGCAAAAAATCAAATGCCATGGCAGAGAAAACGGACTCTGCCATGGCATTATTTTACGGAACAAGCAAAAACCTGAAAGATGTACAATCTGGTTCTATTATGAGCAATTTGGTCATTTGATTCGCCTTTTGGGGTATTGATATAGGGGAAAAACCAGGTGATAATGAATGCACAGACGGCGATGAAACAGACGCCGCGGTGTTTTTGACAAATAAAGGAGGATGCGCGCATGCAGCGTGGACGGATACGAACGGGAAGGTACCTGCTCAAGCGGGTGAGGGAAAGCTGGCAATGGTGGCTGCTGCTGCTGCCGGCAGTGGTGTACGTGTGCATCTTCCAGTACGGCCCTATGTATGGGTTGCAGATTGCTTTCAAGAATTATCGGCCGCGCCTGGGCATCACGGGCAGCCCGTGGGTGGGGGTTGAGCAGTTTGCGCGTTTCCTCAGCTATCCGAACTTCTGGAAAATGATTCGCAACACGCTGACGATTACGCTGTACTCGCTGGCCACTTTTCCCTGCGCGATCATTTTTGCGCTGATGCTCAATGAGGTTTACAACATCAAGCTCAAAAAGACCATGCAGATGATTACCTACGCGCCCCACTTTATGTCCGAGGTTGTGGTGTGCTCACTGGTGATTATGATGTTGGATCGCGCGAACGGCCCCATCAACAACCTGATTGCCGCCCTTGGCGGGGAACGGGTAGCGTTTATGACGGATCCGAACAGTTTCGCGAGCATCTATGTATGGTCCGGCGTGTGGCAGAACCTTGGATGGGATTCGATCCTGTTCATTTCCGCCCTGGCATCCATTTCGCCGGAAGTGGTGGAAGCGGCGCGCATTGACGGCGCCAGCCGCATGCAGATTATCCGCCACGTGAACATTCCGGGCATTCTGCCTACCATTGCCATCACGTTCATCATGCGCACAGGCGGCCTTCTGTCCGTGGGACACACGAAGATCTTCCTTTTGCAGAACGACCTGAACCTGGACGCTTCGCAGGTGATTTCCACCTATGTTTACAACATCGGCCTGGTGGATGGACAGTACAGTTACTCCACGGCCATCGGCCTGTTCAACAACCTGGCCAACATTCTGGTGCTGCTTCTGGCAAACCGGATTGTGAAAAAGACCACCGAAACCGGGCTTTTCTGAGAAAGGAGGATGTACAGCATGGCGCAGACAGGTGTTCATCCAGTAACCCACAAGAAAAAGCGTATAAAGATCACCACCTTCGATGTGGTCAACACGATTCTTTTGCTTCTCATTACATTTGTTTGTTTCTATCCCATTTATTATGCAGTCATCGCGTCTTTCTCGGATTTTAACGCGGTGGCAACAGGTCAGGTGAGCATTCTGCCGGTGGGCTTCCAGCTGACGGCTTACAAGGCGGTATTTGAAAACCAGCAGGTGTGGCAGGGCTATCGCAACACCATCCTCTACACGGTGGGCGGTACAGCATTCAATCTGTTTCTCACGATCCCCGCTGCTTATGCCATGAGCAAAAAACGCATGTTGGGGCGCACCGTGCTGAGCTGGTTCTTCCTCATCACCATGTACTTTGGCGGCGGCATGATTCCTACCTATTTGCTGAACAAGTCCCTGGGGCTGGTGAACAACCCGCTCATCATGGTGATTTCTGGCGGTTTGAGCGTTTATAACCTCATTGTGACGCGCACGTATTTTGAGAACAGCATTCCCGAAAGTCTTTATGAAGCGGGCCGCATTGACGGCGCCAGCGAAACGGGGCTGTTCTTCAAAGTGGCGCTGCCCCTGTCCATGCCCATTGTGGCGGTTATGTGCCTGTACTACGCTGTGGGACACTGGAACGGCTATTTCACGGCTTTGATTTACCTGACCAAGACCAAGTGGCAGCCTTTGGCGCTGGTGCTGCGCCGCATCCTCATCATGAACCAGACGGCGCTGGACGATGCGGTGGCCTCGGCAGACCCGAACCTGCTGGCCAACGCGGTGGCACGCGCCAACCTGGTGGTGACGATGAAGTATGCGCTGGTGATGATCGCCAGCATTCCCATGCTGATCCTGTATCCGTTTATCCAGAAGTATTTCGTCAAGGGCGTGATGATTGGCTCTGTGAAGGGATAAGCGGATGCGGCAGGGCAGACGGAAGCCCTGCATTTTCTAAGGGATGTTTCGCCTAAGAAGGCGAACACGATACATCAAGGAGGTAGACCCATGAAGAAATTGCTTGCACTGGTAATGGCTTTGGCCATGCTGCTTGGCAGCGTGTCCGCACTGGCCGAGGTTCCGTCCTACGTGAACCTGGACAGCGCCTGCCCGGCGGTCAAGGAGGGCACGGAAAACGTGACCCTGAGCATCCTGACCACCCGTAACTCCACCGCTACCAATGATATTGAGGACGTATGGTTCTTCCAGTATCTGGCTGACGCGATGAACGTGAAGCTCGAGATGGAGCAGACCCTGGAAACCAACGAGCGCATCAGCCTGATGTTCGCTTCCGACGATATGCCCGACCTGGTGTGGGGCATCGGCCTGAGCAACAACGACGTGATGACCTACGGTGTGGAAGAGGGCATGCTGCTGAGCTGGAACGACCTGCTCACCCCCGAACTGATGCCCAATGCCTGCAAGGCGCGCGAGGAGTATCCTGACGCTTTTGTGGCGGCGACCGCGCCGGACGGCAACATCTATGCCATGCCGGAAATCACCGGTTCCCGCTATCATGCCAACACCGGTTCCTTCTCCGCGGCCATCCGCATGTACATCAACCAGGAGTGGTTGACCAAGTGCGGCCTGGAAAAGCCCACCACGCTGGATGATTTCCTCAAAGTGCTGCGCACCTTCAAGGAAAAGGACCCCGCGGGTCTTGGCGACGCGATGATTCCCATGATCGGCAACCAGAACAAGGACAAGGAATTTGTGTGGAACGCGCTTGGCTTCTACGGCCGCAACACCAACCAGTGGGGCATGGCGTGGGAAATCAAGAATGGTGAAGTGGTGCTGCCGTGCTACACGGAGGAAGCCCGCGAATTCATCAAGTTCTATCACACTCTGTATGAAGAAGGCCTCATCAGCCAGGATTACTTCACCATGGATCAGACCAGCGCCCGCGGCCTGATCGGCTCCGGTGTGTGCGGCGTATTCGGCGACTCCACCATCGGGTCGCTGGGCGATGCCTGGGCGGCATGGGATGCCCTGTCTCCCCTGACCAGCGATGTGAACGACACCGCAGTGGCCAGCATGAACAATACCTTCAACACCGGCATCTGCTATGCCTCTTCTGCCACCAAGTATCCGGAAGTGCTGGCTCGCATTGTGGACTACATGTACAGCCCCGAAGGCGCTCTCCTGTATTTCTACGGTCCCATGAAGGGTGGCGACAAGCCCCTGTACAACGTGGACGGCTGGTTCCTGGATGAAAACGGCAAGGTGACCACGGACAAGGTTGTGGCCGGCGAATATTCCGATATTTCCGAGTACACGTATCAGTACATCAAGAGCTACTCCAGCGCTCCCGGCCGTTATGACAAGCTGCCGGAAACCGTGTGCGAGATGGCCGGTACGGAATACAAGGGTGATATCCGCACCATTACCGATAAGCTGACCGGCGCAACGGTACAGTCCACCGTGATGGACGTGGTGACCGATGACAACAACGACGGCCATTGGCGCACCATTCAGGCCAACGCACTGGTGAACAACCTGACCACCATCCGCCTGCCCAACGTGTATTTGACCGCGGAGCAGAATCAGCGCGTGGCTGACCTGTACACCGTGATCAACGACCACGTGACGGCGGAAACCGCCAAGTTCATTGTGGGCACCCGTTCGCTGGACGAGCTGGACGCTTACTTCGCTGAACTGAAGAAGCTGGGCATTGAGGAGTATATCCAGATCTATCGCGACGCGTATGCCGGTTTCACGGCTACGCTGCCCAAGAACTGATTTTCCGAACTTTAAGCGATAAGCGGATGACGGATAAACCGGGTGTAATCCGCTGAAAAGGACAGGGGGCAAGGGGCAAAGGAAAGCCCCTTTGCCCCCCTTGCTTTGAGAAAAACGCAAGAAAGAGAAATTTTTCCCCAACAAAGCAGAGGAGAACAGGCAGGGAAACGGACTGTCTTTCGCGAAAAATAGAAAATAAAAGTAGAAAAGTAAGCATGGAAGCTGTTGAGTGACAGAAAATCTGCGGTGGTGCAGCTGCTCTGAGGGGGAAAAGCGCATGGCAGGAGGAGAACATAACGATGAATTTGCTCGTAATCTTTGCCGACCAGCAGCATAAACAAGCGCTGGGCAGAGTAAATCCCCTTTACAAAACGCCAAACCTTGACCAATTATGCGATGAAGGCGTGCTGTTTGAAAACGCTTATAGCAACAACCCCATGTGCGGCCCCTTTCGCGGCTGCCTGATGACGGGGCTTTTGACTTGCCACAACGGCCTGACCCGCAACAACATGCCCCTGCCGGAGGGGGTGCCCACGCTGGCGGGAACGCTGCGCCAGCACGGTTGGCAGACCGGGTTTGTGGGCAAGTGGCACCTGGGCGGCCGCGGCACGGAGGATATTCCCGCGGCGAAGCGCGGCGGGTTTGAACGCTTCAACGCGTATCAGATGTACAACGGCTATGACCCGAACGAGCCTTACAACAACCGGGTCGGCTTTTTTGACACGAACAATGTGGAGCATATTTATCACGAGCACCGCACGGAGGTTACCACGCGCCTGGCAGTGGACATGCTCCGCGACATGGCGAAGGACGCGCGGCCCTTCCTGTTGATGGTGGGCTACCAGGCGCCCCATTATCCGGAGCAACCCCTGCCGGAATATGCCGCGCTGTATGACGATGTGACCTTCCCCATTGACGAAGAAGGAAAGGACGTGGAGCCTTATACCCCCACGTTTAATCCGCCAAGCCCGAAGGAGTGGAATGACTGCCCGGACTATCGCCGCTATGGCGGGAATATGCAGGCATACAAGCGATTGTATGCAGGCATGGTGTCCCAGCTGGATCATGGCGTGGGCAAAATGATGGAGACGCTTGCCGAAACGGGCAAGCTGGAGGATACACTTATTATTTATACGGCGGACCACGGCGACATGCAGGGCAGCCATGGATTGAAGAACAAGGGCGTGCCCTACGAGCTGAGCGCGGGCATTCCTATGGTGGTGCGCTGCCCGGGCGGCAGAAAAGGAGCGCGCGCCGCACAATTGGTGCAGGGCGTGGACATTTTTGCCACCCTGATGGACGCGGCAGGTGAGGACAATTTCGGCGATGGGCGGAGCTTTTTGCCCTATGTGCAGGGGAAGGACGACGGAGAGCGAAATCCTTTTATTGTGAGCGAATCCTACGTTGGCGAGGACAAGTGGCGGATGATCCGCGACGAGCGGTTCAAGCTGGTTGTGCGCATGGAGGACGGTATGCCGCTGATGCTGTTTGACATGCAGGAAGACCCCGAGGAAAAAAACAACCTGGTGGAAAACGTGGATACGCAGGCGCTTATGCGGAAAATGCAATCCGCACTGGAAGAGACAATCAAAGCATAAAACACAAGGAGGAAAAGGACATGGCACACTTCATTCTTTCGGCCTTTGCTGACGAAGCAAGCCCCATGCTGGACGAACAGCTGCAGGCGCTCCGGGAAGAGGGCATCAACCACATTGAGCTGCGCGGCGTGGATGGCAAAAACTGCTCCAAGCTGACGCTTGAAGAGGCGGATGATGTGAAAAAACGGCTGGACGCGGCAGGCGTTAAGCTGTCCGCATTGGGATCGCCCTACGGCAAGGCAAATCTGAACGAGCCCTTTGACGAGCATCTGGCCTCCTTCCGGCATGGACTGGAAATTTGCAAACATCTGGAATGCGGCCGCATTCGTATGTTCAGCTTCTATCCGCCGGAAGGCGCCAAGCCTGAGGACTGGCGGGATGAGGTGTTCCGCCGCCTGGAGATCATGCTGGAGGACGCGGAAAAGGCCGGCGTGAAGCTTGTGCATGAAAACGAGAAGGACATCTATGGCGATGTGAACGACCGCTGCGTGGAGCTGATGGAGAAGTTCTATCCCCGGATGGGCTTTGTATTTGACCCGGCGAACTTTGTGCAGTGCGGCATGAACACGCTGGAGGGCTATGAAAAGCTGCACAAGTACATCACCTACATGCACATCAAGGACGCGTTCCTGTCCGACGGCGCGGTGGTGGCGGCAGGACACGGTGACGGTCATGTGGCGGAAATCCTCAAGAAGCTCAACGCAGAGCGGGATGACGACGTGATCCTGACGGTAGAACCCCACCTGCGGGTGTTCAAGGGCTTGAGCGAGCTGCAAGGGGAGGCTGTGACCCACCACGAGCAGTATCCGGACAGCC
Organism: uncultured Clostridia bacterium; assembly: GCA_934647165.1. GTDB lineage: Bacteria > Bacillota > Clostridia > Christensenellales > Aristaeellaceae > CAKUFA01. Next base: position 9,959 of record CAKUFA010000005.1, on the reverse strand, counting down.
GCACGGCGTTCCATGTAGCCTGCACGGCCATCAAGGAAATCCTCGCAGCGCTGTGAAAAAAAAGAATCTCTTTTCTTGAGCGAAAAGCAACCGAAAACCATTATTTTTGAGGAGGAAAGAAACGATGCTTAAGCTTGGCATCATCGGCGCAGGCAACATGGGCTCCAGCCATGCGCGCAACATCATGGCGGGCAAGTGCCCTGAAATCACCATCGCCGCGATGGCAGACCGCAAGGAAGGCCGGCGCGAATGGATCCACGAAAACGTGCCGGACGCGGAAATCTTCTGCGAGGGCAGCGACCTGATTAAGAGCGGCAAGGTGGACGCCGTGCTGATTGCCGTGCCTCACTATCAGCATCCGACGCTCGCCATTGATGCGTTCCAGCATGGCCTGCACGTGATGTGCGAAAAACCTGCGGGCGTGTACACCCTGCAGGTACGGGACATGATTGCTGAAGCGAACAAGCATCCGGAGCTGACCTTCGGCATGATGTTCAACCAGCGCACCAACTGCGTATACCGCAAGATGAAGGAAATGATCTCTTCCGGCGAGGTTGGCGAAATCAAGCGCATGAACTGGATGGTGACGGACTGGTATCGCACCCAGTACTACTATGACTCCGGTGCATGGCGCGCCACGTGGGCGGGCGAAGGCGGCGGCGTGCTGCTGAACCAGTGCCCCCATCAGCTGGATCTGCTGCAGTGGCTGTGCGGCCTGCCGGTGAAGGTGCATGCGTTCACCCACGAAGGCAAGTGGCACGACATTGAGGTGGAGGACGATGTGACCGCCTACATGGAATTTGCCAACGGCGCCACGGGCGTGTTTGTGACCACCACCGGCGATGCGCCCGGCACCAACCGCCTGGAGATCACCGGCACCAAGGGCAAGCTGGTGTGCGAGAATGACCACCTGACCTTCGACCGCCTGGAGGTGGATGAGCGCGAGTGGTGCAAGACGGCTACGGAAGCTTTCCGCAAACCCCCGTGCACCCATGAAGAGGTGGAGACCGACGGCAAGAACGAGCAGCATCCCGGGGTGCTGAATGCGTTTGCGGGCCACATCCTGCACGGCACGCCCCTGGTGGCTGACGGCCGCGAGGGCATCAACGGCCTGATGCTGTCCAACGCCATCCATCTTTCCGGCTGGACGGGCGAGGATGTGACGCTGCCCATTGATGAAGAGAAGTTCTACAAGCTGCTGATGGAGCGCTGCGCCAACTCCCGCCACAAGGAAGACCGGGACGTGGTGGCTGATACCTCCGACAGCTATGGCAGCAAGGCAAAGTGAATCAAACCATGGACAGCTTTTTGATGGTAGGTCAGTCCAACATGGCGGGGCGGGGTGAGATGCAAAGCGAACCGCCCCGCTTTGCGGCCACAGCGTACATGTTGCGCAACGGGCGCTGGCAGCCCTTGTGCGAACCGGTAAATCCCGACCGGCCTTTCAGCGGAGCAAGTCTTGCCACCAGCTTTTTGCTGGAGGAAGTGGAGAAAACCGGCGGCGAAGCAGGGCTTATTCCCTGTGCGGACGGCGGCACCCGCATCCGCGACTGGGCGGCGGGCGGGCTGCTGTTTGACCATGCGGTGATGCAGGCGGCACTTGCCCGGCGCACTTCAACCCTGCGGGCGATTTTGTGGCACCAGGGTGAAAGCGACGCAGAGGATGAACAGGGTGCGGACGGATATGAAGACAGGCTGACGGAAGTATTATCCGCCCTGCGGCGCGAAGCGGGCGATGTGCCCATTGTGCTGGGAGAAATAGGAGAATATCTCCTGAACAGACCGGATCAATTCCCCTGTGCGACGGAAATCAACGCTGCTATCCATCAGGCGGCACATCGCCTGGGCAACGCGGGGGTCGCCAGTGCGGCAGGGCTTCAGTGCAAACGTGATGGATTGCACTTTGACACGCCCTCCCTGCGGATCTTCGGCAGGCGGTATCACCAAATTTACGAAGCCCTGACACGGGGCGCATAAAGGAGCGCGAGCACAGATGAAAATGACCTTCCGCTGGTATGGCAAAAACAGCGACTCGGTGTCGCTCAAGCAGATTCGCCAGATTCCCGGCATGACGGGCGTGATGGGCTTCCTGGACTACAAGGCTGCGGGCGAAACGTGGACAAAGGAAGAAATTGCAGCGTACATAAAGGATATCCATGACGCGGGGCTGGAGTGCGAAGTAATCGAGAGCGTGAATGTCCATGAGGACATCAAGATGGGACTGCCCACCCGCGACCAGTATATCGCCAACTACATCGAAACCATCCGCAACCTGGCGGAAGCGGGCGTGAAGGTTATTATTTACAACTTCATGCCGGTGTTCGACTGGCTGCGTACTGACCTTGCGCGGGTGATCCCTGAGGACGGCAGCAACAGCCTGTATTTTGACGAGGCGGAGCTGAAGGGTATGACCCCGGTGGAGCTGGTGCGCCGCACGGCGGAGGGCTCCAAGGGCTTCACCCTGCCTGGTTGGGAACCGGAGCGCCTTGCACTGCTGGAAACCACGCTGAAGCAGTATGAGCAGATTGACGACGAAAAGCTGCGGGAAAACTGGAAGTATTTTCTGGATGCGATTATCCCTGTGTGCGAGGAAGTGGGCGTGACCATGGCCTGCCATCCGGACGATCCGGCATGGCCGATCTTTGGCCTGCCCCGCGTGGCGCACTGTCAGGCTGATTTTGACCGCATGGTGCAGCTGCATGATTCCCCCCGCAACACGGTGTGCCTGTGCACCGGCTCCCTGGGCAGCGATCCGAACAACGATATCCCGGCCATTATCCGCCACTTTGGCGAGATGAACCGCATTGGCGCAATGCACGTGCGCAACATCAAGTTCCTGGGTTATCACTGCTTCCGCGAGGCCAGCCATTTGTCCAGCGACGGCAGCCTGGACATGTATGAGATTATGCGCGCTATCCACGACACCTGCCCGGACACCTATGTGCGCCCCGACCATGGCCGCATGATCTGGGATGAGAAGGGTCGCCCCGGCTATGGCCTGTATGACCGTGCGCTGGGCGCCTGCTATCTCAACGGCTTGTGGGAGGCGCTGGAGAAGAGCGGCAAGTAAAAGCTTTTCTCCCATCTGCAGGCTGCGGCGGTTCGCCTTTGCATCTTTCGGAAGAAAGAACGGAGAGGCCGCGCACCTGCCTGATGCAGGAAATCATTGCGGAAAGAACGGTGCAACAACATTCTATCGCCAAGGAGGCGTTCAACAATGCAACTGAATCTGTCCAGCATGGAAAACAAAGCGCAATGGCAGGCTGTGCACACCCAGCTGCCGGCTTATGACGTGCGCGCCATGGCTGAAGAAACCCGCCGCCATCCCATGTGGGTGCACTTCGGCGCAGGCAACATTTTCCGCGGCTTTATTGCGGCGCTGCAGCAGCGGCTGCTGAATGCGGGTGAAAGCACCCGCGGCATCACGGCGGCGGAGACCTTTGATCAGGAAATTTTCGAAAAGATTTATGCGCCCCATGATAACCTGACCCTCAGCGTGACGCTGAACCCCGACGGCACCACCAGCCGGGAAATCATTGCCAGCGTGGCGGAAACCGTCAGCGGCGATGCGACCAATGCCGCGGCCTGGGCGCGCATGAAGGAAATCTTCCGCGACCCCGGCTTGCAGATGGTCAGCTATACCATCACAGAAAAAGGGTATGCCCTGCGCCGCCCGGACGGCACGCTGTTGCCCGCTGCCCAGCAGGACATGGAAAACGGCCCCGCGTGCCCCCGCCATGCCATGAGCGTCACGGCTGCGCTGCTTTATGAGCGCTATCTGGCAGGCGGTTATCCCATTGCGGTGTGCTCCATGGACAATTGCAGCCACAACGGCGAAAAGCTTGGCGCGGCTGTGGTGGAGATTGCCAAGGCATGGGCGGACAGCGGCAAGGTTCCTGCGGAGTTCCTTGCTTATGTGCAGGATGAAAGCCGCGTGGCTTTCCCTTGGAGCATGATTGACAAGATCACCCCCCGCCCGCACCCCATGGTGGAAGAAAGCCTGGAGGAGGACGGCATCGAGGGCATGAAGCCCATCGTGACGGCCAAGGGCAGCTACATGGCCGCGTTTGTGAATGCGGAACGACCCCAGTATCTGGTGGTGGAGGATCATTTCCCCAACGGCCGCCCGCCGCTGGAAAAAGCGGGCGTGTATTTCACGGATCGGGATACGGTGAACCGCACCGAGCGCATGAAGGTGACCACCTGCCTTAACCCCCTGCACACAGCGATGAGCGTGTACGGCTGCATGCTGGGCTATACCCTGATCTGCGATGAAATGAAGGATGCGGACATTGTGGCGCTCATTCGCCGCCTGGGCTACAAGGAGGGTCTGCCGGTTGTGACGGATCCGGGCATCCTCAGCCCGGAAAGCTTCCTCAACGAAGTGGTGGAGCAGCGCCTGCCCAACCCTTACATGCCGGATGCGCCCCAGCGCATTGCCACGGACACCAGCCAAAAGGTGGGCATCCGCTTTGGCGAAACCATCAAGAGCTACCTGGCCGAAGGCCGCGACCTGAACAGCCTGGTGGCGATTCCCCTGGCGCTGGCCGGTTGGCTGCGATATTTGGTGGCGGTGGACGACAATTTGGCGCCCTTTGACGTGAGCGCCGACCCGCTCAAGGACATGCTGCAGGAGAAGCTGGCAGGCATTGTGCCGGGACAACCGGAAACGTATCACGGCCAGCTGAAGGAAATCCTCGCCAATGCGTCCATCTTTGGAACAGACTTGACGAAGACGTGCCTGGCGGAGAAGATTGAAGGCTATTTCGTGAAGGAGCTGCAGGGCAAGGGCGCTGTGCGCGCAACGCTGCACGAAGCGCTGGCGGAGTGAGGCGAAATGCCGGAAAGTTCAAATAAACCGGCAAAAACCCTTGACAAGCAAGACGACGACGTGTATAATGATGCTGTTTGAAGTAGAAGCATGCCCGCTTCTCACCTTGTGCGACCAATGGTTGCCGGGTCTGCGGCATTTTTCCCTGATGAAGGTGAAAAGCAATGAATGCAGAGCAGCGGGTGTGCATCCCGCTGCTTTTTCTTTTGCGAAAGCAGCGTGTCGAACACATTTGAGGAGGTGTATGGTTATCGCACTCGATCTGATGATCAACGAAGACATCCGCGACAGAGAGGTTCGCTTGATTGATGAAAACGGCGAGCAGCTCGGCGTCATGCCCACGCACAAGGCGCTGGAACTTGCGGAGGAGCGCGGCCTTGATCTGGCCAAGATTCAACCCACCGCCAAGCCCCCCGTCTGCAAGCTGCTGGACTATGACAAGTACCGCTACGAGCAGTCGCGGCGGGAACGCGAGAATCGGAAGAATCAGCGGGTCGTGTCGCTGAAGGAAGTGCAGCTGTCCGCTACCATTGAGGAGAACGACATCCTCACCAAGGCGAAGATGGCCACCCGCTTCCTGCAAGACGGCGACAAGGTGAAGGTTTCCATCCGCTTCCGTGGCCGCCAGATTACCCACTCGGACATTGGTATGCAGGTGATGCATAACTTTGCCGAGCGTTGCCAGGACGTCAGCACCGTTGAGCGCAGACCCCTGATGGATGGCCGCCACATGATCATGATCCTGGCGCCCAAGGCGGCAAAGGCTTCCTTCGCTGAGAAGAAGGCCCGTAAAGAAGCCGTTCAGGTGAATGCCTCCCCTGAGGCACAAGATTAAAAGCAAAGGAGGACCATACCATGCCTAAGCAAAAATCCCACCGTGGTGCTGCCAAGCGCTTTTCCTTTACCAAGAGCGGTATTGTTAAGCATAAGCAGATGAACGCGAACCATCAGGTGCGCCTCAAGACCACCAAGCGTACCCGCCACCTGCGGGCTGACGGTGTTGTGGACAACGCCGCCGAAGCGCGCACCATTCACAAGCTGCTGCCCTACAAATAAGCCCGATGGCTGGCAAGGAGGTAACATCCAATGGCACGTATCAAGAGAGCTGTCAACGCTCATAAGAAGCGCCGCAAGGTTATGAAGCTGGCGAAGGGCTACTGGGGCGCAAAGTCCAAGCAGTACCGCGCCGCGACTGAGCAGGTCGCCCGTTCCCTGCGTTATGCCTACGAAGGCCGCAAGCTGCGTAAGCGTGATTTCCGCCGTCTGTGGATCACCCGTATCAACGCTGCTGCCCGCTTGAATGGCATGAGCTATTCCACCTTCATCAATGGGCTGAAGAAGCACAATGTGGAGGTCAACCGCAAGATGCTGGCAGACCTGGCCGTCAACGACGCCGCCGGTTTCGCCAAGTTGGTGGAGCTGGCCAAGGAAGCGTAAGCTTTCCGGCCTGCTCGCTGAATGCGATGATAAAAAGAACCCCGCTGCAAAATCTTTCGGGTGCGGCGGGGTTCTTTTTTTGCTTGTTTTGGGCCAGTGCCTGCGCGGCTTACTCCGCGCTAAGCTCTGCAAAAGCCATGATATCGGTATCCTTGCTGTTGTTGCCGAAGATGGTTTTCAGCGAGCGCGCTTTGTCCGTGCGCATGAGCAGCGCGGAGGACGGGCCGCCGTCCAGGTCATAAGCCCAAAGAGGATGGATCTCTGTGCAAAGAAAATCCACACATTCCACCAGCGTCAGCCCGCGGCCGCCTTTATTGGTCACAGTCAGGAGGAAATAATTGTTTGCGTCCATTTTGCCAATGATGGTGCGCACAGCCTTTTCATTGGCGAATTTCCATGTGGTGTCCAGGATGGACTCGCTATTTTGAATCAGCGGGCATCGGTCATAGAAGGACCAGGTTTGCGACGGCTCCGGTGCAAGCACATCGGAGGTGGATTCGCCAACATGCATGTGCAGGCCGTCCTTCTGCAAGGTTAGGCCGTAGAAGGGGACATCCTCCAGATTGCGGAACACTTTGCCGTTGGTGATGGTGAGACTGCCCAGGGGCGTGTAATAATAATCGGGCCCGCGACCGGGATAATCTGCGGGGATTTGCGGGAACATGGGGCTCACATAGCCGCTGCCGTTGACCACCAGGATGGGCGTCACGTCCAGCCACTTGGCCATTTCGGAAGGATAAGCAAGATCCTTTTCCCATGTGGCGGTGGATTTGTGAATCTGTTCGCCGGGCGAGAGCATCCACACCTTGGTGATGTAGCAGCGAACGTTTTCATAGGTGAACTGCTCCATGGAGATTTTCAGGCTGTCGCTGGAGTAGGCACGCACCTCCTGCCCGGAAAAGGTGTAAGAACAGGGTACGGATTCTGCCAGAACAGAAGCGGAAAGGGAAAGAAGAAGCAGAAGCAAAAGTGAAAAATGAAGCTTTTTCATGTGATGATTCCTCCTGAAGGCTAGTATAACATAGCAAAAGAATGCTGGCAAGATGGAGAAAAGCGGCGTATAATGAGGGCGAACGAATCGAAACGGAAAATGCCTTGAAAGCTGCATATTGAATGGATCGGGAACAAATTGCAGTTTTTCATCGTCCTTATATTGAACCAACCATTTTCCCTGAAAGCGCAGGTGACCTTCATGGATGATTTGACGTTGCGCAGGGCGCAAAAGGGTGACAGTAGCGCGTTTGAAGCGCTGGTGATGCCCTGGGAGCAAATGCTGTGGCGCCTTTGCTGGCGATATACCCGCCATGACAGCGACGCACAGGACTGCATGCAGGAGACGATGCTCAAGGCATGGCGGCAGCTGCCCGGATTCCGCGGTGAATGCAGCATGGAAAGCTATCTGTATCGCATCTGCGTCAGCTGCTGTTTGGACTTTCTCAGGCGCAAAGGCCGCCATGTGGAGGATTCCGTTGATGTGCTGATAGCGCAGGGCTTTGACCCGGTTGATCCGGCGCCCATGCCAGACGAAAAAGTGGAGAGACAGCAGGAGAAGGAAGCGCTTGCGCAGTCCATTGCAAGTCTCCCTGCACCCATGCGGGAAACGTTTATCCTCGGCGCACTGGAAGGGCGCACCTATGAAGAAACAGCGGCGCTGACAGGGGTATCCGTGGGCACGGTGAAAAGCAGGCTGAACCGCGCACGCCAGCGCCTTGCTGAAAAAATTCGTTTTTCGGGGGAACATTCTTCTTCTACCGTCGTCCCAATGAGTGAAAGGAGGGCTGAGCCATGAAGCGGGAAGACCCAGAAGCTCTCCGCCAAAGTCTCGCAGCGCTGAAAGATGAGGTGCCTCCCATGCCGGAGGGGCTCCATCAGCGCTGGATGAACGCTGTGGAGGAATCGCCTATGCAAGACACACCCATTCGAACCCCAAGACCCTGGAAGCGCATCCTGGCCGCTGCGGCCGCAGCCGTGTTTGTCATTGGTGGAACCATTCTGACCCGCGACCTGAACATCGGCGCACCGAGCCGGAACACGGCAAAGGACAGTGGCTATGCCATCTACGCTGAAGAGGACAGATACGCTGCGGATGATGCGGAAAACGGCGCTGGCGGCATGATGCTCAAAAGCGCGAGTTACACCAGCAACGATGAAACATCCTACGCGGCTTACGGCGCGAACAGTGATGACACCATGGAGCAGAAGATCATCCGCAATGTGACGCTGCGCCTGGGAACCCGTGACTACGATACGAGCCTGGCTGCCCTGCGCGCCGCCTGCGAGGAAGCGGGAGGGAACATTGCATCCATCACGGAAAGCGGATCCAATGTGCGAAATGCAACCATGACGCTGCACATTCCCGCTGAAAACCTGGATGCGTTCTTGGAGGGCACAGGCGCGTGGGGCCGCGTGATCCGCCGAAGCGAGTCCAGTGAGGATGTGACGGAAAGCTACTATGACACAAAAGCGCGGTTGGAAACCCAGCAGGCGCTGATGGCACGCCTGAAGGAGCTGGTGGAGAAGGCGCAGGATCTGTCTGACGTGCTGGCGCTGGAAAGCCAGATGGCCGACACCCAGTATGAAATAGACCGGTTGACCGGCATCCTGCAAAACACGGACCGCAAAGTGAGCTATGCCACGGTGGATGTTTCCTTGCAGGAGGAAAAAGCCTCTGATGACGCGGAAAATACGGAGCTGACCCTCGGCCAACGCCTAAGCGGCGCGCTGCACACCGGTGCGGAAGCTTTTGTAGGCTTCCTCAGCGATGCGGCGGTATTCCTCACCTGTGCGCTGCCGTTCCTGGCGGTGGTTGCCGTTGCAGCGGTCGTGATTCGCCTGGTGCGGAAAAAGCGGAAGCAATGAGCCCGGAAACCTGATTGGAAACCAGAAAAACCCAACAATGTGTGATGGAAATGATGGAAAGGAGAAGTCAACCATGAAAAAACTGATTGTGCTGATGCTGTCCCTGTGCCTGCTGCTGCCTGCCTTTGCGCTGGCGGATGACCTGACGGTAAACGGCAGCGCCACCGTCACTGTGCCTGCGGATATGGCGCAGGTGGTGCTGGGCGTTGTGACCAAGGCCGAAACCGTGCAGGAGGCAACCGCCCAGAACGCCGACGCCCTTGCAATGGTGATTGATGCACTCAAAGCGGCAGGAATTGCGGAGGAGGACATGCTCACGGAAAACTATTCGGTGTCCGCCCAGTATGGCTATTCCTATGGCAAACTGGACAATGAGCAGAACGTTACAGGATTCCAGGTGAGCAACCTGCTGCGTGTGACGGTGCGCGATGTGGCGCAGGTGGGTGCGCTGGTGGATAATGCCATGAAGCATGGCGCGAACGAGTGCTATGGCATCACGTTCCAATCCACGAACAGCGAGAAGGCTTACGATCAGGCGTTGCAGGCAGCTGTGGCAGAGGGGGCGCGCAAGGCGGCGCTGCTGGCGAAGGCTGCCGGGCTTACCCTTGGCGCACTGGAAGAAGTAACCGAGCAGGGCGGCTCCTACACGGGGGTGACCTATGCGGCAGATGTGGCGGGCAAAACCGGAACGCCTATCCTTGCGAACGACGGTTTGACCTACACGGCCACCGTGATGATGAAGTACGACGTAAAGTAAAGAATGCTGCAACAGAATGCAGCAAGGCCGGGCGGCTTGAGGAGAGTTGCCCGGCTTTTTTGCATGGCTTTGTGC
>CAKUFA010000004.1 GCA_934647165.1 uncultured Clostridia bacterium | reverse complement strand
GCCTGCGCTTCGCCCTTCTGGGCCAGCGTCATGGTGATAGCGGCTGTCAGCGTCGTCTTGCCGTGGTCAACGTGACCAATGGTGCCAATGTTGACATGGGGCTTTTTCCGCTCGTAATGCTCCTTAGCCATGGGAATCTCCTCCTTATGATTTCGCGTAAACTGCGAAGGATCGTCTTCGCTGCTCTAGGCGATTGATGCGGTGTTGGAGCGGGTGATGGGAATCGAACCCACGTAGCCAGCTTGGGAAGCTGGAACTCTACCATTGAGTTACACCCGCATGTCCCGCATCAAGCCCAATCAGACTTGCCAGACAGCTATATGATAGCCGCTTTTTCCTTCCATGTCAAGTGGTACGGGCATTTTTACCCCGAAAAAGTCATCCGGGTGCGCTTTTTTTGCGTCTCAAAACAAACAGGATAGCTTTTCTTCCTTTTTTAATGCATATTCGACGCAGTTTTTTCTCCTCCCAAAGCCGCAAAAACAGGCGCCTGATGGTGACAAAAGTGTAAGTTTTCCGGCCAGATTGTAAGCTAAAAAGATGGAACGTGAAAGCAAAACATGATATCATCAAAGGCGTGACAGGGAAAAAACCGGGAGGAAAAAGAACATATGACCATCCTGCAAGTCAAGGAAATCAGTAAAATTTACACCTCGCGCCTTGGTGCGCAGAAGGTGCAAGCGCTTTCCAGCGTAAGTTTTGATGTGGAGAGCGGCGAATTTGTGGCCATCATGGGTGAAAGCGGCAGCGGGAAAACCACGCTGTTGAACATCCTGGCCGCACTGGATACTCCTACCTCTGGGCAAGTGCTGCTGGAAGGCAGGGACTTTGCCGCCATCCCTGAAAAGGATCGTGCGGCGTTCCGTCGGGATCATCTGGGGTTTGTGTTCCAGGATTTTAACCTGCTGGACACTTTTTCCCTCAAAGACAACGTGCTGCTGCCGCTGGTGCTCCGCTCCACCCCTGTGAAGGACATGGACGCCGCCCTTGCTCCGCTGATGGAAAAGCTTGGGCTTCATGGCCTGGAAAACAAGTATCCCTGGGAGGTATCCGGTGGGCAAAAGCAGCGTGCGGCTGTTGCGCGTGCGCTGATTACCGCCCCGCGGCTACTGTTGGCGGATGAACCCACCGGCGCATTGGACAGCAAAGCAGCGGCCAACCTGCTGCATCTTTTCACGGGCATCCATGATGCCGGGCAGACCATATTGATGGTGACGCACAGCGCCCAGGCCGCCAGCTATGCTTCCCGCGTACTGTTTATCAAGGACGGCGTAGTCTATAACCAGCTGTATCGCGCCGCGCAAAGCCGCGACCTGTTCTACCAAAAGATCATTGCCGCCCTTGCCGCGCTCTCCGGGGGTGAGGACGGTGACTAAGGCTGTGTATCTCCGTTTGGCGCTGCGCAATCTTGCGCGCGGCACGCAAACCTGGCGGCCCTTCCTGCTTGCCGCCTCGCTGCTTACCTTTGCGCTGTACGCTTTCTGCACCATGGTTTTTAACCCAGGATTGCAGAGCATGCCCGGCGGCGAAAGCTTCTCCGTGGTGCTGGTGCTTGGGCTCATTGTAGTTGGGTTATTCACCGCCATCTTCCTTCTTTATGCCAACGCATTCCTCATCCGCCGCCGCAAAAAAGAGCTGGGGCTTTACGGTATCCTCGGCATGGAGCAGCGGCACGTGCGGCGAGTTATTTTCCATGAGCTGGCGTTGGCCTATCTGTTCACCATAGCAGCGGGGCTTGGATTGGGTACGCTGCTCGCGCGGCTTCTGTTTCTGATTCTTCGTGCGCTGATGCGAAACGACGCCATGCCCCTGTCGGATACCGTAAACCCGTCCGCCATGGGGATTGTCGCCCTCATCATGGGCGTTCTGTTCCTGGTAATGTTTCTTTTCAACGCCCTGCAGGTGCGCCTGGCCAAGCCCATCGACCTGTTGCGAAGCGATCGCCAGGGTGAACGGGAGCCCCGCGCCCGGTGGCTGCTGGCGATCATCGGCCTGGCCGCCATGCTTGCGGGTTATTGGATTGCCGCGCAGGTCAATGACCCCGTCAGCGCCATTGCCTTGTTCTTTCTGGCCGTGCTGCTGGTCATTCTCGGCACTTATCTGCTGTTCCTTGCCGGAAGCATTGCGGTGCTCAAGCTGCTCAAGGGCTGCAAACGTTTTTATTATCATCCCAAGCATTTCGCCACAGTGGGCGGCCTACTGCACCGCATGAAGCAGAATGCCACCGGCCTTGCCAGCATCGCCATTTTGTGCACCATGGCCATGGTGACCATCGGCATCACCGGCGCACTGTATGTGGGTGCGCAGCGGATGCTGGACGCCATGTATCTTTCCGACATTGAATTTGAGGTATCCAGTGAAAAGCAGGCCACAGCTGTGCTCAAGGCCGCGTTGGCATTTGAGCAGGAGACGGGCGTCACCTCGGAAAACCGCCATTTCTACCGCATCCGGCAGGAATTTCTGTGTGTGCGGGATGATGCGATTACAACCGTGGATCGTGACGAGGTGGACACCATTGGCTACTATGACCACGTGTATGCGTCCGATATAATGCTGCTGGATGAATACAACGCGCTGGAAGGCACCAGCATCGTCCTTGGAGAAAAAGAAGCGGGCTGGTTTGGCAAAGCCAGTGCTTCCACCATGGCTATGGGGGATGAAACCTGGCATTTGCAGCCCCTGCCTAAGCCGAGCATTCCCCTTTCCGGCAATATGGGCGGCTACCGCCAGGGCGTGTTGGTGGTAAAGGATCTGGAAACCATCGAAAGAATCGCCAAGCTGTACTCTTCGTCCACCCAGATAAACTACAGCAGCTCACTGATGCTTTACATGCTCCGCTGGGATCTGCCAAAGAATCTGCCAAACCGCAGCGAAATAGCGGATGCGTACATCATCGCCTGCCGTGATGCCGCAAAAGAGGCTTCCGAGTCCTTCTCCTATGCCAATAAACCCGGCGCGCAGGAGGACTGGTATGCCATGTACGGCAGTTTCCTGTTTGTAGGCGTATTCTGCGGGCTGATTTTCATGATGGGAACGGCGCTGATTATCTACTTCAAGCAGGTGAGCGAAGGGTATCAGGATCATGACCGGTATATCATCATGCAAAAGGTCGGCATGAGCCAGAGCACCGTTCGGCACACGGTGCGCAGGCAGATACTGCTGGTCTTCTTCCTGCCGCTGGCGGTGGCGTTATGCCATGTGATGGGTTCGCTGCACATGGTCACGCTGATGTTGTCCATCTTCGGGCTGACCGATGTGCCCTTCATTGCCTCCTGCACAGCGGTGAGCGCTGCGGCTGTTGCCGGGCTGTACCTGCTGTTTTATCAAAAGACGGCTTCCACCTACTTTAAGCTGGTACGGTTTGACGACGGTGGGAAAGCCTGATTGCAAAAAAGCAAAGAAATGAGCCCTTGCAGAAAATTTCTGCAAGGGCTCTGCTTTGTCATTCAAAAGCTTTACGCTTTCACGCGCACCGTTTTGATTTCAAAAGGCCGGAAGGTAAGCTGCACATCCTTGCCATCCATGGCGAGGGGCTGCTCCACATTTTCCAGCATATCGCACTGGAACACTTCGCTGGCGGGAATGTTCAGCGTCAGCGTTACATCGCCGGAGCCATGCTTGCTCTCATACATGCGGATGATTACATCGCCGGAGCCGTCTTCGGCAGCCTTCACGGTGTCAATCACAACGCTCTGCGCGCCGCTAAGGGCCATCAGGGAGCCGTTGTCCGCCATGCCGGGCACGGTCGTCACAGGCACATTGAGCTCATAGCCCTGACGCACCACATCGCTTTCGGCAAACGCGCCGTCCCACACATAGTAGCTGTAGATGAAGTGATGCTGACCCTGATCGGCGTGCAGATCGGGGCTTGTGGCGGCACGCAGCAGCGTGAGGGCAATTTCGTCCCCCAGCATGCTCACGCCGTACTTGCTCTCGTTGAGCACAGCTGCGCCATGGCTTTCATCGCACAGGGCGGTGTAGTGGTGGTTGCACACTTCGAAACGATCCGCATCATAGGGGCGGGAACGGTGAGTCGGGCGCTTGACGTAACCGAACTGAATCTCGTTGATTCCCTCTTCGGTATGGATGCCGGTAGAGAATGCGGCCTTCAGCAGGCGATGCCGTTCGTGCCAGTCCACACGGGTATCGAAGTCAATGCGGGTCGAATCAGCTTCCAGCGAAATCAGCTGCACCCAGCTGGAGGTATCCACCTGACGGGCAACCTCCACCACTGCCTTCCACGGCGTGGCCTTCACAATGCGGATGCTGCTTTCACCCTCCAGCGCCACAGGAGACTGGTCATACATGCTGTCGATATCCCACGCGTCAAACAGGCGCGGTACATCCTTATACATCTTCAGCACATTGCCCTTGCCGCCAAGCCGGCTGTGCCCGCGCTGGTCGGTGCATTCGGTCAACTCACCCCGGGGATTGATGCGCACGGTGATGCGGCCGTTGCCCATCACCACATCCTCGCCATCCATGTGTGCAAACACGGGCTGTTCCGGCTCGGACACATCCACCATGGATGTCCAGCCGCAGGCGGGAATGGTCACGCGGACATAACCGCCGTCCTTCTCTATCAGGGTCGTGCGCTCCCAGGACAGGCTGTTGAAATAGGTTTCACCCTCGCCCGTGGTCAGGCTGCGGCATGCCGCGGACGTGATGCCCTCGGCGCTTTCGATAATCTGCCGGTGCAGCGCACACGCCTGCTCATACACCTTGGCAATGGAGGAGCCGGGCAGAATGTCGTGGAACTGGTTCAGCAGCACGCCCTTCCAATCCTTGTCCAGCTCCGCGGCAGGATAGACCACGCCAGGCATGGCAGCAACCGACCACATTTCCGCATCGCGCAGGGCAAGCTCGCTCTTGCGGTTGCCGCGCTTGATGGCTGCCTGGCTGGTGTAGGTGCCCCGGTGGCACTGGAAGTAAAGCTCACCCACATAGCGGTTGGTCGGCTCTCCATCCTGCGCCAGTTCCCGGAAATAATCCTCAGGATTCTCCATCTCGGTCTTCGGCGCGCCCTCCAGATCCTTCTGCCGCATCACGTATTCGATATGATCGCGGGTGGGGCCGCCGCCACCGTCGCCATAGCCGAAGGGAAGCAGGAAGCTGTCCAGGTTGCGCTTCTGCACCCGGTCACGCCAGCGGCCGACCATGGTTGCCGCGTCCGTGCGGGATTCATAGGCCATGTGCAGGAAGGAGGTGATCTCCGTGCCGTCCATGCCCTGCCAGGTGAAATAATGGTAGGGGAAGCGGTCGGATCCGTTGTACGTCCAGAAAATTTTCTGCGTAGTGAGATACTTTACGCCGCAGCCGCGCAGAATCTGGGGCAGCACGGCACTGTAGCCGAAAGTATCCGGCAGCCACAGCAGCTGGCAGTCCACACCCAGCTCTTCCTTATAGAAGCGCTTGCCGTGAATCAGCTGACGGATCAGGGATTCGCCGGAGGTCATGTTGGTATCCGGTTCCACCCACATGCTGCCGTCGGCAATCCACTGACCGGTGCGAATCTTTTCCTTAATCTTTTCAAACAGCTTGGGATACAGATTTTTGCAGATCAGATAGGTTTCCGGCTGACTTTGCAGGAACTTGTAATCCGGATACATATCCATCAGTCGAATCTGCTGGGCGAAGGTACGCGCCACCTTGCGCTCCGTCTCCCGATAGGGCCAGAGCCAGCACACATCCAGATGCGCGTTGCCAATGGCGGAGAATTTAGGCGCCGTGGAACCGTTGTGCGCTTCCATGGCCGGGCGGATGAGCTCCCGAGCACGCACATAATCCTCAATGCGCTTTGCACGCGGCTGCTCAAAGTCCACATTCAGCATGAAGGTCTCCAGCGCTTCCTCCAGCTTTTCCGCGCGCAGGGAGGTCGGATCCGTCACCGTGAGCAGGTCGCGCAGGGTGGTCACATCCAGCCAAAGCTGATAGGCTTCTTCATGCCAGATACCCCAGGTGCAGTCCCCGACAACCTGCCGCGTTGCCTGAGGATCGCGGGGTTCATAATCCCCGGAGCCTTCCCGAATAGGGCCCGTTGCGCAGGACATAATGCCGCTTTCCGGGAAATCGTGGCCTGCATAAGCCTCCATCAGCAGATGGAAGCGCTCCCCTTCCTTGCCGGACAGGGTCAAAATCTGGTCGCAAATATAGTGGTGAGGTTCCTTCACCCACTCAGCGCGCCTGGTGCCGAAGGCCTCGCCATCCACAAACAGCGTGGCTTCGCCGCCGGCGTTCAGGTTCATCACAATGCGCTGCCCCTTCGCGCGTTCATCCAGCACGATATCACCGCGCAGCCAGGCATATTCCCAGGTACGACCCCAGGGTGTTCCCACGGGCATGGGCGTGAACTTCCGTGCCTCCGCATCTTCCGGCGAAAGCATATCGTAGGTGCAGAAACCCTCCAGCTCAATGGCTCCAAGGGGTTCATAAAACTCCTTCTCCAGCGTCGCCAGCCAGTGTTTCAGTCGGCCTTCCCATTCCGGGCGCATGCTGTCTCCTCCTTTTTGTGCGCTGCAAGCTCCGCAAACGCAATAATACCATGTAACAGTATACAAGAACTTTTTGCGAATGGAAAGCCCTTATTTTTTACTTGCGATACCCAAAATGCGCGCTTCAAATCAAAAAACGTTGACAAGCGGCAATTTTTTCTGTTTTGCACGTCCTTTATCCGGCATTCACCGGGCCAGCTGATAGGCAGTGTCCAGCACGGTCAATGCTTCCGGCGGCAGATTGGTATGCACGGTTAATTCGCTTCTGTCGCTTTGATAAGCCACCACCACCGCCTGTGATTCCGGATGGGCGGCTATGTAGGCCGCGGCAGCCTCCTCCCCCATCACGCACAAAGCCGTGGTCATCGCATCGTCATAGGCGGCGCAGCTGCCCAGGATGGTAGCCGTTGCTACACCCTGCTGTACTCCGCTCGCATCAGGCCGATTCATGGGCCAGCCCGTGCGGGGATCAATCAGGTGACAATACCGCACTCCATCCAGCACATAGGCATGGCGCGCGTCGCTGCTGGAGGAAAGCGACATATCCGACGTGCGCAGGGTCGCATAGGCGCTCCCCTGCCCGTCGCCTGTCCGCGGTTTTCCCAGCTCTACCCGATAGCATCCATCCTCCGTAGCGCTTTGCAGAAAGCTGATGGAGCTTTCCCCGCACACGAACACCCCACGTTCAATCCCATACGCTGCCAGGATTTCCTTCACGCGGTCGCAGGCATACCCTTTGGCAATGCCGCCCAAATCCATCATGGCCTGATACGTCACGCCATCTACCGTGACAGGCGCAATGTCCTTGCGCAGAAACCACTGTCCCTCCCGCTGCGACAGCGTCACGCCGTCAAGGTTCACCAGGCTGCAGAACGCATTAATATACTTTTCCTCCGGCAGGGGCAAAAGACCGTTTTCATAGGCACGGTCATAAGGCTTTGCAGGCGTATAGGCTGATTCGTTAAAGCGCGGCGAAAAGCCCCACAGATCAATGAGCGGATAGACGGTAGGATCATACAGTCCGTCCGTCTCCTCATAAACCTGCATGACAATTTGCAGCATGGCCGCCGTGTCATTTCCCACGGCGATTTCGCCGCCGCATGGCAAAGCATTAAACCTCGCCACGTCCGACTCCGCATTCGACACGGATACAGCCTGTTCAATATCGGCCAGAGTTGCCTTCACTTCCTGCCAGACAGCCTGTCCCACCGCATCGCTTTGTGGATAAATCGTCAGCACGCAAACGGTTGAAAAAAAATCCATGGTCTGCCGTCGGAAAGGCTGTGCTTCCGCCTGCGCCCCCGTCCCCCAAAGAAGCAGTGCCGCCAGCACCGCCAGAAAACGCCTGATTCCCGTCACCCGCTCATCTCCTTTGCTCTTATTATATTATTATATCAGAAAGCATGGAATCCGCCAAGATTCGCCCAAGTTTGACAAATTTTATTAAAATTTTATTGACAAAACGTAAATGAAATATTATGATGAAATCAATTTGCAGAGGCATTCAAAAAGCTTCTGCCACAAGGAGGAAAGCCCATGAAAAAGTTCCTGCGGCTTCTGTCTGTCCTGTTGGTGCTGGCCCTGCTGCCCGTGTACGGCCTGGCAGAAGAAACCACCTTCGATTCCAAAGGCTTCATCGATTGGTTCAACGAGAGCTATGGCTGGATGACCGTTGCCAACGGCCACTGGTCCAACAATCCTGCCGACCAGGTGACCGATGAGGAGCTGGAAAAGATCTTCAGCATGGCCACCAAGCAGCAGAATGCTGTGCACTGGACGCCCTACTACTTCATCGTGGTGAAGGACGTTGCCGAGCAGCGCGGTCTGATTGGCGATTATTGGGGCCCGGCCGAGGATATGGCCACCGAAGGCACCGTGACTATCCTCGTCATGGCTGACCAGATTCTGACGCAGGCTGAAGGCCATGTGAGCGAGTATGCTAGCTATTACATGCCCACCACCTTCGCCTACTATGACAGCGGCCTGACCTGCGGCATGCTGGGCGTAGCGGCTGCTTCCCTGGGCTACAAGACCCACTACTTCGGCACCATCAACGGCGAATATGCCCCCAAGGATCTGGCTGACGGCAAGTATCAGTCCATGAGCCGCTACGTCAAGGACGAATATCAGCGCACCTGGGGCTTCCGCAGCGCTTATGGCTCTGACGACAGCGAAGCGACCAAGTACCCCGTGGCCGGCAACTGCGTGTTTGTGTGCGCCATCGTGCTGGGCAAGGAAAAGGCTGATGAAACCGTGGAAGCCTGGGGCACCAACCACGCTCGTCCTCACAACTGGGTGATTTGGGACGGCGTGCCCAACACCGAGCCTTCTCCTGCCGCTTCCGCCGCAACTGCTGATACCACGGAAGCTGCTGACACTGCGAAAGAAGAAGTGTCCGTGGAGCTTGGTGAGAACCAGTACCTGGGCACCGGCACCGGCATGGGCGGCGATGTGCTTGTGCGCGTAACCATGGACGGCGACAAGATTGCCAACGTGGAAGTGGTTTCTCAGAATGAAACCGAGGGCATCGGCGACAAAGCCATCGAAGCCCTGCCCGCCGCCATCGTGGCTGCGAACAGCGCCGATGTGGACACTGTTGCCAGCGCCACCATCACCAGCAACGCCATCATCGAGGCTGTGAAGGATGCGCTGAGCCAGGTGAAGTAATCCCTGTCTTTCCAAACACAACCCCCGTTTTCCTCTTCGGTTCCACCGTGAGGAAAACGGGGGCTTTTTCGTGACCGCCGGTCTGTCTGCTTCCAGCTTGTCAGCAGCATGATACCTGTGCTTCAAAAGGATCTTTGCATTTTGATGCGCAATCCGTTGTGTTTCTTCTTCCGTGAAGTGCATCCGAGCATGAATATCGAAATGCGCAGCATAAATCGCATCGGGCGGCAAATGACGGTTATCCGGATAATCCGTTGCAAGCCAAAGCCGCTCCACATCAAATGCACGCAGGATTCTCTCTGTCCTTGCGATGCCATACGTGCGGACATCATTTTCTGCCGATGCTTTCAGCGCATCAATTGCCGCCTGCACGCTGTTTGGATAAGCCACACACCATTTCCACATGTTCCGTGCATGGGAACATATCCACCGGAACCATGCTGTCCACACGATAAGCGCCGTCGTCACACAGCACATGCAAGTCGCGGGCGAGGGTCTCCGGGCCGCAGGAAACATACACGATGCGGTTTGGAGCAAGCGTCTTTAGCGCCGTGAGAAACGGCATATCGCTGCCAGAGCGCGGCGGATCCATGCACACCACATCCGGCGCGTGCCCTTCTTTGGCCATGCGCGTCATGAACCGCCCCGCATCGTCGCAATAGAAGGCTGCGTTCCTGACATGATTGCGTTCAGCATTGATACGTGCATCGCGCACTGCTTCGGCGTTCAATTCCACACCAATGAGTCTCGCTGCTTTGTCTGATGCGCACAAACCAATGGTTCCCGTTCCGCAATAGGCATCCAGCAGCGTCTCCCTCCCGGTGAGTTCCATCTTTTCAAGCGCCGTTTCATAAAGCACCTGGGCCTGCTGTGCATTCACCTGATAAAAGGATTGCGGAGAAATGCGGAATCTTTTGCCGCACAACTCATCCTCCAGGTAACCGTCGCCAAAGAGCACCGTTTCCCGCTTGCCAAGCACCATGCTGGTTTGGCGGTTATTTTCATTGAGCACAAGGGTGGTAATTTCCGGATGCAGGGCACGCAGTGCGGCAACGAATTCCTTCCTGCCCGGAAATTCCAGCCCTGTTGCCACCAGCACCACCATCACCTGACCGGTGAACTGGCCGGTACGCACCACAATATGCCGCAAAAATCCCCGATGCGTGTATTCATTATAAACACGTAGGCGAAAGCGCGGTAAAAGCTCCACAATGCTCTGGATGATTTTGTCCGCCTGTTCATCCTCAATGCGGCAGTGCTTCACCGGCACCACGCGATGGGTTCCTGCTGCATACACACCGGATACAGGCATGCCGCTCTTATCCACCGCCAGCACGGCATGCACCTTGTTGCGATAATGAAAAGGATTTTCCATACCGCGGATGGATTCCACCTTGCCAAAGGGACGCAGCAGTTCCTCCATGCAGCGTTGTTTCACACGCAGTTGCTCCTGATAAGGCAAATGCGAGAGCTGGCATCCACCACATTTGGCAGAAACGGGACACTTGAAATAAATGCTCATGCTGTTTCCTTTCGTTCATCATCACAAAGAGCGGGAGACTGCATTGCAGCGTCTCCCGCTTTGGATTTTGGGTTTATCTTCTGCCGCAAGGCCGGCGGTTGAGGATCTCCTGCATGACAAATGCCTGTGCAAGGCCGCTGCCGGAAAAGTCCAGCTTCAATCCGCCTTGCGTTTCTTCCGTGCGGAGCGTTTCACCATCCCGTGCACGCGCTTCCTGCAGCTCCTCTTCATGGCAGGGATCCACGCCCTCGGTGGAAACGGCGTTCATGCTGCCTGCAAACAACTCGTCCGTTTCCTTGGTCACATGCACATGCGGGGCAACCGTCGGTTTTTCCGGCGCAGCAGGAGGCAGATCGGGGATCATCATTTGCTCAGGCTGCCCGGCTGCCGCACTTGCCGCCTGTGGCTGCTCCGTTTCAGTCAGCTGCCGTGCAATGTCGCTCATCTTCGGCAATTCAACTTCCCGCTCCTGCTCCGGCAAAACCACATGTTTGGGATTAGCCGCCTTGCGTTGACGCTTTCCGGCAGCGTTAATCATCGTCACAGCAATCCAGCCAACAAGTAGAAGGCTGAATAATTCGCCCACGCCCGCTCCCTCCTTTCAGCGCATTGGCCGTTTTTATTTCTTGCTTTCCGGCGCGCCGCTCTGCTGGGGTGCGCTGACTTTGGCAATGCTCTCCCGCATGTCGGTATCGGCAATGGTGTTGCGCATCTGATAGTAGTCCATCACGCCAAGCTTTCCCTCACGAAGCGCGGCAGCCATGGCACGCGGCACCTCGGCTTCGGCTTCCACCACCTTGGCGCGCATTTCCTGCACGGCGGCTTTCATTTCCTGCTCATGGGCAACAGCCATGGCGCGGCGTTCCTCCGCCTTGGCCTGCGCAATGCGGCGGTCGGCTTCAGCCTGATCCATTTGCAGCTGCGCGCCAATGTTGCGGCCAACGTCCACGTCCGCAATGTCGATGGAGAGAATTTCAAACGCGGTGCCTGCATCCAGACCCTTGGACAACACCGTGCGGCTGATCAGGTCAGGATTCTCCAGCACCTGCTTGTGCGTTTCCGCGGAGCCGACGGTCGTCACGATGCCTTCGCCAACACGGGCGATAACGGTTTCTTCACCAGCGCCGCCAACCAGCCGTTCAATGTTGGTGCGCACGGTCACACGCGCTTTAGCGCGCAGCTCAATGCCGTCCTTGGCAATGGCCGCCACCACAGGGGTTTCGATCACCTTGGGGGTCACACTCATCTGCACTGCCTGGAACACATCGCGGCCCGCCAGGTCAATGGCGCATGCTTTCTCAAAAGCCATTTCAATGTTGGCACGCTGGGCAGCAATGAGGGCGTTAATCACGCGATCCACGTTACCGCCGGCCAGGTAGTGTGTTTCCAGCTTGCTGATGGTCAGGCTCAGCCCCGCTTTGTTTGCCTTGATGAGGGGGTATACCAACCGCTGGGGCTGAATGCGGCGGATCCGCATGCCAACCAGTGTGCCGATGGAAATGTGCACGCCGCTGGCCAGGGAGCTGATCCACAGCCCAATGGGGAAGAATCGAAGAAAGATTGCCAGCAGAACCAGTGCCAATACTGCAATCAGGATAATGGTGATGATGCCCGCTTCCATTTGTTTGCCTCCTTTGTTCCTTTCCGTTTACGCCTTTTCCAGGGTGCGCACCAGTACGCGGCTGCCCTCTACCCGGGTAATCTGCACCTTGACGCCCGCAGGGATGAATTCGCCGTCGCTGCACACGTTGAGCCGCACGCCGTCAAATTCCGCAATCCCCGTTGGGCGGAGCACCGTGGTGGTCGTTCCCTCGCGCCCCAGGAAAACCTCCATGTCCTCCGTTGCGCGATACCCGGCTTCGTTGGTTTCCGCATCCTTGAGGATGATCTTGCTGCGGTTCAGTCGTCCCTTTGCCGCACTGTACAGTGAAATGGAAATGGCCACCGCCACAATGGACAAGATGATGAGTGTCATTCCCAAAGCCGCCACAGCGCCATGGCTGATGTACGTCAGCACCACCGCCGTCACCTGCAAAGCAATGCCCGCAATGCCCGGCAGTCCAAACCCCGGCAGAAACGCCTCCAGCACCAGCAGCGCCACCCCTGCTATAAAGCAGATGAGGATGGGCAGATTCTCCACGATGAATGTCAGCACGCTTCACCGCCTCCCTTTGTTTGATGGGTCAAGTATAGCATACCCTACAGCTCCTGACCACTTCTTTTGCTCCAAAGATACATTTTCCCGTCTCAAATGACATGGTCATCCAGCAGTTCCCGCAGCTTATGCAAATCGTCCTGATACGTTTGCGCAAGCGCCCGGTTGTAGATGATAGACGCGGGGTGATACAGCGGATACACAGGAAAATCCGCCGCTTCCTTTTCCGTGCGAATGGTGGCTTCCGCAAGCCTGCCATGGCGTTCGCCAATGGTCGTGTGCGCATCCAGCACAGCATGCAGGGGCACATTGCCCAAGGTTACAATCGCGCCTGGACGCACCAGCAGAATCTCCTCATACAGATAAGGAGTAAACAGCGCCAGCTCCTCTGCGGACGGCGCACGGTTCGACACACGGCCTTTCTCGCTCACCCGGGTCGGACGGATTTTCACCACATTGCTGATGAAGATTTCCTCCCTTTTCAGCCCAACTGCCGCCAAAAAACCGTCCAGGTTTTTCCCGGCTTTGCCCACAAAGGGACGGCCCTGAAGTGTTTCCTGCTCGCCTGGCGCTTCGCCTATGAGCATCAAACGCGGCTTATCCTTTTTCCCCTCGCCGAATACCAGGCGTTTTTCCTCTGCCGGCCAAAGCTTGCCAAAGAAGTCCCTGCACCGTTTCTCAAACTTTTCCACAATCCATCCTCCCTGAGGGGATAACATTCCAAGCGCTCTTCCGCCCTCATTTTACCCATAAAGATCGCTGTACAATCCAAGCTCCATCAGTTTATCACGCAGGGCCTGCATATCCTCCCAGGCGTCCTTTTTCTTGGCAGGATCGCGCAAAAGCGCCGATGGGTGAAATGTCGGCATCATCCACACGCCCTTGCGCTCATACCATTGGCCACGGTCGCGGGTGATGCGGATATCCGCCCCCAGCGTTGCCTTTGCAGCCGTTGAACCCAGCAGCACAATCACCTTCGGCCGCACCAGCGCCACCTGCATCCGCAGGTGCAGCATGCATGCCGCAGTCTCTTCCGGCGTTGGCACACGATTGTTGGGCGGGCGGCATTTCACCACATTGCAGATATACACCCTGTCCCGCGGGAGCTCGATTGCCTGAAGCATCCTCGTCAGCAGTTGCCCTGCCGGGCCCACAAAGGCGAGTCCCTCCTCGTCCTCCACTTGCCCCGGCCCTTCGCCGATGAACATCAGCGGTGCCTGCCGGTCGCCCTGTCCGGGCACCTTGTGGTGGATGCCTGCACACAGGCCGCACATGCGGCATGCATCCACCTGCGTGTCAAACAGCTCCCAGCTGATTTCCGCCATAAAGGGCACGCGCCCCCTTTCCTCACTGCCTCGTCATCAGGGTAAAGGTCTGGTCAATATCGGCCTGCAGCCATGTCACCAAGCTCACCAGCAGCGCAATGAGCAGCAGAACCACCACCGTGCCCGCAATCACGCTGAAAAAATCAAACACGCCCGCTGCCACGCGAAAGCGCCCCTTCCGCATTTCCCGGCGTTCCTCGTCGGTCAATTCGTCATCCAGATCATAATCGTCGTCCTCATCCGGCGGCAGGGGGAATTCATCCTCCTCGGGGTAATCATCGTCGTAATCATCCTGCGGCTCCTGCATCCAGTCGCCATCTTCCACCGGATGCTGAAACACCTGCCGGTGGTTTACAGGTTCTGTCTTGTCATGGTTAAAATACGGCATAGATTGCTCCTCATGCTTAATACGATTTCCGTTTGGAAATCCCGCTCTATCCCCGCAGCGCAGCAAAAAGCCACCCGCTTGCTTCCTCCGTGGCTTCTGTACAAAAGCGTCTTTCGCCGCTATTTACGGTTAGACGTAATCCAGCCACGGCGCCGCCTGCTCCTCACGGCCGGTCAGGCATCCCTGCGCTGAAAGGTTGGGAAAATCCAGCTGCCGCAACGCCTCATAAAGCACAATGGCAACCGAGTTGGACAGGTTCAGGCTCCGCGCTTCCTTGCGCATGGGGATGCGCACACACCGGTCATACACTTTTTCCAGCAGGTTTTCCGGCAGTCCGCGTGTTTCGCACCCAAACACCAGGAAATCTCCATCCTGATATTGCGCCTCGCAATAGCTTCTGGGGGCTTTGGTGCTGGCAAAGTGCATTCTCGCCCCGGGATGCTTTTGCAGAAAGTCCTCCAGGCTCGGATACACGTGATACGTCATCAATCCCCAATAATCCAGCCCCGCGCGTTTCAAATACTTATCGCTGAGCGAAAAACCAAGCGGTTCAATCAGGTGCAGTTCCGCCCCCGTAGCCGCACAGGTTCTGGCAATATTGCCCGTATTCTGCGGTATTTCCGGGTTTACCAATACAATTTGCAATGCCAACGCTTTCACCTCATAGCTATTGTATCATCCACAGGCTGCACACGCAAGTGGCGCAGCACAAACGCATCATCCCTGTGCCGCGACACGGTGGCTGATGCGCTTTTTCAGCAGCACGGTCAAAAGAGCCATCACGCCTGCGGCAAGCAGCACCATTCCCGCCAGCATCAGCCAGTTTGCGGGGGACAGGCTCCACACATCAATCATGAATACCTTTCCGGCAAGCAGCACCGCTCCCGCAAATCCGGCAGCCATAACCGCCATAAGCCCCATCCGCATCGGTGTGAGCGGCGTGCACACCCGGAACAGCACCATCAGCCCCACCATGCCCGCAGCCAGTACCGCCATGGTGGAGCACGCAAGCGCCGGCCAGCCGCTTCTTTCCAGGAACATCGCCATAACAGCGCACACCGTCACCGCCGCAGCTCCGGGAACAGCGCGCAGGAGCACCGTGGACAGAAAGTCACCCTGCACCCGCTCCCGGTTGGGCTCCAGCGCCAGGAAGAACGTAGGAATGCCGATGGTAAGGGATGAAATCAGCGTCAGCTGAATCGGCTGGAACGGATAGCTCAGCGGCAGAATCAGCATCAGCACACTCAGGGCAAAGGAATACAGTGTCTTCACCAAAAACAGTGACGCGGCGCGGGTAATGTTGTTAATCACTCGCCGTCCCTCGTCCACAACAAGAGGCAGGCAGGCAAAATCCGCGTTCAGCAGTGTCAACTGGGCAGCATGCTTGGCCGCATCCGCCCCGCCTGCCATGGCAATGGAACAATCTGCCGCCTTCAGCGCCGGGATATCATTCACGCCGTCACCCGTCATGGCCACGCTGTGCCCGGCACGCTTGAGGGCTTCCACCAGCAAACACTTCTGCCGGGGCGTTACCCGGCCAAACACCGTGTATTTTTCTGCTGCCGCTTCAAGCGCTGCGTCATCCACGAGAGTTGATGCATCTACCCAGTTGTTCCAGCCAGGCAATTCCACCCTTTGGGCAATGGCCGACACCGTGCGCGGATCATCACCGCTGATAACCTTTACCTCTACGCCCTGTTCGCGGAAAAAACGCAAGGTTTGCGCCGCATTGTCCCGCACAACATCGCTCAGATAAATCAGCCCCAGCAACCGGTCGGGCTCAGGCGCATCCTGCTCGGTTACACAACCATTGGCATGGGCCAAAGCCAGCACCCGTATCCCATGGGCCGCGGCCTCTTCAACCTTGGCACGTGCCTCGCCCGTGTAACCCGCGCCCAGCACAAAGGACGGCGCGCCAAGGATCAGCGTATCCCCCTCCGGAAAGGATGCTGCGGATTTTTTCCGTTTGGAGGAAAAAGGCAGCGTAGCCACCGCCGTATTCTTTGCAGGCGTCACCGCATTCGCCAGTGCAGCCAGCGTGCCATTCCCCGTTTCAAATGCGCCGAGAAAACGCGCAAGTGCTTGCCGCATCTGTGTCTCATCGCCGTCTACAGGTTCCATGCGTTCCACACACATTTCGCCCTTGGTGATGGTGCCCGTCTTATCCAGGCACAATACATCCACCCGGGCAAGGGTCTCGATGCCATACAGCTCCTGCACCAGCGTCTGGTGCCGCCCAAGCTTCACAACTCCAACCGCCAGCGCCACGCTGGTCAGCAGCAGCAGCCCCTCGGGAATCATGCCGATCATTGCTGCCACGCTGGCAGGCACCGCCGCATTCAGTGGATTGTGCAGGATGAAATATTGCTTCAGAAACAGCAGCGCGCCCAGCGGCACCAGAATCACGCTCACCAGGCGCACAAGCCGGTTCAGCTCTGTCATCAGCATGGATTTGGGGCGCTTGATGGCCTTGGCCTCCTTCATAAGGCGCGCAGCATAGCTTGCATCTCCCACATGCACCAGCTGCGCCACAAACCGTCCCTCCGTGATATGGCTGCCGGACATAAGCCAGTCTCCGGGATGCTTGCTCACCGCATCGCTTTCGCCGGTGAGCAGCGACTCGTTGGCCGCACCGCCGCCGGAATGCACAATCGCATCTGCCAGCACCTGATCGCCGGCACGCAGGATGACCAGATCGCCCTGCACCAGCTCTTCCGGTCGACATATCCTCTCCCGACCGGAGCGAATGACATGCGCCTGCGGCGCCGATAAAAGCTGCAATTTCTCAATCGTCCGTTTTGCGCGCAATTCCTGAATCACACCGATCAATGTGTTGGAAAACACCACGCCCAGAAACAGCATATTGCGATATGACCCAACCATCAGCAAACAAGCCGCCAACGCAAAATTCAGCAGGTTGAAGAACGTAAACAGATTACTGGCCACAATCTGCCCAACGGATTTGCCCGGATCGCTTTTCACGCAGTTGCCAAGCCCCGCCTCTTGTCTGCTTTGGGCCTCTGCTTCCGTGAGCCCCTGAGACGGCGTTGGAACATAATGTTCCGGTTTCCCCGTGGGAATATGCAGCTGCTCTGCCATATTTTCCTTACCTTCGCTTTCCTTTGTGGTTCAATGAATCTATTATAGCATTGTTTTGCCTCTGTGTGTGTGAGAATTCTGTGAAAAAAGGAACGGAATCGTGGACAACAGGGGCTCCCTTGCGTGTTTTCTCTGTTGACCGCACTCTGCCGCACATATGTTTTCCCTTCCTGCACATAAAAACAGCGTCCCTTCCTTTTTGAAGGATAGGGACGCTGCAATCTGTTTTATTTCAAATGTACGCTCTTCTCATGCATCCGCATGGCCTCATCCTCGCGCACAAGCTCCGCATGCAGGCTTTCCGCCGTCCACGTCACATTGCTCGGCGTCAGCATGGCCTTTAGCCGCACCGGCGCCTGTCTAGCCTGCCGCCACGCCTGCAAAAAAGCATTCATGCCCTGGGGCGCCGCGCCTGCAAGCACCAGCATTTCCTCTGCAAAAGGACTGGCCGGCTGCGCGTCCGTTTGCGCTGCCATGCCAAGCAAAGCAGCCAAAGTTTGTCCCTGCTGCTCTGCGGGCACATCCTGCAGGCGGATGCGCTGCCGCATGCAAAGCCATTGGAGCCGCGCATGCCGTTCTTCGGCAAAATTGAATGCCAGCATGGTTGCCTGTGCCATCGGGCGCATCCTCCATTGTCAGTCTTCGTCCGGCTGCTCGTATCGATAGAGATAGCGGGTCAGGCGCATTTCATGCCCATCGTTTTCCACTGTGCGCGTCACACCTTCGGCCTTGAAGCCGAAACGCTCATACAGAAAACGCACGCGGAAGTTTTCCCGCAAAATCCATGTGTGGATGTTCTCCATACCCTGGTTGTTCAAATGGCGGATGGCATACTCCAGCAGCATGTCCCGTCCATTGGGATCGCATCCCGGGCGAATGGCCGCGTCAAAAATCATGCCATAGCCCGCCGTTTCCGGATCCGCACCCATAATCACAAAACCGTCCAACGCATCCCCGTTTTCCAGCGCGACAATCTGCCGCCCGGCAGCCTCCAGCGTTGCGGCGAACATCTGCCGATAGGGCGTAGCGTCAATGCCTTTGAGCGTTTCCGCCGGCACCACGCCGCGATACAGGCTACGCACATAGCTGGCCTTTATTTCCGCCAGCGCATCGCAATCCTGCCCCATGGCAACGCGAATACAATATTCTTTTTCCATGGCGTTTACACCAGCCGAATGCCGCTTTCAGCCTGCTCCGCGTTGTATCGGTTCATCAGCTTATGGATACGATCATAGGGGTTGAGCAGCTTGCTCAGAGAGCGGTCATGGTTGAGCGTTGCAATAATGTAGGAGATATACTTGCTCATGTCCGCTTCCACAAACCAGGGTGCAGCCTGCAATTCAGGCGTGCGGTAGGTCAGGTTGGTGGAAATCACGCGGTCAATAATGCCTTCTTCATACGCCTTGTTGTACACATCCAGGCCGTTGGTGAACAGGGCAAAGGTCGCCGCTGCAAAAATGCGGTTGGCCTTGCGCTTCTTCAGTTCCTTTGCCAGGTCGATAATAGACTCGCCCGAGGCGATGATATCATCCGCCACCAGCACGTCTTTGCCCTCCATGGAAGCGCCCAGATACTCGTGCGCCACAATGGGGTTGCGACCGTTGACAATGCGGGTGTAATCACGCCGCTTGTAGAACAGACCCATATCCAGCCCCAGCACGGAAGCATAGAAGATATTGCGGTCGATCGCGCCTTCGTCGGGGCTGACAATCATCATATGTTCCTTGTCAATGTTCAGATCCTTATCCTTGCGCAAAAGTGCCTTAAAAATTTGATAGGATGGCATCACCGATTCAAAACCGCCCGAAGTGGGGATGGCGTTTTGTACCCGCGGATCATGGGCGTCAAAGGTGATGATATTGCTCACGCCCATGCTTTCCAGATCCTGCAATGCCATGGCGCAGTCCAGGCTTTCACGGGAGGAACGGCGGTGCTGCCTGCCTTCGTACAGCATGGGCATAATCACGTTGATGCGCTTGGCTTTGCCGCCAATGGCTGCAATGGTGCGCTTGAGATCCATAAAGTGGTCATCCGGGCTCATGGGCACTTCCCGGCCATACATGCTATAGGTGCAGTTGTATGCACCCACATCGCACAGGATGTACAGGTCAAGCCCGCGCACGCTTTCGCGGATCATCCCCTTGCCTTCGCCGTTGCTGAAACGCGGGCAGTTGGTCTTGATGAGGAAATCCTGCCGCTCGAGACCCGGAGCCGTGCTCATATCGGGCATGGCCTCTTCCGTATGGGAGCGCCATTTGAGCAGCCACTTGTTCACTTTTTCGCCCAGTTCTTCCGTGCCGTGCATGGCAATGAGCCCCAGCGGGCCCACAGGGTAGGTCAGAAAGGAGTCAGAATTCCAAGTGTTCACAAAATCAGTCACGCCATCAACCTCTTCCGCTTGGATTTTCCAAAAAGAATTATAGCGCATTTTGTCGGTTTTGAGAAGCTTTTTCCGAAAAATTACGAAGGCTTATTCCTTTCTGCATCTTCCGGTCTTCTTCTTTCCAAAACCCACATGCAGCACCTTTTGTCGCCCACGCCATAACATGCAATATCCTTGTAGAAAAAGAGGCGGTGCCCTTTGGCGAATCTATATGTCCTCTCTCCAGTGCTCCAGGCGCTTCTGGCCGGGTGCTTCACCTTTGCTGTCACTGCGCTTGGCGCGGCCGTGGTGCTGCTGCCACTACGTGCGCGTCCCTGCTTTCTCAGCGCCATGCTCGGTTTTTCTGCCGGGATCATGCTGGCGTCGTCCTTCTGGTCGCTTTTGTCGCCAGGCATTGCGTTGGCGCAGGCGCTCCGGCAAACCCCATGGCTCGTTTCGGCGTTGGGTTTTCTTGCGGGCTGCGCCGTGCCCGAGGGTGCTGACACATTGCTTCGGTGCTGCTTTCACTGCGCAGGAGATGCGCGCAGCCGCCGAACGCGCCTGCTGGTGCTCTCCATCACCCTGCATAACCTTCCCGAAGGGCTGGCCATCGGCGCAGCGTTCGGCGCATTGACAGGCAACGCTTCCCCCTCCGCCGCCCTTGCTGCCTGGATGCTGGCCATTGGCATCGGGCTGCAAAATTTCCCGGAAGGCGCCGCTGTGAGCCTGCCGCTTTTTCGGGATGGCATGCGCCGCACACGCGCCTTTCTCTTTGGGCAGCTCAGCGGCGTGGTGGAACCGCTTGCCGCCATGCTTGGAGCATTGCTGGCCGTCCGCGTGCGCCTGGCCCTGCCATTCACACTGTGCTTCGCAGCGGGCGCCATGGTATCGGTAGCCGTCAGCGAGTTGATCCCGGAAAGCCAGCACAGCGATCACCCCCGTTTGTCCTGTTTGTGGACGCTTGCCGGTTTCACACTCATGATGGTGCTGGATGTGGCGCTGTAGCATCTGCGTTTCTTTCCGGTTTCATTACTTTTCCCGCATTGACAAGCTTGCCCGTTCCTTCTATAATAAAATCACTCGCTAACTAAGGCAAAGGAGCGTTATAGGCAATGAAATATGTACTGGGTATTGATCTTGGTACCTCCGGCACCAAAACCGTTCTGTTTGATCAAACCGGGCATGCCGTTGCTTCCGCAACGGTGGAATATCCGCTTTATCAACCCCACAACGGCTGGGCCGAGCAGGATCCTGCGGACTGGTGGAACGCCGCGGCCGCAACCATACGCACCGTGCTGCAGAAAAGCGCCATTGCTCCGGCGGATGTGGTGTCCCTGGGCATTTCCGGCCAGATGCATGGCCTGGTAATGCTGGATGAAAACGGGAACGTGCTCCGCCGCTCCATCATCTGGTGCGACCAGCGCACCCAGCAGGAATGCGAGGAAATCACCGAAAAGGTCGGCTATGAGCGGCTGATTCGCATCACCGCCAATCCCGCCCTCACCGGCTTCACGCTTTCCAAGGTCCTATGGGTGCGCAAGCATGAACCGGAGCTGTATGCCAAGTGCCGCCACATCCTCCTGCCCAAGGACTATGTGCGTTATATGCTCACCGGTGATTTTGCCACCGAGGTGTCCGACGCCAGCGGCATGCAGATGCTGGATGTGCCCAACCGCTGCTGGTCGGATGAGCTGCTGGCCATTCTGGATATCGACAAAGCCATGCTGGCCAAGGTTTATGAATCCAGCGAAGTTACTGGCCACATTTCCGCCCAGGCCGCCGAGCTCACCGGCCTCACGGAAGCGACCCTTGTGGTCGGCGGCGCGGGCGACAATGCCGCCGCGGCAGTCGGCACCGGCGTTGTGGAGGACGGACGTGCCTTCACCACCATCGGCACCAGCGGCGTGGTGTTCGCCCACACGGATAAGCTGTCCATCGACCCCAAGGGACGCGTGCACACCTTCTGCTGCGCTGTACCCGGCGCATGGCACGTTATGGGGGTAACGCAAGGCGCCGGCCTGTCTCTGAAGTGGTTCCGCGACCAGTTCTGCGCTGCTGAAAAGGAAGCTGCCGCCTCCATGGGCATTGATCCCTATGACCTGATGAACAAGGAAGCCGCACAGTCCCCTATCGGCTCCAACAAGCTGCTCTACGCACCGTACCTGATGGGTGAACGTACCCCTCACCTTGACCCGGACTGCCGAGGCATGTTCTTCGGCCTAAGCGCCATGCATCAGCGCCGCGATCTGCTGCGTGCCGTGATGGAGGGCGTAAGCTACTCCTTGAAGGATTGCCTGGGCGTTCTGTCCGAAATGGGTGTTGCGCCTGAGCAGATGCTTGCCTGCGGCGGCGGCGGCAAGAGCCCCCTTTGGCGGCAGATGCTGGCGGATGTGTTTGACTGTCCCGTGGCCACCACTGTGAACACCGAAGGACCTGCCTTGGGTGTGGCCATCCTGGCGGGCGTTGGTGCCGGACTGTATGCCTCTGTGCCGGAAGCCTGCCGCGCCATGATTCACCTGAATCCCGCCCAGAACCCCATTCCGGAAAACGTCCCCGAATATGCAAAATTCTATGCAGTCTATACACAGCTGTATCAGGCGAACCGGCAGGTTTTCAAGGCGCTTGCCGCTATTGACTGATTCCTGCTTTTCCAGCAGCCTGTCAGGATGCATATGCAAAAGGCGGCCTCCTCCAAGAGGCCGCCTCAGCGTGTCGACAAAGTGGCTTTGCCACTTTGTCGAGTTTGCATTTTTCACTGCCAGCGAAGCTGACGGCCGTGAAAAATGGAAGGAATGGTTTCGCCTTTGGTCGAAACCACCCCGCCCGACCGGCATAGCCGGTCGATACGAATCCAGTCAGAGGGGCATGATGCCCCCTCCGACACCTTCTCATAGGGTTTGTCGACAGTCTAGGCGGCCTTCTCCAAGAGGCCGCCTTTTAGTTGCGTATTTTATCACAGTTCTGGCAAAATTCTTCTGTTCCTATACGCAGTCTTCCCGCACGGATGACTGCAACAGCACCGAGTCAATAATCCAATGCCTGATATGGCACCCAGCCGCGGCACAGCTCAGTTTTACCCTTCTTTTCTGTGTATACGGTAAATTGAATCTGTGCATAGCTGCCTTCAAAGGCTATGATTGTCACGTTTTGGCCACGGTATACATCCTGATGGATGGATCCGTACTTTATGTCCGGGCCGCCGATTACTTCCACATTTGCCCGCATGCTCGCATCCCAGTACAGGGGCGTTTCCACCGGCAGTTCATTCACATCAAAGGTTGAGGTATCAAAGCGTTTCAAGCCCGTGTATACCCGCTGCGGTTTCCCGTTGGCCCAGATTTCACACTGCACCCATGGTACCCCGTTTTCATCATAGGCAAGGCTCACCAGCGACACATACTGTCCCTTGAGGTTAAACGTTCCCGGCTCCGTATATTCAGTTGCGGGGCCTGTTCTGGTTGCAAGTTTCTGGTTTGCCAGCGCCTTCACGGTCGTTCCGGCTGTTGGCCGCGTTGTTGCCGTGCTTGTTGCAGGGCTCGTTGTCACCGCGGAGGTCGAACCTGTAACGCCCGTGATACATACATCGCCAATCATGCCGCTGATACCGCCGCCGCCCGTCACTGCATCCACGCGAAGGCTTACTGTCCGCACGCCGGATACGCGCCGCGGCAGTGTCAATGCCTGATAGCCGTTTTGCCATGCGCTGTTCCAGGTGACATCGTCCATATAGTCGTCCATAGAATAACTCCAGCTGCCCAACAGCCAGCCTGCGTCACCCTTCAATTCCACGGTAATCTGCGTTGCGCGGCCATAAAAGGCATAGTCGGCACTGCTTGTGCAGAAGCCGTTTCTCACCCACACGGCATCAACTGCGGCCACCGTTTTGAGGCGGAACGTCACTTCATTTTGCAGTGGCACCTCTGCCACCGTTGCCGGTTCGCCATCCAGCAGCACGCTTCCCAAATCAAAACCGCTCAACATGGTATTTTCTATAGGCAGCTCCCCCTGCACACGCATGGCAGCAGGCGACGCCGTCACCAGCGTGGCCGCCCCTGCGCCCGCCGGGCACAGCATGGCGGCTGTGAGAAATACCGCCGCTACTTTCCACAACTGTTCCTTCATTTTGCCTGTCTTCCTTTCGTTCTTTTTCCTGATTATACCATATTAGGATCGAAATATAAAGCTGCATGCGCAAAAAGAGCCGCTCTCCAAACGGAAAGCGACTCTTTGATTCTTTGTGCCGGGATGTTTTACTGGATCTCCACGCCCTTGACCACAAAGGTCAGCTCACCGGCCACAAACGCGCGGGTGATGGGCTCACCGGCCTTGGCAGAGGTGCCCTCAATGTCCTTAACGAAGCAGCCGTTGGCATCGGTAATCTGGTTGCCGGCATTGTCCCACAGTTCCTGATTGAACACATCGAACTCACCGGAAATAATCTTTGCTTTTGCAGCCTCAATAGCTTCCGCAGTACCCTCCGCGCAGTTTTCGCTCAGCGGGGACAGTCCCACCAGACCGTCAGCCATGTCCAGGAAGATGTTCTCGCTCTTCCAGGTGCCATCCAGCACTTCCTGCACTTCCTTGGTGTACACAGCGCCCCAGTTCCACACCGGCGCCACCAAGTGCGCCTTGGGAGCATCCAGGGTCATGTCAGCGTTGTAGCCGCAGCCCCACACACCGGCTTCCTGCGCGGCAATCTGGGGGTTTGCCGTGTCGCAATGCTGGCCGATCACATCGCAGCCCATGGCCAGCAGCGCATCGGCGGTCTGGCGTTCCAGCGTTGCGTCATACCAGGTGTTGGTGTACTTCACGTAAACCACTGCATCCGGGTTCACGCTCTGAACGCCCAGGGCAAAGGCATCAAAGCCGCCGATTACCTCGGGGGTCTGCATGGCCGCCACAAAGCCGATCTTGTTGGTCTTGGTCTTCAGGCCGGCCGCAATGCCCGCCAGGTAGCGCGCCTGATAAATCGCACCGAAATAGTTGTTGAAGTTCGTGTCGTTGCTCTTGAAGCCGGAGCAATGGGAGAAGATCACTTCCGGATACTCGTCAGCCATTTCCTCCATGAAGTTCATGTAGCCATAGCTGTTGCCGAAAATGATGTTGCAGCCGGCTTCCACCAGCTCCTGCAAGGCAGTGTCGCAGGCAGCGTCTTCGGTAACGTTGGTCTTGTAGACGATCTGGTCGTCCTTCAGGCCGAGCTTTTCCTGCATTTCCAGCGCGCCCTGATAGTGTGCGTAGGTGTATCCCTTGTCGCTCACATCACCGATGAAGATGAAGCCCACCTTCAAATCGTCCTTGGCCACGGGCGCAAATTCGGCCACTGCAGCGCTCACAGCACCCAGGGTCAGCATCAGGCAGAGAACCAGAGCAAGGATCTTCTTCATGTTGTCTTCTCCTCCGATTGTCGCTTTTCAGGGAAACAGATTGCCTTTATGTCAATCGTCGCGAAGGATGATGTTGCCATCCTCAATCGCATCGACGATCGCCAGTGATACGACCTTCACACCTTCCCGGCGAAGCTTTTCGCCGCCCGGCTGAAAGCCCTTTTCCACACACACACCCGCGCCTACCAGCTCGCACTCCGCCTGCCTGAGGATGCTCCGCAGCCCCTCGATGGCCTCGCCGTTGGCCAGAAAATCGTCCACAATCAGCACCCGCATTCCTTTTTGCAGATACTTGCGGCTCACGCGCACGGTATTCATTTTCTGATGTGTGAAGGAGTACACCTGTGCAGTGTACACATCATGCCCAACATTGCGGTGATCGCCCTTTTTGGCAAACACAACCGGCACATTGCCGAAAGCCTGCGCAGTAGTGATGGCCACCGCGATGCCGCTTGCTTCCACTGTGAGGATACAATCCACCTTTTCGTCCTTGAAGGCTTCATGAAACGCTTGCCCCATCTTTGTGGACAACGCCACGTCGATGCGGTGATTCAGGAAGGAATCCACCTTCACAACATCCGTGCCGATTCCTACGCCTTCTTTGCGAATGGCTTCCTTCAGCGCTTCCATGTCTTCCTCCAAAATACGAACAATATTGGCTAGCACTTGACTATTGTACAGCATTTTATCGAACATTGCAACCCCTTTTCGAAAGTTTTTTTGAAAAAGTTTGCCTTTTCTTTCATTTTCCGATGTCCGCCCGCGTTTTATCCAATTGTTCCATTTATAATGAAGGAAAAAGCTTTTCTTTTGGCGCAAAATAGGGTATAATAGTTCTGTTGGAAAAGGTTTTGCAATGTGCGAAAAGCTTGCTTTTTCGCGCAAGGGGAGGGGGACGCGGATGCCGCTTCATTTGGGGCGCAACGTTTCGGTTAGCCGGCAGAATGTGGTGCTTATGTGCGATATGCAGCGCCCGCTGCCGTCCGATACCGCCGCCGCAGTGGAGACGCTCCGCCGTCTTGGCCATGTTGTCACCCTTGGCGATGCGCCTAAGACGCTGGTGCTCTGCTCCGCCCCCGGCGATGCTCCCCGCTGCTACCTGTCCTGCGTGGGGCTTCGCACCCTTCGCCTCCGTGCGGAGGAGGCATTTCCCCTTGCAGACAGATCACAGGAAGAACGAGGTGTAGTATGACTGACGAACAGCTGGAACAGCAGATCGAGCAGCAAATTGAGGAAGTAACCGTGGTCACCCAGGCCTATGATGAAAACGACATTCAGGTGTTGGAAGGCCTCGAGGCAGTGCGTAAGCGCCCCGGAATGTACATTGGCTCCACGGATGCGCGCGGTTTGCATCATCTGGTATACGAAATTGTGGACAACTCCATCGACGAGGCGCTTGCCGGCTATTGCAAGCGCATTGACGTGACGCTCCATAAGGATGGTTCCGTTTCCGTGAAGGACGATGGCCGCGGTTTCCCGGTAGGTATCCATCCCAAGATGCATCGACCTGCTGTTGAAGTATGCCTCACCGTGCTGCACGCCGGCGGCAAGTTCGGCGGCGGCGGCTACAAAGTGTCCGGCGGCCTGCACGGTGTTGGCGCCTCCGTGGTCAATGCTCTTTCCCGTCACCTGACCGTCACCGTCTATCAGGATGGAAAAATCTATCAGCAGGAGTATGAGCGCGGTAAATACCTCTATGACTTGAAGGTCATCGGTCAAACTGACCGTACCGGCACAACCATCCAG
This sequence comes from uncultured Clostridia bacterium, assembly GCA_934647165.1. Classification (GTDB taxonomy): domain Bacteria; phylum Bacillota; class Clostridia; order Christensenellales; family Aristaeellaceae; genus CAKUFA01. The sequence goes on along the minus strand of CAKUFA010000004.1, from coordinate 63,158 downwards.
TTCCTGCCCGATGTGAAGAGTCCCGAAAACCCTGACGGCATTTTTGACACCGGCGACTTTGATGCAGACACTCTGCGCCATCGCCTGCGGGAGATGGCCTACCTCAACAAGGGGATCCGCATTATTTTCCGCGACGAACGGGGCGAGAAGCCAGCAGAATATGATTATTGCTTTGAAGGTGGCCTGCGGGAATTTGTGCGCCACCTCAACCGCAACAAGGAAGTTCTTTTCCCTGATCCTATCTATGCGGAGGGCATGAAGGACGGCATCCTGGTGGAAGTCGCCCTGCAATATAACGACAGCTATCAGGAGAACATCTACTCGTTCGTTAATAACATTGCCACGCCCGACGGCGGCACCCACCTGCAGGGCTTCAACGTGGCGCTTACCCGTGCCATCAACGATTATGGCCGCAAGTACAAGCTCCTTAAGGACTCCGAGCCCAACCTTAAGGGCGAGGATGTGCGCGAGAGTCTCACGGCCATTGTGTCCATCAAAATGGAGGATCCACAGTTCGAGAGCCAAACCAAATCCAAGCTTGGCAGCGCGCAGGCGCGTCCCGCTGTGGACAGCGTCGTCACTTCCGCCCTCACAGAATATCTGGAGGAGCACCCGCCTGTGGCCAAGGCCATTCTGGAACGGTGCGTGGGTGCTCAGCGCGCCCGTGAAGCCGCCCGGAAAGCCCGTGAGGCCACCCGCCGCAAGACCGTGCTGGAAACCGCTTCTCTGCCGGGCAAGCTGGCTGACTGCTCCGAGCGTGACGCCAGCAAATGTGAAATCTTCCTTGTGGAGGGCGACAGCGCAGGCGGAAGCGCCAAGGAGGGTCGCGACCGGCACTTCCAGGCAATTCTGCCGCTTCGCGGTAAAATCCTCAACGTGGAAAAAACCCGGTTGGACAAGGCGCTGGGCAACCAAGAAATTCGCAGCATGATTACCGCCTTCGGCTGCGGCATCGGCGATAATTTTGATGAAAGCAAGCTGCGCTATCACCGCATTGTCTGCATGACCGATGCTGATGTGGACGGCGCGCATATCCGCATCTTGATGCTCACCTTCTTCTACCGCTATATGCGTCCCCTCATCGAAAAGGGCTATGTCTATGCCGCCATGCCCCCGCTCTACAAGGTCACCAAGGGAAAGACCGAGCGCTATGTCTATGATGACGATGAACTCCAGCGTGTGCTGGATGAAGTAGGTCGTGATCCCAAGCCGGAAATCCAGCGTTACAAAGGCTTGGGCGAAATGAGCAGTGAACAGTTGTGGACCACCACCATGAACCCGGAAACCCGCACCATGATGCAGATTACCCCCGAGGACGCCATGGCTGCCGATGAAATCTTCACCCTTCTCATGGGCGATCAGGTGGAGCCCCGCCGCCAGTTCATCCAGGAGAACAGTGATCTGGTGAAGGATCTGGACATTTAATGCGCACACCACACAGTAATGGAGAGAAAGCATGAGCAGTATTCAGGACAAGCTGATCCCGGTGAATCTGGAGCAGGAGATGAAGCGTTCCTTCATCTCCTACGCCATGGCGGTTATCATTGACCGCGCCCTGCCCGATGTGCGCGATGGCCTCAAACCCGTTCATCGGCGCATTCTTTATGACATGAACGAACTGGGTATGACCCCCGATAAACCCTACCGTAAAAGCGCGCGTATCGTGGGCGATGTACTTGGTAAATTCCATCCCCATGGTGATTCTTCCGTGTACGACGCCATGGTGCGCCTTGCCCAGCCCTTCAACATCCGCTATCCGCTGGTGGACGGCCAGGGCAACTTCGGTTCCATTGACGGCGATGGCGCCGCCGCCATGCGTTATACCGAAGCCCGCATGAAAAAACTCACCCTGCATCTGTTGGATGGGATTGACAAGGATACCGTAGATTTTTACCCCAACTTTGACGAAACCCTTATGCAGCCTGCCGTGCTGCCGAGCCGTTTCCCCAATCTGCTGGTGAACGGCTCCAGCGGTATCGCCGTGGGCATGGCCACCAACATCCCGCCCCATAACCTGCGGGAGGTCATCAACGGCGTCATCTGCATGATTGACAAGCCCGACTGCACCATCGAAGATCTGATGGAGCACATCAAGGGTCCCGACTTTCCCACCGGCGGCATCATCCTTGGCCGCCGCGGTATCCGCGAAGCTTATTACACCGGCCGCGGCCGCATCGAAACCCGTGCCCGCACCAACATCGAGCAGATGTCCGGCGGACGCAGCCGCATTGTTGTCACGGAAATCCCCTACATGGTCAACAAGGCCAAGCTGGTGGAGAAAATCGCAGAGCTTGTGCATGATAAGCGGCTGGACGGCATCAGCGACATCCGTGATGAGAGCGACCGCAATGGCATGCGCATTGTTATTGAGCTGAAGAAGGATGTGTATCCGCAGGTAGTGCTCAACTACCTGTACAAGCACACCTCCATGCAGGAGAATTTCGGCGCCAATATGCTCGCCCTGGTGAACGGTAAGCCCCGCATCCTCAACCTGCGGGAGATGATCTACTATTATCTGGAGCACCAGAAGGACGTTATCACCCGCCGCACCAAGTTTGACCTGGACAAAGCCAACGCACGCGCCCACATTTTGGAAGGTCTGCTCAAGGCGTTGGACTACATTGATGAAATCGTCGATCTCATCAAAGCCAGCGCCAATCCCACCCAGGCCAAGAACGCCCTGATGGAGCGCTTCGCCTTCTCCGACAAGCAGGCGCAGGCCATTCTGGATATGCGTCTTGCACGCCTCACCGGTCTGGAACGTGATCGACTCATGGATGAGTATCAGGAGCTTGAGAGAACCATCGCGCGCCTTACCGCCATTCTGGGTGATGAAAAGCTCCTCATGGATGTCATCAAAACTGAGATCAGCGAAATCCGTGATAAATACAGCGATGAGCGCCGCACGGAATTGACCACCATCGAGGGTGAAATTGATGTGGAAGACCTCATCCAGGAAGAGGACATGGTCGTCACCATGACCCATGAGGGCTATGTCAAGCGCATTGCCAAGTCCGTCTACAAGGCACAGAACCGCGGTGGGCGCGGTGTCACTGGCATGACTACCAAGGAAGAGGACTATGCGGAAATCATGCGCGTGGTCAACACCCATGCGGAAATCATGTTCTTCACCAATCGCGGCCGTGTCTACAGTCTCAAGTGCTATCAGATTCCTGAAGCCGGGCGTACCGCTCGCGGCACGGCTGTGGTTAATCTGCTGCAAATCTCCGGCGGCGAAAAAGTCACCGCTGTGGTGCCGCTTCCCCGGGAGGAGGACGATGGGCACGAGTACAATCTTGTCATGGCCACCCATGGCGGCATGATTAAGAAAACGGCTCTGTCCGAATTCCGCAACCTGCGCAAAAACGGCCTGATTGCCATCGTGCTCAAGGAAGATGACAACCTTGTGGGCGTGGAGCTCACCCGCGGTGAGGATGATCTGATTCTCGGCACACGCGGCGGCATGTGCATCCGCTTCAACGAAGCGCACATTCGCCTCATGGGTCGCAACAGCATGGGCGTGAAGTCCATCCGCCTGGATGAAAACGATGAAGTGATTGACATGTGCCCCGCTGAGGAAGGCGCACAGGTGCTAGCCATCACTTCCCTTGGTTACGGCAAGCGCACCGAGCTGAGCGAATATCGTGAGCAGGGCCGCAACGGCAAGGGTATCCGCGCCATGAATCTCACAGAAAAGACCGGCGACCTTGCCGCGCTGCTGTTGGTGCAGCCTGAAGAGGATATCCTCCTCATCACTGACGATGGCACCATCATCCGCACCCCCGTGGCCGACATTCGCCTGTGCGGCCGCAACACGCAGGGTGTTCGTATCATGAAGCTGCAAGAGGGTAGCCGCGTGATCGGCGTTGCCCGCGCAGACAAGGAAGAGGAGCTCAATGAAGACACGGTTGATGAAGATGATTCCGAGCGCGAAGAAACCCTGCTGGATAACGGCGGGGATGAGGAAATCTGAGTCTTCCGCCTATCATACCTAACACAAAGCCCACGCAGTCATCACGCTGCGTGGGCTTTTCAATGTGCCGAAAAGTGGCTTTACCATTCTTTCAAGGAGGCATTTTTCACTGTCAGCAAAGCTGATGACCGTAAAAAATGTAAGGAATCGTTTCCGTCTTAGCCGAAACCGCCCCCACCTGACCGGCAAAGCCAGTCGATACGAACGGAGTCAGAGGGGCTTCAGTCACTCCGACACCTCCGCATAGGGCTTTTTGCGTGTCATTTCGTTTCTTCAAACGGGATATACGTCCGCGTATCAAAGCTTTCTTTCATCACAAAATACCTTGGATGTTCTCTCCATCCTGCTTCGGTGGATTTCACCGTCTCCGTTTCCACCTGGCACCCCGGCACGGCCGCTTTGAATGCCTCAATCTGTTCCTTGCTCAGGTGATAATTGTGCGATATCCACAGCCGCTCCAACGATGTGCAGCTGTACAAAGGGGTCAGGTCTGTCACATCGTTGTAGCACAGGTTCAAATCCAGCAGCTTCGTTTTTCCTGCCAGCGGCGTCAGGTCAGTGATGTTCTGCATGAACAGCTCCACGTATTCCAGGTCGTCCAGCTCCGCCAAAGGAGAAATATCCGTCACCGGTTTGCGGGAATCGATCACAATCAGCCGCCGCAGCTTCGGCCACTGTGTCAGGAAGGACAGATCGCTCACATTGTTATGTCCCACATCCAATGCCAGCAGATCCGGGCAATATTGCAGGGGATACAGCATGCTCGCCGTATAACGCGGCTCCTGCCGCCCCTTGGCCGTGGAAAACGCCGTCACATCCGTGCGAATGCGGTAGTTGTTCAGCGTAATCGTCCAGTTGAAGTGAATGTCCGGATGCTCGGCCATCAGCTTTTCCATCTCCCGAGTGGAAAAGGTATAGTCGTGCATGGTCACCTCCGTCAGGCATGGCAACGCGCTAAGCGCATTTGTAAAAGCCGTCAGGTTAGCGCGCTTGGCCTGACCATCCAGGTCAAGGGTCGTGGCAGTGCTGTCAATCACTCGGTCGCCCAGCTCCACCTCCCAGTGGAAAAACAGTTGCGGCAAGGCCGTCGCCAGCTGTGCTTTCGCCTTCAGGGACAGCTTCACCCCCACCATTTCCACCTGGGTGCCGGCAGGTGCTTCGCTCAATTCCGTGATGAGCGCCCGCACCTGATGCTCCCCGATTTCTCCGCGTCCTGTCAGGTCCAGGGTGTTTTCCGCCATGGCTGACACCGTCATCAGCAGTGCCGTCATCAGCAGCGCCAGGCGTTTCATTGTCATGGAAAACCATCCTCCCCTGTTGCCTGTCATCATCGGATGCAAAGCCTTTCTGATCATCGCAGCGCTTTCGCATTGCGCCCTGGCGATGGTCTGTCACTTCTTGTTCAGTTTATCTGTGTGCACTTGTTCAGAAGTGCCGATTCCGAACAGCTCGTGCATGTTGCGCGGGCTTCCAACACCATGGCCGGAGTTTGCGCCTGTCCGGTTCAGCTTTTCGCCCATGAAAATCAGCACCGATGTGGAACCACCGTCCAGATTGAACGCATCCGTCACGCCCTGGGCGTACATCATTTCTGCCAGCACGTTCAGCGTCACACCTTTGGGGCCAGGGTTAATGCGGCCTTCCACCGTGATGATGCAGTAGTGTCCCGCCTCGATCATGCCAACGGCATTGCGGGGTTCCGTGGCATCATAGCCTTCACCGCTGTAAATGCGGATTTTCCCATTCCGCGCCAGATAGGGTCCGAAGGACAGCGCATCGTGTACATCTCCCTGCTCCAACAGCTCCGTCGCGGTAATCTCGCTTCCCCGATAAACGCTCAGTGTACCGTCGTCCCGCAGTGCCATCGTGTCCAGGTTCGGATAGGCCAGACGCTTTTTGGCATCGTAGTTATACAGCACCTCGCGGTTGCGCAGGATATTGCCCACCGCCGTTTTGCGTTCCACGCGGTAGGGATAATAGTCGCCATTCACCGCCAGCACGATCTTTGATGTCTGCGCCAGCGTTTCGGGGTAAATTTGCTGATTTTTGAAGGATGCGTTGGCGTACACCACCTGTGCCAGCGCTTCGCTTTCAGGCTTGAATTTCAGGTCAGTCACAAACCAAACCTGTGGTTTCTCCGGCAGCTCATAGCGCACAATTTCCACCTGCATCGTTGGCGAAAGATACGCCCACAGGCCGTTTTCCGCATCCTCAAAAACAAACTCTCCCTCGCCAAGGTATCCGTCCGCCAATCGGTTCTCCGGATAGGGGATCGTTGCCGGATCCGCGTGCTGTGCGCCTTCATACTGCCGCTGGCAAAAAGCCCGCAGCGCCTTGTCGCTGCGCTCTTCCCAGTTGGCCAGCAGCGTATCAATACCTGCTTTGTCCTCCATCATCAGAAGGTTTTCCACAATCCAGATGCCGTTCTGTTCCGCATCCGCCGTCTGGAAAGTGGCTTCTTTCGCATTGTCTGCCGCCTGCTTCACCTTATCCATCAGGTATTCGGCATGCTCTCCGCTTCCATTCACGACCACCGCCATGGGCACTGCAGCACGGATGCCGCTTACCAGCGGGTACAGGAAGAACTTGTCTGCCCATGCCTTATCCAGCTTGGCCGTATCCGTCATTCCGGGCTGTGCCGCAAGTCCAAGCACCGCCGGCGTGCGGCGAACGCCTGCTTCCCACAGCTGGTCGTACAGTTTCAGCATATCCTCAGGCGCCGTCAACAACAGACAGGCCACGCTGCGTCCCGCCTGCACCCACTGTACCACGGCATCCGCATCCAGCTGTTCTTCCCCCTCAGCCACCAGCAGCATGTCGCATTCGCCCGTCCGCTGCCACGCGTGCAGCTTCTCCGGCAGCGTACCGTCAGTGAAAAACCGCAGCTCCGTTACCTCCGCGCTCACGGGCGCAGCAAAGTCCAGCAGCAACTGCATCGGCCCCTTCACACCTGCCGGATAGGCAATCACTGCTTCCACACCGGGCTGATTCACCACCAGCGCATCAACCCAACGTTTATCCTCCTTAACCCGAAGCGTCAGCTTTTCAGGCGCCGTTTTCATGCGCAGGTAAATCTGCGTCACGGTTTCATCTTCCGGCATTTCGCCTGCCAACGTCACACTTTTGCCGCGTTTGCATGCATGAGCCGTCTCATCATTGCCGTCTGCCAGGGCTGCCATGTCCAGCGCCATGCGGCCTTCCAGCAGCTGCACGGACACCTCCCGCGCAGGGTCATCACTTTCCGCCGCGCAAAGCACAGGCAGCATGCACAAGCATAGCAGGAGACAGAGAATCCGCTTCATTGGTGGGTCACGCCTTTCTTTTCATAAAAAGGAGCTCGCTATCGTGTTTGGTGCGTCCTTTTTCTCGCCTTGTCCGCTTCCATCACAGCAGCGACATTTTTCCTTCCGGGGTATAATACATTTCCGTCAGTTCCTCATCCGTGAAGACCCGAAGCATGTCCGGCATATCCTCCACCATGCGCCCGGCGCACATCTCCTCCAACGTCATCCAGCTGATCGTTCCCTCGCGCGAGGAGCGGATCTCTCCCCCTACATAACGCGCACGATAGAACAGCACCACATACCGCGTTCCGTCAAGCGGGAAAAAATCCTTCACACCGCACAGCTGCAACTGATCGATCTCCGCGCCGGTCTCTTCCCGCACTTCACGCTTCACCGCTTCTACAAAGCTTTCTTCCTTTTCCACATGTCCACCGGGGAAACACAGTCCTCTCCATTTGGGATCCACGCGATTTTCCACCAGTACCTTCTCACCGTCACACACCATGCACATGTTGGTGAAAATCACCCGTTCCGGTTCTCTCATTTGCCATCATCCTCCTGCAGTGTCACAAAATAAATAATATCCCCAACATTCCGATTCTTGGATTCAGGCGCGTTGATGCGTTGGTTGCCCAGCAGCAGCGTCACCGAGGAGCCGCCGTCCAGATTGTATCCCTGCTGCACACCCTTTTGTAGCATCAGTTCTGTCAATTCCGCCGCAGTAAGTCCCGCCTGCTTCTCCTGCTCCGGACCCTCCGTCGCAATAATCAGATACTGCTTTGTGTCCAGCTGGCAAATGGCCAATCGTTGTGCCTTGGTCGGCGCACCGCAGCTCACCTTGTCCCCTGCCTTGAACACCTGCTTTTCCCCATTGACCACAAGTCCCGGGCCGAAGCAGAAAGCCTGCACCGCGCCATCGCGATACTCTTCCCACTCCTTGCGGGTATTCTTGGTCAGGATGGTAAAATCACCGTTTTCGTCGATAATCAGCGTATCGCGGGTGGCTACGGGCTGTTCGCGCAGGATAACACCATTTCGCACCACCACGCCTGTGCGATGATAGGAAAAATAGTCGCCGTTAATCGCCAGCACGGCGTTATTCTCCTGCGCCATATCCTTCACTGGCCGCACGGCTTTGGAGGGATACTTGCCCGCCAAAGCCGTGCGCAGCTGGCTTGCCTCCGTCACCGTCACATAGGCATAATAGATGTTCGTATCATAGGCGCGGTCTTTCTCAATGCGGATTTGCAGTGTGCCGTCATCATAGCTCAGCCCGTCCGCTCCAAAAGCGGAAGCGATGGGGGCATGCGCCGTATGTTCCTGCTCCGTCCCTGCACCTTCCGCTGTCGCTATTCCCAACAGGTTCACCATCAACAACAGCACTGCAATCAACCGCTTCATTCCGCCCGCTCCTATCTTGCCATGATGTTCCATTATACTCTTTTTTCCTTCATGAAGCAACCAAAACCACGCAAAGAAGCGCGCCTTCGTCCCTTGCATGCTCTCCTTCAAACAAAAAGTGAGAAAAGCCTTTCGCCTTCCTCACTCGCTGCTTCCCTCGTTTGCTTACTCTTCCTTCCACGGTTCCAACAGTTACCGCAGCTTGCCACACTCTATCAACCGATAAACAACCAGGTAAGGCCGCAGCTCATTTTCCTTGCCTGATAGCCATCATCCAATCAACCTTTTCCCACAGAAAAGTACCCTGCTTCGCCGAAAAACTTCACAGCTTCGGCGGCACTTCTCAGTCAAAAATCAACGGTGCAAAAAACTCCGGGCGATGAAAATTCACCTGCGCCACATCAATCCGGTTCCACGTTCCATAGTGCGGCACCGGCGCATTTTCTCCGCACTTGAAGAAGTTGCCCACAATCACACGATCTTTTTCAGGCACAAACCCCGGCTCAAATTCCGCCACAAGCCTCCACGGGATTTGATACGTCACGCCCCAGCCAAGGCCTTCCTGCACCACAGGGGTAATGTGCATCTCTTTTGCCCAGTGTGTCAAATCCAGGGGGGTTCTTCCATCCCGCGGCGGGCCGAAGGCAGAAAGCATCGCTCCATTAGGGTTCACTTCAAAATTAAAGAACTGCGTTGTCTGCACAGGCATGAAATTAACGAAAAACTCCAAGCAGCTATCCATACAGACCATATCCTGGTGGTGTGTAAGCGTACGCACAGGGTGGGCTTCATGGCTAAACAGGCGCACTGCAAGCGCGTCATTCGTCCATGCAAGCTGTGCAAAAGTTGGTGGACAAAAACCGTTATCCAACCACAAAAAGTTTGTCAAGCCGGCCATAGGAACGCATTGCCAGTCGATATTTTCCATGTGATCTACATGCCGGACATGATACTGAGTCATCGTTTCATTCCCCCTTTTGGCACCATTGTAGCAGGCAAAAAAGCGGATTGCAAGCATAAAAAGAAGGACGAAAGTCGTCCGTCTTCCATCCCCTTTAAGCTTCAGCGAAGCAACCGCCTCGTTCTATTCGAATCCCGTTCCGGCGTCTCCTTGGTCTGGCTTTGTGCTCTTTCGCCTTCAGCGAAACTCGCCCGCGGGTTTCTGGGTTTTACCCAGACCCACAAGGGCGCTGCCCTTGACCTGCGAAGGGCTTTCTGCCCTTTCGAATCCCGTTCCGGCGTCTCCTTGGTCTGGCTTTGTGCTCTTTCGCCTTCAGCGAAACTCGCCTGCGGGTTTCTGGGTTTTACCCAGACCCACAAGGGCGCTGCCCTTGACCTGCGAAGGGCTTTCAGCCCTTTCGAATCCCGTTCCGGCGTCTCCTTGGTCTGGCTTTGCCAGATCACAGTTTACTCGCTGCTGCCTCATCCAACAGGAAAATCACATTACGGTGGGTCAGCAAAATGGATGCCTGCACCTTCGGTGACACATCGCCGTTCACTGCTTCAGCCACTGCGTCAGCCTTATCTTCTCCGGTTGCGATCAGCAGCACCTGTCGTGCTTCCATGATGGAGCCGATGCCCAGGGAAATAGCCTTGCGCGGCACATCATCCACCGAGGTAAAGAAACGCTTATTGGCCTCAATGGTGCTTTCTGTAAGATTGACCACATGGCAGCCGTAGACGAACTCGTCCGCCGGCTCATTGAAGCCGATATGTCCATTGCGGCCAATACCCAGCAGCTGCACGTCAATTCCCCCTGCACGGCGGATTGCCGCATCATAAGCAGCAGCTGTTGCATGCAGGTCGCGGGCGTTGCCATCCGGCACATGGGTTGCTTCCGGGCGAATATTCACCTGGCCAAACAGGTTATCCTTCATGAAGCGGTGATAGCTGCATTCATGATTCTCGGGGATGCCCACATATTCATCCAGGTTATATGTCGTCACACGGGAAAAATCCAGCACCCCCGCCTGATAGAGCCGAACCAGCTCCCGATAGGTCGGGATCGGTGTAGAGCCTGTAGCCAATCCCAGCACGCTATCCGGCTTGCGCAGCAGCTGCGCGCCCAGCAGCATAGCCGTAGCCTGTCCCACCTGCTCTGCGGAATGAAAACGACAGATTTGCATAAAACCGCACCTCCCAGTACTCACATACAATTTATGTTGTCTTATTCGCTATTTCTTTATATAGCGAACATCAAGCACTGCTTGTATTAAGTACATTATAGGAACGTCATCGGATGCTGTCAAGCCTTTTTTCCGCCTTTTTCGCCATCCACGGATCTGCCAGTTCGCACACCCACTCCCCCACATCCATCCTCCAGATGCGGTTTATCTCCGGGCTATCCATCACTTGCTGAACCTTTCCCTGTGCAATCACTTTTCCCGCTTCAAGCAGCAGGGCATGGGTGCCCCAGCGGCGCGCAAGGCACAAGTCGTGCACCACCGTCACCACGGCTTTGCCCGGCTGCCGCCGCCACAGGTCAATCACCTCAAACAGTTGCTTTTGATAGACCAGATCCAGGTGGTTGGCAGGCTCGTCCAGCATCAGCACATCCGGATCCTGGCAAAGCGCCTGCGCCAGCAGTGCCCGCTGCCGTTCTCCGCCAGAAAGGGTGAGCATACTCTGCCTGCGCTTCTCCGTCATTCCAACGGTTTGCAGGGCGGCGTTCACCCGCTCAGGCATATCCGTCTCCGCCGTGCCAAAGATTCCCCGGCGATAGGCATAGCGTCCCATGGCCACCACTTCTTCCACCGTGAAGGCCTCCATACCGCCCACGTTTTGGCTGAGCACGCCCACGTGCTGCGCAAGCGTCTTGGGGCGATAGCTTTGCAGCGGCCGTTCCAGGAGGGTCACGATTCCCTCGCAGGGAATGGCGCGGCTCAGTGCCGCCACCAGCGTGGATTTTCCCGCGCCGTTGGGGCCGCACAGCATCAGCCACTGCCCCTCTTCCAGCGCCATGGACACATCGGTGAGGATGCGGTTTTTCCCCACTGTGACCGATAGGTGGTTTGCTTGCAGCATCATGCGCATCCCCTCCTTGTGCGGGCAAAAATAACCACAAACACCACCGCGCCGATTATCGATGTAACTACGCCGATAGGCAGTTCCACCGGCCGCACCACCGTGCGTGCAGCCAAATCACACAAAAGCAGAAAGCACGCTCCGCCAAGCATGCTGGCCGGCATGAGCCGCCGGTGATCGGATCCCAGCAGCAAGCGAAGCATATGTGGCGTCACCAGCCCTACAAAACCGATGCATCCGCCAATGGCCACGCACACGCCCACCAGCATAGACACGCATGTCATCACGCACAGTTTCACGCGCTTAACCGCAACACCCAAATGAAGCGCCTGCGCCTCCCCCAATGTGAAGGCATTGAGCGCCCCGGCGTTTGCCAACAGCACCCCGCCGCACAGCACCAGCATTCCTGCCAGTACCGCTGCGCTGCCGTAGTTTGCCGCAGCCAGCGATCCCATGGTCCAGAAGGTAATGGTGCGCAGCCTATCCCCGGCAAAGGTTACCAGCAGACTCATGAGACTGGATACGAACATGGAGAAAATGACCCCGATGAGGATGATACTGTTTGTGCTCATGCTTCGATCCAGCGCCCAGCTGAGTCCCAGAAGGAGCACCAGAGACAAAAATGCAAAGAGCATGGCCAGCACCATGGTACCGCTTAAGGGAAATCCCGGCAGGGTAAAGCCAAACAGAATAGCCAGCGCCGCCCCCAGGGATGCTCCGGAAGACACGCCCAAGGTAGACCCATCCGCCAGAGGATTCCGCAAAAGGCCCTGCATGGCGCACCCGCACAGCGACAGTGAAGCGCCTTCCAGCGCCACGCACAGCACCCGCGGCAACCGCACGCTGAGGATGATGCTCTCCGTGACCCCGGCGCCTTTTTGCGAGCAGGATGCCTGTCCCAGCACGCGCAGCGTCTCCCCTAAGGGAATAAGCACGCTGCCAACGCACACGCACAGGAGCATCACGCCTGCCAACAGGATCGTCAGGAGCAGCCAAAGAAACAGGCGCCGTCTTTGCATAGAAAGAGCCTCCTTTTGAAAAAAAGCGCGGGGAAAGCGCTTTCTGCACCGGAAAGCCGTCTTCCCCGCTGAGCATGTTCAGGTGTTTTTTATGCGGCAGGCTGTTCTGCGCTGTCCTGCACGCCGCTCACAAAATCCAGCAGCGCCTGCGCAGCTTCTACCAGGCGCGGGCCGGGACGGGTGATCGCGTCGTTATCCGCGTTAAACACGTGATCTTCCGCCACAGCCGGCACCTGGTCCCAGCCGGCACGACCCTTGATTTCCTCCACAGGGGTCGGACCCTCGCCATAGTAAGCGCTGGTGGTGACAATGTAATCGGGATTGCGCTGGAGCACCTGCTCTTCGGACACGCTTGCCCAGCCGTCCACATCGGCAAACACGTTGGTCAGCCCGCACAGGTTGGCAATCTCATCCATGAAGGTGCCCTTGCCGGCCGTCCACAGACCCCACTGCAGGGGGGAAATTTCGAAATACACTGTCTTGCCGGTGTTTTCAGCCTTGGCAGCGATTTCGTCAAAGGCCGCCTTCATGTCCGCCACCAGCTTATCCGCCTCGGCGTCCTTTCCAACGGCCTTGCCGATGAGTGCGATAGCCTCGTATACACCCGCAATGCCGTCTTCCTTGGTGATGATGACCTTCAAGCCCGCGTTTTCCAGGGCAGCCACCTGTTCAGTGGTCTGCGCCATGGTGTCCATGATGACCAGATCAGGCTGAAGCGCCAGCACTTCTTCCACGTTCAGCTCCGCACCGGACTTCACCGCAGGGGCGTTCAGCGCCTCCTCCGGATAGTTGCAGTATTCGCCGCGTCCCACCAGCGTGTCGCCTGCGCCCAGCGCATAGAGCACCTCCACGTTGGCGGCCGTAATAGCCACCACGCGCTTGGCAGGCGCATCCAGCGCCACGGTGCGGCCGGTCATGTCCGTCACTTCCAGCGCGCCTTCAGCAAAGCCGCTGACGCAGGAAAGTGCCAGCAGCAGCGCCAGCACAACAGAAACCAGTTTCTTCATTGAAAAACCCCTCCTTGAAATGATGTCTGACAATCGAACCATGGAGGGTGAAAAAAACGCCCCTCCCGTCAAGGACGAAGGGCGACAGCACGCGAACGATTTGTTCTATGCGCAAATAAGCCATGGTTATGCCTGGCCGCATCGCTTTTCCCATCCCCAGAGGAATCCTGATTGAATCCGGCGCCGACAGGTCTCCCGACTTGGCTTCATTTGCCGCAACGCGCCTTCCCGCCGTCCAAAACGGCAGTGACTGCACAGGTATTTCACCCTGCGCGTGCTTTGCGGCATCCGCTTCACGGTTACTGGGATAGTGCGGAAATTCCATCCGCTTCCCATGACGCAGCATGGCTGCGCCGCGCTGTTTACGCATCAACACCGGCTGTTCGATTGTCGCCCTCATTATACCGTTTGCAGGCACCCCTGTCAATGCAAAAAAGAACGAGCGGCGCAAAAGCGCGCCGCCCGATGGGTTTTATTTCCGAACGCCTGGATCACCGGAAACATAGTTTTCATCAAACCAATACAGCTTCGGCTGCTGCTTGACGCGATAGCGCCAGTGGGGCGCAGGCAGCAGATCGCTGGCACGCAGCATGGCGGCGGTCAGCTCCAGCAGCATATCTGCCTTCACATCGGTATAGGCCGGATCATTTGCCAGATTATGCACCTCGCGTGGATCCTCCGCCAGGTTGTAGAGATACACCGTGCCCAGCATGTCCGCCTGAATCTTCCAGTCGCCCTTGCGCGCCATGCGCACCTGGCCGCACTGTGTCCAGGTGTTCAGGCAGTCAAAGGTGGAATAGTCCGGCAGGCAGGCGCCTTCCTCCGGCAGTGTCAGGCCATCCTTATCATTCCAATACAGGCCGGAGAAGCCGCTTTCGGAATAAGCGACGCTGAATTCCTTCGACGGATAATCATTCTTGCCGTTCAGGATGCCGGTAATGCTTCTGCCCTGCACGCCGAAGGGGATTTCTTCACCGATCATTTCGCACAGTGTAGGCAGCAGGTCGACGATATTCACGCACACATCGCTGCGGATGCCCTGCCCGGTGATGCCCGGCCCGCGCATGGCAAGGGGAATATGCGTCAGCACATCCGGCAAATCAGCGCCCTTGCGGATCAGCCCATACTCGCCCACATAATCTCCGTGGTCGGACAGGTAAATGACAATGGTATTCTCCGTCAGGCCGCGCGCATCCATCCCTTCAATCAGGCGGCGGAACTGATCATCGATCAGCCGCAGCATACCGTGATAGTTGGAGCGTGCCCGAAGGATACGCTGCTCGATATCATCGCCCAGCACCTTTTCCCACACGCCTCGCAGCCACGGGTATCTCGCGCCCTTCCCCTCCAACACTTCCGGTCCGGTCACCTTGGGCAGGCTTTCCGGCGGGAACATGTCAAAGTAGGGTTCCGGCACCTGATAGGGATTGTGCGGCTCCGCAAAGGAGACCCAGGCAAAGAAGGGCTGCTCCCTCGGCGTTTCATCCATGAACTTCAAAGCGCTGGAAACATTGCGGTAAGGATGCTGCACTTCCACCCCGCCGGGGGACGGCTGATGCATTTCCATGTGCTTGGTCGAGCACAGATAGTCCGCAAAGGCGATTTCTTCGGGGGTGGTGTTTTCCTCCCCTTCATAGCCCAAATGGCCGCAGGTTTCATGGAAATCGAAATCTTCCGCCTTGTGGTGCGAGTGGTTTTTGCCGCACAGCGCCGTGCGATAGCCCGCCTTCTTCACCACATCCAGCAGATCCTCGGTATAGTAAGCATCGCGGGCATTGTGATTGGTGCGCACATGGTGGCAGGAGGCATAGCGCCCGGTGAACATGCTCACACGTGCAGGCATGCAGGTAGGATTGGGCGTGTAGGCGCAGCCGAAATCAACGCCCTTTTCTGCCCAGCTGTCCAGAAAAGGCATGGTATCCAGTGCATAACCACGGCTCTTGCGAAGATCTGCCCGCTGCTGGTCGCTCATCACAATCACGATATTAGGTTTCTTGCTCATGGTTATCATCCTTTCACTGCGCCGATCATCACGCCGGAAACGAAGTAGCGCTGCGCCAGCGGATACAAAAGCAGGATGGGCGCGCTGGACACAACAATCACAGAATACTTGATGGCCTCCACCATCTTGATTTTTTCACCCATGCCAACGTCATTGGAGCCCATTTGCTCCGTCTGCCCCAGGAGGAGGATATTCCGCAGCACAATTTGCAGCGGGTGCAGGTTTTCATCGCGGATATACACCAAAGCGTTGAAATACGCATTCCAATGCGCCACGCCGTAGTAGAGAACAAGCACCGCCAGGATTGCCTTGGACAGAGGAAGCACGATGGAAAACAGCGTGCGAACGCTGCCGCATCCATCCAGCTTGGCCGATTCATACAGTTCCTGCGGGATGGACTGTTCAAAAAAGGATTTGGCTACAATGAGGTTATAGGTGGAAATGGCCGAGGGAATCAAAATGGCCCACACCGTGTTATACAAACCCAGATCCCGCACCAGCAGATAGGTTGGAATCAATCCGCCATTAAAGTACATGGTGAAGAGCACCAGGAGCGTAAAAAACCTGCGGCCCTTCATTTCCTTGCGGGACAGGGGATAAGCAGCCATGACCGTCATCACAAGGTTGATGATGGTGCCAACCAGCGTGTAAAACACCGTGTTGCGGTAGCCGCGCCAGATGTCCTGATTTTCAAACACCATGGTGTAGGCCTTGAACGTGAAGCCCTTGGGAATAATCAGCACATCGCCGTGGAGCACCCTCTCCGGATCGGAGAATGAAGCTGCCAGCACAAACAAAAGCGGAATGAGCACCACCAGCATAACCAGCACGCCCACCACGTTCACCGAAATGTCAAATACACGGTCGCCGCGGCTGAGACGCACACGGTTGCGGTTGCGATTCTTCTTTGCAGCAATCATTTTGCGCGTTCTCCTTTCACCACAGGCTGCTGTCGCCCAGGCGGCGTGTCAGCGTGTTTGCGCCAACCAGCAGCGCCAGGTTGATCAGGGAGTTGAAAATGCCAACGGCAGCGCTGTAACTGAACTGTCCTTTCTGGATGCCGTTGCGGTAGATGAAGGTGGAGATCACATCGCTCTTGCCCATGTTGACGTTGTTCTGCATCAGCAGCACCTTTTCAAAGCCTACGTTCATCAGGCTGCCGATGCGCATGATGAACAGGATGACGATGGTCGGCATAATGCAGGGAATGGAAATGTTCAGAATTTTGCGCATGCGGCTAGCGCCGTCAATCTCCGCCGCCTCGTAGAGCTGGGGATCGATGGAGCTGAGCGCGGCGATGTAGATGACGGAATTGAAGCCCATGTTCTGCCACACGCCGGAGAGAACGTACATCGTGCGGAAGCAGCCCTCCTTGGCCATGTAGTCCACGCCGCCCCCGCCGAATATGCCGGCGATTTTGTTGAACAGACCGTAGTTTGGGTTGGAGAAC
The DNA here is from genome assembly GCA_934647165.1 of uncultured Clostridia bacterium. Classification (GTDB taxonomy): domain Bacteria; phylum Bacillota; class Clostridia; order Christensenellales; family Aristaeellaceae; genus CAKUFA01. Next base: position 45,998 of record CAKUFA010000004.1, on the reverse strand, counting down.
AAGGTGAGCATGCTCACCACCACCACCATGGACAGGAAATACGGAATGTAGGTCACATTCTGCACGGCCTTTTTCAGCGGCTGGCTGTGGATTTCGTTAATCACCAGTGCCAGCACAATGGGGATGGGAAAACCCAGCGCCATCTGATAAACGTTCAACACCAGTGTGTTCACCAGCAGATCCTTAAAATAGTAGGAACCGAAGAATTGCTGGAAATACTTGAAGCCAACCCACGGACTGCCGAGAATACCCAGCTTGGCGTTGTAGCGTTTGAACGCAATTTGCAGTCCGTACATGGGAAAATACATAAATACCAGGTACCAGATCAGTGGCACCAGAAACAGCAGATACAGCCCGTACTCCCTTCGCACGGCCTGGAAAAAGCCCTTTGTCTTTGGGCGCATTCTTCAAGCACCTCCCGCCAGTTGTTCGGCCGTTCGCGGTCGGCCGGATCAAATCATGCCCGCCTGGCATAAAGTCCCTGCATGCATTTTGCATAAGGAACAGGAAAACCGAATTTCTTATCGCTTTTGATGAAAACCGGGAGACGAATGGCTGCCCATCCATCTCCCGGTGGCTGGAAAACAAGGGGTCTTACTTGCTGGCGTCCAACGCTGCCTGATAGATTTCTTCAGCGCGGCGGATGCCGATGGTTTCCAGGGTGTTGCAATATTCATCCCACTTATCGAAGCCCCACTCCCCAAGGATAAACTTGGTCACAGAGGTGTCGCGGTAGGTGTTCAGGTCCTGCTCGATGGCGTTAAGCTCGTCCGCTTCGTCAATGGACACGGTGGGCTTGGCCACGATGTTCTTGGGCAGGTAGGGCACAAACACGCTGGCTACTTCCTTGGTCAGGTCGCTGGCCACGATGCCGTCGGTCTGGTTGTCAATCAGTTGCGGGTTGGCGCCGCCGGGCACCAGGTTGATTTTGCCCAGAGCCGTCATGAAGCCCTCTTCCGCATGCAGGATGTCATCGTTCATGCGGGGCTGGCCGTTTTCATCAATGTAGTAGGTTTCGCCTTGAATGCCATAGCGGAAGAACAGGGAGCCTTCTTTGCTGTAGAAATAGTCCACCCAACGGATAGCCAGCGCTGGATCCTTGCAGGTATCGGAGATGGCAAAGGTGCCGATGGTAGCAGGGGTGTTCGCGTCCGCCCAAATCTGGTCGCCGTTGGGTCCCTTGACAGGCGGCAGCGCGGTAAACTGGCTCTCCACATTCAGGAACACGTCGCTGTAGGGCATGTAGAACACGCCGAAAAGCGCGTTGGACAGATTGGAGCGCCACTGGGGACGGTCATTCTTGTAATAATCCTGCCACAGAAGGCCTTCCGTATACAGGTCGTTGAGGAATTGCAGGTAAGTCTTGAAGTTATCGTCGCACAGCCAGTTGTGCACCTTGCCGTTTTCGTCCACGTTGTAGGTGTCGCCCAGCTGATGCTGCAGGCCGAAGGAGCCGCCCAGCGCATACACGCTGCTGGGTTCGCGGATGCCCATAGGCACTTCGTCCTTCATGCCGTTGCCGTTGGGATCCTTGTCGCGGAAGGCGATGAGCACTTCCTTGAGTTCCTCGGTCGTGGTCGGCATTTTGAGGTTCAGCGCCTCCAGCCAATCCTTGTTGATCCACTGCTTGAAGCCCATCAGACCCGTATCGGAAATATCCACCGTCGGCAGGGTGTAGATGTTGCCGTCCGCAGATGTGATGCGCTGGCGGATGCTGGGATACTGCTCCATGAGCGCGCACAGGTTGGGCGCATTCTCTTCAAGGAGATCATTGAGCGGAATCAGCTGCTGGCTGTTCATGCCGTAGAGGGTAATATCGTTGTTATTCAGCTGTGCGCGGAAGAAGATATCCGGCAGCTCGTTGCTGGCAAACAGTAGATTTTTCACTTCATCATAGCCCTGGGCAGGCACCTCCTGCCAGTCCATAGTCACACCGGTCATTTCCTGGTAGCGCTTGAGCACAAGCACGTCATCCCAATTGGCCTGGTTCTGGTCGCGCTGGCCAAACACCGTGAACGTCACATTTTCCGTCGTCAGGGGGAAAGTCGTTTCGGCCATTGCGCCGCCCACGCAGGGCAGCGCCATCGCACCGGCCAGGATGAGGGAAAGCCACCGTTTCTTCATTTGCGGATACCTCCTTTGATTGGATCCCTTTGTTGTCTTTATTGTATAATATCTTCCCAATAACGACATATCAAATTGCTATCCGCTCTTGTACAAAAACTATCCATTTTTGACATCCTGAAGGAATTGTTTCACTGTTTTCCCCTCATTTTGTTTGAATACACGCAAAAAGTGCGTATATTGCACATAGCCTACCTGTGCCGCAACAGCCTTGGCCGGCTGTCCCTGCAAAAGGAGCGCCCGGGCGTGATACATGCGTTTCTCCGTCAGATAATCTCCTAGCGTCTGCCCCGTTTCCTTGCGGAACAGCCGGCTCAGGTAAGATTCATTCACCTTGGCCGCCCGTGCCGCAGTCGCCAGCCTCACATTCTCGGCATAATGCTCATCCAGGAAGCGCATTGCCTGCCGCACGGGTTCTGAATAGATTTTCTGCTTTTCTCCGGTTTTTGTTTCTGCCATCCGGTCAAAAATCGCCTGCACCTGCGCGACCAGTTCCGGATAGGGCTTTCCCTGCATCCATATAAATAGCGCGTTGCCTTCAGGCGGCAGCGAAAAATCCGCTTTCATTTCCTGCGCAGCGGATCGCGCCAGCTCCACCAATGCCCTGGCAAGAAACAGCCGTGCGCGTATATCCTGTTCATCCTGCGGGTGCATGATGTCCGCAATCGCCTCGGCAAGCCCCTTTCGGTCGCCTTCCTCCAGCAGTGCCAGAACGCGGCGCACTTCTGTCAGCGGCAATTGTCCGGTGCGACCCTCCGTTTCCGTTTTCTCCTTCTGCCGCCGTACCCGGTCCAGAATATAAGGCGGCAGCGCAGAAACGTTCGACATCACCGGTCCAAGCTCCATTTCCACATGCAGGTGAAAGGCTGCCTCCGCACTGTCCGCTTTCTTTGCCATCAGATAACCTGCCTGTTTTTGCAGTGCCGCCACCGAGGGCTGCGCGTCAAAGCGCAGAATCAGCAGCAGTCGGTTCTCCGCATAAGCCGCCGCCGTGCAGCGAACCCCCGGTTCGTTCTCCTGCTCCAGCAGTTCCTCCAGGGCATGCTGGCGTTGGGCAAGCCGTTCAGGGTCTCCCGGCGCATCATCCGTCACGCAGCAAAAGCATGACACCGGCTGGCTGCCATCCAGCGGAAACGGCCACGGCGCATCGCCTGCAAGAAACCGGCGCAGCTGCTCACGAAAAGGCGCCTCCTCCTGTGCTGCGTTCGCACGGTTTTCCCGAATGCGCCGCAGCACCTCCCGCAGGTTTTCTCCCGTCAGGCGTGATTTAAGCAGATAATCCTGTGCGCCCATCTTCATCATGGGTCGCACATAGTCATATCCGTCAAAATTGCTGATGGCCACAAGATCAATTTGCGGATATTTTTCCGCAAGCACCCGTGAAAGCTGCACCCCGTCCATCTCCGGCATGAACACGTCCAGCAGCACAATGTCCACCATCTGTTTCTCCAGCGCGTGCAGCAGTTCGCTTGCGCTGGCAACGGACAATGCCAGTTCAAACTCTCCCTCCCGCCAAAGCGGAAGGCGGCGGATGTAGGTTCGTGCCACCTGTTCGTCATCCACGAGCGCCACTTGCAGCGCCATAGCCATCCCCTCCTTCTCCCTGGGGTAAACGTATCTCCACACAGGTAAAGCTGCCAGGAACACTTACCACATTGAACGTTCCCCGGTCGCCGTAGCAAGTGGCGATTCGCTCCCGCACATTGCCGATGCCCACATGCCGCATGGCTGCGGGCTTCGCTTCCATCAGGCGTTCCACATCCCCCGGCGTGATGCCCTTGCCGTCGTCCGTCACCTGAAGCAGCACCCTATCTCCCTGCTCATGGGCGGATACGGTAATCTCCCCGTTTTGCTTGGCGCCAATGCCGTGCAAAAGCGCGTTTTCCACCAGCGGCTGAAGCAGCAGCTTGGGCAAAAGCATACCCCACAGCTTTTCCTCCACATCCCAGGTGAGGGTGAAATGTTGCTTGAATTTGAACCGTTGGAGCACAATGTACTGCTCAATATAGGTTCTTTCCTCCCACAGGGTAATCCACTCGTTGTGGTTGCCAAGCACACTCCGCATCAGTTCCCCCAACGCTGCGGCTGCCTGCTCAATGTCCGTTTGGCCGCGCAGACCCGCAGCATACTGCATAGCGCTGATCGAATTATACACAAAGTGCGGCTGAATCTGCGCCTCCAGTACCTGCTGTTCCGCCTCTCGCTTGGCGGTCTCCTGGCGGCGGATGTCTTCCATAAGCGTGTTGATTTTCTGCATCATCTCATTGAATGCATCCGCCGCATCGCTGATTTCGTCACGTGTGGACACCACCGCACGCTGCGTCAGATCTCCCTGCCGCACTGCGCGCATACAGTCCATCAAAATGTTCAAATTGCCGAAAAGCGATCGGCTGAAAAGCTCCGCAATACCTGCCGTGACCAACGCGGCCGCCACCGCCATCACCAGCATCCAGCGCCCCAGGCGCAGCGCGTCGCCCAGCAGCTCTTCCAGGGTAATCATGCCAATGACCGTTATGTCCATGGTGCCGCCAGGCTGCTTGAGCAGGCAGTAGGGGTGGCCGTTCACCCAATGAAGCCCCGTCTCCCAGTGCAGCGCGTCCTGCGCGATGTTTTGCGGCATTTGCGGCCCTGCTGTATGAATCAGCCTGTCCTGCGCATCAAACAGGAAAAGGCTTGTGCTGTTCAGCGGCTGCAATGCATATTCAGCAAACAGCGCATCTGCATCCAGCTCCATATACACAACGCCCTTCACCGTGCCCTGCGCCATCACCGGCCGTGTAAGCAGAAATACGTTTTGCTCTTCGTCATACCGGGTGATGAGTACCGTAAAGTGCAGCGCAGCCTTCAGTTCATCGGTCAAGTCCCGCCAATACATGGGACTGTCCGAAGACGATTGATAAATCGACCCGCTCTCCATCACCACTGCCAGCCGTTTGACATACTTCTTGTCAACCATCAGCCCATCCAGATAACTACGCATGCGCAGCTGCTCCATAAACCAGTCGTAACTGCCTTCCCTGGATGCCGCTGCAATGGCGGATTGCACAATCTGCCGGTCTCCCGCTATGGTATGGCTCAGCAGCTTGGCGCTGTTCACCCTGGCAGTAAACGCTTGATCCGCAAACTGAAGGTAGGTGCTCAGGTATTGCGTGGTGGAAGCGGACACGCTGGTCACGGCGCTGTAGTACGTCAATCCCAGCGTGACGGCAAGGATAACCAGCGAAAAGGCAAGGGTGAAAATGAAATAACGCCGCTGCAGAGACGTTCGCCGTTGGTTATGCATCCGTTCATGTCCTCCTTGCAGGAAAGGGAAATCTGTATCATCATCATAACATGACCAAAGACGAATGTAAATTGTCCCCCCGGGCTTTCTTTTCCTGAACGGCGGCGCAAAAAGGGCGATGGCATTGCCATCGCCCTTTTTGTGCTAACACGCAGCACGTTTCTCAGATACCCTTGATCAGGAACGTCAGCCTGTATTCCCTGTTCGACGGATAGGTATACTCCGGATGCACCGGAGCACCCCAGCTATCGTCGCCGCCAACGCCCTTGCGGAACGCCGCCACATCCAGTACGGTGCGGCAGGAATCCTGCAATTCGTCCGGATGCCATTTGGCATGCAGCTCCTCCGGCAGCCACGGACTAACCTCGATTTCCAGCGGCGCATCCACCTGCTCGATGCGAATGCCGTGGCCATCCTCACCCGTCACCGTCAGATAGCGCACGCCCATGCGGTTGCCGCTTTCCTGCGGGTGAATATAGCGTGTCCAGCCATCCTCCACCGCATAGTCGTAAACGCCCAGCAGCGCGCCCTGGCAGCGGTCGTTGTAGCTTTCATCCGGCCCCAGGCCGTAGTAGTGCACATGGTTCAGCCTGGGATCCAGCTGGAAGGTAAGCCCCAGTTCCGGCAGATCCGGCTGGTTTTCCACGCCGGGGAAAATGAGGGTCGCCTTCAGCGCGTCCTCCGTCACTTCCCATCGGAGGGTGATATCCATATCCGGAAGCAGCGGGCTTTGGAAGCGATAGGTCAGTGCGGCGTTTTCCACATCCACCTCGGGACCCGTACCAAAATGGCACCGACTCGCCGCCAGCCATATTCCCTGGCGCACACTGTCGCCATTGCCGTCATCGTTATCCGTCGGCGCGCGGAATAGCGTCAGATCCGGCGAGCGAAGCAGGATTTCCCTTCCCGCGCCGTCCTTGAAGGAGTTCAGGTTGGCTTTGCCGCGGCCGCGCCCAAACATGGCCTGCAATCTGTCCGTTTTCACGCCAAAGTTGGAGTCGCCGCAGATAAGTTTCGCCTTCTTTGCATCCTGCACAGGCGCATCCGCTTCGCTGAGCACCGCCTGGCCCGTGGCCAGCGCATACCCCGCAGGCAGCACCCCTTCAGCCTCCTTCAGGCACAGCCGGCAGGTCAGGGATACTTCGCCCTCGCCAAAGGGCACTTCCCACGGTTGGGGCAGGAAAACCGTTTCCCCGGGCTCAATGGCAGGCAGCGTAGCCACGCCGCTGTCATAGGGCATGCCGTCCAGCAGCATTTCCCACTTCAGCTCACAGTCATCCCAGGTGGTATAGCTGCGGCGGCTGCGGATGGTCACGCCATCCTGTGCAGGCGTTATGTCCGCCAGCTGGAACAGATACCGTACCTCCTGCGCCTTGGGCGACAGTTTGCGGTCGGACATCACAATGCCGTTGGCAATAAACTGATAGTCCGTCGGCCGGTCGCCCCAGTCGCCGCCAAAGGCCATGCGCGTCCTGCCGTGGGGGGATTTCATCTTCAGTCCCTGATCCACATAGTCCCAGATAAAGCCGCCCTGATACATGGAATACTTGTCCTCAAGGGCATTATACAGGCTCATGCCGCCGCAGGAATTGCCCATGGCGTGGATGTATTCGCAGTTGATGAAGGGCTTCACCGGGTCGTTTTGCAGGTACTCCTCAATCTTTTCCGGTTTGTGATACATGGTGGAATGCACGTCTGTAGTATCGGGGTAGCGGGGATCAAGGCGCACGCCCTCATAGTGCACCAGGCGGGACGGATCGCGGCGGCGGAACATCTGCGACAGCTCATAGAGGTCTTTGCCGCCAAAGGACTCGTTGCCGCAGCTCCACAGCAGGATGCAGGCATGGTTTTTATCCCGCTCCTGCATATTGCTGCCGCGATCCAGCACTGCACCCAGCCACTCTTCCCGGTCGCCGGGCACCGTGCGGTCTTCTCCGTCTTTGGGGCGCGACCAGGTGCCGTGGGTCTCGATGTTCGTTTCGTCAATCACATACAGGCCGTATTGATCGCACAAGCGATAGAACTCCGTACAGTTCGGATAATGGCTGGTGCGCACGGCGTTGACGTTCAGCTCCTTCAGGATGCGAATGTCCTTCTCCAGCGTGGCCAGCGGCACGGCACGGCCATGCTCCCAGTCAAATTCATGCCGGTTTACACCATGGAACACCACGCGCTTGCCGTTCAGGCACATGATGCGGTTTTTCTTCTCAAAGCGGCGCACGCCCACCATCACGCGGGAAAGCTCTATTTCCTGTCCGTCCGTATCCGCAAGGGTGACGCGCAGGGTGTAGAGCTTCGGACTTTCCGCCGACCACAGCTCGGGTTTTTCCAGCGGCAGCTCAAAGCTCACGTTTTCTGCCGCGGCCTTTTCCGTATGCCCGGCTTCTCTGCCATCCGGAGCTTGCAGCCGGACATATACCTTCCCGCCTTCAACCGGGCGAAGGATCTTCATTTCTCCCGTCACGCGGCCATGCTGGAAATCATCCTCCAGGGGGGTGTGAACAAAGATGTCCTCCAGATGTGTGCGGGGCTCAAAGGTCAGCGTTACGCTGCGGTGGATACCACTGAAGCGCCAGAAATCCTGATCCTCCAACCAGCTGGCGGAACTGCGCTTGAACACCTGCAGCACCAGGCGGTTTTCTCCCTTGTGCACATACGGCGTAACGTCAAAGCGATGCGCTGTGAAGCTATCCTCACAATATCCCACAAAGCTGCCGTTCATGTACACGGCCGCCGCGGTTTCCACGGCGTTGAGCGTCAGCACCACACGGCCGCAGTTCAGCTCTTCTTCCCCCAGGCTGAAGCAGCGGATGGCCGTCACGGTGGGGTTATGCTCACTCACCTCCGGCGGGCGAATTTCCTCGTGCCCATCCCAGGGATACATCACATTCACATACTGGGGTGCATCCCACTGGGGGTATTGCAGCTGAAATTCGCCCGGCACGGTCATAGGATGCAGGGGATAGCGGTGGTCGTCCCGGTGGATGAGAACCTCCGGCGCATCCTCCGCACGCAGCGCCAGATGTGCCCGCCACGTTCCATCCAGCGAGCGTACAAGCGTTGTATGATTTGCCTCCGCTTCCTGCCAGGTGGCAAAAATCTCGTGGTCAGAGCAGGCAGGCAGCCGGTTGACTGCAAATATTCTCGGATCGCCCAGCCATTCAGGGTGAAAGGTTGTTTCCATAGGATTTTTCCTCCTTTTTGCACAAAAACCGCGCCCATGAGCCTTTTTCCTCATGGCGCGGTTTATTCTCACTTCTTCTGCACTTCCTCAATCAGTTCCAGCACGCGGCGGGTACCGTCCGCCGGTGGAGCCGCCTTCACGGCAGCAGCCAGCTGTTCCCGGTCGCGCCAGGTGTCTTCCAGTGCCTGTGCAAGGGTGTCAGGGGTCATGTTTTCCTGCAAAAGTACGCGGCACAATCCGCGCTTTTCATAGCTTTGCGCATTCAAAATCTGGTCGCCGCGGCTGGCGCCCTTGGGGTAAGGCACCAACAGCATGGGTTTATCCAGTGCCTGAAACTCGCACAGCGCATTGCTGCCTGCCCGGGACAGCACCAGATCTGTGGCTGCCAGCACATCAGGCAAATCCTTATCCAGGAATTCCACCTGCGTGTAGCCGGGCACGCCGCAGAGGCTTTCATCCAAGTTGCCGCGGCCGCAGATATGCGCCACATCAAAGGTTTTAGTCAGCCTGGGCAGCGCGCCGCGCAGCGCCTTGTTCACGGTCTGCGCCCCGGAGGAGCCGCCCATCATCAACAGCACGGGCTTGGCGCCGTCAAAGTGCAAAAGACTCAATCCCTTTGCACGGGAGCCTGAAAACAGCTCCGGCCGCAGCGGTGTGCCGGTCATTTCCGCCTTGCTTCCCAACGCTTTGGCACATTCAGGAAACGTGGTGGCGATTCTCTTTGCAAAAGGCTTGCACAGTTTGTTTGCCAGTCCGGGCGTCAGGTCGCTTTCATGGCACACCACAGGCACGTGATGCACCCATGCGCCGAACACCACCGGCACCGCCACAAAGCCGCCTTTGCTGAACACAACGTCCGGTTTCAGCCGACCAATGATATGTGCGGACTGAAACGCCCCCGCAATCACCCGGAAGGGATCGGTAAAATTCTGCCAGGAGAAATAGCGGCGCAGTTTGCCGCTTTTCACTGCATGATAGGTTACGCCCGGCACAGAAGCCATTTTCTCCGCTTCCATGCCTTTTTCCGTGCCGATGTAGTGGATGTCATATCCCGCCTTGCGCAGGTGGGGAATCAATGCAAGGTGAGGTGTTACATGCCCCAGTGTGCCGCCGCCGGTGAGCACGATTTTCTTTGCCAAGGTCAGCACCCTCCAAAATAAAATGCAGGCGCGGCGCGTCCTGCTTCCTCCGCGTCGCGCCTTATGCGCTTCTATCATACACCCAAAGAGCAGTTTTCATCAAGCCTTTTGCAAAAAAGGTAGGCCTTTTCTGTCCGTTGCGGCAACCGTTCATCTTTGGATGTCGAAGTTCCGCATAGCTTTTCCCGCATCTGCGCCCTTTGCCTGCGTGCCGGTAAGCACCCTGTTCGAAGCCCTTTGGATCCCGGCTTCGTCAGTTTTCCTCGTCCGGCAGGTCGTCCTCCTCAAGGAGTGCGAGATCGTCCTCTTCCTCCGGCAGGTCGGCCTCAGGCTCCACAGGCATGGCAGCCTGCGCATCGGCATTGAAAAGCTCCTTACGGATAAGCTCCTCAATCTCGCCGGACACTTCGGGATGTGCCTTCAGGAACAGCCGGGTATTTTCACGCCCCTGACCGATGCGCTGATCCTTATAGGAGAACCATGCGCCGCTCTTGTGGATGATATCCCGCTCCACCGCAAGATCCAGCAGCGTGCCCTCGCGGCTAATGCCCTCGCCATACACAATGTCGAACTCCGCCACACGGAAGGGCGGCGCAACCTTGTTCTTCACCACCTTGACCTTGGTGTGGTTGCCCACAACAGTGGAGCCGTCCTTAAGCTGCTCGCCGCGGCGCACATCCAGCCGAACGGAAGCGTAGAACTTCAACGCGCGTCCGCCGGGGGTCGTTTCGGGATTGCCGTACATAACGCCGACCTTTTCACGCAGCTGGTTGATGAAAATCGCCACGCAGCCCGTTTTGTTGATAATGCCCGCCAGCTTCCGCAGCGCCTGACTCATCAGCCGCGCCTGCAAGCCCACAAAGCTGTCGCCCATTTCGCCGTCAATTTCCGCCTTGGGCACCAAAGCCGCCACGGAGTCGATCACCACCACGTCCAGCGCGCCGGAGCGCACCAGCGCCTCGGCGATCTCCAGCGCCTGCTCGCCTGTATCGGGCTGAGAAACGTACAGCTCGTCAATGTTTACGCCCAGCTTCTTGGCATAGGCGGGATCCAGGGCATGCTCAGCGTCCACAAAGGCCGCGATACCGCCGGCTTTCTGTGCCTCAGCCACAATGTGCAGCGCCACAGTCGTTTTACCGGAGGATTCCGGGCCATAGATTTCCACAATACGGCCGCGTGGAATGCCGCCAACGCCCAGTGCCGCATCCAATGTCAGGCATCCGGTGGGAATCACGGGGATGTTCTGCGTGGATACATTTTCGCCAAGCTTCATCACCGCGCCCTTGCCAAATTGCTTATCCAAATCAGCCAGCGCGTGCTCCAACGCCTTGAGCTTTTCTTCCTGGTTGTTATCCGTTGCCTTTTCCGCTTTGGCGGCAGCTTTCTTTGTTGCCATAACAATGCTTCCTTTCCTGCTGTACATCTTTCAAAAGCGCGTTGTCTGCGCCTGTTTTCCTCCTTGATGGTATCACGGTTTCCCCTGCTTTGCAAGGGGAACACCGGCGCAATGGGAACAATTTTTCGCCGCTCGTCTTTTTCAGCCGTCGTTTTCGCCCGTTTTTGCTCCGCTGCGCCTGCCCTCCGGCGGCAAGATGCTTTCCGTCGGCATGCTTTCCTGCTGCACAGGCGACCTGTTTGGCGCAATTTCAGCCAGCGTTTCAGTCTCATTCGGCACTTTCTCCGCGTCTCCCTCAGCTTTCCTTTCTTCAGCAGCCGCTGCGCTGGGCGAGATTTCTTTGGCGGTCTTTTCCTCGGCAGACGCATCGGATGCATTCTCCTCCTGTGCATCCGCTTCGGACGATTCCTCTGTAGTATCCACCACCACCGGTTCTTCACCGGGGAGCGAAGCAACGAAGGTTTCCTCCTTCACTTCCTGCGGCGAAAGAGACACAGGCTCGTCAGCTGCCGGCAGCGGCAGTGCCTTCGCAACAGGCAGGCGGTCGCCGGGCAGCAGCAGCGCAATCAGCATCACGGTGCCGCCCACACACCCCTGCGCCAGAAAACTGCCAGGAAACAGCGCTCGTCCGTGCAGCGTCACCTGAAAAAGCGTCCCCTCCAGCGGGGCAAATAATTCGTCCAGCCATGTGCGGGCAGCTGATGCATAGCGTGCCAGAAACAGCAGTGCTCCGCCGCCCGCCAGCGCACACAGGCTTTCTGCCCACGCACCGCCGCCCAGGCTGGCCAGCGCCGTGCCGGGGCTTGTTCCCATCAGCCCAAGCCCGACGCCGCTAAGGAGTGCCCCCGCAAGCAGCGAACCGCTCAACGCCATGGCAGGCAGGCGATCAATGTCAATGACTGCCAACCACATGGCAAACGCGCACAGCACCGTGCCCGCACCAAAGGCAAACAACAGGCAGCGCAGCATGCTGCGTCGCTTGCATGCCAGACAGGCACGCAAGCTGCCCAGGCACGCCAGTCCGCAGCGCTGCATCCCCCAGCCAAGCAAAAGTCCAAGCGCGCCGCCGATAAGGTATTGCTTCATGCGCCGCGCCTCCTCTCCAGCAAAGCGGCACACGCCGCACTCACTAGCAGCGTGACCGTAAGACAGGCCAAGCCGCCCCACGTACCTGTCATGGCTCCGCCCGCCATCACCGTGATGAGAGCACCACGGCAGAGCATCGCGCCGCCCATGGCGGCAGCCCCCGCGGCAAAAGCCAGCAAGCACCGCTGCCAGCTTACACGGCGTTTTTCTTTTCCCCTTGCCCTGAACCGTTCCGGAAGAGACGCCAGCAGCGCCCCCACCGGCAGCATGGCGTCCATGGCACGGTCGCGCCTGCCCGGCATGGCAGCCATGGGATACTGCGGCGCTTCCACAGCCAGCAGCAGCGTCAGGAGTACCGCCAGCGCAAGCCCCTTCCAAATGGGATGACGCATGTTTTCCCTCCTCCGTTTTTCATGCAAAATGAACGTTGCGAATACGAAAGGAAGGATGTGCATCTCCCGGGCGTTTCATTCGCAGCGCCGTATTCATGTTGCGAAATAGGCAAGGCTTCCATGACCTTTGCAGGCTGGAAATTTGTTCATCCCATGCAGGAAAGCTTGCCTTCGGGCAGAATATTCTTTACACTGACATTTTCGGAAGCAACAGCAGCCCATGAATTCTACGGAGGTTGAAACGCATGATTTCACGATATGACTTTGGCGCGCCTATTCCCACCGATGCAGTCATCGCGCACGTTCCTGCAAGCACAGGGGTAATGCCCCATTTCACCCTTTCCCGTGACGGAGAGGCGCTCTCCTTCTCCATTTCCCTTGGGCGGGATGATCTCATCTTCGGCCTTGGCGAGCAGGTGCGCGGCATCAACAAACGCGGCTATCTCTACCGGGCATGGAACAGCGATGATCCTTCCCACACGGAGGACAAGCATTCCCTATATGCCAGCCACAACCTGCTGATTTTCTCCGGGGAATGTGGACAATTCGGCGCGTTTTTTGACGATCCGGGCGCTGTGACCTTCGATTTGGGATACACGGATTCTTCCAAGGCAGTCATCACCAGCCCTGAGGGGAATGTGAGCGTGTACCTCATTGAAGAGAAGTCCCTGAAGGATATTGCTCACGCTTTTCGCGGCATCATCGGCCGCAGCTATCTGCCGCCCAAGTGGAGCTTCGGCTACATCCAGTCCCGTTGGGGTTATGCCTCCGATGCGGAGGTGCGGAAAATTGTGCACGAGCACCGTGTCCGGCACATCCCGCTGGATGGGGTCTGCATGGACATCGACTACATGGAACGCTTCAAGGACTTCACATGGAATGAAAAGAGTTTCCCCGACATGAAAAAGCTATCGGGCGACATGCGCCATGAGCATATTCGCCTGGTGCCCATCATTGATGCGGGCGTGAAAAAAGAAGCTGGTTACGATGTGTGCGACGAGGGGCTTGAGCACGGCTATTTCTGCAAAAAAGCGGACGGCACGCCATTTGTAGGCGCTGTATGGCCCGGGCACAGCTATTTCCCGGACTTTTTGCGTGAAGAGGTGCGCGCATGGTTCGGCGGACACTATCGCAAGCTGCTGGATGCGGGCATCGAGGGCTTCTGGAACGATATGAACGAGCCTGCGCTGTTTTATACGGAGGAAACCATGTCGCACGCTTTTGCGGAAGCCGACAAGCTACGCGGCCATAACCTTGGCCTGGATGAATCCTTTTACCTGAAGGACCTGTTCACCGGCATGGCGAACAACATGGAGGACTATCGCCGCTTCTACCACCAGGTGAATGGCAAAACCATCCGCCACGACCGGGTGCACAACCTCTACGGCTACAACATGACCCGCGCCGCCGCCCAGGGATTGGCTGCCTATGCGCCGGATAAGCGCCATTTGCTGTTCAGCCGCTCCTCCTACATCGGCGCGCACCGCTACGGCGGCGTGTGGCAGGGCGACAACTGCTCCTGGTGGAGCCACATTCTGCTCAACCTCAGGGAGCTTCCTTCGCTGAACATGTGCGGCTTCCTCTATAACGGTGCGGATCTTGGCGGCTTTGGCCGGAATACTTCCGGCGAACTGCTGCTGCGCTGGCTGCAGCTGGGCGTTTTCACGCCGCTGATGCGCAATCACTCCGCCCTGCACACCCGTGAGCAGGAAATCTACCGTTTTGCCGAATGGGAGGACATGCGGCGCGTGATCACCGTGCGCTATGCCCTGCTGCCCTACCTGTACAGCGAATTTATGAAAGCTGCCCTGAAGGATGACATGCTCTTCCGACCGTTGGCCTTCGATTATCCGCAGGACAATGTGTCCGTGCGCACAGAGGATCAGGTGATGCTAGGCGAAGGATGCATGATTGCCCCCGTTTATGAGCAAAACGCCAGGGGTCGCCATGTCTATCTGCCGGAAGACATGCTGCTTGTGCGCTGGCGCGCCGCAGACGACTACGACCTTGTGCCCATGACCGCCGGCCACCACTGGGTTGAGCTGCAAACGAACGAATTCCCGCTGTTTATTCGCCGCGGATATGCCGTGCCGGTGAGCCGCGGCGGCGAATGGACCGAAGCCGTGGACGCACACGAGCTGACCATGCTGGGCTGGGATGCGTCAAGCTACGCCTTGTATGACGACGATGGTGTGAGCGCAGACGTCGCGCTGGACGACGGGCTCAAGCTGCTGCACACAGAAAAGAAAAACGATGGATTCCGCATTGATTGGAGCAAAATCATTCTGTAAGCCCTCCGGAAAAGGGGAATGACTCAAAAGGCCACTCCCCTTTCAGCGTGTCGATAAAGTGGCTTTGCCCCTTTGTCGAATTTACATTTTTCACTGTCAGCAAAGCTGACGGCCGTGAAAAATGCAAGGAATGGTTTCGGCTAAAGCCGAAACCGACCTGCACGACCGGCATAGCCGGTCGATACGAATCCAGACGGAAGGGCTGCAGCCCCTCCGTCACTTCCTCATATGGTTTGTCGGCAATCTGAAAGGGGAATGACGGCCATTCCCCCTTTTTCTTTGCATGAAAGGTTTCCCTTTTCGTTTGCATTTTCGTCCTTCCTCCTTTATAATATCTTTGTATCTTTGAAGGAGGTTTTCCCCTCATGATGAAACGCACCCTCTCGCTGGCTTTGCGCCTTTATCGCCGCCATTTCGGTCAGCTGATGCTGATGCTCTTTTTACAGCTCATCCTTCTGCTGATGGTCTGCACGCCGCTGCTGTTCCTGTCCACCCCTGCCACGCGCCCTCTCGCGCTGCTTTCGATAGCGCTGTTTATTCTGGCATATCTGCCCATTCGCCAAAACGCTGCCGAAGTGATGCAGCACCTGATTGACACGGATGAAATGAGGCTGACGGGGCTTGTTTCCCTGCACGACTACGGACACAAGCTTGGATGTGCGCTCAGGCGCGCAGGTTTGCTGCTGCTATGGGCGCTTCCGTTTCTCGCGGTCACAGCCGCAGGCGTTTACGTTTTCAAAGCGGATACCATTGTTGGTGTGACGGACACATTCACGCTGCTGAAAAACTTGCAGGCGCTTGGTGCAAATCCCCTGACGGTTGCACTGCTGCCGAATGTTGCGCTGAGCACGGTGCGCGGCATCATTGCGTTGGTGGTTCTGTATTTGCTGACGCTGCTGCCCTTTGTGTTTGGGCTGGGCTTCCACTGCGGCGCACGGCATGCAGAAGCGCGCACGGGGTCCGCGCGGCTTATCCGCGGGCACCGGGGCGGCATGCTGCTCACCTGGCTGATCGGTCTGCTGACGCTTGTCCCCTTTGCTGCCGCGGTGGCGCTCATCAGCCGGGATTATCTGCATCAGCTGCTGAGCGTTCTGTCAAACTTCGGCATGACAAGCCTTGCCCTGCCGCCGTTGGATCAGCGGGCATACCTTGCGGCCGCGTGTTTTGTGGTGCTGCTGCTGCCGTTTGTTCCTCTAAAGCAGCTGCTGCCTGCCTGCCGTGTGGCTCTGCTTGACCGCGCGCACCATGCGGAGGCACAGGCATGATCCGCCTTGACCGTTATCTTGCCACCCTTGGCGTTGGAAGCCGCAGCCAGGTGCAGAAACTGATCCGCCAGGGCGCCGCCCGAGTAGACGGTGTTCCGGTACGGGATCCGGGCTTTGTCTGCCGTGAAGGCGCCGACCTCACCGTGAACGGCGAAATGCTGGACAGCCGCCTGATGCGCCACGTGATGCTGAACAAGCCCGCCGGGCTGCTCACTGCCGCGCGGGACAAAAAGCAGCCCACCGTGATGGATCTGCTGCCGCCCGTATACGCCTCCATCGGCTGCATGCCGGTGGGGCGGCTGGACAAGGATACAACCGGCCTTCTGCTTTTAACCTGCGACGGGGAATTGAACCACCGGCTGCTTGCCCCCAACAGGCATGTGGACAAGACCTATATCGCGCAGGTTGACGCGCCGCTGTGCCCCGGTCACGTGCAGGCCTTCGCCGAAGGACTGGATCTGGGCGACTTCACCGCGCAGGGGGCAGCCTTGACCATCCTTGCCCCGCAAACGGCGCGGGTGACCGTACACGAGGGCAAGTTCCACCAGGTGAAGCGCATGTTTGAAGCCGTAGGCCTTACCGTGACGGCGCTGCATCGGGAGCTTTTCGGTCCCCTGACCTTGCCCGCCGACCTGCCCGAGGGCGCGTGGCGCGAGCTGACCGAAGAAGAAACCGCCGCGCTCTACCATGCGGCGCAAATGGAGGAGCATCCATGACCGAGCAATATTACACCGCCGACCCCACCTGCGAATCCCGACCGGCGAGCTGCGCATTGAATTATCGCGGACACGCTCTCCGCTTCATCACGGACGCCGGGGTATTTTCCCGGGGGGAAGTAGATCAGGGTACGCGGCTTTTGCTGGACGCGCTGCCTGAGCTGTCCGGCGATGTGCTGGATTTAGGCTGCGGATGGGGCGCTATCGGCGTGAGCGTGGCCAAGGCGTACCCTGCCTGCCGGGTAACCATGGTGGACGTGAACCATCGCGCCCTCGCCCTGTGCGAAGAAAACGCCCGTGCCGCCGGCGTGACGGTAAGCTGCATGGAAAGCGACGGTATGACTTCCGTGATGGAGCGCCGGTTTGACTGCATTATCACCAATCCGCCCATCCGTGCCGGAAAACAGACAATCTACCGCATGTTTGCCGATGCAGCCGCATGCCTGAAGGAGGGCGGCACGCTGTATCTGGTGATTCGAAAACAGCAGGGCGCGGAAAGCTGCATGAAATATCTGCGCACACTGTATGCGCAGGTGGACAAGGTGGCTAAATCCGCAGGATTCTGGGTGCTCCGCGCCATGCAGCCGCTGCCTGGCAAGGCAGACGCTTGATTTAGCTTCACGCACCATTTTCCAGCTACATCTTCAACAATTTTACGAAAGAAGGTACCTTTCATGACCTTTGACGAAGCATACTTTGACGCCGGACTTTACAGAGTGGGAACGCAGTCGTACAAGTGGGACAACATGGGTGAGGATTGCGCTCCGGGTACCATCCCGCTATGGGTGGCTGACATGGACTTTCCCAGCCCGCCTGCCGTGCAGGAGGCGCTGCTGCGCCGTGCCGCGCACCCCACCTACGGCTACTGCGCGAACGATCCTGCAGATGCGCAGGCTGCCATCGACTTCTGGCAGCGTCGCCACGTTCTCTCCCTCAACGCCGAGGAACTGACCATGCTGCCCTGCGTCGTCACAGGGCTGAAGCTTGCCATCCGTGCCACAACTGCGCCCGGTGATACCGTCATCTTCTTATCCCCGGTATACGGCCCGTTCGCCGGCGCCATCAAAGCCACGGGACGCGTGGGTGCGGACTGCCCCCTCCTGCGGGACGAGCATGGTCGCTATGCCATGGATTACACTGCCATTGAACGCGCCTTGAAAGCGGGCGCGAAGGCTTTGATGCTGTGCAACCCGCACAACCCTGTTTCCCGCCCATGGGAAAAAAGCGAGCTGGAACAGCTTGTCGCACTGCTCCGGCGCTATGACGCCTATCTGATTTCCGATGAAATTCACGCGGACTTTGTCTATGCACCGCATGTGTTCCATCCTGCGCTGACGCTGCGGCAGGAAAAGACGCTTTCCCTGTGCGCGGCAAGCAAAACCTTCAACCTGGCCGGACTCCAGCAATCGCTGTGCCTGTGCAAGGATGCCGCCCTGCGGGAGAAGTTCCGCCAGGAGCTGACTGCCTGCGGCGTGGTTTGCGGCAATGCCTTTGCCCTGGCCGCCACCCGTGCCGCCTATGAGCAGGGCGACGCATGGTTGGATGGGCTGATGAGCTACCTGACCGGAACACGGGATATGCTGACTGCCTGGGTGCATGAACATCTTCCCACAGCCGTGCTCACGCCGGTAGAAGCCTCCTACATGGCCTGGCTTGACCTAAGCGCCTATGGCCTGACATGCGAAGAGCTGGAGCGGCGCACCCACCAGGCAGGCGTCAAGTTTACGCCGGGAACAAACTTTGGCCAGGGTGGGGAATATCACCTGCGTGTGAACTTTGCCGCTCCCCGGCGCAATGTGCTGGAGGGTCTTGCTCGGCTGGAAACCGCGCTGCGCTGACCGCGTGGTCCGGTTTTCGCCTGCCGCGTAAAAACAGATTCTCTTCCTAAGGATGAAAGGCAATGTTCCCTTCATCCTTTCTTTGTCTTCGATTCTTTCTGCACGAAAGGAGCGCTTTCATGGACGCAATTTGCTTCCTCACCGGACGGGCCGGACAGGTTTTGCCGGAAATCATTCGCCGCATCGGCGTTCAGCACCATGCGCATGAACGGGTGCTTCTTCTTGTGCCGGAACAATATACCCTCCAGGCCGAGCGTGAGCTGGTGGAACAGCTGAATTTGCCCGGCTTCCTTGACCTGGATGTACTCTCCCCCACCAGGCTCAGGCGGCGCATCCGTGAAAGCGGCGGACAGGATCCTCTGCCGCCGCTTGATGCGCGCGGACGCTCCATGGCGCTAAGCCAGGCGCTGGTAAACTGTCAGGATTCACTCCGGTATTATCGCCGTGTGGCGGCCATGCCCGGGTTGCCGGACAAAGTGTCCAGCCTGCTCAGCGACATGGCAGGCGCAGGGATGGACGCTTCCGGCCTGCACGAGCTTTCGCAGACTGTTTCCTCCGCTGCGACATCCGCCAAGCTGAACGATCTGGCCACCATCTGGCAGGCATATGACGAGCTGCTTGCCGGACGCTTTGCGGATGAAACCGCCCAGCAGGAGGAAAGCCGCCGCCGCCTTGCTTTAAGCGGCGTGGTGACAGATGCGCACCTGTGGGTTTACGGCTTCGATGTGCTGCCCCAACCCTTGTGCGAGCTGCTTTGTGTAGCCGCGCCGCTGACACGCTCCCTCACCGTTACCATGACCATGGATGGGGAAAGCGCGGCAGACGGCCGCATTTTTCTCACCCAGCGAAAAAGCGTCGGCCGGTTGATGGCGCTGCTGGAGGAACGTCAGCTGCCCTGTCTGTGGGAACGCATTGCGACCCCTGTCCCTGGGCGTGACGCAGCGCTTGCCTATCTTGAAAGCAAACTGTTTGCCCGGCAGGCAGCGCCGTTTACCGGTGATGCGTCCGCCGTGAGCATTCACCTGAGCGCCACCCCCTTTGCCGAAGCCTCCTATGCTGCGCAAACGCTCCGCCAATGGCATGCCGCCGGCATTCCCTGGTCGCGCATGGCGATTGCATTGTCCGGGAGCGCCTCCACTGCGCTGGCCATGACGCTCAAGGCAGCAAATATCCCCCACTACATGGCGCGAAAGGACACCGTGCTTCGCCACGGCCTTTGCCGAATGCTGCTTGCAGCCCTGCACGCCGCCTGCGAATCCTTCCGGCAGGAGGATGTGCTGGAGTTTGCCCGCAGCGGCTATGCGCCCATCACGGATGCAGAAGCCATGCTGCTGGAAAACTATGCGCTGGAAAACGGCGTCCACAGGGACAAATGGCTGCGTGCTTTTACCCGCGGCAAAACCGCACAGGAAATGGAGCCGCTCCGCCAAAGGCTGACAGCGCCCCTTATCCGCCTGCGAGACGGACTGCGCAGCGCTAAAACCGCTACCGAATCCCTCACCGCCATTTACGGGATCATGGAGGACACCGGCGCTTATACCAAACTGCTGGAGCAGGAGCAGGCGCTGCTCTCCCGCGGCATGGCCGCCGAGGCCGCACAAAACAGGCAGGTGTGGCAGCTGGTGCTGGATTTGCTCGACCAGCTGCACGCATTGCTTGGGCAGCGGCGCGCCCCGATGAAGGATGTGGCGCGCTTTGTAGCCAGCGGACTGGCCGGCGCATCCGTTTCTTCCCTGCCGCCAGTTCGGGATACGGTGATGGTGGGAGAAGCCGGACACCTGATGCCCGGCGCGCTGGATGCGCTGCTGGTGATGGGCTTGCAGGACGGCGTGCTGGCTTCTGAGATGGACAGCCTGCTCAGCGACAGTGAGCGGGAGAGTCTTTCCGCACAGATGAAGCGCTCTATCGGCATCACAATGGCCGAGCAGAGTGCGCTGCGGCTGAGCGACTTTTACCGCACGCTCTCCCTTCCCCGGCGCTATCTGACCCTCACCTTTTCCGGCGGCGCACAGGATGGCACGGCGCTGCGCCCCGCATCACTGATTGCGGACGTGCGCCGTCTGCTGCCAAAGGCGGCCTTTTCGGGTGGTATCGCCGCTGCGGAAGATGACCTGCCGCTTGCACCCCTTCCCGCGCTGGAAGGTCTTTCCCTGCGACTGCGCGCCATGGCCGACGGCCGGGAAAGCGACATGGACGAGACCTGGCGGGATGCGCTGCGTTATCTGTGGCACAGCCCCGCTTACGCTGCCCTGACAAAGCAGATGCTGGCGGCACTGGACGCGCGCATCGCCCCAAAGCGGCTGAGCGTGAAGGATGCGACGCTGCTTTTCGGGCAGGACACCGTATCCATCTCCCGCCTGGAAGAGTTTGCCGGTTGCCCCTACCGGCATTTTGTGGACTATGGTCTCAAACCCATTGAACGCCGGGAATACGCCTTTGAGGCGGACGAGCGCGGCACTTTTTTCCATGAGGCGCTGCGGGAATACGCCACCCTTGCCTCAGCCATGCCTCAATGGCCCAACGTGGACGATGCGGTGATCGACCACATGATGGATCAGATATTGTCGCCCCTGACGCAAGCATGGGAAAACGGCCCCCTGACCGATGACGCCATGGGGCGTCAGCTTGGCCGCGGGTACCTTCGCACCATTCGCCGGGCGGCAAAAATGTTCACCGAGCATAGCCGAAACAGCCGCTTCACCACTTGGGGTGCAGAAGTCGCCTTTGGCCAGGAGGGCGGCCTGCCGCCGCTTGTGCTGACCCTGCCGGACGGAAGGAAGATCGCCCTGCGCGGGGTGATCGATCGCATTGATCGCTTTGAGGGTGACCATGGCGTTTATCTGCGTGTGGTGGACTACAAGAGCAGCCGCCATGCCCTCACGCCCGTTCGCATGTGGTACGGGCTGCAATTGCAGCTCCTGCTCTACCTGAAGGCAGCCAGCCAGGGCGTCCCAGGCTCCACCCCTGCCGGGGCGTTCTATTTCACCGTGCGCGATCCGCAGGTAGACACGCCTGAGGATCTCAAAGCTGCTGCCGAGCAGGCCATCGCCCGGGAACTGCGTCTCAAAGGCGTAGTGCTGGCCGACAGCGAAGTGGTGGACGCCATGGATCACGATCAGCCGGGCTTCTCCATTGAAAAAGTCTTTAACCAGGACGGCACGCCCGCCGCCCGTGCCAGCGCTGTGAACCTTGAGCAAATGCACGACTTGCTCGCCCATGCGGAAAAAACCGCCTCACGCCTGGCGCAGGAAATTCGCTCAGGCGTGCTGGACGTATCTCCGGCGGAAGTGGACGGCGCATCCGAGTGCGTCTATTGCGCCTATGCCGCCATCTGCCGCAGAGACCCCCACCTGCCGGGCGGAGAATCCCGTCAGCTTCCTCAAATGGAAAAGCAGGAATTTTTAGAGCGCCTGGCGAATGAAGAAAATACGGATTTATCCCATCCCGACTGATGCACTTTCCCCACTGCGGCAGACATTTCACCATTTTGTCGCATTCGGGCAGAAAAATTCCCGCCATGGATTGCATCTTGCATCGAAATGGGATATAATGATTCCACAAACTTTGATTCTCCAAAGGAGGCGTTTTTCCATGATTCAGATCATTGCAGGCAAAAAGGGCTCCGGCAAAACCAAGCGGCTGATCGACATGACGAACCAGGCTGCTAAGGAATCCGCGCATGACGTCATTTTCATTGATGATGATAACCGCTATATGTTCGACATCGACCACAAGGTTCGCTTTATCAATGCGGCGGATTATCATGTCAATTCCCCCGAAATGTTCCTGGGCTTCCTGTGCGGTATGCTCAGCCAGAATTTCGATGTAGGCACCATTTTTGTGGACGCCTTCGTGAAGCTGTGCAAGACTGACCTGGCAGGCGCGCAGTGGTTCTTCACCGCAATGGAAGAGCTCTGCCAGAAGCATGACGTGGACTTTATCCTCTCCGTCAGCGCTGACCCTGACACCCTGCCCGATTTTATGAAGGGCTACATCATCTGAAGATGAAGCGCGCTTTGGTGCGGCTCGGCGGCCGCCGATGAGCGGCTTTCCTGTCTCCCCATCAGGCGGGAAGCGGTGGCATAGTTCCGCCGTTTCCCGCTTTTTTCTACTCCATCCCTTTTCATTTTATCCCGGAGGGTGATGCCCATGTCGTTTTTCTCCACCCGAGGCGGTTCATGCGTCACTGCGTCGCAGGCCATTTTGCGCGGTCTCGCACCGAATGGCGGCCTGTATGTACCGGTGATGTTTCCCCCTGTCAGCATGCAAGAGCTCAGCGAGCTTGCCGCCATGGACTATCGCCGGCGGGCAGCCGCCATTTTGCGGCTTTTTCTTGAGGATTTTTCC
Source organism: uncultured Clostridia bacterium (assembly GCA_934647165.1). Classification (GTDB taxonomy): domain Bacteria; phylum Bacillota; class Clostridia; order Christensenellales; family Aristaeellaceae; genus CAKUFA01. The sequence continues at coordinate 22,937 of CAKUFA010000004.1, read as the reverse complement.
ATCCCCGAAATTACCCAGGCCGTAGACGCTGCCTATGCCTCCGACCGGTTTGACGATCCAGCCATCGCACCGCTCAAACGTCTGGACGCATCCACCCATGTGCTGGAATTGTTCCATGGTCCCACCCTGGCCTTCAAGGATATGGCATTGCAGCTTTTGCCGCACCTGATTACCCTGTCTGCCCGCAAAAATGGTGAAACGCGGGAGATCAGCATCCTCACCGCCACCAGCGGCGACACCGGAAAGGCCGCGTTGGAAGGCTTCCGTGATGTGCCCGGCACCAGCTGCACGGTGTTCTATCCCATGGATGGCGTCAGCCATGTACAGCGGCTCCAAATGGTGACCACCGGTGGCAGCAATACCCATGTGATTGCGCTGGAGGGTAATTTTGACGACACGCAGACGGGGGTCAAGCGCCTGTTCGCCTCGGAAGATTTCCGCCATGCAATGGATGCGCGCGGTAAGGTGCTTTCCTCCGCCAACAGCATTAACTTCGGCCGCCTTGCCCCGCAGATTGTGTATTATTTCAGCGCCTATGCCGATCTTATGCACGAAGGTTCCATCCGGCTCGGCGATGAAGTGAATTTTGTTGTACCCACCGGCAACTTTGGCAATATCCTTGCCGCTTACTATGCCCGGAACATGGGGCTTCCCGTGCGGAAGCTGATCTGCGCCAGCAATCGCAACAACGTGCTGACGGATTTCTTCCACTCTGGCCTGTACTCCACCCACCGCACGTTCTTCAAAACCACATCGCCCAGCATGGATATTCTTGTATCCTCCAACCTGGAACGGCTGCTGTTCGAAGCGGCCGACCGGGACAGCGCGCTCATTCGTGTGTGGATGGATCAACTGCAAACATGCGGCAGTTATTCCATCGGTGAGCAGCGAATGGATTGGCTAAGCAGCGTGTTCTTCTCCGGCTGCGCCGATGACAAGCAGACCGCGCAGGAAATTCGCACCCGATTTGAACAGGATCATTACCTGATGGATACGCACACCGCAGTCGCAAGCCACGTTCTGCGGCAATATCGCCAGGAAAGCGGCGATTCCACGCCTACCGTGATTGTTTCCACCGCCAACCCCTACAAGTTTGCCGAAGCGGTGCTTTCCGCCGTCATCGGCAAGCAGGAGACCATCCCGGCGGATGCATTCCAGTGTGCCGAACGCCTGCAATCTGTTACCGGCATTCCCGTGCCGCCGCAGGTGCGCGCCCTGCCGGAGCTTCCCGTGCGTCACACCGCCTGCTGCACACCGGACAACATGGCCGACGCTGTACTGAAAGCATTTGAATAAACAGCGCATGCGAGAAAGGGATCCCATCCATTTTCCTTTTCTCGCATGTTTTCTTTTTTCCGCATCCACCAGGATAACCGGTGGATACCGGAAACCGCTTCAGCAACCATAAAGATTAAAGCGTTTTCCTGCGCTGCGTCATTTTTCCATCAAAGCTCCTTTTACTCAAACAGGCAGCACCCAACAACTGTTGAATGCTGCCTGTTTGCTGTTCTACAGCCTCTGTGCAGTTCACTCGCACAATGCCCGCAGCGCCATCAGATAACCCTGAAAGCCAAAGCCCACAATTTGTCCGCGGCAAGCAGACGCTGTCATGGAGTGATGGCGAAACTCCTCCCGGGCATGAATGTTGCTCATGTGTACCTCCACTGTAGGAATCGGCACCGACGCCACCGCATCATGCAGCGCAACGGACGTATGCGTATAGCCGCCGGGATTCATCACAATGCCGTCCATCCTGTCCAAGTAAGCCTGCTGAATCGCGTCAATCAGCGCGCCCTCATGGTTGGACTGTTCACACCGCACCTCACAGCCCAGCTTCTCGGCCTCAGCGCGGATCAGTGCCAATAAATCGTCGTAAGTCTTGGCGCCGTAAATGCTCTTTTCCCGCAAACCGGTAAAATTGATGTTGGGCCCGTTCAAAACAAGAAACTTTTTCATAGCAGCTTCCTCTCCTCCATATCCCGCATCACCTGATGCGTCAGTTCCTCCGAAAAATCGCGCCCCTGCCAGATGCGCTCCGCCTCCACAGCCTGTGCTACCAGCATGTACAGCCCGGTACAGGCCGGCACGTCGGCTGCTTTAGCCGCAGCCGTCAGCCGTGTTTCGGACGGATTATAAATTAAGTCCGCCACACCCGTGGCACAGGGAAGCATGCTGCGCAGCATTTCTTCCGTCAATGGGCAGGCGTCCGGTTTGGGATACATGCCCACAGGCGTGCAGTTGACCAGAAGGCCCGAAAACTGCTCCAGCAGTTCTTCATAGCCTATCATTCCGTCCCGCGGTGTGCGTGACACCAGTGTTACCTGTGCCGCCCCCATGGCATGCAGCGCTGCAGCCACTGCCTTGGACGCGCCGCCTGCCCCCATCACAAAGCACTTCTGCCCCTTCGGATCCATGCCATGATGGCGCAGCATCGCCGCAAACCCCACTGCATCCGTGTTATACCCACATCGCTTGTGGCAATCAATGGTGTTCACTGCGCCGATGCGCGCCGCCGTATCATTCACCTGTGCAAGCACAGAAATGACATCTTGTTTATACGGAATGGTTACATTAAGTCCATCTAGCTTTTCCATCAGTTGTAATGTTTGTATTACCAGCTGACAACGGGGTATTTCCAGCAGCACATAATCCGCATCAATGTTTTCCCGTGCGAAGATGGCCTGATGAATGGGTACCGACAAGCTATGCCTCAAATGCTCGCCAATCAGCCCAAAATGCCGCATTTCTTTTGCCTCCCGCCTGTTTTTGCTTCTTCAAACGGTTGATTCTCCTCCCACTGCTCGGATTCCTGCCTGTGTTTCCAAGCAGATTTTCCTTTGCATACGTTACAATCCAGTAACATCGAATCTTTTCATTCTTTGTCATCTTCGCAAAAATTTTTCTCGTTCTTTGTCTATTTTTTGTTTGGTTACTTCCTGTTTGTGAAAGTATTTTCATTTTTGGTCTTTATCTAGGGATTTTCTTACCAAATTGACATATTGCATTTACATTCTGGTGACATATGTATATAATATCGTCCATGTATCGAAACATTCTTATTGAATATCAACAGATGAAACCGTTGACATTCTGGAAGAAACGCACTATAATAATCCTCGGTAGGTTACATAAAATATGTTGCCACAAAAAGTGACAGCAGGTGCTTATGTAAGCATCAGCGCTATTGCTTCATTTGGTGTCTTCCCTTCATTTTGTGTAACAGGCCAATGGAAAACCCCATTCGCCAGATACAAAGGAGGTTCTCCTTCATGTTACAGCACCATGTGCCTTCTCAGTCCACATTCAATCACATGTCCCTCCATGACCGGATAGAAGAAGAAGCCGCAGCGGATCTGCACGATGCGCTGAAGGAGCGGCAGCTGCCCATCTTGAAGGAAAAGGATGTGCTGCACGTCCGCCGCTATTACTGGCCTGTGCGCCGTGCGCAGGATATCGTCCTTTCAGCCCTGGCGTTGATTGTGCTTTCCCCCCTTTTCCTGTTGATTTCCTTGGCCATTTGGCTGGAGGATCCGAAGGGCTCCCCCATTTTCAAGCAGGAGCGAATCGGCCGCAGCGGCAAGCCATTCACACTGTATAAATTTCGCAGCATGTGTGTGAATGCAGAGTCCATGCTGGATAACCTGATGAGCGATAATGAGATGGACGGTCCCGTGTTCAAGATTCGCAATGACCCCCGGGTTACCAAAGTGGGCAGGATTCTGCGTGCCACCAGCCTGGATGAGCTGCCACAGTTGGCTAACATCTTCAAGGGTGACATGAGCATCGTGGGTCCCCGTCCTGCACTGCGCCGCGAGGTTGAGCAGTATTCCGCTTATGACCGCCAGCGCCTGTATGTGACCCCCGGCCTCACCTGCTACTGGCAGATTCAGCCCAACCGCAACGATATCTCCTTTAGCGAATGGGTCAATCTGGATGTAAAGTACATGCGCGATCAGTCTTTCATCAATGATTGGAAGATCATCTTCCGCACGGTTGGCTCCATGATCGCCAAACACGGTTGCTAAACAGCTGAAAACTGGCAGGCAGCAAAAAATGCTGTCTGCCAGTTTCTATATTCCCACTTACCTAAAGTTCTTGACAAGGAAAGATCCTTTTTTCTATAACAAGAGAACCGCTTCCTCTTTTGAAGGAAGCGGTTCTCTTAGCAACGGCAGGTTATCCTGCAAGCTGGAGCGGGTGATGGGAATCGAACCCACGTGGCCAGCTTGGAAGGCTGGAGCTCTACCATTGAGCTACACCCGCAAATGGAGCGGTAGACGGGGCTCGGACCCGCGACCTCCACCTTGGCAAGGTGGCGCTCTACCAACTGAGCTACTACCGCATGTCCCGCGCACATGCGCCGGGTGATTGGGGAAAGAGTGCGGGCGAAGAGACTTGAACTCATACGCCTTGCGGCACCAGATCCTAAGTCTGGCGCGTCTGCCATTCCGCCACGCCCGCACGGTTACCCCATGCATCAGTGCAGCAGATGGGATGTGACCCATTGGAGATTCGAACTCCAGACACCTTGATTAAAAGTCAAGTGCTCTGCCAACTGAGCTAATGGGTCATACATGCTGGGGTGGCAGGGCTCGAACCTGCGCGTGCGGGAGTCAAAGTCCCGTGCCTTACCACTTGGCTACACCCCAACGCAGGTAGGAACACTGCCACATATCGCAGCAGACCGGGGGAAAATGGGGTGAGTAGTGGGATTTGAACCCACGGCATCCAGAGCCACAATCTGGCGCTCTACCGCTGAACTATACCCACCATAATGCGCGCCTGGAGGGTCTCGAACCCCCGACCCACGGCTTAGAAGGCCGTTGCTCTATCCAACTGAGCTACAGGCGCAGGCCGCAGTGAAGGTATCACCCAAGAACGCGATTGCAGCCGATGGTTTTATGGCAGAACACCACCTGCTGACAGGAAAAGATTATAGCACACTTGCTCCGCACTGTCAAGCGTTTTTTGCTGCAATTTCACATTTTACCGGCGCAGTTTCCTGCTTTTTGCCATTTACATCATCAACAGAAAATCTACAATATTCATCAGCGTCAGTCCGAGAAGTACAGCGGTCACCGCTCCGCTCAGGCGCAGGGTGCTGCGCTTGGGCACGCATAAGTCTCCTCGCAGGCACAAAAGCGCCAGGGGTGCAATCGGCAGCAAATACCGTCCCTGCACACCCTCTACCGTTTCTGCGCCAAAGGTCGTCCATCCCACCAGCATGCTGCCCATCACCGCCAGCAAGCATAAAAGCGCCACACAAAGGCCGAACACACGAACCTTTTTCGGCATCGGCTCTTCACCTGGCTGCCCCACAATGGCCGTCACCGCCATGAGAATCACAAACATGTTGACCCAGCCATGGTTAATATACATGGTCAGCCCTGCCAGCGCATAGCCCACCATCGTGTCCAGGTAGAAGTCCGGTCCGGCTTCCACCAGCGTGCGCAGCAGGATGGCCGCCGCCTGCAGCGGATGGGTCAGCAGCCAGGCAAAAGTGTAGCCTGTCGCTTCCTCTGCTTCAGGGTTCGCTGCCGCAACGCCCAGCCGCTCCGCAAACCACGCCCGATACGTCCAGGCAACCGCTGCCACCGAAACGGTCAGCAAACCAATGAGGAAGCCCCAGCGAGCTCTGCTGCTTGAAAAGCGTTCCTTGGGAATCATTATCAGCATCATCAGCAGCACGGCATATACGCCCTTTGCAGGCGCCAGCAGTACCCCTGCAAGGCCAATGGCCAGCATGGACTGCCACGGCAGCTTCCCTTTGCCAACAATAGCGCGCACCATTTCCGCTGCAAGCAAAAACGCCATGGCGTTGATAAACGCATCGGAGGAATAGCTGCTTGCCTGCTGCATGGACATGGGCAGCAGTGCCACAATCATCATCGGCACCTTGCCAACGGGAATACGCCGAATTGCTGCATACGTCACCGCCGCGTAAAACAGCAAATTGGTGAAATCGCCCAGTAGAAATACCCAGTAGCGGTTCAAATGCAGCAGCATGGCAAGCCCCATGCCCACCATCTGCGGTGCATACTGCACAGGATAACCCGCCGTTTCATCATCAAAGGTTTTTATCTGCCCGCTGATGCCCTCGTTGAACAGCCCGTTGAGCATGTTTTGAAACGTCTCGTAGGAAATGTTGTGAATCGAAATGTCATCCACGTTCAAATAGGCTGCATCCGCCTGGCATTTGCCATAAAGCACCTTGCTCGTCTGCGACAAGGTGGACAGATAGTGATGGTACTCGTCCGGCACCGCCAGCGGCGTGATGGCAACCATGAACAGAAGCCCAAAGAGAATCACCAAAAGCAGAAAGAGATTTTCCGGCTTGATTTTCGGCCGTGCGCAAATCACAAGCAGCGCGCTCAGCACCGCAGCCAGCGTCAGCACAAGAAGCACGTGGCATGCCTGCTCCAGCTGATCTTCATACCGAATGCCGAAAAAGCCAACCAGCAGCGTGGCCGTCAGTGCAATTCCCAGCAGGATCATCCCCAGCGTCCGCTTGTTCAGGTACACTCCCCGCACTTTTTCCACTTTCAAGGCCTCCGTTTCCTACCCGTAAAAGCAAACCTTTCCTGAAGATTATTGCGGCAGCGTCACCGCATATACCGTTTCCCCACTGGCCAGCAGCACCTTGCCGCCGGTCAACTCACCCAGATAGGCCGTGATGCTCTCCCCCTCCGGCAACGGCAGCGCATAGGCATAGAAGCGCTGGTTGTTCACATCCGAGCGGTAGAGATAGCTGCCGGAAAAAGCGTAGATGCTCTGCCCGCGCACCATGGCGCCAACGCAGCTTTCCGGCAGGGCAAACCGCCTGTCGTCTGTTCCGGTAAGCAGCCGCAGCTCACTGATCTGCTGGCTGCTGTTCGTTTGGCTGATGGGAGCCAGCAGCAGCCGCGCATCGCCTCGATCGGGGATGGCCTGGTCAATCAGCTTCCAACCGTATACTAGCATGGTGCTGTTGGTATCCTGCACCGCCTTGTAGTCAAAGGTGTACAGCTGCTGGGTGGTGAAAACCCGCAGTTTCTTGTTTTCAAACAGCACCTTGTAGGCCAGCTTTTCGCCAAGGGATACTTCGCCCGTGTTCATTTTTCCCACCTGGAACGTGTGCATCACCGTATTCACGGCTGTGCCGTAAACATCCATGGCCAGCGTCCACAGGTATTCTCCCTGCTCGCCATAAAAGCCCACATCCAGCAGCAGCCGGTTATCGAAGGCTTCGCGTTCCACGTCCACCTTCAGGCCTTTCATGTCCAGGATGGACAGTTCGGGCGACACATCGCTGTCGGTCACCACTGCCACATACTTTTCACCCACCCGTGCAAACTGCACTTCGGCAGACATGGTGTCGTTATAGGTGGCGTTGCCATTCTGGTTCACAATGTACACTTGCGTGCCCTGCCAGATCACCAGGTAGCTGTCCGATGCCACAAAGGACGCGCCGCCCCCTACCGGAAAGCTCCACCGCACCGCACCGTCACTGGTCAGGCAGTGGATGGACGCATCATCGTAGTACAGCACATTGTCCCCAAAGGGCGTCACGTTCTGGCTGGCGAAGCACGTCAACCGGTTCACCTTCATTTCGGTGGTGCCGCCCACATTGCGCAGGAAGCGCAGTCCCAGCAGCACAACCATCACCAGCGCCACCAGAATAATCCAGTTGCGGATCTGCCGCCGGCGTCTTTTGTTTTCCGCCTCCTGGTCAAAATACATGGACTTGCCTTTTCCTTGCATATCCTGCTCCTTTGATTGTATTCGCTTCTATTATAGCAAGAACGGGGTGCATGTGCAAGGATAAGCGAACGGCCGCTCCTTCCATTGCAGAAGCGGCCGTTGCAGTCGTTTTCTTCCGCAATGGCCGCCTCAATTGATCTTCCTTCTTGTCAGTTTTCCGTCCATCCAACGGTAATCAGTGCTTTTCCGTCCACCTTGGCCATCAAGTAGTCATGGGTATACATCACGGCCGCAAAACCTGCCTGCTCTGTTTCCTCCGGCATATACGGCTTCACAAACCGACTTTCCAGCACAGTACCGGCGTAACCATTCTCTTCTTCCCGCACCTGATAAAGTGTAAACTGCCCCGGGAAGCTTTGCTCATCATAGCGGTCAAGCGACTGCATCATTTCCTCTGTTTCCTGCATGTCAACGCTCATCCACAGGCTTGGCAGCATGCCGGTAATATCCGTCTCCTGCTGTTTCACGCTCATGGTCGCCTGCACGCGCCAGGCGCGGGTCACAGGGTTCACTGCGTCCAGCGCCTGCTGCTCCCGGGCAGCATCGCTGGCCTCTACCGGCTCCAGCGTCAGGCGGAAGAATGCTTCTTTCAGGCTGCCGCCCTTCGCCTTCACAAGTGCCTGCATGCCATCGCCCAGCAGGTCTTCCAGGCGCACGTTCAGTGCCGCGCCATTGCAGTTCAGGCTCAGCATATCCACGCCGATGTCATGCATCTGCCGCACGCCTGCCCAGCCCATGCTCAGATACCGCCCGCTCCACAGGGCGTTGCCATCCGCATCCGTCTTAAAGCCGCCGTCCTTGTTGATTTCCGCTTCCGTGCGTATGCGCAGCAGCACTTCATCCGTGCTCTGGTTCCAGCTGAGGGACGGGTTGAAGGGGCGCTGCTGACCATCCTCCGTGGCAAACACAATCTGTCCAAACCGGCTGTGGGTCACATTGAGGCTGTCCTGCGTGTTCAGCACCACTGCCACTTCGCGCTTGTCAGCGCGCACAATGGTCTGGCGCACAGGCCGCAGCACCACACCGCCGCCGCCCCAGGCGGGAATGGCCGGCACAATGGTAAAGGTATATGCGTCCCCTGCAAGCCGAATCTTATAATAATCCGCCGCCACCAGTTCATCCGTGCGGAAGGCATAGTTGCCAGGTTCTTCGCCCTCTTCGCGTGTCAGCCAGCCATCCACCTTGTCTTTGAACAGGAGTCCCTTCACCGTGTAGGTGAACAGCTCCGGATCTTCCTCGCCCTGCAATTTCTCCTGGTTTGGATCGGGGATGATGGTCAGCGTCACCTTTTCAATCTTGAAGGGCAGCTCATAAACGCCCGGCAGATACACTGCGTCCCCCTCCGGCACGGTGATCTTCATGGTATAATCACCAACACGCAGGGGCATGCCGTCGCTCAGCTGTTTGCCGATGTAGGCAATCTTTGCCCCCTTGGGCAGCGTCAGCGGATTCTTGTACGTCTTGCCTGTATAAGGCAAGTTCAGATCCGTTTTTCCTGCACTAAAGGGGCCGCGGTGCACCGCCGTCACCAGATCGCTGAAGGAGAAGCCGTCCACCGTATCACCATTGAGCACCGCGCCTTCGTCCTTGGCCGCGTATACCCGCAGGGAGACCGTCTTGCCCGCCGGCACATCGCGGATCACCGCTTCACCGTTTTCTGCCGGGATAAGCGTTGCGTCCGCCGCAAAGGTGTCCGGCAGATTCTGTGCGGCGTCCCCCGTCACAAACATCACGCCGGTTGTGCCTGCCTGCGCGCTGAAGCGCACGCGGATGCTCCCATCCGCCTGATCCTCTACCGTAACGCCGGTGATGTCAATGCGCTCGGTGGCCTGGGCGCTGCCGCCCACAATCACCGCTGCAAACACTGTGTCGCCATCGGTGGCCGCAAGATCAGTGCCATCCATTGCTCCCTGGCCCCACAGGTAAACGCTGCCGTCATAGTGGGTGGTATATTGGTAGGTTTTTCCGTCTACCGTCAGTGTCAGCGCCCGGTTGATCACCGGGTTGCCGCTCTGATCCGTCACAAGGATTTTCGTATGCTTCTGTGCAGGCTCCGGTTCCACCTTCACATTGCCTTCCAGGGCAATGCCCGTCAGGTCATTTTGGCGGATGCGGGTGCGGCCGCTGCGCGCGCTCAGCGTCAAAGATGCGCCGTCCATCAGCTTGATGGAGCTTTCACCGCCAAGCAGCGCGTTGTCGCCTTCCGTCGTTACCTTCACCGCACCGCTGATGGTTAACGCCGCGCCGGCAGTTTCAATCTTCACCTGCCGCAGGGTGATTGCGGCGTTTGCTGCCGTGGATGTAATGGTGCCATCCACAAAATCCTGCGCACCGTCCACCACAAACTTTGCTTCATTTGTGGTTACCTGCGGCGTCTTTTGCAGCTCAAAGCGCGCGCTGTCCACGCTCTCACGCTTGGCCGCCACTTCCGCATCCGATGCGTTCACTGTCCAGCGATAGCCGCTGCCCGCTTCCGGCAGAATCAGTTGCCCGTCCGCCGTCTTCACAAGCGCCATGCGGGTGCCGTCCACCGTCACCTGCTGGTTGACAAGCGTTACCGGCACCTCCAGCGCCGTATACCCCTGCGGCACATTGTCCAACGTTGCCCCGCCGCAGGAGAAGGTCACCTTCGTTTCAATGGCCGCAAACACCGCCGTACCGCTGCCGCTGAGCAGCACCCTGCCGCTGCCTGTCACCGCCGCAGCGCCGCTGAGCGTATTTGTCCCTTTGAGCGTCACGGTGCAGTCATTTTCCGCCGTCAGCAGCGGCTCGGCCAGGTTCCCGGCCACGCCGTCCAGCACCACCGTCACACCGCTTGCACGCACAACAATTTTTGTGCCGTCTTCCACGCTGCCACTCAGGCGATAGGTGCCCGCTTGTTCCAGCACCGTTTCCTGTCCCTGAACAATCTCTGTCGTCTGCTGCGAAGGCACGGTGGCCTCACGCTCCACATTCAGCACGCCCGCGTTCAGGTTCGCAATCCATTTCATTCCCTCTCCGGGGTTTTTCAGCCACAAATAGCAGTTGCCGTCATCATCGGCACGGTTTGCTGCATAGCTGCGCCCTTCCACCATTGTGCCGGTCATCTCCGCTGCCGGGAAAGCCTCCATCACACGGCCGTTTCCCTCCGCAAAACTGCCCAGCACGCTGCCGCCGGTCACATAAATGCGTCCTGCGCTGCCTTCTGTGCCCAGGCGCACTTCACCAAGGCGCATTGCACCGCCGCCCGCAAACTCTGTCCGGCTGTTCTGGCCTGCACTGTAATGGTTCACCACACACTGGCCAATGGTCTGCACCACGGTCTCCGCTTGCTTGCCCAGCGTCATTTCATCCACGGATGCGCTGCGCAAGTCAAGGTTCACCAGCCGCTCATCTGCAATGGACAGTTTTGCGCCGGGGCGTTTGCTGCCGCCCTTTACCGTGTAGCTGCCGCTGCGGTAAATGGTCGCATCCCCTGCATCCAGGTCAATGCTCACCGCCTGATTGGCCGCATACAAGGCAACCGCCGCCCCGCTGCGCTGCAATTCATCCTGCCGGTCCAGCAGCCACCTGCCCAGCTTGCACAGGGGCACATCCAGTCCGTGCACATCCCTGGCAATATGGGTGCAGCCTTCCTTTTCGCATGCCGGTGCCTGCGCGCAATGCTCATTGGCATGGTCGCACAGTGCTTCATCCCACACATCTTCGGTGGGGGCAGGCATCACGGATTCCGTCGGCGCTTCGGTGGGTTCTTCCGTTGGCGCAGCAGTCGGCGTTTCCTCCGGTTCTTCCGTCGGTTCCGCAGAGGGCGTCGTTGTCGGCTCCTCGGTGGGCGCTGCCGTCGGCGTCTCCGTGGGTTCTTCGGTGGGTGCTGCCGTCGGTGTTTCCGTCGGCTCCTCGGTAGGTGCTGTTGTCGGCGTTTCCGTTGGCGCCTCGGTGGGTGCTGTTGTCGGTTGCGCAGTCGGCGCTTCCGTAGCCGTCCTTTCCGTTGCCACCGGCGTCACGTCTGTCGGTGTCGTTTCAGCCACAGCCAGCACAGGCAGCATGATTGCCAATAAAATAGCCACCAGCCGTTTCCAATTTCTCATGCTCTAAGGCCTCCATTTCAGGTCTTTTCATCCAGTTAAACGATGGTTTTCGCCCTTATCTTCCCAATCTGGATTCAAAACGGACAGACGCGCTTGCCTGTCCGTCATGCCCTCACAGCTTGCCGTTCATGATGGCGAGAATCATGCTTCCATTGTTAAAAAACGGAGCAAAAGTGCTCTCCTCCAGCAGCTTTGAAATCATGTCCACCGGCACCATGGTCAACACCAGCGGCGCAATGGCAAACACCGCATAGCAAATCAGCACGCCTCTCGCCAGTCCAAACACGCCACCCGCCAGCCAGTCCAGCTGTTTGAGCAGCGGAAAGCGGAACACCGCTCGCAGAAAGTTCACCACAATGGAGATGACAAGATACAGCGCCACAAAGCACACAAGAAAGCACAGAATATTGATGGATGCGGTCAGAATCGTCTGGCTCACATAGTCCGCCACAGAAGAAACGCTGGTGGTCGCATAGACTTGCTGCTCCAGGTTCGTTTTCAGCAGCGTGTCAAACGGCGCAGGCAGCGCCACCTTGCTGATCACCTCATTCAGCTTGTCTGCCGTGAGCTGTGATACGTTGGTGATGGCCAGTTCCAGGTCGCCCAACCGGCTTGACGCATCCGTGTAATGCATCAGCGTGCGCACCAGTCCATCATTGCTCCGAATGGCTGTGGCTAACCTTGGATACAGCACGAAGGATAGCCCGAAAGCAGCCAGGCAGCCGCCTGTGTTCAGCACCGTGCTGATAAACCCCCGATAGAAGCCCATCAGCAGGCTCAGGCCAATCACGGCCAGCACCGCATAGTCAACAATATTCATGCCTGCGTCTCCTTCTTGTCTGCAAGGTTTCCGATGTATTCTGCGCGCAAAGCATTCGCGTTCAGTTTCCCGCCTGGCTGTCCAGCCACTTCTGTCTTGCCGCGGTCAAAACCGGGTCGTGGTCTCCACCGGGGGCATACACCGCGTTGATTTCGTCAATTTCCGCCTTGCGCAGCGGGGCTGTGCACCACGTGCACCGCTCCAGCTTGGCAAACTCTTCGTCTTCCAACTGGCCATAGGTGAATGCCACGAACGTCTTCCCCTTGGCGGAATAGCACGTTTCCGCCGTGTGATACTGCTTGCCGCCGTTGGGATTGTAATACAGCGGTGTGTCATCCTGCGGATACGAAATCTGCCGTCCCTGCCAGTCCTCCCAGATCACCATCTTCACATTCTGCTTTTTGCCGATGGAGCGGATGTTATCCCACAGCCACTTCATGTTGGTGCCCTTGGATGTCTGCCGCCGCTGTACGCGGATGCAGCCATGGCTAGCCTTCACACCAAGCTTTGGTTCACAGGTGGCATAATTGTTGGAGCCATCCCTGTTCACAGTATGAGGCACCTCGTGCAAAAGGTCGCCATCGTTAAAACGGATGCCCATGGAGCATACCAGGTTGTCGCTCTTAAAGCCGCCCACAGCAGGCAGCATCAGCAAAAACTCACCTGAACGGGTCTCGTTGTAAGGCTGCTTTTCATTGGCAAGCCCGGTGGATACTAGCAGCGTGTCATACAACGCGCCGTCCTTGAAGAGATACAACCGCTGCGTCAGCTTGTCAATCACAATACCCATGGTCTGATTGGGCGTTTCCGTTTTGAGATACTTGGTAGGCACATAGCCCTGCACCAGCATGTTCCACGCCTTCACCGTATTGTCATGGAAGGAGGAGGAATAGGTTTCCACCAACGACCAGCCATTGTCCAGCGTTTCCAGCACGCGCACGCTCTGGGAAATGCACGTCACCACACCCACGCCTGCGCTCTCCTCATCCGGTTCCTTGCGCAGGATCACCTGCGTCTTCTGCGCATTCTTCTTGCCGTTGTCCACAACCGTCATGGGCGAGGTGAGCATCTTCCACACAGCTTCCTCATCCGTGATGTCCATGGGCGTTGTCCAGTAGTCGTTCTCTTTCACAGCTTCCGTGTAGGGGCTGCCATAGCTGGGCGTGTACACGGTGGCAGTGCTCGTCATCTGCCCGTCGTCCAGCTGTTCGTGCTCCTCCACCAGAGGCAGTTCCTCCAGCGCCAGTTCCGCCTGAGCGCTGTCCGCAGTGTCTTGCGTCGCAGGCTCCGTGTCTACGGCTTCAGGCACTGCCATATCTCCGTCTGTGGCGGGCGTCTCTTCCACGTCCGGCAGGGGCGTATCCTGCGCAGCGTCTTCCTCCGCAGGCAGATTTTCATCCATGGCCGCTTCATCCGCGCTGGCCATCGCCGGCGCCGCCTCATAGCCGGTGATGGTCACGCGCAGCTGTTCCCTTGTGGATTCAAAGCCCGTTTCGTCCGTCAGCCACACCTCAAAGGGATATTCGCCATCACTCAGTTCCGTTTCACCCGGCTGCCATGCCACTTCATAGCTTTCCCCTGCAGTGACCTCCGTCGCATCCTCGTCTACCACTTCACCGTTTTCAACCGCGCCCCAGTGAAGCATTCCGTTCTCGCTGGGCGTGCAGCGCACAAGGATCGGCTCATCCGGTGTTGCAGCATCATTTTCCACCGTCCAGCCGTACAGATACGGCGCTACGCTGCCAATGCTCACCGGCACGGCCGCCACGCTGTCGCCCATGCGCAGCATGAGGGTATACTCGCCCTCCGGCGCAGGCTCACCTTGCCAGGTTCCGTTCCAATAAAGCTGGTTGCGGCCTTCCTGCGCGGCATGATCCTCCACCACCACGGACACGGTTTCGCCCTCGGCGTTCTCTACCACAAGGCTCACATTGCCCGCCTGAGGCACCTCAAAGGTCAGCACAATTGCCTTGCCCGGGCGCACCGTTTCCTCCGGCGCGGTGATCTCCAGCACCGGTGCCACGGTGATGGCCGCCTGCGCGCAGGCCAGTGGCAGCAAGGTCAGGCACAACAGCACTGCAAGAAGCTTTCGCATTTCATTTCCTCCGTTATGGGTCTGGTTCATTTTCCATTATACCGGATTCTTCCGCAAAAAGCGAGTCTTTCGGCTTTTCACATTTGTAAACGTTTCATGCGCCTGTTTTCATGCAGTCCGTCATTCCGGCCACAGCACATTTTCCAATTTCACAGCGCTTCGTGCATAAAATTCCGCCGGATCCTCCGGGAAAAAGCCGGATGTATCCAGCATGCAGCTTAACGTTCCTGCCCTGCGCCCGGCTTCCGTGTCCAGCGGCCGGTCGCCGATCATCATCGTTTCCTCCGGGGCAAGGCCATGCTCCCGCATCACGTGCAGCACCATGTCCGGTGCAGGCTTCGGCTTTCGTCCGGCGTCCCACGTCACACCGCCGTCAAACAGCTTCCTCATCCCCCATGCTTCCAAAAAGCGCCATGCGCTTTCATCGCGGTGTGTCACCAAATAGTGCCGGCCCCCGCGGGATCGCAGCGCTTCAAGCGTCTCCCGGATGCCCGGTATGGGCGGCGTGTCCTCCGGCCTTGTGTTTTTTTCCAATGCCTTGAAGGCCGCATGCAGCTTCTCCGCCTCACCGCCATATTTTTCTGCCAGCACCTGCACGCAGCGCCGCTGGGTTTGCATCATCAGCGCCGTCACTTCTTCCCGGTTGGTTCGCATTCCCATGCTGTCGGCCGCTTGCAGCATGTCGTCAATCAGCGCCGGATAGGTGTCCATCAGCGTGCCGTCAAAATCCCATAAAAAGTTTCTGACTCGCGGGTTTTGCAGCGCCAGCCAATGCGCCGTCTCCGTGTCTGCCGGGCAAAAACGATAGCCCAGCATTTCCCGCGGGGTAACCCATGCCATCGCTTCATGTTCGGTGAGCTGCGGCTCCTGCACCGTTTCTGCTTCCACAAAATCAAAAAGGATTCCCTGCTTTTCCTCCGTGCGCACAATTCGGCCGGGCACAACAGGGAGCATCAGTTCCTCCATCAGTTCCCTTTGCAGGCATTCCTGGGCGCTTTCCCCCGTCTCCTGCTTGCCGCCGGGGAACTCCCACAAATGGGCGTTGTTTCGTCCCACGCCGCGCTTGCAGATCAGCATGCGCCCGTCTTTTCTGCGCACAATTCCCGCCGATACTCTCATGCCCACTTCTCCTTCAGCATGGCGATTTCCGCCGCATAGCCTGCCAGGTCATTGGGCGTTTCCAGCAGAAAGGGTCTGTCCCTGAGCGCCGGATGCTCCATCACCCGCAGGATGGTTTCCACACCCAGCGTACCTTCGCCGATTTTCTCATGCCTGTCCTTGTGGGAGCCCAGGAGATTTTTGCTGTCGTTGATATGCACTGCGCGGATGCGTTCCAGCCCAACTGCCTTGTCAAAGGCCGTCAGCACGCCGTCCAGGTCCTGCACAATGTCATAGCCGGCGTCCGCCACATGGCAGGTGTCCAGGCATACGCCCAGTTTGTCGCCAAGCGTCACCCGATCCATAATCTCCCGCAGCTCCTCAAAACAGCTGCCCACCTCGCTGCCCTTGCCCGCCATGGTTTCCAGCAAAACGGTGGTGTGCATCTGCTGCCAAAGGATGGCATTGAGCATTTCGGCAATCTGCTCAATGCCCGTTTCCATCCCCTGTCCCACATGGCTGCCCGGATGGAAGTTGTACAGGTTACCGGGCAAGTGCTCCATGCGTTCCAGGTCATCCTGCATGGTGCGGCGGGCAAAATCACGGATACCCGCATCCGCTGAGCAGCCGTTGAGCGTATACGGCGCATGGCCCAGAATGACTCGGATGCCCGCCTCCTCCGCATAGGTGCGGAAGGCCGCCACGTCTTTTTCATCCAACGCTTTGGCGCTTCCACCCCGCGGGTTTCTGGTAAAAAACTGAAACGTGTTCGCTCCGATTTTCACAGCCTCTTCGGCCATGTGCAGGTATCCTTTTGATGCTGACAGATGACAGCCGATTGTAAGCATGCTTTTCCCCTTTCCTGCCAGGCCTTCCTTCCGGCCGCGCTCATTCGCCCGCCGCTTGATTCCGGTTGGCGCTTCATGCCTGTGCGTCCTTTGCCAGGCGTTCAACAAGCTTTTCCACATGCACGCGCGCCTGCGTGGCCGCAGCCGCCGTTTCCTCCGGGGACAGGGGCTTGTCTCCCATCAGCCCAAGGAACTGGCTCACCTTTAATCCCAGCGCCTCCTGCATTTCTGCATCGCTGCCCTGCGGGCTTACCAGATAGTAGCATAAAAGCGAATCTTCCTGGCCGATGCGATGCGCGCGATCCTCTGCCTGGGAATGCACGGCAGGGCTCCAGTCCAGCTCGCCAAACACCACGCAGGTTGCGCGCTGCAAGTTCAATCCACTGGCTGCCCGCAGGGAAATGCACAGCACGTCCGTTTTTCCGGTCATAAAGCGCTCCACCGCCTTATCCTTGGCCGCACCGGTTTCCCGCCCGGTGATAAATCCCGGCGAAAACGCCTTCAACTCCTGGCGATAAGCGTCCATCACTGCATGGTGGTGGGCAAAAAGCAGCACCTTTTCGCCGCCTTCCAGCAGCATGCGCACAAACTGGCACACGTAGGGTGCTTTTGCCAGCCCCGTGGCCTGTCGTGCCTGCTGGGATATGCTTTCTTCCAGCAACGCGCGCTGGGAAGGCGTCAGCTCCGTGTCCGTTTTCCAGCGCGTCAGCTGGGGCATCACCGGCGCCATCCATTGGGCATATAGCTTGTCATTCCAGTCCAACTCCTGCACCAGGCGGCGCTTGGGCGGCAGCTGTTGCAGCACCTCCTGCTTGGTACGCCTGAGCATCAGGCCTTCTCGGCGCAGATACGCCCCCAATACATCCGGCTTGGCTACCACCGCGCTGCCATAGCCGTAGCACCACTCTCTGGAAAAGCTCTCCCAATCCCCCAGAAAATGATAATCCAGAATGTTCACCACATTCCAGATTTCCCCGCCCCGGTTGTAGATGGGCGTGCCGGACAGGCCAATCACCCGCTCGCAATGCTCGGACAGCAGGCTTGCGGCGGAGTATTTTTCCGTTCCGCTGTGCCGAAGTTCCTGTATTTCGTCAAAAATCACCGCGCGCACCGTCAATTCCGTCAGTGCGCTCTTCCATCCGCGCAGCAGCAGATAGTGCATGATGTAGATATCCGCTTCCGGCAAATCATAGGGCTTCAAGCCACGAATCACATGGATGCGCGGCGCTCGTCCCTCCACGCGCAGGAAACGCAGCGCTTCCTCCTGCCAGTTGCGCACCAGGTGCGCCGGCGGAATAACCAGCACGGGAAAAGCCTTCTCCGTGGCAATGCAGCTGAGCGCCTGCACCGTTTTGCCAAGCCCCATCTCATCGGCCAGCAGGCAGCGGTCATGGTGCATCAAAAAGCCAAGCCCCTCCTGCTGAAAGTCCATCAGCGTGCCGGTGAACGCCCCCTCGGGCGGATTCATCCTTGCCGGCATGCGCGCCGATTTTGCCTGCCGGATGGCATACTGTCTTGCCTGTGCCACCGCCTTGTCCCACAGCGGCAGGTCGCTGAGCTTCACTTCCAGGGGATAGCGCATCATCAGCCAGCACATATCGGCCACCATGCGCCTGTGCGCGGTAAATCGTGCCTCGCCCCGCCGTGCGCCCGCCGTGCCGGGAAAAAGGCGCTTGCACATTTCCGTCACGGCCGGGTCGCCCTTCACCACCCAGCAGCGGCTTCGCCGGTTATAGCTGATGGTGCCCATGGGCGGCGCGTTTTGCTCTGCCGGCCGCAAATAAGGCGGCAAAAGCGCATCGTCCCATTCATCCTCCGTGGCTTGCCACGGCGTTTCGTCTGTCATGGTTCTTCTCCATCGTCATCTGTTTCGCAATGCAGCAAGCGCTTTGCTCTGCTTCACAAAGCAATTCCCCAAAGCCTGTTCAGGCACACAAGCTTCACCGGCTTGCCGCCCATTTCGCCCGGCAAATCCAGCCGCCGCTCGGCAACGACTATCAGCGCCGCCACCTGCGGGCACTGCGCATAGCGCCTCAGCTGCTCCAGCAGGCGCGCTTTTTCCGGTCTGCCGCGTTTCACCTCAATGCCCACGCATCCGCAAAGCAGGTCAATCCGGCACCTCGGTGCCAGCCGTGCCTCATGTGTATACGCAATGCCTGCCGCATCCAACGCGTCCATCACCAGGCGGTGCAGGTCATATTCCCCCTGCTGGATGGGCGCGCGGATCGCAGACAGCGCCTGCATAATCTTCTCCATCAATCCAGTCCCGCCATGGCGCGGGTCAGTTGGCTCATGCCCGCCATCACATCGCTCTGGCTGGGCGCGCCGCTGCCAATAATTCTTTCCAAATTGCTGATGGCCATACTGATGGAGGCATAGCTGCCGCTGGACGGATCCGTGTTGTTCAGCTGCGCATAGGCCTGCTGAATCAGCACTTTTGCATCGGGAATCAGCGTGTTTTCCACCACAGGATCTGTGCTGCTTCCGCCGCCGCTTTGCGCGTTGTGATACGTGCACACCGTGCCGCCGCTGACTACATTGCCGTTTCCGTCAAACTTCACCGTGGCCCAGGAGCCAAGATACTCGCTGAGCACATCGTCATACTTCGTGCCGATGAAGTTATACAGCGGGTGTCCGCTGGGGATCACAACCACGCTGCTGGTAGTCACGCTGGGGCAGTAGTTGCCCGCAATCATGCCGCTTTGCGCGCACACGCGCTGCACACGGTGCATCTGGCAGTATACGGTAGGTGCGCTGCCCTGCGCCCACCAGTCCGTCACCGTGCCGTAGCGGGTATCCGCCTGGCAGGCTTCCGTGGCCAACTGGCCGCTCACCGCGCAGGTGGTCACCTTCACCAGGCCATACTGGCTGGGGTCGCCTTCCAGGATATCCCGGTCACTCAGGCCTGAGTGGATCTTCGCCATGTATGCCTGCCACAATGGCGCCGCCGCGCCGGACCCGGTGGACTTGCTGGCCAGCGCCTTGTAGTTGTCGTGTCCCACCCAGATGGCCGAGGAGTAATACCCCGTCATGCCGGCAAAGAATACGCCCTTCTGGTCGGAGTTGGTGCCGGTTTTGCCGGCCACTGTCTGCCCCTTGATTTTCGCGCTGGTGCCCGTGCCGCTGCGCACAGCGCCCTTGAGCATGTCCACAATCATATACGCTGTGGATTCGGAGAACACCCTGCGGCGGGTCTGGTTGGCGTGGCCATCCCACACCACCTTGCCTTCACTGTCGGAAATTCCCAGCACCGAAATGGGCTGCTGATATACGCCGCCGTTGGCCAGCACCCCGAAGGCCACCGTCATCTGCATGGGTGTAATGCCGCTGGAGCCCAGCGACAGGCCGAAGGGCGTTGCGTCAATGTGGTCATCGTCAATGCCCAGCCTGTGCAGGAAATCCACTGAGCGATCCACTCCCACCATGGTCATCAGCGTCTGCGCCGCAGCCGTGTTGTGGCTCTTCATCAGCGCCGTGCGCAGGGTTTCCGGCCCTACATAGCCGCCTCCGCCATAGTTCTTCGGCCAGGTATCCTCACCCTTGGCGTTTTTCCAGCCGCTGATGGGCAGGGGCATGTTATACACAATGCTCGCCGGACTTGCCCCCAATTCCAGCGCCGGTGCATACACCGCAATAGGCTTGATGGAGGAGCCCACAGGCATCTTCATGTCAGTAGCTCGGTTGAGGGTTTTGCGCTGGGTGGGCTTGTTGCGCCCGCCCACAATGGCCTTGATTTCCCCCGTGCGATAATCCAGCACTACGGCTGCCGCCTGGGGCTGCACCACCTCAGTATAGGTTCCGTCCGCATTGCGGGAGCGGTATACCTTGTCCGCCGGATCGCGCAGGGAAGGATATTTCGTCCAGTTTTCCAGCGTTTCCTGCACTGTGTTCTGGATAGAGGTATCAATGGCAAGCTTCACCCGGTAACCGCCGGTGCGCAGCTTGTTTTCCATGGCATAGCGGTTGGCCGTTGTATCCTCCAGGTTGTTCAACTTCAGCAGAATGTCCACCACTTCCGTCACCGCGTATTCCACATAGTGCGGATAGTCGTACATGCCGCTGCCGTCGCTGGGCGCTTCCTGCAGCACGTTGGCTGTGGCAGGGTTCAGCGCTTCCTTGTATTGCTCATAGGTAATAAACTGGTTCTCATACATGCACCGCAGCACATAATCCGTGCGGTTGTTGGTGATTGCGGGATAGTCCACGCCCTCTTTGGCGCGGGTGTAAAGGTTACGCCGCGGATTGTAGTAGTAAGGGCTGTTTGTCACGCCTGCCAGCATGGCGCACTCCCGCAGCGTCAATTCGCCCAGGCTTTTGCCGAAATACCCCTGCGCCGCCACCTGCACGCCGTAATAGTTCTCGCCAAGGAAAATGGTGTTCAGATAGCTTTCGAGAATCTGCTCCTTGGTATACTGCTTTTCCAGCTGCATGGCCAGATATGCTTCCTGAATTTTCCGCTTGTAGCTCTGCTCGGAGGAAAGCAGCGTGTTCTTAATCAGCTGCTGGGTGATTGTGGAGCCGCCCTGCGTGCTGGAAGAAGAAAGGTTGGACACAAAAGCGCCCACAATGCGCTTGATGTCCACACCGTTGTGGGTATAAAAGCGCGCGTCCTCCACGGCAATAAACGCCTGCTGCAAATAGGTTGGCATGGCCGCAAGGCTCACGTTCACACGGTTCTCCGTGCCTTTGTATTCCGTAATCAGGTTGCCCTGCGCATCATAAATAAAGGATGTTTGCGCCTGGTCATCCAATGCGGCAAGGTCAAGGGTGGGGGCTGTTTCCACATAGCCCTTGGCAATGCCCGCCACCGCGCCCAATCCCGCAAGCCCCGCCAGCACCACCAGCAGCAGCAGGATGCGCACCACGTTCACCGCCACGCACAGCACAAAGGCCGGTTTTTTCGTGGCCGGTTTGAAAATGCTGTGCGCATAGGTTTTTTCTTCTTCCTCCAGGGGGATTTCGTCCCAGTCGCCATCGTCATAGCACCCCGGATCGTCATAGCCGTCCAGTTCGCCATCCTGCTCCGCGGCATAATCCCCTGCCACCTCATCATCTTCCGGCGGCATGGCATAACCGTCCGGATCATCCTGTGGCACATAGTCCTGTTCCATGCCTGCCTCATATGGGTTGCCGTTCCATGCCGCAGCGCTGTCATAAACCCGCGTCTGCTCCTCGTCCTCCATGGCCGGCCGCCCATGATAGGCTTGTGTTGCCCCTTCCTGCCAGGCCGCATGATCGCTTGCTCCGTCCCACCGTCCGGTTGCAGCGTTTATCTCCTCGGCATTGTTCTGCCGTCTGCCGCGTCTGATCGCCACGCGTTTGCCTCCTTTGCCGCTTCGGCATGCTTCGCCGCCTGCGTGCATACAGTATCATGCTTCATTATATCACACCGTGCAATAGCCTGTCAGCCTTGCCCGGCCTATTGATTTAACGCCGGACAGGGTCAAATGCTTCCCGTACCCGGACAATTCGCCGCGTGCCCCCAGGCCGATCCAAACGGAAAGGAGCTGTCCTTCTTGCTTCTTCAGCATCGCCGTGTGCGCATTCTTCTCCTGGCGCTTCTCCTTCTCATTGCCCTCGCCCTTGTAGTGGAGCATAATCTCACCCGGGTCACGCTCTCCCTGGCAGTGGCTAACGCACGCACGCTGGCCGTTTCCGTCCTCAACGCCGCCGTCGAGGAAGCCGTCCAGTCCGGTTTCAGCTATGATTCTCTCATTCACGTCATCCAGGATGCGGATGGACAAGTGCGTCTCCTTCAGGCTGATACCTCCGCCATGAATCGCCTTGCCGCCCGTGCATGCACCCTTGCCCAGCAGCAACTGGAAAATGCAGAAAATCGGTTTGTGCAGGTACCGCTGGGTTCGGCGCTTGGGCTCACGCTTCTTGCGGGCACAGGGCCAAAGCTCCGCGTGCAGATTCTTCCTGTGGGTGCCATTTCCTCCCGTTTTGATACGGAGTTTCAGTCCGCCGGCATCAACCAGACCCGCCACCGCATTCTGCTGACGCTCAGCGCTGCCGTGCGGCTGGTGATTCCCACCGGTTCGGGTACCATTGAGGCCGCCACGCAGGTCGCCGTGGCGGAAAACATTATTGTCGGTCAGGTTCCGCAATCCTTTGTTGATGTTGCGGATAACGATGATATGCTCAACCTGATCCCCTGATACGCCGAAGGACGCGGCATGCAGCCGCGTCCCCAGCGTGTCGACAAAGTGGCTTTACCACTTTGTCGAGTTTGCATTTTTCACTGTCAGCAGAGCTGACGGCCGTGA
>CAKUFA010000003.1 GCA_934647165.1 uncultured Clostridia bacterium | reverse complement strand
CGGTTGTTGAACTCGAAGATGTTCTCAATCATTTCCTTCTCGTTCTCTTCAATCGCGCCGCTTTCGCCGCCCATGTCAACCATCATGCGGATTTCCTCTTCCGTCACTTCATCCTGCTGCGCGTTTGGGTTAATGCCCAGCAGCCGCAGCACACCGTTGGTGCTCACGCTCAAAAGCCACACAATGGGCTTAAAGATCACCGACAGCGTGCAAATCACACCGCAGGAAATGCGCGCCATCTTCTCCGGATGCTGCATGGCAATGCGTTTGGGCACCAATTCGCCCAGCACCAGCGTAAAATAAGAAAGCAGCAGCGTCACCAGGATAATGCACAACGAATTTAGCGTATCCCGGCCAATGCCTGCACCCCAGCTGATGAACAGCGCCGTCAGGCGAGGGGCAAAACGCTCCGCCGCAAACGCGCTGCCCAGAAAACCTGCCAGCGTAATGCATACCTGAATGGTGGACAGAAAGCGATTAGGCGTTTCCGCCAGTTTCAGCAGCTGTGCCGACGTCTTGTCGCCTTCATCGGCATCGTGGCGGAGTTTCGTATCATTCAGGGAAAGCACCGCTACCTCCGTCGCCGAAAAGAAGCCGTTGAGCAGAATCAGCAGCAGCTGCATCAGTAGAGGGACGCCCAATGGGTCGGATGACAAAAAAATCACTCCTTACAGTCGTTTGCCAACATGCCGTGCGCGCCTTTGGGCACGGTCAACAGTGCATGCAATGCAGCACCAGATTATTAGTATACCATACCCTGCCAAAAAAGAAAAGAGGGGGATGGCCATTCCTTCCTCTTTATCAGGAAACAGCGCATTTTCCCCCCCATGAAGGCTCCTTTACATGGCCATGCCAAGCACGGCCTGCAGCACGCTTTCCGGCAACATTTGCAGAATGTTCACAAAGTTAACCACAACAGTCTTCTGTTCATCCTTTACAAACGCTTCCAGTTCATCAGCGCTCATCGCGCCAAGATCCACAACATCCTCACTGAATATATCGCGCATCTCGTCCAAATATTTCAGGTCATTCATTTGGCCTTCAACAATCTTGTCGAAATCCAGGTACAAATAGTCACTTAGCACCATGCCTTCAGGTGCGTTTGTACGGTCACCGGTGCTCTTGTTTACATGCACGGTCACCATGGGTTTCTCGCCCAGCAAGGCAAAGCTCACATCTGTCTGGCTCTTCGCATCCTTGCCGTCAAAACTCGCTGCGGACTTCACGTTCACCGTCACACCGAAGTCACCCACCGTCAGGTTCGCGTTCACATCATAGCTCGCCTCAGTCTCACGGAAGTCTTTCGTTCCGTCCAGCTCAAACGCAAACAGATTTTCTACCGTGCCGTCCTCCTTTGCCTTCGTCACGGCAAGCGCACCGTAAACGCGCTTTTCCGCATCGGTGAGGAAGTCCACGGACAGGGTCAGATCCTCTTCTCCCTGCTTAATGTTAAACGCCAGAGAATGCGCCTTGCCGTCCGTGGTGCCCAGACGCTTGTAACTCAGCGCCAGCTGCGGCATGGGATTGCCTTCGAAGGTCGCGCCCTCCTTGGGCACGCCCGCCCACGTCACGCTCACCACTTCATCCTTGTCGTTGAGCAGCCATTCTATGGGCATATCCTCGAATTGGTCGAACATTTCACGGATCTTTTCCGGCAGCTTGGTGTAAAACTCTTCAGCCGACACCTGTTCATTGTCAAGGGTGTAGGTCACGTTCATCTGTTTCGCCAGCTGCATAAATTTGTCATTCTTCAGCACAGCATCGCAAAGCGCGCGATAGATATCCTCCATGTCCTGTGCCGTGACAGACATGGTGATTTTCTTCACAGCAGGCTCGTGATCCTTGCTCTGCACGTCCACCGTTTCGGTCACGGCGCGTGCATATACCCGCTGAATCACTGCCTGAAGTGCATCCCAATCCCACTCCATGTCCGTAAAGACTTCGGCAAAATCATCCGTCTCTGCCACATCGCTGATCAGCTCACCGGAAAAGAGCAGCTGGGTGATTGCTTCAATGTCCTTTTCTTCCATTTCGTTCGCTTTGCCGATCGCTTCTATAAGCTGCTTTGATACTTTTTCCACATCGTCTTCCTTCACGGAAATATTCGTATCTAGCAGCGATGTTCCCAGATACAGCACATCGTCTTTCTCCTGCATACGCAGCGTCAGCGCCAGCTGGCCGGACAATACCATGGCAAAGTTCTGCGTTCCGTCATCCTTGTGGGAACCGGCATATTCAAAGCTCAGCGCATTCAGAAGGTCGCTGATAAGGGTATTGCTCTCCGCGTCCATCGGCAGCACACCCGGGGTAAAGGACACGCGAACATAGCTGTTGCGATCCTCCGGTAAATCCATGATTTCCGACGGGCTGGCCGCCAGGCTGATCACCGGCATTGCCAGCAGCAGCAGCGCCAGCAGCAGGGATAGCATCTTCCGCATCGTGGTTTTCCTCCTCTGTTCCTCATATGGTTTAGGGCTTCTGTCAATCATTATAACGTAGGATGCGGCATTTGTCATCCATTGTCGCGCAAATTGACGTTTTTTCCCTGCCATTCGTCGGTTTTTCCGCACGTGTGCCCTAACACGTGCTTCAACAGGCATTTTCTTTACGTCTTTGTTTCACCGCTTGACAATCTGTCAGGCATATGTTATAATTCAAATGCTTTGATATTCAAAGCATTTTTCTTCGCTGAATACTTTGAAATTCAAAGGAAGTGACATTTATGGAGCGTTCGCAACGGATTAACGAAGTGCTGGTGCACCTGTTCAACGATGCTTTGCACCTGGAAGAGGATAGCCTCCGCGCCGCAGGCATAACGGAGCTGACCATGCGGGAGGTGCACACCATTGCCGCCGTATGCTCCGCCGGTGAAAACAACACCATGTCCGAGCTGGCCGCATCGCTCGGCGTTACGGTCGGTTCGCTCACTGTGGCCATGAACACCCTGGAGCGCAAAGGTTATGTAACCCGCCTTCGTTCTTCCAGTGACAAGCGCCGTGTGCACATTCACCCCACGGAAAAAGCGCTTGCCGCCGAGGAAAAGCATCGTGCTTATCATTTGCAAATGACCCATGCCATGCTTGCAGCCGTGCCGCCGGAGCAGTTAGATTCCGTGCTGGCCGGTCTGGAAGCCACATGGCAGTATTTTCAAAAAGCCATCAAGGAGGAGCAAGCATGATTCGCATTCTCACGGACAGCATGTCCGACATTTGCCAGGAGGAAGCCGCCGCATGGGGACTTGAGGTTCTTCCTCTGTCGGTTCGCTTTGGGCAGGAAGAATATCTGGATGGTGTGGAACTGAGCCGGGAGGATTTTTTCCGCCGCATGGTTGCCTCCGATGAACTGCCCAAAACCAGCCAGATCTCCCCCGAACGTTTCCGCGACGCCTTCGAGCGCGCCCTGTCCGACCCGCAGGACGAGGTGGTGTGTATTACCGGCTCCTCCAAGTTATCCGGCACTTACCAATCCGCCGTTTTGGCGCGCAGTTTTTTGGAAGTGCCCGAACGCGTGCACCTGATTGATTCCTTAAGCGCCTCCCTCGGAGAAGCACAGCTTGTGCTGGCCGCCCTGCACATGCGCAGCACCATGGCAAGCGGCGCTGTGCTGGCAAAAAAGCTCCTGGAAATACGCGAGCACTGCCAGTTGGTTGGCCAACTGGATGAGTTGAAGTACCTTGTTCTGGGCGGTCGGCTGAATGCCGCGGTCGGCGCGGTAGGTTCCTCGCTGCACATCAAGCTGATGCTCCGTATGAGCGATGGTCGGCTGCACCAGGCCGGATTATGCCGCAGCCATGCCAAAGTCTATCAGTGGTATGCCGATCAGCTTCGCGCTTGCCCGCCGGATCCGGCCTATCCGGTCATTGTTGCGGGCGCCATGTGTGATGAGGAAACGCGCGCGGTGATTTCCTTTATTCAGGGCAGCGGTGCAGCGCAGGGTGCACCCATTCTGCAACGCTATGTGGGCACAGTCATCGGCACCTACGTCGGTCCAAACATGACCGCCATGTCCTGGATAAAAAAAGCATAAAAAAAAGGTCTGTGAAGCATTGCGGCAGCGCTTCGCAGACCCTTTCTTTATGCTTCTTTTTCCGCCTCGCGCAGCAGTCGGCCAATGCTGTCGGCAATGCGCTGGTGTTCGCAGGAAATGGTGCATACATGGGGCACTTTGTCCAGCCAGAGGATGTCTTTCTGTTTGCTGGAAACACCGTTCACAATCACCTCTGCGCTGTCGGTGGAGATGGTCTCATCCCCGTGGGACTGCACCGCCAGCACCGGGCATGTGATCGCAAACAGATTACGCCTTGCCAGCTTGATGAGGTGGGATAAGTCCACCGCCCGCCGGGTTGGGAAGCCTGTATAGCCGTAATCATAGCGCTGGTCAAGCATTTTTTTGCGCTCAGGATCAGTTCCCCACGCAATGGTTTTGATAAACAGGGACGCCGATCCGGCCAGCGCCATGGCCTTGTTCTGCACCGCCATGGGGGCGGAAATGGGTGC
Source organism: uncultured Clostridia bacterium (assembly GCA_934647165.1). Lineage (GTDB taxonomy): Bacteria > Bacillota > Clostridia > Christensenellales > Aristaeellaceae > CAKUFA01. The sequence goes on along the minus strand of CAKUFA010000003.1, from coordinate 125,011 downwards.
CACTGCCGTCACATCCATCTGTTCGGCCAGGATCAGGGACAGAACACCGCCCATGCTCAGGCCGGAAACGCTCACATAATCGCACTTTTCCTTCAGCTGGAGAAAGGCTTCCTTCGCTGCCTGAAGCCATTGCTGCCAGCCATAATGCGCCATGTCCTCAATGGAAGTGCCATGCCCCGGCAGGTTGATACCTTTGACAGTGAAGCCCTGCTCCCGCAAATGCTCGCCAATCAGCCGCATATGCCCTGCCGAGCCTGTGAAACCGTGGATCAGCAGCACACCGTGCCGATCGCCGGCAAAGTCGAATGGCTGTGCTTCCGGGGCAGAAAAATCAATCACGCGGGCAGTTTGTTTGGCCATGGTTGCATCCTCCTCTTTATTTCGGTAGCTTTTCTAGGTCCTCCTGCCGGCCAAGGAGCAGCAGCACATCCCCGTCCAGCAGCTTTTCTTCCGCACCGGGGGATGCAATAAACTGCTCATTCCGACGGATGCCGATCACACTAACACCATAGTTGCGGCGCACGTTTGCTTCCACCAGCGTGCGATCCTTCCACACCGTGGGGGTGGTCATTTCTACCATCTGATATTCGCCGGACAATTCCAGCATATCCAGGAAATTAGGCGACACCAGCGATTTTGCCACCCGCTGACCCATATCCCTTTCCGGAAAAACCACGCGATCCACGCCAACCTTGCGCAGCACCTTCGCATGCAGTTCATCCGTGGCCTTACCCACCAGATAGGGTACGCCCATTTCCTTGCACAACACAGCAATCAGGATCGAGTCCTGAATGTTTTGTCCAATGGATACCACTGCCACATCAAAATTTCTCGGCCCGATAGAACGCAGCACTGCCTCATCGGTGGCGTTGGCTGCAATCGCCTGCGTCACATAGGGCGACACCGCATCCACTGCATCCTCGCTGCTGTCCACAGCCAGCACCTCGTGCCCAAGCTTGGCAAGGTTCACCGCCACGCTAGTGCCGAACCGCCCCAAGCCGATCACCAGAAATTGCTTTTTCTCTTTCATGCCCTGCCTCCGTCAACCGATCATCAGGTTTTCTTCCGGATACCGGATATGTTGGTTCGCGCTGCCCTTCCGCTTGGCCAATGCCAGCGCCAGCGTCATGGGGCCGATTCTCCCCAAATACATCATCGGCAGCAGCAGCGCCTTGCTGGCCAAGGTCAGCTTCGGCGTTCCCGCCGCTGACACGCCTACTGTCGCCAAGGCGCTGGTCGCTTCGAAGATCAAATCAACCGCGCCTTTTCCTTCCCGTTCGGACAGCACAATGGCCAGAATACCCACAAACAGAAACGCCATAAAAATGGTCAGAATCGCCAGTGCCCGGCGCAAAAGATCCGTTGGCAGCCGGCGTCCCATCACGTTCACGTCCTTTTGTCCGCGCACTACACTCAGAGTAATCAGCAGCACCGCCCCAAAGGTAGTGGTTTTAAGGCCGCCGCCTGTGGATGCAGGCGACGCGCCAATGAACATCAGCACCACGCTGAACAGCTTGCTGCCTTCCCGCAGCCGGTCAAGCGGCACGGAATTGAACCCCGCCGTTCGCATGGTTACGGATTGGAAAAAGGCGTTCATCACTTTGCTGCCCGCGCCGGAAATGGCCGTGGATGCCAGCGTACCCGGGTTGTTCCACTCCACCAGTGCATAGAAGGCCGTACCCAGCACCAGCAGCGCACCGGACATCACCAGCGCAACCTTCGCATGCAGCGACAGCCGCTGTGCGTGCCTGATGTCCCGCAAGGCCTCAAAAACTACTGAAAAACCCAAACCGCCCAGAATAATCAGCACGGATATGGTGAGTATAACCACTGGGTCGTTGCACCAACGCGTAAGGCTGGAAAAGCCGCCGAACAGATCAAACCCCGCATTGCAAAACGCGCTGACCGCATGAAACACGGAAAACCATATGCCTTTACCCCAGCCGAAGCGCGGCACAAACCGTGTAGCCAGCAGCACCGCACCGATAAGCTCCACCAGCAGCGTTAAAAACGTATAAGATCGTGTGACCCGCAGCAGGCCTGACAGAGAATCCGCGCTTGTAGCCTCTTTGATCAGCATCCTGTCCCGCAGGGTAAATTTGCGTCCAAGCGCCATGAGCACCATCGTGGCCAGAATCATGAAGCCGAGACCGCCGGTTTGAATCAACAGCAGCAGCACGCCCTGCCCCAATGCCGAAAAAGTCGTGCCCGTGTCCACTGTCACAAGTCCCGTGACGCACACAGCGGACGTAGCCGTAAACAGCGCGTTGAAGCCGCCGATGCTCTGCCCGCTTTGGGAGGCCGCAGGCAGTGCCAGCAGCAGCGTCCCCAATGCAATGACCGGCAAAAAGCCCAGCGCCATCACCCGTTCCGGTCGAATTGTACGATGTGTTTTCATCAGCTCCGCCGTCTTTCGCCGCTTCATGCATTTCCTTCTTCCTCATAAACTGCTTTTATTATACGCTGCTGCCCCCACTTTGTCCAGCATGCGTTCACCGCATCATTGCGCACGGTTTTTCACTTTCTGCTTTTTTCATATCCGTGCAGCCAATCCGCCTTCAGATAGTATGCCAGAAAGCAAATGGACGACAGCGACCATGTGAAGGGATAGGCCCAGAAAATCGTGCGGATATCCGGGAAAAGCGGCACCGTCACAAGCAGGTAGGTGATGCGGATGACGCACCAACAGGCCAGCATCACAAACATGGGCACAATGGATTTGCCTGCCCCGCGGAGAATCCCTGCAACGCTATGCGAAAACGCCAGCAAAAAGTAGAATAGTGTAATGGTCTTGGCTTGCGTTACACCAATGCGGATGACCTCCGGATTGGTATCAAAGGCACGAATTAGGTAGGGCGACAAAAGGTTGATGCCGATACCCACCATTTCCGCCAACATCACGCAGCATAATATGCCGAACCGTGCACCTTTTTTTGCCCGTTCATATTGCTTGGCGCCCAGGTTTTGGCCGATAAAGGTCGCCATGGCCATGGCAAAACTGGTAATGGGCAGAAAACCGAAGCCTTCAATTTTCGAATACGCACCGCAGCCCGCCATTGCCGCGGAGCCAAAGGCATTGATGTTGCTTTGCACCACCACATTGGCAAGCGAAATAATGGCATTTTGCATGCCGGAGGGAACCCCCATCCGCAAAATCTGCCGCAGCATCTTGCCGCTGATGCGGATGCGTGAGGGAAACAACCGCCACGGATCCGTCACATGGCACAACCGTCTCAACCCCAGCAGCGCGCTCACCGCCTGCGAAATCACCGTGGCCCATGCAGCGCCTGCAATGCCAAAACCCAGTACCGCCACGAACAGCATATCCAACAATACGTTTATCGCAGAGGACAGGATCAGGTAATACAAAGGATGCTTGCTGTCCCCCACGGCGTTAAAAATGCCATTGGACACATTGTACATCACATTTGCCAGCGCACCAGCAAAATAAATGCGCAGATACAGAATTGAAGTTGGCATGACATTCTGCGGCGTGCCCATCCACGCCAGAATCGTTGGCGTGATGCTCACGCCAACCAGCGACAGCGCAATGCCGGCAAGCAGACCGAAGGCTACGGTGGTGTGCACCGCCGTGTGCACATTCTCATCGTCCCGCGCACCTACATAGCGTGATACCACCACACCTGCGCCAAGAAAAATGCCGTTCACAAGCCCCACCAGCAAAAAGGTCAGACTACCGGAAGAACCCACAGCCGCCAGTGCCTCGCTGCCGACAAAATTGCCAACCACCAGAAGATCCACCACATTATACAGCTGCTGAAACAGATTGCCCCAGAAAACAGGCAGCGCAAAACGGATGATTTTCCTGCCGATAGAGCCTTCAATCATGAGTGTTGATTGTTTTTCCATGGCCCGTTGCCTTTCTTTTGTTTTTCACCATGCAGAAAAAGCACCCGCGGTTTCATTCCACGGGTGCTTTTTCTGCACACACAGCGCACTTTACCCGATAATTTCGCCCTTGGCATTGAACAGGGGCAGCTTTTCCAGATACTTGATGTCCTGCCGGTTCTGCGCGTCGCCCTCAGCCAGAATCGCCATGCGGCCCGCAATGATGCCGCCCGCCTTTTCTACCAGCGCTTCAATGGCGTGCAGGGATTCGCCTGTGGAAATGACGTCATCCACAATCAGGATACGCTTCCCCTTCATCATTTCCGCGTCCGCCCCGTCCAGATAGAGCTTTTGCTGGGCGGCGGTTGTGATGGATTTTACTTCCACGCTGAATACGTTCTGCATATACAGCTTCGCACCCTTGCGCGCAAGGAACCATTTCTTGTCCCCGGCCTGCCGCGCCATTTCATAGGCCAGCGGAATGCCCTTGGATTCCGCCGTGATCAGATAATCATATTCCGGGGCAATTTTCAGCAGCTCCGTAGCGCAGGCGACCGTCAATTCCACATCGCCAAAGATCACGAATGCACCGATATACAGTTCATCGTTCACACGGCAAATGGGCAGCTCACGTTCCAGCCCGGCAATGGTCATCTTATGCGTCAACATATCGCATTCCTCGATTTCCTTTTTATTTATGCGCGGCGATTTGCTTTTGCAGTTTATTCTACCGCGTTCCACGTGAATTGTCAACCGCACGAAGACACGTTTCCGGCAAAAAGCATTCGTTTCACAGCAGAATGCAGATCATCCCGCCGTTACCGTCGTTGATGATGCGGCTGAGTGTTTCCCGCACCTTCTGCTGCGCATCGGCAGGCATGCGAAGCAGCTTGTTGCTCAGGCCTTCCCGCACCATATCGTGCAGACTTTTGCCGAAGAAGTTGGTGTTCCAAATGCGCTGGGGGTCATTTTCAAATTCTTCCAGCAAGTAGCGCACCAGCTCCTCGCTCTGCTTCTCTGTGCCGACCACCGGCGTCACTTCCGTTTCAATATCAACGCGGATCAGGTGCAGCGAAGGCGCCTGTGCTTTCAGCTTTACACCAAAGCGGCTGCCCTGGCGCACAATTTCCGGTTCCTGCAAGGTCATTTCATTCATGGCGGGCGTCACCAGTCCATAGCCTGTCTCCCGCACGCTTTTGAGCGCTTCCGCCACATGGTCATACTCGGCTTTGGCGCTCACCAGCTCCTTCATCAGCGCCAGCAAATGCGCATCGCCGCGGATCTCCGTACCGCATTCCTCACCCAGGATGCGGTTGAACAGCCCCTGCTTCAGCGGCATGGTAAAGTCCATCCTCCCCTGCCCGGGATCCAGCCTTGCCTGCTGCACTTCGCCCGCGTATTCCAAGGCCGCAAAAGCATCTCGTATCAGCTCTGTATCGCGCATCCTGTGGTTTTGCCTTCCCACCTTGCGCATACCTTCCAGCAAGTGTTTCACCAGCCAGTGCCCCGTTTCCAGCGCGCTGAGCCATGCTGGCACGTCCAGTCGAATCTCCCGCAGGGGAAATTCCATCAGCACGCTTTCCAGCACGTGCCGGATATCGTCCTCCGTCATCTCCTTCACATTCAGCAGCATCACCGGAACCGCGTGTTTCTCCTCCAGCGCATCGCGCAGTGCCAGCGTTTCCGCGCTTCTTGGCCGGGCGGAATTCAGCACCACCACAAAAGGCTTGCCCAGCGCCTTCAGCTCTTCAATCACGCGGTCTTCTGCCTCCACGTAAGCGCTTCGCGGAATATCCGCAATGCTTCCGTCCGTTGTCACCACCACGCCGATGGTGGCATGGTCGGTCATCACCTTGCGCGTGCCGATCTCCGCCGCCTGCTCAAAGGGGATATCCTGGTCAAACCAGGGCGTATGCACCATGCGGGATGTGGCGTTTTCTTCCGTTCCCAGCGCCCCTTTCACCAGATAGCCCACCGAATCCACCATGCGCACACGCACGCTTGCGCCATCTTCCAGCGACACCTCCACCGCTTCCCCCGGCACAAACTTTGGCTGCGTGGTCATAATCGTGCGGCCCGAACCGCTCTGGGGCAATTCGTCCATGATTCTGTCCCTTCTGGGGCTGCCCGGCAGCATCGGCAACACCAGCTCCTCCATAAACTTGGCGATGAACGTGCTCTTGCCCGTTCGGACAGGCCCCACCACCCCTATGTAGATATCCCCTTCCGTCCTGGTCGCAATATCCCGGTACAGGTTGAAGCCCGAGCCCTTTTCCATGGATGTCCCTCCTTGCTGTGCTTATCCATGGATATGGCTCTTCGCGGCAGCTTATGCATACCAAAGCCCCGCGGTACCCTGCACGAAAAAGAAGAGCCCCTCAGGGCTCTTCCGTTTCTGCCTCTTCGGCAGGAGGTTTTTTCCACTCTTCTTCCGTTATTCCCATTTCCTGACGCAGCAAATCCGTTATCAGGCCGTTTACGCTTTTTCCTGCCGCTGCCGCGTATGCCTCTATTTCTGCCCTGCGGCCTTTGGGCATCCGGAAAGTTATATTTTCTAATTTTTGCATATAGCGTTTGATTGATGCTTTGCATTGATCGTAACGCTTGGACATGTCGCCGCCTCTTTCCGCTTGTTATTCCACATCGGTTGCCAACACAAAGGCCGGGCGTTTCTCCGCCCCCTCCGGCATCACGCCATAATGCTCCAGCCGCAGCCCATGCACATGCCGTGCCCATAGGGCATAGGCGGGCGCGTCCCCCTTGGAGTCAATCATGTGCGCATCCGGATACACCCCGCGCATCTCATCCAGCTCGTTTTCCTTCAGCACCGGCCTTGTGCTTGCATGCTGGCGCAGTTGCACATCATAGAGGAGCACATCCTCAATGGGTCTTTCCGGCACGCCGATCATATAAGAGCCCCTGGGGCCGTTATCCCCGCCCGTCGCATGGGTGATGGCAATGCGCCGCATGACGCCGACGCCTGGCTTCGGATCGCCGGGCTTTACCCGTCCCCGATCCTCCAGGCGAAGGAACACGGGGCTCCATGCCCGCTCAATGGTCAGATCCTCCAGCAAAAAGTCTTCCAATGTGCCGCCGTCCACCATTTCCAGCGATATGGCCGAATCCGAGCAGCGGTGCTTCACACCGTTGGGATCAACCTCCACTCCGCCAATGCGGCACCGCCGCACCAGCACCTGCCGGAAATCGCCTTGGGTGTCTGTGCCAACTTTCAGCGCATTGCAGGAGGAGTGGAAGGAGCAATCCTCTACCAGCACCCGCTCCGTGCTGCGCTCCGATGCACCTTTGAAACAGCATGCATCGTCCCCCGACTGCACATCGCATCCGCGCACAATCACATCCCGGCAGCCATCGATGTCGATGCCGTCGTTGTTGTAGTTGACCTGGCTGCGCACCGTCACATTTTCCAGCAGAACTTTTTCGCAGTTCAAATAATTCTCCATCCAGCAGGGAGAATCCCGCAGCACAATATCCCGCACCGTTACGCCCACGCAGTCAATCATGCGCAGCACAAACGGCCGTCCCGGCGTACCGTGGCAGGTTTCATCGCCGGGGAAATTTGCCTGCGTGCCCTGTCCGCTGATTTCTCCCGGCCCACAAATGGCAATATTTTCGCATCCTTCGGCAAAAATCAGCGATTGATTCATGCCCATGTTCGTATCCTGTACCGTCACGCGCTTTGCCACATGTTCGGGATAATCCGCAAGGTCGGTGCTGGCCAGCAGCCTCGCTCCCTTGCCGATCTTCAGCCGCACATTGGAATGCATCACCAGCGTGCCGCTGACATATTCGCCGCCGGACAACAGCACCGTGCCGCCGTTTGCTCCCGCCGCGTCCAGGGCGCGCTGGATACTCTCCGTTGCTTTTCCTCCCCGATAGCCATAATCCTCTGGACGGAAAACGCCTGGTTTTTCCTCCCAGCCGGTCACTTTTTCCGTCAGCCGCTCCGCCATGCCGTGCAGATCCCTGTGCATTTCGTCAAACCATACAGGCAGGTTATCCACCCGGCACAGCCGCCCGTCCTTTTCCACCACCCTGCGGAACACCGGGCGCTCCTGCAAGTGCTCATTGGGCGTGTGCAGCGTCAGATACAGCTGTCCATCCAGCCCTCGGAAAATCATTCCGTGGCCGCCGTCATCCATGAACAGCGGCTCCACCTGCCGGAAATGACCATCGATCTCCCCATTGTCGGACACGGCCATTCCCTCCGTGTATCCCCCTTCGGAAAAACTCGCCCACAAGCATACAAGCTCGCCGCTTGCAAGCCGCCACAGGAAGGGGCCGTCCGTCACGCAGCCGCTCACGCCGCTGGAATGATGCTTCACCTGGCACCACTTTGCCTCCGATGCACGGAAAAGGAGCTTCACCTCGCCGCAGGGCATGCGCAGATCATCCGTCAGCGGAACGGCACACACTTCGCCGTCCCCAGCCTGCACCCACTCGTGGCAAAACACCATATAGGGTCTGCCGGCTCTGCTTACGTAGAACGTGCCGTCCAGGCACTCCCATTCCGCAGGCGTAATGCATCCGTCGGAATGCGGGTGGAACGGACCCATGGGATCATCCGCCACCAAAATGGCCGTGCCCCGGCGCACACGCTCGTTTTTGAAGGATGCAAACATGTAGTAGCGCCCCCGCCAGCAATGCACCTCCGGCGCCCAGTAGTTGCGATCCGCCCAGAAGCTGCCGTCATTGGTAAAGCAGGCCGTCGGCCCTTCCCAGTTTTCCAAATCCGTACCCACATACACGTCAAAGCCATCTGCCTTCCCCCAGCAGGTGGCTCCCCTTGTGCCATAGAGATAATATTTTCCTCCATGGCACAGCACAAACGGATCCCGAATATTGATTTCATTTGTTTTCATGAATATCTTGCTCCTTTGCGACATCCTCTGTTTTTGACCGGTTTCCGGCAAAACAGACCGTCATCTGTTTTATTCAATAGCAAGCGTGCGCAGCATGTCTCCGTTTTCACTCGTCACCAAGCGGATACCGCAGGGCATATCATAGTGCTTGTGCCCGTCCACATAAACAGAAGCCCGCCTGCCATCGCTTTCAATCCGATAGGTGCGCTCGCCCCACACCCGCTCATACGTATACATTTCGCCTCGCCCAAGGCTGAACCAGACCTCGCCCATTTCCAGGTGCACGCCGTAGATATGCGCCATGTATTCCAGCACGGACAAAAGCGTCGGGCCGTAAGCGTCCTGGAAGGGCTCCGTATCGCCCGGCTTCAGCACATCGTGGGAGGTCATTCCCACCCTGGAGGGTTCCCGTGTAAAAGGATCAAACTGCTGGGTAAATACATAACCACCGTCAATCACTGCCTGGAACAATGTGCGTCCGAGTTTCGTCACCAGCTTATCATAGCCGTAGTTTTCCAGCGCATGAATGGCCCGTTGATACGTCAGCCCCTCACACTGGCCGCTCCAGTTATTTTCCGGCGCATTGCGGAAAGCCGGATCATGAACCGCAACAGACGGCAGCGGCATCGCTGTCCAGAATTCGTTCGCATTCATCAAGTGTTCATGCACAAAGCGATCCGCCATTTCCTGCGAAAACGATCCCCAATACATGCACCGGAGGCTGTTGTGACACAGCACATCCACAACCTTTCCGTGCTTATCCCGGTCAAAGCAGGCTCCGCGCTGATCATCCCACAAATGCTCCCGAAGCGCCTGCGCAACCTCTTCAGCCTTTTGCCGCCACGTTGCCTCCTGTCCATCCTGGCGAATGCGGCTGATCCGAGCCAGCGTATCCCGCGCAGCGTAAGAAAAACTCATCACATCCATGGAAGCCATGGGCACCACGTCGGAATCCGTGGGCGGTGTATCCGTCACGCAATACACCGGCGAATCGCCGTAGCGCACGGCGTTGTCCTCGCCCGTGTCGTACACGCAAAAGGACTCCAGGCACCCGTCGCCGTTTGAATCCCGCCACCGCCACAAATAAGCGTCAAATTTCTCCAGGCATTCGGCCAGCTCATCCAGATATGCCCTGTCGCGCCCGATCAAATAGTACATGTTCAGTGCCGAATGTGGGAAGCAGAAGCCCTGAAACTTGTTGAATTGCGGTTCCACCGTATCTCCGATGCACTGAATGGAGCCTGCCAGACGTCCATCCGCGCGCTGGGTGCGCATAAACAGCCGCTGGTTGTTCAGCGCTGCATCCATCCGGTACCCTGCATACATTTCGCCGCCCATAGGCTGGGTTTCAAGCCAGATTTTCTCGTAGCCGCCGCCCTCCACCAGCACCCAATCCCCGGCAAAGCACTGCAAGTTGCCGCTGCACTTTTCCACCGCCGTATCATAAAGCTTTTGCATTGCCGTGTTTGCAATATGGAACGATACACCTGTCTTTGGTAATTTCATCTTTGGAACGCCTCCGATTGCTCTTTTGATATGCTTATTCTAGCTGATTTTTCCGGAAATGGAAATGGTCAACATGGTTCTGTAAAACATTTTTTATTTTTTCTTTTATTCTTGTTTCTTCAGCATGTCGCTATTATAATACAAAGGTATCCGTCAAGCCGAAATTCTTTGTATCTGCCGCGTCAAGGAGGCCTTTGCCGTGTCCATCATCGATTTCCATACGCACCCGTGGGCAACGCCTGCGCAATGTCTGTGTTTCTATCCAGGCGCTGTGCCGAATTCGCCGGAAAATATGCGGCTTCAGCTGGAGCATGCAGGCATCACCCATATCTGCGGCTCAGCATTGCAGAGCGGCGTCCCTTTTGACATGGCGCAGCTGAACAACAGCGCCCGTCAGCTAGAAGAAACCTTCCGCGGTTTCTATACGCCTGGTTTTCACGTGCATCCGGATCATGTAGAGGAATCCGCCGCTCTTGTGCAGACCATGGGGAAAAGCGGCCACCGGCTCATCGGTGAGCTTGTACCCTACATGCACGGCTGGAACCAGTTTTCTGCTCGCCCCTGCGTGGAGGAATTGAACGCCATTTTGGATGCCGCAAGCCCCTACCCGATGGTTTTCAGCTTTCACACCATTTGGGATTGGCCGCTGGATGATGTGATCGCCGCGCATCCCGGGATTTCCTTTGTGGCGGCTCATCCCGGCGAAAGGCAGAGCGTAGCACAGCATATCGAGCGCATGCGGCGCTTTGATAACGTATATTTGGATTTATCCGGCACTGGTATTTTCCGCTTCGGCTGCATTCGGCACCTGGTAAACAGCGTGGGCAGCGAACGCATTCTTTTCGGAACAGACTACCCCATCTGCAATCCGGCCATGTATGTGCATGCCGTGCTTGGCGAAAACCTCGGCAGCACATGCGAGCAGCGCATCTTTCATGATAATGCCGCACGTTTGCTGGGACTTTGAGCCGTCAAGGGACCACATTTATGCGATAAAATGCACTTTTCAGCATAAACATTCTCTTTTGATACAAGAAAACACATAAAAAACACTTCAAACTCTTGCGTTTCCATGATAAATAGTATATGATAACAAGGAACAGAGCGGTTCAGCTTGTACGACTGAACCGCTCTGCTTGTTGGAAGAATAAGTAAGCAAAGCAGGAGGTGTGTCTGTGAAATTCCTTCGCACCGGGCACGCCTTTGGCAAAACGGCGCTTATCCTGCTGCTTGCAGGCGCACTTCCCGGTATCGTGGTGTCCGTCAAGCGTCCTGCTTCCATGCTGACGGTTCTGGCAGATGTAACCTTTTCGCAGGCGTCGCTGTTTCTGTTGTGGGGGCTTATGCATCTGCTAGGCAATCTGCACGCGTTCACCTCCTTCACTTACGGCGTGCGCAAGCTTCGGGAGTTGATCGCCAACCGGCAGCGCCCCTCCGCGCATGCCAAAGATGACTATCTGCATTATCGCAACGCCAGGCCGCACCACAATGATGTGAAGCAGCTGATGACGTGCGCGGGTATACTGGTGGTCGTCAGCCTTGTCTTCACGCTTCTTGCCATCCGCTGACAAAGTTCCAACTGCATGCAGCTATGCTTTTCGGCATAGATTTGCATAAAAAGGGCGCTTGTGTCGCCCGAAAAAAAATCAAAGGAGATGGGTCCCTGTGAAACTGAGACGACTGGTTTCCCTCATCATGGCCGCGGCTCTTTGCCTGAGCTGCATTACCGTTGCAAGCGCAGAAGACGCAGCAGCTGGCAAGGTGTACCGCACCTACATGACCAGCGACAGCCCTGTGCTGAACCCCCACGATAGTGTGGAGGCTTCCCTGGAAAAACCCATCACCTACTGCATGTCCGGCCTGTACCGCACCGTGCCGGATGACAACGGCCGCGGTTACCACTACCTTGGCGACCTGGCCAGCGAGTTGCCCATCCAGATTGATGAGCACACCTGGCAGATTAAGCTTCGGCCGGAAGCCTGCTGGGCGAACGGCGATCCCATCAATGCGGACACCCTGATCTACAGCTACAAGATGCTGCTGGATCCTATCCTGGCCAACAAGATGGCGGACTTCCTGTCCGACAATGCCATCACCATTGTGAACGCCAAGGACTATAGCCTGCAGGGAACAGCCAATACCATTGCATGGGAAGACGTCGGCATCAAGAAGATTGACGACTACACCATTGAAATTCAAACCGAAGGCACCAACACCCAAACGGACGTGTGCAATCACTTCAACAGCCGTGCCACCGTGCCTGTGTATGAGCCGCTGTACGAAGCCGGCATGAACGCAGACCGCACCAACACCACCTACGGCACATCGCTGGACACGTGGATGAGCAACGGCCCGTATTATTTCGACACCTGGACCTACGATTCCATTCAGGTGTACAAGAAGAACCCCAATCACTGGCTCAGCGATCTGTTCCACTATGACACGGTGGAGACGCGCGTGATTCCCGAAATGAACGCCCGCGTGGAGCTGTGGGAGCAGGGTCTGCTGGATGACCTGACCCCCGATGCCAACACCATCGAAACCTACATTGACGACCCGCGCATGGTGGAATATCCCTCTCTGGCTGTCTATCACATTGACGTGAACTGCCAGAACCCTGAAAACCCCATCTGCTCCTCCGTGAATTACCGCAAGGCGCTGTATCACGCACTGAACCGTGAAGTGATTGCCCGTGACCTGTTTGGTTACAAGGAGCCGACCGGCACCTATGTCAACGGCCAGGCTGGTCTTCTCTCCGCCTCTGGCCTCACCTATCGCGAAAGCGAATACGGCAAGGCTGTGACCGAGATGGTGGAATCCTGGGGACCCTACGGCTACAATCCGGATATGGCGCGTGACTATCTGGCCAAGGCCTATGCGGAATGCGGCGTTTCCGACGACACGGTGATTACCCTGACCATGGCCTTCAACGAATCCGACAAGGCCTGGAAGGCCACGGCCGAATACCTGATGGAAGAGTTCCCCAAGATTTTTGATGGCAAGGTGCAGATCAAGGCCGTTACCTATGCCGGCATGTCCACGGGCGACTATAAGCAGACTACCAACGTTTGGGATCTCTCCCCCAACGACTGGTCCCGCAGCGCTTCCCGCACGTATCCTTACACCTGCTTCTACTACTATCTGAGCACCTACGCTTCTCATCCGAACAACTACTTTGATGAAGCGTTCGAAGCACAGTATGCCGTGTGTGACTCTGTGAAGGATAACTATGACGAAATGCTGAAGGAAACGGCAAAGCTGGAAGAGATTTATCTGGAAAAGGTCATCCACATCCCCGTGGTGCAGGAGGTCAATTATCAGATGTTCTCCGACCGGCTGGTGCTGCCCGTGGACACCTATGTTCCCGGCCTTGGCTGGGGTACTCCCTACGGCGACATCGCAGAGTAAAGCTTTGATTCCGGCAAGGGCGCATGGACGAAATCGACAATCGGTTTTGCCCATGCGCCTGTTGCCGAAAGGGCGGGAAGTTCTTTCCCTCCGTTATTCTTGCCTGAGCTGAGCATTCGGCTTCACGGCATGCAAAGGTGGAAAGCCTGATGTTCAAGTATATTGTAGGCCGCATCGGCGCCATGCTCCTGACGCTGTTCCTGGTCATGACGCTGTCGTTCTGGGTCATCCGACTGATGCCCATGAGCATTTTTGAAAACCCCGAGGTATCGCCGGAGATTCAGGCCAAATTGGAGGCCGAAATGCACCTGAACGAGCCCATGCTCGCCCAGTATTATTATTTTATCGAAGGCATTGTGACCCGCGGCGATTTCGGCACTTCAGTGAAGGTTCGTCCCGGTCTTGATGTGTTTAACATTCTTTCTATCCGCATCCCACCCACGGTTATGCTGAACGTGTTTTCGCTGCTCCTTTCCCTGCCGCTTGGCATCATCGTCGGCACCTGGGCGGCACTTAAGCGCAACAAAATGACCGACAACATCCTGTCGTTCCTCATTGTTATCTGCATATCGGTGCCATCCTTTGTGTTTGCATCACTGCTGCAATATTGCTTCACGTATCTGTGGCCCATTTTTCCCACGTTGTATAATTCGCAGGCAACCAATTTCGGCGCGCAGCTATACTCGATGATTCTCCCCATCATTGCTCTGGCATTGGGCCCCATTGCATCCATTGCGCGATATTTGCGTGGTGAGTTAATCGAGACCCTTTCCTCTGAATATCTGCTGCTGGCGCGCACTAAGGGGCTTACCCGCACGGAAGCCACTGTGAAGCATGCCTTCCGCAATTCCCTTGTGCCCATTGCCAACACCATCATCCCCATGATTACCGGTATCATGGGCGGCTCGCTTGTGGTGGAAAAAATGTTTGCCGTGCCTGGTATGGGTGGATTGCTGATTGATTCCATCCTGGCTGGCGACCATTTTCTGACCGTGGCGCTGCTGATTTTCTATTCCGCAATTTCGCTGTTTACCATTCTGATTGTGGATATTTCCTATGGCATCATTGATCCGCGGATTCGTGTGGGAGGTGGTAAGGCATGATGATTGAAGACCGGAACCATCTTCCCCAAGAGCTGGCTGATCTTCCTGAGGAGTCCTTCCAGCTGGTTGGCGAAACGCAGACGCATGACGAAGAATTCAAGACCGAGCCCATCGGTTTTTACAAGGATGCGTGGCTTAGGCTGCGCAAAAGCCGCATGTCTATGGTATCCATGACCATTATTCTCATTATCATCGCACTGGCGATCATTGTGCCTAACGTGACCGGCTACAGCTACACGCAGCAAAATGTGAGCCAGAAAAATCTGCCGCCCAAGATTCCGCTGCTGGAAAAAGTGGGCATTGCGGACGGCACCATGGTGCTCACCAACCGCAAAAAATCCTCTCTGGACAATCCCAAGCGCTTCCCGGAAGGCAGCGTACTGGAGATTGTGAAGGAATACGAGGCCAAAGGCGTACCAGTTGTGGATGTGAAGATAGACTACTACGCCTATTGCGGTGCGCCTGAGGGCGAATATCACTGGTTCGGCACCGACTATTTGGGGCGTGATATTCTCACGCGACTGTTCAAGGGCACACGCATTTCACTGCTTATCGCCTTCATTTCAGTGATCACCAACGTCATCATCGGCGTTATCTACGGCTCCATCGCCGGGTATTATGGCGGCAAGGTGGACATGGTAATGACGCATTTTGCCGAGGTGCTGGACGGTCTGCCCTACATCGTCGTCACGATTTTGTTTATGATTCTGTTCGGGTCGGGCATGTTCTCCATCATCCTGGCTCTGACTGTAACCGGATGGATCGGCACAGCGCGGCTGATTCGCGCACAGTTCTATCGCTTCAAAGGGCGGGAATATGTGCTGGCTGCACGCACGCTGGGTGTACCGGACAGGAAGCTGATTTTCCGGCATATTCTGCCAAATACCGTAGGCCCGCTGATTACCCGCGCCATGATCGCCATTCCGGGCGCCATCTTTTCGGAATCCTTCCTGGCCTACATCGGCCTTGGCATCAAGCCGCCGGAACCCTCCATCGGCACCCTGCTTTCCGTTGGCCAGAACGTGCTGCTGCAATATCCCTATCAAACGCTGTTCCCGGCTGTGCTGATTTCCCTGCTGATGGTAGCCTTTAACCTGTTCTCCAACGGATTGCGCGACGCCATGGATCCCACCCGGCGCGGAGAGGATGAGTGACGCATATGACAAGTGAAACAAATGCGATGGACGCCCCTTCCCTGCCTGATGATGTCATCCTTCGTGTAGAGGATTTGCGCGTTTCCTTCCGCACTTACGGCGGCATGGTACAGGCTGTGCGCGGCGTAAGCTTTGATCTCAAGCGGGGTGAAACGGTCGCCATTGTAGGCGAAAGCGGTTCGGGCAAATCTGTATCCACCAAAGCCATCATGGGCATTCTTGCCCCCAACGCCAACATCGACAGCGGCCGCATCCTCTACGACGGCATGGACCTGACAAAGGTGCATGAGGACGAGATGCATAAGATCCGCGGACACCGCATCGGCATGATTTTTCAGGATCCCATGTCCGCGTTGAACCCCATCATGAAAGTCGGCAAACAGATCACTGAGGTGCTGCGCAAAAAAAAGATGAACGGCAAAGCGGCCAAAGCCCGTGCGCTGGAACTGATGGACGCCGTAGGCATCCCCGAACCGGAGCGTCGCTTCAACCAGTACCCCTTCCAGTTTTCCGGCGGCATGCGCCAGCGCATTGTGATTGCCATCGCCCTGGCCGGCGATCCGGAAATTCTCATTTGCGACGAGCCTACCACTGCCCTGGATGTGACGGTACAGGCTAAAATTTTGGAACTAATCAATCATATTCGGGAGGAACGGCATCTTTCCGTCATTTTCATCACCCATGACCTGGGTGTTGTGGCCAACATGGCCGACCGGGTGAACATCATGTATGCGGGGCGCATTGTGGAAATGGGCACTGCAGAAGAAATTTTCTTCGAACCGGCGCATCCCTATACGTGGGCGCTGCTGACCTCCATGCCTGACCTGTACACCCATGAACGGCTGATGGCCATTCCCGGCACGCCGCCGAACATGATCTATCCGCCCAAGGGAGACGCATTCGCAGCCCGCAATCAGTACGCGCTGAAAATTGACCTGGAACAGGAGCCGCCTTATTTCCGCCTGTCGGACACGCATGTGGCAGCCACATGGCTTTTGCACCCCAAGGCTCCGAAAATTGAAATGCCCCGGCAGCTCAAGGAGCGCATTGCACGGATGAAGGAGGCGGCGACAGATGTCTGAGAACAACTACATTCTGGATGTGCAGCACCTGTGCCAGACCTTCACCTCCGGCCGCGGGCGCAAGAAAATGACAGTGAAGGCCGTGGATGACGTAACCTTTGGCATTCGGCCGGCGGAGACCTTTGGTCTTGTTGGCGAAAGCGGCTGCGGAAAAACAACCACCGGCCGCACCATCATCCGCCTTTACGACCCCACCAGCGGCCAGATTTTCTTTGACGGAAAAGAAATCAGCGGTCCGATGACCCGCGAAAAGCGAAAATATCTGACCAACAACATCGCGATGATCTTTCAGGACCCCATTGAATCCTTGAATCCACGGATGACCATTGAGGAGATCATCGGCGAGGGACTGACGCTGCGCGGCGTGACGGACAAAACCGAAGTGCGCCGCCAGGTGGTGGAAATGCTGCGCAAGGTTGGCCTCACTGCTGAACACGCCACCCGTTATCCCCACGAATTTTCCGGCGGCCAGCGTCAACGTATCGGCATTGCCCGCGCCATGATCGTTAAGCCCCGGCTCATCATTGCCGACGAGCCTGTGTCCGCGCTGGATGTATCCATTCAGGCGCAGGTCATCAATCTGCTCAACGATTTGAAAGAAGAAATGGGTCTCACGATCCTTTTTATCGCCCACAACCTGTCGGTGGTGAAATATTTCAGCGACCGCATCGGCGTGATGTATTACGGCAAACTGGTGGAGGTGGCCAAGAGCGATGATCTTTATGCACGCCCCATGCACCCCTACACCCGTGCGCTGCTTTCCGCTATCCCCGAGCCCAACCCGCTGACGGAACGCAAGCGCATACGCATTGACTATGTGCCCGAGCGCGACCACGACTATTCTGTGGAAAAGCCCGCCATGACGGAGCTGGAGCCGGATCATTTTGTATACTGCTCCCCCACGGAAGAAGCGGCTCTCCGAAACAAATACGGTCTGTGAACCCTGTTGCTATTTGCTCCGTCCTTTGGCTGCGCCCTGCCTTGCCGAAGGGCGGAGAATGTTTAAAGGTGCTTATACCGGGAACCTTAACCGAAGATGCGGGAGGGACAAAGCGTCATGTTTGATACCCATGCTGTTGACGGAGCCATTCGTAAGATCATCAGCGATGCACACCTGCCGGGCGTTTCCGTGTGTGTGATGAACAGCGAAGGCGCCGTGTTTTCCCGCCAATACGGCGTGCGGGACTGCGCCATGCAAAAGCCGGTGACGGAAAACACCATGTTCGGCATTGCTTCCATGAGCAAATCCATCACGGCGCTTGCGTTGTGCCTACTGGAATGCGAAGGCAGGCTTTCCATCGATGATCCGGTATGCAAATATTTTCCCGCCTTCCGCGTGCCTGGCAATCCCCGCAGCGCTGTGACGCTGCGTCACCTGTGCATGCACACATCGGGCATTCCGCCCATGGAACCGCTGGAATGGTCCATCGCCATGAACAGCCACCGCCGGGAAACCCCGTGGCTGAAGCAGATGCGTGAAGAATCCCCTAATCAGATGAACACCATCGAGCAAGTGATTGACTACATTGCCACCAGCGGCTATCATACCCTTGGTGCGCCGGGCGAGGTAATGAGCTATTCCAATGAAGGATACGCCGTTTTGTCCTATGTGGCGGACATTGCCGCCGGGATGAAGCTGGAAGATTATTGCAGAGAAAAGTTATTTTTACCCATGGGCATGGCGCGCACCGTGATGGACGATGACTGCCAAACGGCTCGTGCACTGTCCGAGGGGGACATCACCTCGCTGTTTGAGCGTGAGGACGGCGTGACGCTGGCGGACGACACCTGGAGCATTCTGCCGCCTTTCCGTGGCTGCGCAATGGTGAAATCCACTGCTCGTGACATGGCACGCTACTATCTATGCCTGGCACAAAACGGCATGCTGGATGGCAAACAGGTTATCCCTGCCGCGGCAGTGGAGCGTCTGCTGGGCAGGGAATATCCTGCTGGTGCCTACGACACCTATTGCCTGGGGCTCTACAAATTTGCACGGTTCGGCCATGTATTCTGCGAGCATGCCGGCGGATTGCACGGCGTATCCAGCAAGGGTGCGCTGATCCGCGACCTTGGATACAGTTTTTCTGTTTTATGCAACCAGGGCGACGAGGACATGGACGATATCCTGTGGGTACTCTACAGCGCGGTGCTTGGACTGCCGCTGGACACCTGCTATCGTCGCTTTGCCCCAACAGCCGAACCCTTCAGCGACCCGGAAATGCTGTTGGGCAGCTTCACCGGGCATGAGGGCGTGCCGGAGCATCTGATCGTGTATCAGCAGGCGGGCCAACTCCGCGGCAAAACAAACAGCCGCGATTTCCTGCTGCGTTATTGCGGCGGAACACGCTTCCTTGGCTACCGTACGGAAAGCAGCACGGTTCCCTGCGCAAAGTTGGAATTCCTTATTCGTGATGGACAAAGCTGGGGTGTGCGTGTAGGCAGCCGGGTATTTGGCCGGGATTGACGCATTGTGCTTCACTTTGAATGCAAACCGCTTTATCCGCTTTCAGCTTTGATCCCTTCTTCCAAAGCAGCAACGCCGCTTGCGGCACCATGTTCAAGCACCCGAACACAGGGTGCTTTTCTTCTGCATGCAGCAAGGCTGGCATTTTGGCGAAAAATGTCGTATAATAATAGGGGTGTCCTTTTCTCAAAAGGAACAAGCAAAGGAGGATGATCCTCAATGCATGAACCTCATCCGCGGCATAAAGCATCCATGCCGCCACAGGCGCGTGAACCGCGCAGGCCGCGCAGACGCCGCTTGTCCCTGTTTCAACTCATGCTGATGCTGCTTGGGGCGGGCGTTGTGATTGTCGCCCTTGGCCGCTATGTGGTGGTGCCGGTGCTGGTCTATCTGCCGCAATGGATAGGAGGCACCGTATGAAGCATGTGATGAAATGGCTTGGAAAGGTGCTCGGCACGGCGATTTCGCTTGTGCTGGTGGTGGTGCTGCTTCCTTATGCTTCCAAGTGGTGCTCCGCCTTGTTGCCGGACTTGAGCGGCGCTGCCATGAACACCTCCGTTGTGCTTTCACAAAAGCTGAGTGAAAGCGCACGGCTGGAATGCACGCAGGTGGATGTGGACGGCGTGCTGGACTCCAGCACCAACGCCATGTTCCTGGGCACGGTGCAGTCCGTGCAGATTGCTTATCGATATCATGCCAGCGTTGGCATTGACCTGAAAAAGGTTCAGCTGCGCACAGAAGGCAATACGCTGGTTTTGATGCTGCCGCCAATGGAGATTCTTTCCGACAGCCTGACCCCTACGCAGATTGTGCGCAACGATTTCTGGTTCCCGCTAACAGACCAGCGGCGGCAGAAGTTGATAGATGACGAGCAGGCTGCCCGGGGTGAAAAATTGCTGCAGGAGCTTTCCTCCTCACAGGAAGGCTGGGATAACGTAATCAGCGCCCTCGACCAAACCATTGCAGCATGGGTAAGCAACAGCCGCGTCACCTTCCGCTACGAGCATCCATGATTCATAGGAGGCATCGACCAATGAAAGACGCACTTGCATGGCACAGGGCGCATTATCCCCTGATGCAGCCGGAGGATGTGGTGAAGCTTGCCTTTCAGGGTCTGATGGGCAACGGCCACCTGCTGGCAGATGAAGGAACCGTTGCCAAGCGCATTTCCACAGAAGAAGAAGCCCTTTCTCCTTCAATGGCGCTTCCGCTGACAGAGCCCTTGTCCGATCGCTATGTGCGCCTGAATCTCGCCCGCGCCATGGCAGAAGGCATCAATCCTGTGTGGATCGCGCGCCTGATGTGCATGCCGGTGGAAAACGCATCCCAGCACAGCCGTGCAGAGGTCATAGCTTTCCTTCACAGCCTGACGGCGGCAGAAAGCGGCTGCGACACGGCCGCCCTGACCACAGCCGCTGCCTCTGTAGGCAATGCCTGCTGGCTTCCTTCCCATTCAGCCGCCTATCGCGCAGCCTATCTTCCGGCCTACCGTGTGCTCCATCAGGAAGCAGCCGCACTGCTCCCCCTGCTTGCGGCCATTCATAAGGAGTGCGAGCAAAAGTCACGCATCCTTATCGCCATTGATGGCCCCTGCGCCGGCGGGAAAACAACCCTGGCTGCGCACCTGAGCTATGTGCTCGGCAATGCTCCGGTGGTACACATGGACGATTTCTATACCCCCCACGGGCAGAAAACGCCGGAACGACTTGCTCAGCCCGGCGGCAACGCAGATGTGGAACGCTTCTGTGCAGAAGTGCTCACGCCCCTCCTGCGCAGCGGACACACGGCTTACCGCCCTTACAGCTGTGCACAGGATTGCCTGCTTGCCCCCATTGACGTCCCCACCGCACCGGTGACAATCATTGAAGGCGCGTATTGCCTGCACCCCGGCACCGGACGGCCCTATGACGTGCAAGCCTTCTTGCCTGTGGATGCACAAACCCAGCAGACCCGCATTCTCCGCCGCAATGGCGAAGCGGGATGGGAAAACTTCCGCACCCGTTGGATTCCCTTGGAAAAAGCGTACTTCTCTGCCTTCCAGTTACCGGATGACCGATGTTTGGTGCTGTCTCAAAACGGCCAGCAATTTTCCTGCCCCGCTTGACAGCGCGCATTGCGCATCCTGCGCATCACCGCATCATATTGGCCATGGTGTGGACGAGGAAGACAAGCAGTTTTGTCTGTCACAGGCGTATCACATGGCGGTGCCTCCAACATTTGGCAGCTGCATGGCAGCTTTCGTGGATGCGCGCATTGCCAGCATATCCACCGCTCCTGTTGCTCCTGACGTGTGAGCGCCGCAAAGGGCGATGCAGCGTCCGATGTTCTCATGATTCAGCCCCCTTCTTTCGGCAGCAAATCGCCGCCGTTCCATTTCATGGTATGAAAAATGCGCAGGCCTTGTGCTGCGCAGGGAGGATACCAGCATGACTGATGCAATCAAGCAAATCCTTGTGGAAGGACAGGAAATCAATTTCTGCAACCAACACAGTGTGCATTGGACACATCCTTATGCCTGGGAGGGACGCGGCACGCTGCATACTTCTGGCTGCGGCATTTTCGCATTATGCCACGCCGCGCAGTGGCTCACCGGCAAAGCGCAGGATCCCTGTCAATGGGCGGACTTTTCCTGCCGCCACGGCGGCCGAGGTGATGACGGAACCGACCGACCCGCGCTGCTCAGCGCATTGCAGGAAACCGGCGAAGCATCCCGTCTTGGCTTCCGCTATGCGTTTGACGGGCTGCGCAATGATCTGGACACGCTGCAAACTTTCCTGCTGGAAAAGCGCGGCGTAAGCCTGTGTAACCTGCGCCGCGGTCACATTGTGTGCCTGGTGGACGCACGTGTGCTCGACGGGCAGGTGCAGCTGCTGGCCATTGACAGTGCCAGCGAAAGTGCTTCCGAGCGGGTGCGGGAGCATGTCTGTGAAGTGCTGCCGGGCACAGAAATCACCCGTGATGTGCAAAACCAATCCGGCCTGCCTGTGGGCGAAACCATGGGCTACGCCGCTTATTGGGTGCAGGGGAACACCCCTATGGATTTCAATCTGCTACACCGAATTTAATGTGAGGAGGTTTTTTCCATGAACGATTTCATTACCCTGAATTATGCCGGATGCACCGCAGTCGTGCAGCGGCAAGGCGCCCAGATGGCTTCCTTTAAAACAGCAGACGGCCGCGAGATTATCTGGAAGGCCGATCCCAACGTGTGGCCGCAGCACACGCCGGTGCTCTTCCCTGTATGCGGCTCGGTGAAGGATAATCAGGTGAAAATCGGCGGCGTGACCTATCCCATGACCAAGCATGGCTTCACCCGCAGCGTGATGTTTGACGTAGCCAAAATTGGCGAGGATTTTGTGGAGCTGGTGCTCACCCCCAACGAAGAAAACAGCAAGATGTATCCCTTCAACTTCGCATTCCATGTGACCTACACGCTCTTTGACGGCGGCTATACCACCACCTTCCTTGTGGAAAACTGCGACAGCAAGCCCATGCCTTTCTGTGTTGGCGGCCATCCAGGCTTTGCCTGCCCCATGGAGGACGGCGCCGCCTTCACGGACTACCAGCTGGTGTTCGACGAAGTGGAAGACGGCAAGAACTACCTTGCCCCCGGTGGCGGACTGATTGACGGCTATGAGTATCTGCCCGGCTTCCACAACACACAGGTGCTGCCCCTGTCCCATGATCTGTTTGATGAGCGGGACGCGCTGCTGTTCTGCGGCCTAAAGAGCCGCTGTGTGAAGCTTGTGCATAAGCAAAGCGGCAAGGGG
Source organism: uncultured Clostridia bacterium (assembly GCA_934647165.1). GTDB lineage: Bacteria > Bacillota > Clostridia > Christensenellales > Aristaeellaceae > CAKUFA01. The sequence continues at coordinate 101,795 of CAKUFA010000003.1, read as the reverse complement.
CTGCGCTTTACTTTCCCCAAATTTGAAGTGTTGGCCGTTTGGAGCAAACCCCATGCCAACGCCGACTATCTTTGCCTGGAGCCCTGGCACGGCATGCCCGAAGCTGTGGGCGAAAGCGGCAATATGGAAGACAAGCCCTACGCAACCATCCTTGCCCCTGGCCACTGCTACAAAACCTGGTTTACTGCCACGGTCATTGACTGATGCCGCAAGCGGCTGTCGCACCATGCTGACAGCCGCTTTTTTTACGCCAACATCTTGCAGGCAAAAAGCAAGGGGAGGAACCTCTTTGAGAAGAGATTTCTCCCCTTGCTTTTTACCTGATTTTTGTTATTCCTGCGGATGATCGTTCGGCATCTCCAAGGTCGGCACATCGTCATCGCTCACCGGTGCGTCAGTCTCCTCCTTGGCAGGGGCTTCCTCCACCTCAAGCGCGGGCGTCTGCTCGGCCTCGGGCTCCGCATCTGCCTCTTCCTTCACAGGTTCAGCTTGCTGCGGCGCGTCCGCATCGGCAGCGTCAGCATCCCCGGACACATCTTCCGTCTTCACGCCTGCAAGGCGCTCGGTGCGGATAGCGTTAAGCTCCTCATCCACGTGGCTCAACTCTTCCAGCTGACGTGCCAGCTTTTCAGGGAATTGCTCCCCCTTTTGCCACATTTCATATGCCTGTGCGCCGAAATCCGACAAAATTTCACGGCGACGGTTAATGAGGTTCATTTCCTGAACCTTATATTTGGTATTGCTGGCAATATTGGATGCGGTGTTTCCAATTGCTTCCATGCCCTTCATCCATGCAGATTTCAAGCTCGTTTTCAGATCTGCCATGTTCCATCGCTCCTTTCTAACCAATGCTTAGATTATTTCGATATTGCACGCTTGATTCCTGCCAATTTGTTTATCCGGAAACTGAAATTTCAAAATTGTTCACATTCGTGCCACTTACCAGTAGAGCATCAAGCTGTCCGGCTGCACACGGAACTCCGCCTTATCCATGCTGAAAATTTCTCCATCCACATTCACACGCATGCCTGGGCACTCCAGCACAGCACAGTCGCACAGCCGATGCCTGGTGATGCCAAAGCTCAGGATGCGGCCCATCAGCAGACCCGGCAAATAAAAAGGAATTTTCCAGCGGGGCACTACGTCCGCCACCACCACATCCAGCTTGCCATCGTCAATTTTGGCTACGGGACAAATGGGGATTCCTCCGCCGATAAAGCGTCCGTTGGCCACCGTGCACAAAAGCACGTCCTTTTCCTCCGTTTTCCCATCCACAGTCAGGCGCAGGTGCACCTTTTTGTTGTGCACAACTGCTCTCACAAGCCCTACCAGATAAGGAAAAATACCGCGCATGTATTTTTTTGCAGCCAGCGTGTAGTCCAGCACCGTCACGTCAAAGCCGGTACCGCTCACATTGAGGAACAGCCGGTCGTTGATGCTCCCCACATCCACTGGGCGCGGCTTTGTGCTCAGAATGTATTCCAACGCCGCGATGGGATCCTTCGGCGTACCGGTTGATTTAATAAAATCGTTGCCTGTGCCCGCCGGAATAATGCCCAGGGGAATCTTTGTGCCGATCAGTCCGCAGGCTACTTCGTAAGATGTTCCGTCTCCGCCAACGGAAATCACAGCGGTGCAGTCCGGCGTGGCTGCCGCTTCCGCCGCCAACACAGTGGCATGTCCAGGCCCGCCGGTGTGCCAAAACGCGTAGGGCAGCGCACGAATGGCCATTTCATCCTGTAATCGTTTCTTCACCAGCTCTGCATAACCGTTGCCCGCAACAGGGTTGACGATAAAAATCATCATCGGTTCTCGCCCTCGCTTTCTGTTGTATGTTAGTTATAGTACCGCAAACCCGGCAGAATGTCAAAGGGTATCCTTTTTCTGCTATAATGAATTTTTATGCGCGTTTTATGAATAAATACTTGACAAAAAGGCTGGAACTATGTATACTTATACTCGTTCCAAGAAAAAAACTGAGGAGGCCATTTCCATGAAAAAAATGCTTGCAATGGTTCTTGCCCTGATGCTTTCCCTGTATGGTATTCCCGCACTGGCCGATACGCTCACCATGGTAACGAATGCTTCCTTCCCCCCTTATGAATACATGGATGGCGAAGAAATGGTTGGCATTGATGTAGACATTGCCAAGGCGATCGCCGAAAAGCTCGGCTGTGAACTGAAGCTGGTAGACATGGAATTTGATTCCCTGATCCCTGCAGTTCAGTCCGGCAAGGCTGATTTCTCCATGGGCGGCATCACCGTGACAGAGGAGCGCGCACAGCTGATCAACTTCTCTGACAGTTATGCTTCCGGCATTCAATCCGTTATCGTGAAAGAAGATTCCCCCATCACCAGCGTGGACGATCTCTTTGCTCCGGGAGCCAAGCATACCATCGGCGTGCAGCTGACCACCACCGGCGACATCTACACCACAAGTGACATTGAGGAAGCCGGACTTGGCACCGTTAACCGCTATCCCAATGGCAACGAAGCTGTGATGGCACTGATGAGCGGCAAAATCGACTGTGTTGTTATTGATAACGAGCCCGCAAAGGCCTATGTTGCCGCTAATGCCGGCTTGAAAATTCTGGATACCTCCTATGCCGTAGAGGATTACGCCGCCATGATCGGCAAAAACAACACCGAACTGCTGGAAAAATTCAATGCGGCCCTGGCTGAACTGAAGGCAGACGGTACCATTGACGCTATCATCAGCAAATACATCAAAGCAAAATAATTGCCCGATACATCTTATAACACCGGCAACGATGAGCCTTGCCCGGCAAAAAGGAGCGGGATGGTTTTTCCCGCTCCTCTCGCACTTTTTTACTGGCTGAAGAAATGGAGGCAGGCGGCGTGTCTTTCTTAACAGATTTCACCACCTGGTTTAACGGCGTAAAGGCCGAATTTATCCTGAATTTTGTGGAAAAGAACCGTTGGAAAATGCTGCTGAGCGGCCTTGGCAACACGTTGCTGATTTCTCTCCTGGCCTGCCTGATCGGCATTGCCATCGGCATGATCGTTGCCGTTGTGCGCACCACATGGGACAACAACGGCGCCAAAATGCACAAAGGGTTTTTCCGCTTTCTGGCAGGGCTTTTTAACCGCATCGGCCTTATTTACACAACGGTTATCCGCGGCACGCCGCTTGTTATTCAGCTGCTGATTATGTACTATGTGATCTTCGCATCCTCCAGCAACGGCCTGATGGTGGCAACGCTTGCTTTCGGCCTGAACTCCGGTGCATACGTTTCCGAAATCTTCCGCAGCGGCATCATGTCCGTAGAAAAAGGGCAGATGGAAGCCGGGCGTAGCCTTGGCCTCAACTATCTGCAAACGATGTGGTATATCATTGCCCCGCAGGTGCTGAAAAATGTGCTGCCAACCTTGGCCAATGAGTTTATCACGCTTTTGAAGGAAACCTCGGTCGCCGGCTATGTGGCTGTGATGGATTTGACTTTTGCCGGCAACCGAATCCGCGGCGTCACCTTTTCGGCATTCATGCCGCTGATCGCCGTGGCGCTGATTTACCTTGTGCTGGTGCTGTTCTTCACCAAACTGGTTGGGCTGCTTGAAAGGAGGCTGCGTCAGGGTGATAACCGTTAAGGGGCTGGAAAAGCACTTTGGCGACCTGAAAGTGCTGTGTGGCGTGGATCAGGAGATTGCGCAGGGCGAAAAGCTGGTGCTTATCGGGCCTTCCGGCAGTGGCAAAACAACCTTCCTGCGTTGTTTGAACCTGTTGGAAACACCGACTGGCGGCACCATTTGTTTTGAGGGTACAGACATCACTGACCCCAAGTGCGACATCAACCGCATTCGCCGCAAAATGGGCATGGTTTTCCAGCAATTCAATCTTTTTCCACATCTAACAATCCTGCAGAACATCACCCTCGCGCCGCTGAAGCTTGGCCTCAAAACCCGGGAAGAAGCAGAAGAAACAGCCATGACGCTCCTGCGCCGTGTTGGTCTGCAAGAGAAAGCGACCGCGTATCCTAGGCAGCTGTCCGGTGGTCAACAGCAGCGCATCGCCATTGTGCGTGCCCTTGCCATGAACCCGGACGTGATGCTCTTTGACGAACCAACCAGTGCCCTTGACCCGGAGATGGTTGGTGAGGTGCTGGATGTGATGAAGCAGCTGGCAGAGGATGGCATGACCATGGTGGTTGTGACCCACGAAATGGGTTTTGCGCGGGAAGTGGCCGATCATGTGCTTTTTATGGATGGCGGCATCATCGTTGAACAGGGCGCACCCGAGGCCGTTTTCGGCAACCCGCAGCAGCCCCGGACACGGGATTTTCTGCGCAAAGTACTGCAATAAGAAAACATGCAAAAAGTAAAGCGGCTGTCAGCATCTTGCGGCAGCCGCTTGCGTTTATCCTTCTTTCACTCATTTCCTTGCTTGTCTTCCGGTTTTTTACCTATGAGGCCGCCGGTCATTTCACTTATATTACGCTCTGTCTTATGCCATGCCCCTTTACCGCTGCCTGTGGCAGCAAACGCATACACCGCAAGCCCCACCGCAAAAATACCAACCACCCACAGGATGCCCTTGCCTGTCCCCTTCCCGCTTTCTGCAACGCCTGGTGCAGCATCAGGCTCTCCCTGGACCACGCCGCCTTTTTCTGTCTGCATTGACCCTTGGGTATCGGTCGTACCCGCTGAGCCAACAATGCCGCCATAGAGAGCTTTGACCGTCACTTCCGCAAGCAGCGGCATGGTGGCCAACACACGTTTCTTCTCAAGGGTGTAGGTACCGCATTCAAACAGCAGCGCATGGGGCGCCAGATCCTGATTATACGTGCCCTTGCCCATATAAATATCCTTGATAAGCCCCGGATGTACCTTATCCGCCACCGCTTTGAGCTGGAGCGCAAACTGTTTGTTGCTTTCCATGTACTGGTTGCCACGCCCCACAAGAATGCGGACTTTGGATAGCTTTTCTCCGCCGATGGTCACCGCATACTGCTCCGGATCAGGAATACCATCCCGGTGAATGTCAAAGATTGCATCCGGCTGCTGCCGCAACAGCTGCACAGCCGTTTGTCTACTGCGTCGATAGGCTCCCGCATCGTGCGGATGGTGCAGCGCATCGGATACTTCGGTGGTTACGCCCAGCGCTTCAAATGCGTCCCCCAACGCATGTGTCACCTGATAGATCGATCCGCGCTTCGCATCGGAATATGTACCATCGGAGGGCTTATAGCTCTCATCGCTGTGGGTGCAGTATAGCGCTACGCGCCTTCCTCCGGCAGCGTTGACAGGCTGTGCGGCATCCGCATCCAGCCAGCGCACATCCGGCAGCGCCACGGTTCCATCCTCCCGCAATGTAGCCTGACCGTCCTCCACCGCAATCACCGTATATTGCCGGTTATCTCCGGCAATGTACAAGTCGCCTTTTTCCGGCTCGTAGCACACCTGCGTAAGCGTCCTGCCATCCTCTGTCACAAGCGCCCACACGATATCCTCTGCCTGTGCTTTTCCTATGAGCAGCATACCCAACATCAGCAGCGCACCCAGCAGCTTCTTTCCCTTCATGGTTGCCCCTCCTGCCCTGTCGGGCTTTTTTTACGCTTCACACGCTCCATTATTTCTCCCACAAGTTCCGTGATCAGCACAGCTTCCACGCCAGCAAGCACCGTGGCATCTGCCAGCCCTGCGCCGCCAAGCACTAGCTGCTGGGCGATACCTCGCTGCCAATTCACCATGGCTGTGGCCACATCCGCCAGCAAAACGCCCGCCACACCGCAGACAAACGCCCCGCGCCGCGACCTGCCCAGTATCCATGCCACTACGCCGCCTGCAAGGCCATAGATCAGGTTGGGCTCCATCCACATTTCCTCCGGTTCATCCGGCAACAGCGTGGACAGAACATAAACCGCCACAGCCGTCAGCGCTGCGCCAGCCATGGCACGCACACGTTCGCGCCATGTGTCCGCACGTATGAGCAGATAAGTGCATACGCCCAACGGAATCACCGCGCCGCCAAGGTTGATCGCCACGCGTCCGAGCGTCACGTTGGGCAAAAGCGTTCCCACAAACATCAGCGCCACCAGGATCAATGCGGCACGGTCCGTCAGATACATCCGATCCAGCACTCGTTCCAGCACACCAAAGAAAATCAGCACGGCCAGCACCGTGAGCAGCAGCATTGCCAGGGACATTTCACTTCCTCCGTTCTTTTCAAAACGCACAGTGCATTGTTGTCAATTCCATCATCCCCTGTGAACATGAATTTATGCAACATTTCCAGATTCCCCCACAGTGCTTGACGAAACGGGGAATTTTTGCTACAATTTATCCATCCCCATCATCCGGTTATCTTTATAGAAGGATATTGGAGGCTGCTGTTTAATGAAATATGATCGTGAAATCGTGCTCTCCTGGCTGGAAGAGGACAATATCCAGCGCGCTTATTTTCGTCTCAAGCCACTTCTAACTGTCACTGGCGATGCGCATGAAGAAGCTGTCGCTCTTTGGCCGGACGATGGCGCGCTTCGTATCGTTCCGGATAAAAATGAACAGGGTTATTTCAAAGATCGCATGCGTTCGCTTGGCCATTTCTGTTTGATGGATTTAACGCCTTTTCCGGCAGAAGCCAACAAAATCCGCACCAATAAAAACTATCGCCCGGAACGGGAGGAGCATAATCAGTACATCCTTTATTCCGATGCCGTGAAACCCTTGCCGGAGCATACCTTCTACGAGCTGCTGAATGGCGCCCCCGAAGATGCTGCACACCTTGCTGAAAATGCCATCACACCCTTGTTTATGATTCGTCAGAGCGATACGCTCTTCGGTCCGGTCAGGAAAGCTGAACCGGGCATCCCTGCCCCAGCTTCTGCCATGGAAGCTGTGCTCTATGACATCATAAGCCCGGACGGCGTTCAGCACACCATTCTGTGCCGGGATGGCGAAGCTGCCATCGAGCCACCCGTTTCCGCCCCTGTGCAGGCAGCGGAAAAACCTGCTGCTACAGTGCAGGAAAAGGCGCGTGAAACAAAGCCTGCCTGCTCCAGGCCGGAGAAACCTTCTCCTGCCGCGGAAAAGCCGCAGCGTGATGAAGCAAGCGACGAATCATTCCTCCGGGAAGAAACGCCGCTTCCGCTTGGCAAACCGCTGAGCATTCTCGATCAATCGAAAGATTTTTCCGAAACTCTGGAGGGGTTAAATCAGCCGCTGAGCCAGGGAGCTAATTTGCTGCGGCAATCCCGTGAAGAGCAGCTTCCTTTACAGGATAGCACCCCTGTCCAGCAGCTCACCGGCACACCGCTGATGCGCAGCAGTGGGCTTCGCACCTCCACGCCCAGATTGAAAAACCGCATGCAGGAAGTAGTAGCCAATCAATGGCGCGCCGCCCGCAACGACCCGCCCGCTGCGCCCCTGCCTGACGGGGTTTCTATGCGCATGGTAGACAATCCTGTAGAATGCGCCTGCAACCAGTTCCAGCATGCATGGGAGATGCCGGAAACGCAACCGCAGTTAGTGAGTTTTCTGCTGTCCCTGCCCGGGATGAACGCCTACCTTGCCCCTGCAGCCACCGCTGCAAGCAACACGCCCTTGCGCAAGGCCATGCTTCATCATCTGGACGACCTGGAAGCCGAGCGGCTGTCCGCGCTGGTACAGCTGGATAAAGCCAAAGAGAACCTCGAAGCCTTCCGCAAAAGCACCATGGACAGTGTGCGCGCCGAGCTTAAGAAGAAGCTTACCGCTATGGAGGGCGACGTGTCTCTCCGTGAGACGGCTCTTGCAAAGCTGCGTGATGAAGTCAATGCCCTCACCGATACGCGTAATGCGCTGGAACAGAAGATCGACTGCCTGCGGCAAGCGGGCAACTTGCCTGATCCGGATAACGCCGCCCCACTTGATGCACCTATATACCTGCACACACGCATTGGCCGCCCTGCTGCCATGGAGGAATTGACACGCCGCCTAATGACTGCCGCCCAACAGTGCCATGTAACCTGCCCACAGAACTTTGCCGTGGCGCTGCTGGCCGCTATTGCAGTGTGTTCTCGCATTGGCATTCAATGCTCCACCACGGCTGCCGCCGCAACCCTTTGTGAAAACATTACCGCTGGAATGGGGTGGCAGGGAGGCTGCGGCCTTCAGGTATCCACGGCACAGCACATTGTTGCACAAAACGTACCGGTGGATCATGCCACGCCCATGCTGTTGTTAAGCACTGTGGAGGACTGCGCACCTATTCCCAACGTTACCCGTGTAATGCTCACATCCGCGCCTGCTGCTGTCTCACCTGCCTATGCAGCGGACTCCTGGCCCATTTTTCCGCTGCCTGCTTTGCCTTTCGTGGCCATCCACACCACCGGCGGCGATGCGCTGTCGCTGGATGCGCTCGTTCCGGCAGCGGATGAGGATCATTACGCGGCCATTCGCCAGGCACTCCAACCATTGCTTGCCGTGTTGCCCCCCTTATCCGGCAAAGCCATGCAGGAAATGGAACACTTTACCTGCCTCTGTGCTGCCCATATGAGCGGCGGATTGGCGTCTGCCTGTGATTGGGCCATTCTGCTGTGGCTGTTGCCTCTTACTGCGGAAAACCCTTCTCTCCGGGAGGTACTGCGCCCGCTGCTTGAAGAATATTCCATGGCCAGTGCATGCCTATGATTGCGAACTGATTCCGCTCTCTTTTGCACCCTTCCTGGCTGCAAAAACATACAAAACGAGGAGTGACAATGGCGGTTTTTCCGCTGTGCCACTCCTTGTTTTTATCCGCAGCCGTGCTTTTCACACGTTCCTCACTGCTCCATTTGTCTGCCAACAATACCAGCTGCCGTTTCGGCCACTTTTAGCTCTGTATCACCCATGCGCGTTCCTTGATCGCGGCTAAGCAACAGCACAGCGCCAATCGCCTCGCCATCCGCGATGATGGGTGACAGCACCTGCGCAGTGTAACCGCCTTCTTCCTCTTCATTGGTCACTGCCACCGGTTTGCCACCGGTTTGCCGGTTGATGGCCACCGTTTGCCGGTTGGCAATCGCCGTTTCCAAATCATGGCTGATCGGTTTATCCCACAATTCCTTTTTGCTCACGCCGCTGGCCGCCACCACCTGATCTCTATCAACAATGCATGCGATATGCCCCAATGAACGAAACAGCGATTCTGTATAATCCTTTGCAAAGGACGACATTTCGCCAATTGGCGAATACTTCTTCAAGATCACCTCGCCATCACGGTCTGTGTAAATTTCCAGCGGGTCACCCTCCCGAATTCTCAGCGTTCGGCGGATTTCTTTGGGAATGACCACTCGCCCCAACTCGTCGATTCTGCGCACAATGCCTGTTGCTCGCACCTTGGATGCCTCCTTGCTGACTGATGTTTCATTCCCTAGTATGGAATTTTGAGGGCACATCATGCGCATGGATGATTTGGGAAAAAGAGGATTCCTGGAATTCCGCTTTGGAGCGGCAAAATCGAACAAAAAGTGGACAAAACTCGCCGGAAAATGTCAGATTGTTGCATCTGCATTGCGCGAATGTTGTCCGTGTGGTACAATAGCAGAAAAAGTACTGAAAGGAAGAACCGCGCAATGGCTGATGAAAAGCAACCTGCACTGAAGAAGCACTGGCAAACAGCGGCGCTTGTGCTGATGGACGTGCTGCTCACAAACCTGTCCATGATGATGGCGCTGCAAATTTATTATGACATGCACCCTCCGGAAAGTCACCTGTTGCATGTGCTGCATATCGCTCCTGTGCTGACTGTGGCCACATTAGGCGTTTTATGCGCCATGGGGCTTTACAAAAACCTTTTGCGCTATGCCAGCATTGACACGCTGATGCAGATTGTCATCGGCACACTGTTTGGCACCGGTATCACTTATCTGGTGTCCTTGGCAACTTACACACTCTATCGCGCATCGAATATTTTTCTGATGCCGCGGCCGATCTATCTGATTCAGTGGCTGCTTTTGGCCTTCATGCTCGGCGCAAGTCGTTTCAGCCTGCGTATTGCCGGTCAAGCCGGGCATTCCGGACTGATTTTCAACAAAAAGCATGCGCGTCGGGTGATGGTCGTCGGTGCCGGGTGGGCCGGTGCACAGGTGCTGCGTGACCTGTTGGCCGGTCGCTATGGAGACTGCGCCGCCGTGCTTGCCGTGGATGATGATCCCGGCAAAAAAAACACCCGCATCGGTCGTGTGCCGGTAATGCTGGGCACTGATAAAGTCGCTGACTACGCCAAACAATATGGCATTGACGAGATCATCGTGGCCATTGCCACCCCAAAGCATGACCTGACATCCCTGATCCATCAGTGCATGAGCACAGGCTGCCGGGTTCGCGTTTTTTCTGCTCCTCAGGACATGTCCGGCAAAAACACAGCCGGTCATGTGCGTGATGTAAACATTGCCGATTTGCTTGGGCGTGCGGAAACGCACCTCGATATGGCAGAAGTACAGGCTTACTTCACCGGCAAGCGGGTGCTGGTAACCGGCGGCGGCGGCTCCATCGGCTCGGAGCTGTGCAGGCAAATCATGGCCTTTGTGCCCGAAAAACTAGTGCTTTACGATATCAGTGAAAACTACATGTACGACCTGTTCTTTGAGCTGAAAGAAAAATACGGTGAGATTGTGAAAAACACCGTAGCGCTCCGGGTTGGTTCTATCCGTGATGAAGCAACGCTGGATCGCGTATTCAGCGAATTCCGGCCGCAAATCGTCATCCATGCCGCGGCACACAAGCATGTGCCCTTGATGGAGGACAGCCCGGAGCAGGCTGTAAAAAACAATGTTTTCGGCACCTATAACGTGGCCAAATGCGCTGTTGCCCATGGAGTAGAGCGCTTTGTGATGATTTCTACCGACAAGGCCGTGAACCCCACCAACGTCATGGGCGCCTCCAAGCGGATGGCGGAAATTGTGATTGAAGCACTGCAAAAGCAGGGCAAAACACAATTCACAGCGGTTCGGTTTGGCAATGTGCTTGGCTCGCACGGCAGCGTTGTACCGCTATTTGAACGGCAGATTCGCGCCGGCGGCCCGGTAACGCTGACGCATCCGGACATCATCCGCTACTTCATGACCATTCCGGAAGCAGCAAGCCTGGTGCTTCAAGCAGCATCCATTGCCAAGGGCGGCGAACTGTTTGTGTTGGACATGGGAAAACCGGTCAAAATCCGTGAATTGGCGGAACGCATGATTCAGCTTTACGCTGACCCAGCCGCACCTCCGGTGGAAATTGTGTATACCGGTCTTCGCCCTGGAGAAAAGCTTTATGAAGAACTTCTGAGAGATGAGGAAAACTCCACAGCCACCAACAAGGAAAAGATATTTATTGCTAAGCCTGAGCAGGTGGATTGGGCGCAGGTAGAGGCTATGCTGGATGAGCTGCAAGCCTGCCTGGATCAGCATGGGGATATGAAAGCATGCATGCATCACCTGCTTCCCTCCTTCAAGGAGCCGGAGGAAATCAACGGTCAGCGCGGCGAACTTTCGGCAAAAGGCAACAGTGAGCACACGGTTTCTGCTTAATATATCAGGCAGGTAAACAAACAAGGAAAGGCGGAGAAAAGCATGAACCGATCCGAAAAGGTGACAGAAACATTGGAGTCCCTGCTAAAATACGCCCAGCGCCGCGGATTAATCGAGCAGGTGGATCTGCCGTATTACCGCAACCTGCTGCTGGACGTAATGCAGCTGGACGCTCCTGCCGATGTGCAAGGCGATGATTTGGGCGAAGAAACCGCTACCACACTGCTTGACCGCCTGTGTGAATTGGCACAGGAAGAGGGACTTATCGGTGGCATGCAGTATGAAAAGGATCTGTTCACCGCCCGAGTCATGGGTCTTTTAACGCCATCCCCACGCGAAGTTCGGGAGCGTTTCCTGCATAGTCTGCATGCAGGAAACGCTGAGGAAGCCACAGATTATTTTTATGACATGTGTCGGGCATGCGATTACATCAAAGTGAATGCCATTGCCCAAAATGTGCGGTACTTTGCCGACAGCCCTTGTGGTGAATTGGAAATCACCATCAACCTGAGCAAGCCGGAAAAAGACCCCAAGGAAATCGCTAAACTGAAGAACGCCCCCAGCGTTGGATATCCCAAATGTATGCTGTGCGTGGAAAACCCCGGCTATGCAGGGCGGAGCAACTTCCCGGCAAGGCAGAACCACCGCATCGTTCCCCTGACCCTGGATGGCACGCAGTGGTATATGCAGTACTCCCCCTATGCCTACTACCCGGAACACTGCATTGTACTTAATGGCAACCATACGCCCATGAAGATTGATCGCGGCACATTCCGCCGCCTGTTCTCCTTTGTAGAGCAGCTGCCGCATTATTTCCTTGGCAGCAATGCTGATTTGCCCATCGTTGGTGGTTCCATTCTCAATCACGATCATTTCCAGGGCGGTCGCTACACCTTCCCTATGGATAAAGCCGGTGTACGTGCGCACTTGCTCTCCCCCGTGGACGGCGTCACTGCTTCTATCCTGGACTGGCCGTTGTCCACCCTTTGCCTTGAAGGAACAGAACCTGAATCATTGATTGACTTGGCGAACAAGGTGCTGCAAGCCTGGCGCGGCTACAGCGACCCTGCGTGCGATATTCTCGCTGCAACGGATGGCACTCCGCATAACACCATCACCCCCATCCTGCGCAAAATAGACAACCACTATCGCCTGCTGCTTGTGCTGCGCAATAACCGCACGAGTGATGAACATCCGCTGGGCATTTTTCACCCCCATGCACCTCTGCACCACATCAAAAAGGAGAATATCGGCCTGATTGAAGTGATGGGTCTCTTTATCCTCCCCGGACGGCTAAAGACGGAACTAAAGCTGCTTGAAGATTATATGACAGGTGAAAAGTCTCTTTCCTGCCCCGATGAAAACGATCCCAGCTACAAGCATTTCCCGTGGATTGAGAGCATCGTTCAGGCAAATGGACTGTGTGCAACCCACGAGGATGCCGCAGCGCTGCTGAAGCTTGAAGTGGCCAAGGTTTGCGCGCAAGTGCTGGCTGATGCTGGCGTTTACAAGCTTGATGCAGTTGGCCTGCAAGGGATGGAGAAATTCCTTTCCACCGTTGGCCTCAAGCAAAAGTAATCCACCCCTCAAAGCCGCTTTCGATGACATGTCGGAAGTGGCTTTTTTCGTTGCATTCCATATAAAAAACGGCTCCTCCTTTGCAGGGGGAGCCGCAAAACCATGGGAATTACTTGCCCATCTTCTCCAGGATCGCAGCGTGGGCAGCAGCCAAACGCGCAATCGGCACACGGAAGGGAGAGCAGCTCACATAGTTCAGGCCAACCTTATGGCAGAACATGATGGAGCTCGGATCGCCGCCGTGCTCGCCGCAGATGCCCAGCTTGATGTCCGGGCGGGTCTGACGACCCAGCTTAGCAGCCATTTCGACCAGCTTGCCCACGCCATCCGTATCCAGACGAGCAAAGGGATCGCTTTCGAAAATCTTGTTATCGTAGTAAGCACCCAGGAACTTGCCGGCATCGTCACGAGAGAAGCCGAAGGTCATCTGGGTCAAGTCGTTGGTGCCGAAGGAGAAGAACTCGGCTTCCTCGGCAATCTCGTCGGCGGTCACAGCCGCGCGCGGGATCTCGATCATCGTGCCAACGTGATAGTTCAGGGTCATCCCCTGCTCTTCAAAGACCTTCTTGGCGGTCTCGTCCACGATGGTCTTCACAAAGGCCAGTTCCTTCTTGGAGCCAACCAGCGGAATCATGATCTCGGGCACAATGTCATAGCCGCATTCCTTCTTCACATTGATGGCAGCCTGCAGCACGGCGCGGGTCTGCATCTCGGCGATTTCGGGATAGGTCACAGCCAGACGGCAGCCACGATGACCCATCATGGGGTTGGACTCATGCAGCGCGTTGATCTTCTGCTTAACTTCTTCCACCGTGCGGCCCAGGTTCTTGGCCAGCTCCTCGATCTCCTCGGTCATGTCCAGATGGGGCACAAACTCGTGGAGCGGCGGATCCAGATAACGAACGGTCATGGGACGGCCTTCCAGTGCCTTATACATGGCCTCGAAGTCACCCTGCTGCATGGGCAGGATCTTTGCCAACGCATGCTCACGCTGTTCCTTGGTATCAGCCAGGATCATCTCACGCACAGCAGCAATACGGCTTGCTTCGAAGAACATGTGCTCCGTGCGGCACAGGCCGATGCCTTCAGCACCGAACGCAACTGCCTGCTTGGTGTCACGGGGCGTGTCGGCATTGGTGCGCACATGCAGCTTGCGAGCCTTGTCAGCCCAGCCCATGAAGCGCGCAAAGTCGCCGGAAATGGAAGCTTCCACCGTGGGGATCAGACCGTCGTACACATTGCCGGTAGAGCCATCCACGGAGATGTAGTCACCCTCGTGGTACACTTTTCCAGCGATGGTCACCGTGTTGTTGGCCTCGTCAAATTTCAGATCACCGCAGCCCACAACTGCTGCACGACCCATGCCACGGGCAACCACAGCCGCGTGAGAGGTCATGCCGCCAAAGGCCGTCAGGATCGCCTGGGAGTAGTCCATGCCCTCGATATCCTCAGGGGTGGTCTCCTTGCGAACCAGAATGACCTTTTCCTTGTTCTTGCCATGCTCCGCAGCAGCGTCAGCCGTGAAGTAGATCGCGCCAGCACCTGCGCCGGGGGAAGCCGGCAGACCCTTGGCGATAACGGGCGCCTTCTTGATGGCGGTAGCGTCAAAGTTGGGGTGCAGCAGGCTGTCCAGCTGCTTGGGCTCCACTTTCAGCACAGCTTCTTCTTCGCTCAGCACACCTTCGTCCACCAGATCAACGGCGATCTTCAGCGCAGCCTGAGCGGTACGCTTGCCGTTGCGGGTCTGCAGCATGTACAGCTTGCCACGCTCAATGGTGTACTCCATGTCCTGCATGTCGCGATAGTGATCTTCCAGCGTCTTGGCGATGGCCACAAACTGGTCGTACACTTCAGGCATCTGCTCATGCAGCTGGGAGATGGGCTGGGGGGTACGAATACCGGCCACCACGTCCTCGCCCTGCGCATTCAGCAGGTACTCGCCATACAGCTTCTTCTCGCCCGTGGAGGGGTTACGGGTAAACGCAACGCCCGTGCCGGAGGTTTCGCCCATGTTGCCGAACACCATGGACTGCACGTTCACAGCAGTGCCCCAGTCGCCGGGGATATCGTTCATGCGGCGATAGTAAATAGCGCGGGGGTTATCCCAGGAGCGGAACACAGCCTTGATGGCTTCCATCAGCTGCTCCTTGGGATCCTGCGGGAATTCCACACCCTTCTCCGCCTTGTAGATGGCCTTGAAGCGGTTCACAACTTCCTTCAGATCGTCCGCAGTCAGGTCGCGGTCGAACTTCACGCCACGCTTTTCCTTGAACTCGTCCAGCACATCTTCGAACTTGCTCTTCTTGATCTCCATCACAACGTCGGAGAACATGGCGATAAAGCGGCGATATGCATCGTAGGCAAAATGCTCGTTGTTGGTCAGCTTAGCCAGACCCTTTACGGACACATCGTTCAGGCCCAGGTTCAGGATGGTATCCATCATGCCAGGCATGGATGCACGCGCGCCGGAGCGCACAGACACCAGCCAGGGATCGTTCTCGTCGCCAAACTTCTTGCCGACGATCTCTTCCGTCTTAGCCAGCGCAGCGTAGATCTGCTCCTCAATGTCGGAAGCAATCTTCTTGCCATCGGTGTAGTAACGGGTGCAGGCTTCCGTGGAAATGGTGAAGCCCTGAGGCACCGGCAGACCAATGTTGGTCATTTCCGCCAGGTTTGCGCCCTTGCCGCCCAGCAGCTCGCGCATGTTGGCGTTGCCTTCCTTGAAGAGGTACACGTACTTCTTCTCCATTGGAAAACTCCTCCTTGTTCCGTTTTGCAGGACAATCCTGCCGGATATGTCCGGTGCGGCTCTGTTGCCGCATGGCATATCCTTCACATATCCATAGAATTATACAATTTTTTTCTCATTTTTGCAAGATGGTTAACGTACCTTTCTCCCTTGTTTCAAAAAATTTCGTTCTTTTTCTGCATTTTTAATCTCTTTGCAGTGTAAAACCGCTTTCCCCATTTTTTGTGCACTCGCGTATGCGTGTTTTTCCTTTCTTTGTTGCATAAAAAGAAAGAGTCTGCCACCTGGCAGACCCTCTCTTCTTTCGCATCAGTCGTCTTACTGGGGTTCCGTTGCTTCCAGCACCTTTTCCGGTGTGGTGCCCACCTTGGCATTTGCATCGCGCACATGGTCGCGCACCTTCATGGTAATGCACTTCTTGGGGCACTTTTCCGCGCAGGCGCCGCAGCCGGTGCATGCATCGGTAATGTCGTGGGGATGACGCATTTCGCCCGCCACAGCCTCAAACTGGCAAGTACGCTTGCACATGCCGCAGCCGATGCAGGTTCGTTTGTCAATTTCCGCAATTTTACGAATATCCCAGTTAGCCGTCAGTGCACCCGTGGGGCAGGCTTCCGCGCACATCATGCAGCCGCGGCACTTTTCACGGTCAATCACCGGCAGGTTGTTCACCATCGTGATTGCACCAAACTTGCATGCTTTTTCGCAGCGTGTGCAGCCAATGCAGCCAATCTTGCAATTGTCGGACACCAGCTTGCCGCGCTCCGCAGCACGGCACAAAAGCTGCACCGGCTGCTTCACAGGCAGCAATTCCAACACATTCTTGGGGCATGCCGCCACACACTTGCCGCAGCTCTGGCACTTATCCTCATCCACAACGGCAATCTTCTTGTGCTCATCAATGTGGATCGCGTCAAACGGGCAGGCGCGCACGCACGTGCCAAGGCCAAGGCAGGCATACTTGCACATGCGGTTGCCATCGCTCACCAGCGTTGCCGCCACACAATCCTGGATGCCCGTGTAGTTGAACTTGTTACCGCAGCGTTCAATGTCGCCCTGGCACAGCACCGTAGCAACCTTCTTCACGCTGCTTACTTCAGGCTCCACACCCATAATTTTGGCCACCTTGGCCGCAACGTCCGCACCGCCCACAGGGCATGCGCTCACCGGCGCTTTGCCAGAAGCAATCGCATCCGCGCAGCCGTCGCAGCCCGGATAGCCGCAGCCGCCGCAATTTGCGCCCGGCAGCACTTCGCGCACCGCGTCACGCTGCGGGTTGGACGGTACTGCAAACACCTTCGAAGCCACCGTCAACAGTGCGCCAAACAAAAGCCCCATGCCGCCAAGCACAAGGGCCGCATACAAAATTTCCATTCAACGTCCCCCTTACTTGATCAGCCCGCCGAAGCCGGAGAAGGCCACTGCCATCAAGCCCGCCGTAATCAGCGCGCCCGGGAAACCGTCCATCCACTTGGGCATGCGGCTGTTGGCAAGGCGCTCACGGATACCGGCAAACAGCACAATCGCCAGGGTGAAGCCCAGGGCAGCACTGCAGCCGCTCACAACGCTTTCCATCAGACCATAGCCGCTGTCAGAGTTCAGCACAGCAACACCCAGCACAGCGCAGTTGGTGGTAATCAGCGGCAGATATACGCCCAGCGCCTGATACAGCGAGTAGCTGTACTTCTTCAGGCCCATCTCCACCACCTGCACCAACACGGCAATGACCAGGATGAAGGCAATTGTACGCATATACATCAGATCCAGCGGCACCAGCAGGAAATGCTCCACCAGCCATGTCATCAGGGAGGCCAGCGTCATCACAAACGTCACCGCCATGCCCATGCCAAAGGCGGTGTCCGTCTTCTTGGACACACCCAGGAACGCGCAGATGCCAAGGAACTTGTTCATCACATAGTTGTTCACCAGGAGGGAGCCGACGAGGATTGTCAAATAGGTGTTCATGCCAGCTTCTCCTTTCTCGCCGCATTCTTCGTCTTCACGGCCTTGGTAATGGCATTCACCAGCACCAGCAGCAGACCCAGGGTGATAAAGCCGCCGGGTACCTTCAGCATGATTTCCATGGGCTGATAGCTTGCAGGCATGATCTGAGCTCCAAAGATGGTGCCGCTGCCCAGCAGCTCACGAATGCAGCTCAGAAGCGTGATTGCAAAGGTGAAGCCAAGACCCATGCCCAAACCATCCGCAAGGGACAGCAGCGGCGGATTCTTGAACGCGAACGATTCTGCACGTGCAAAGATGATACAATTCACCACAATCAGCGGAATGTATACGCCCAGCGTCTGGCTCAATTCCGGCAGATACGCCTTAAGCAGCATTTCCACAATGCTCACAAAAGAAGCGATTACCACCACGAAGGCGGGAATGCGAATTTTGTCGGAAATGACATTGCGCAAAAGGGAAATGAACAGGTTCGAGCACACCAGCACTGCCGTTGTGGCAAGACCCATGCCAATGCCGCTGGAAGCAGCCGTGGTAATGCCCAGGGTCGGGCACATGCCAAGCATCAGCACAAAGGTAGGATTCTCGGTAATCAGGCCGTTCAAGAAAACCTTGAAGAAGCCGTTCTTCTTTTCATTAGCCACGCTTCTTCACCTCCCCAAAGGGTTTGGGCATGGTAAACTTGTCGATGGTGGGGGTCACAACGTTCATGAACAGGATGGCAAAGCTGCACCCTTCCGGATAAGAGGCATATGCGCGAATCACGAACAGCAGCAGGCCACAGCCCACACCCATGATGATCTTGCCAACATTGGTCGTCGGGCTGGTGGCATAGTCCGTCGCCATGAAGAACGCGCCTAGCATCAGGCCACCTGCAAAAATCTGATACAGCGCTGCCTGCGCGCCATCCTTAATCAAATAGCACACAAACACCGTTGCAATGAACGTGGCGGGAATGCGCCAGTCAATCACACGACGCACCAGCAGATATGCGCCGCCGGCCAGAATCGCCAGCTTGCAGGTTTCGCCCAGCACGCCGCCGCAGTTGCCAATCATCAGGTTCCACAGACTCACACCCTCCACGGAGCCAGTGCCCAGTGCAGCCAGGGGCGTGGCGGAGGAGGTGGCGTCCGCCATAAAGCGGGTGGCCGGGTAGCTCGCCATGATGCTGCTCCAGCTGATGAACAGGATGGCACGCGCAGCCAGCGCAGGGTTCATGAAGTTGCTGCCGATGCCGCCGAAAATCTGCTTCACCAGCACAATGGCCAGCAGGCTGCCCACCATGGCAATCCACCACGGCGCGGTCGCCGGCAGGTTATAGGCCAGCAAAAGTCCCGTCACCACAGCGCTCCAATCACCAATGGTGGACTTTTGATGCGTCAGCTTTTCATAAAGGAATTCAGCCAGCACTGCCGTAATCACAGACACGGCAATGAGCATGGCGGCATTCCAGCCAAACAGCACGATGCTTGCAATCCCGGCGGGGGCCAGGGCAATGCAAACATCCTGCATAATACGCCTCGTCGATGCGTTTGCACGCAGATGCGGCGAGGAGGAAACTGCAAGATTCTTCTGCATTTCGTCAACCCTCCTTCTTCGCTTCGGCCTGCTTGGCAGCCTCGGCTTCAGCCTTCTTGGCCTCAGCCTGTGCCTTGGCCTGCGCCTGCTTGCGGCGCGTGGTGATAACCTTCTTGCCCATGCGGCAGGACTGGGTTAGGCAGCGCTTGGCAGGGCACACAAACGTGCATGCGCCGCACTCGATGCAGTTCAGTACACCAAATTTTTCCGCCGCCTCATAGTTACCGTTGCGGATGGCCGCATCAATGCGGGCAGGCGTCAGCGTCATGGGGCAGGCGCGCAGGCACCGGCCGCAGCGGATGCAGGCACTCTCCAGCGGTTCCTTGGCTTCCTCGCCCAGGCACAGAATGCCG
This sequence comes from uncultured Clostridia bacterium, assembly GCA_934647165.1. Lineage (GTDB taxonomy): Bacteria > Bacillota > Clostridia > Christensenellales > Aristaeellaceae > CAKUFA01. The sequence goes on along the minus strand of CAKUFA010000003.1, from coordinate 82,083 downwards.
GAGCAGCCCTTCGTCACGGGGATATCCGTGCGGCTGATTGCCATACCCATCATCGGACCGCCGTAGATAAACTGATGCACCCCGGCTTTCATGCCGCCGCAGGCTTCAATCAACGCTTCCACAGGCGTGCCGACGCGCACCAGGAAGTTGCCTGGATTGTTCACCAGGCCGCCTACCGTTGTCACGCGCTGAATGAGCGGCATGCCCTTGCGAATGGCCTGATCAATGGCATACACCGTGCCAACGTTGCACACCACACAGCCAACATCCAGCGGCAGGCCGCCGCAGGGCACCTTGCGCTTGGTGATGGCATACACCAGCTGCTTTTCACCACCCTGGGGATAGCGCACTGGCAGCGCCTTCACCGTGATGCCGTCTACCCCTGTTGCGGCGCTCCGCAGTGCTGCAATGGCGTCAGGCTTATTGTTTTCCACACCGATAACGGCTTCCTTCACATCCAGCGCCAACATCATCAGGTGCAGCCCGTCAATGATTTCAGCCGTCTTTTCCAGCATCAGCCGGTGGTCAGCCGTCAAATACGGTTCGCACTCCGCGCCGTTGATGATCAGCTTCTCAATGGTCTTACCCTTGGCTGGAGAAAGTTTCACCGCCGTGGGAAAGGTTGCGCCGCCCATGCCGACAATGCCGGCATCGCGCACAATCTGTGCCAGTTCCGGACCGGTGATGGTTTCAGGATGGTCGTTGGGTGTCAGCTCCACCCACTCCTCCTGATAATCGTTATCAATCACAACTGCCAAGGATTCGCCGCCATTGGCCAGCACGCAGCTTTGCACAGCCACTACCGTGCCGGACACAGAAGCATGCACCGGTGCGGACACAAAGCCGCCCGCTTCGCCGATCAACTGGCCGATCTTGACATGATCGCCCTTCTTTACCAGCGCCTTTGCGGGCGCACCGATGTGCTGTGACAGCGGGATGACAACCCGCGGCGGCGCGGACAGCTCAACAATGGCGTTTCCGCCGTTGACCGCCTTGCCGTTTTCTCCCTCATGCGGATGGATCCCGCCGGGAAACAGACGCGATTCAAACACGGACAAAGGTCCCCCTTCCAAGCTTTGCATGACAAAGCACCTGATTGTTGTATCAGGAAAATTCACACAAACTTATTATAGCATAACACCACGGGTTTCGTACAGCCTATTTTTTATGAAATCAATTTTTTCCGCGTTTTTTCACCCTTGCAGCGGCTGTTTGCAGCAAAATTTGCATCCGTTTTCTTCTCCGAACCCCGCCTGTCGTCCAACATAACGTCTCACGCACGCAGGCTTTTATCTCTTTGAAAACGTACTCAGCCACGCTTCGCACTCCACCCGGGTATGAAAAACGTGTTGTTCCACTTCCCTGTATTGCTGCAGAAGTTCCATCAAGCGCGGACGCTCCTCCGTGTTATAGCGCTGCACAAAAGCTGCCAGCTCCGGGTCCAGTTTCTCCTCCACCCATGGCATATCCGGTCGAGGTGTTCCGATTCTGGCATGTGTGCCCGCCATGCACACTTCCGCCCCATAGTCAAGCACAAACACCGTATCGCAGGCCTGGAGCCGTCTTTCGATCGTCCGCCTGTAATGACCGTCCAGAATCCATGCATCGGTTTGCAGAACGCGTTCCAGTTCCGCATCAAACGCTTCGCGTGTGATATGCGTGTGATCCGCACGCCACCAGATTCGATCCAGATGCACCAGCGGCAGGCCTGTTTTGTCATGCAGTTTGCGGGCAAAAGTGCTTTTTCCGCTGCCCGGGCAGCCAAGAATCACAACTTTTTGCATGGCTTATCCCTCCTTTTTCGCTGAAAAAAACAGCTGTCCTGCAGTTGCAATCGCCTTTTCGGACAGCTGTGCGGCATCATTTTTGCTGCGTTTGTTTCAGTTTTTCTGCGTTTTCCAACATGGTGGCGGCATGGCTCTCTGCGGACGCAATGGTATCTTCCCCGCCGCCAAGCATGCGTGCAATTTCGCGCACACGTTCCACCGGTTCCAGCATGCGCACGTGCGTGTTGGTACGCCCATCCTCCACGCATTTTTCCACCAGAAACTGGTGATCGGCCATAGCGGCAATCTGCGGCAGATGCGTCACACAAATAACCTGACGACTGCGGGCAATGTGCGCCATCTTTTCCGCCACCACTTGTGCCATGCGTCCACTGATGCCCGTGTCAATTTCATCAAACACCATGCATCCAACGCCGTCGTGCTCCGCTTCCAGGGATTTGATGGCCAGCATCAGCCGGGACAGCTCGCCGCCGGAAGCAATCTTCGAAAGTGGTTTGAGCGGTTCGCCGGGGTTGGGGGAAATCATGAATTCCACCTGATCATCACCTGTTGGCTGCGGCATGGGCTGCTTTCCCTGCGCAGGCGCGGCAAAGGAAACGGCAAATACCGTTTTCTCCATGCCAAGATCCCGCAGCTGCGCCATCATCTTTTGTTCAAAGGCAGCCGCCAGGGTGTGACGTTTCTCCGTCAGGCGGCGGGCAAGCGTTCGATATTCCGTGAGCAGCTGCTTGTGCTCACGTGCCATTTGCACCACCTGATCGTCCATGGCCGTAAAGCGGTCATATTCCTGCTGAAGCTTTTCCTGCGTTTCCAGTACTTCCGCCACATTCTGGCCATATTTGCGTTCCAGTCGGCGAAGCAAATCCAGCCGGTTTTCCACCTGCTCGGCACGGCGCGGATCAAACGCCCCGCTTTCCATCATTCCGGCCAGCTCGTAGCCGACTTCCTGCAGCTCATAATAAGCGCTTTCGCATCGGGAAGCCAGAGAAGCATAGGGCTCCCCCAACGTGCCAAGGCCGCGAAGCGCGTCCGATGCTGTCTTCAGCCTTGTCAGCACGGACTCGGCGTCTTCCCCTGCTGCAATAGCGCCATAAGCCTCCTGCACAGCGGAAACAATCTTCTCTGCATGGCGATAGCGATCGCGCTCCCGGGTAAGGGCTTCCTCCTCGCCGGGCTTCAGCCGTGCCTTGGTCAGCTCTTCCAGCGATTGTTTCAGTTCAGCCATGCGGTAATGCTTCTGTTCGTTTTCCCGCACAAGGCGGGCATATCTCCTGTGGTTGGCCAGAAACGCCTCCTGCGCCACGGCCACCTGAGAAAGCAGCGCCTGGTGCGCCGCGTCTCCCGCCCGGTCAAGGAAAGCCAGATGCATGGCAGGATCCATTAAGAACTGATGCTCATGCTGACCGTGCACATCCATGAGCAATGCTGCCACCTGCCGAAGGAACCCCAAAGGCATGGTGACCCCGCACACCCTGCACAAATTGCGCCCGCCGCGGCTGATTTCCCGATAGAGGGTCACCACATTTCCTTCTGCGCTGAGCTCCTGCCCGGCAAGAAGCTGCTGCACTTCCGGCGCATCGGAAACGTCAAATTCCGCCTCCACCCACGCCTTTTCGGTGCCCGTGCGGATCAGTTCCCGATCCGCGCGGCCGCCCAGCACAAGATTCACCGCGTCCACCACGATGGATTTGCCCGCGCCAGTTTCACCGGTCATCACGTGCATACCGCTGTGAAACTCCATCGTCAGCGATTCGATGAGCGCAAGGTTGCGCATTCTCAGTGCAAGGATCATGCCGTTCCTCCCTCAATACCGAATCCTTTACTTCATCATTTCCTGAATGCGGGAGATGACCATCGGCACCTCCTCATTGGAACGGATGATAAGCAAAATCGTATTATCGCCCGCCAGCGTGCCCAAAAGCTCCGGCCAGTGCATGCTGTCCAGCGCTTCCGCCGCCACATTGGCGCTGCCGCTGAGGGTCTTGACCACAATGAGATTGTTGGCGCTTGTCACCGACAGCACGGATTCGGCAAGCATGCGCACAAACCGGTCGTTCAGGCCATTCTCCGCCTTATCCGCTGTGGCGTATTTATACGCGCCGCTGGGCGTGAGCACCTTCAGCAGCCGCAGCTCCTTGATATCCCTGGATACCGTTGCCTGGGTGACACGGATACCCCGCCGCCGCAGCTCCTCAGCCAGATCCTCCTGCGTTTCTACATTCTGCTTTTCAATAATGTCCAAAATAGCAACCTGACGAACCGTTTTCATTCGGTTTTTCCTCCCATTCATGCGCGCATTTGCGCCAATGGGACTAGTATAGCACAAAATGCATATTCATGCAAGTATATACAAAAATTCATTTCCCAGGGCATCACTTTCGCATGGCCTCATGCGCGCGCTCCACCAAAGCGCGGATCCTGTCATGATTTAAGATTTCCTCTGCCTGGGTAGGCGCTGTGATCTTGGCCAAAAATTCGATATTTCCTTCCGGGCCGGTGATGGGCGAATAATCCAGCGCCTGCACCTGCCAGCCAAAGGTGGGCGCAAAGGCAACGATGTCCTCCAGCACCTCGATGTGGAGTGCAGCCTCGCGCACAACGCCTTTTTTACCGACGCGATCCTTTCCCACTTCAAACTGCGGCTTGATGAGGGTATAAAAGCATCCTTCATCCCCCATGATGGACGCAGCCACCGGCAAAATGAGTTTGATGGAGATGAAAGACACATCCATCACCGTAACGATCGGATGCAAAGGTACCATATCCGGGGTCAAATGCCGGGCATTGGTGCGTTCCATAAGGGTAACACGCTCATCATTGCGCAGCTTCCAGTCAAACTGGCCGTAGCCCACGTCAATGGCGTACACATGAGCCGCGCCGTTGCGCAGCAGCACATCAGTAAAGCCGCCGGTAGCCGCGCCGATATCCATGCACACCTTGCCTCGCACATCGGCGTGGAAGGAGGCGATGGCCTTTTCCAGCTTCAATCCGCCACGGCTGGCATAGGGATGCGCCGGGCCGCGAAGAATGAGCTCATCCTCCGGCTTCACAGGCTCGGAAGCCTTCAAAATTTTCCGCTCGCCCACATACGCCTGCCCAGCCATGATGCAGGCCTGCGCCTTTTCGCGGCTCTCACACAGGCCACGGGAAACCAGTGCCACATCGGCGCGCTGCTTATCGCTCATTGTTTTCCTCTCTCTTCCAGCAAAATGGTAATGCGCTGGGTCATCTGCCGCGGGGTAAGCCCCAGGTATTTCATCAACTGCTCACGCCGGCCATGCTGCACAAACGTATCCGGAATGCCGAAGGACGCTATGGGACCAGGCAACTCCTCACCCACGCAAAAAGTAGACACCGCACTGCCAAATCCGCCGGTCAGCACATGCTCCTCCATTGTGATGAGCGGACGATCGGACAGGCCGCGGAGCATTTCTTCGTCCATCGGTTTCACCGTGGAGCAATTGACCACCGCTGCATGGATATGCCGTTTCTGCAAAAGCTCCCGCACTTCCAGTGCCTCCCGCACCATGGAGCCGATAGCAAGGATTGCGCAATCGCCGCCGTCTTCCATCAGCTCCCATTGGCCGAGGTGAAATTCCCCCATGGGATAATTGGCCGACAGGTCAATGCTCTCCCGGCCATAGCGAATGGCCAGGGGGGCGTTAAAGGTTGCAGAAAAGCGAACCATTGCGCGCACTTCGCCCAAATCCCGCGGCGCAAGCACCGTCATATTGGGAATAGGCAGCAGGCTTGCCAGATCATAGACGCCATGATGCGTTGCGCCATCCTCGCCCACCAGACCCGCGCGATCCAGCATAAAGGTGACCGGCAGGCGCTGCATGCACACATCGTGAATCACCTGATCAAACGAACGCTGGAAAAAGGAGGCGTATACGGCAAAGTAGGGCTTCATGCCGCCGGTAGCCATGCCGGCAGCCATGGTGACAGCATGCTCCTCGGCAATGCCCACATCCAGCACACGCTTCGGGAAAACCTGCGCCATCACGTTCAGTCCCGTGCCCGAAGGCATTGCCGCCGTGATGGCCACAATGCGTTCATCGCGGCGCGCCAGCTCCGTCAGCTCCCCAGCCATGACCTTGCCAAAGGACGGCAGCGCGCTGACCTTGCGCACATCGCCCGTTTCCACATAAAACGGCGGGGTGCCATGGAATGTCTCCGGTTTTTCCTCCGCCTTGTCATAGCCATAGCCCTTGCGTGTAAGCACGTGGATAACCACCGGCTCGTCATAATCCTTGGCAAGGTTCAGGGTATGCTCCAAGCTTTGCAGATCGTGTCCGCTGATAGGGCCGAAATAGTGAAAACCCAAAGCGCTGAAGAAGCCCTCGTCCACAAAAAAGGATTTGACGGTATCCTTGGTCCATTTGGCTATGCGATAGATCACAGGAAGCTTTTCCAGCCTGCGTTTAACGTTGTTCTTGGCGCTCGTCCATCCTTTGCTGATGCGGATATCCGTCAAATGCCGGGACAGTGCGCCAACGTTGGGCGCAATGGACATTTCATTATCATTGAGGATAACAATCAGGCGTGTGCCCGCATTGCCAGCATCATTGAGCGCTTCGTAGCACATGCCGCCGGTGAGCGCACCATCGCCCACCACTGCGACAACATGGTGCTTCTGTCCCAGATAATCTCTGGCGCGCGCAAGCCCAAGCGCGGCGGAGATGGCCGTGGATGCATGCCCTGTTTCAAACACGTCATACTCGCTCTCCTGCCGTTTGGGAAAGCCGCTGAGTCCGCCAAAGCCACGCAGGGTATGAAAGCGGCCGTAACGCCCGGTAAGCAGCTTATGCACATAGCTTTGATGGCCAACGTCAAACACAAGCTTATCCTGCGGGGTGTCAAACACACGGTGCAGCGCCATGGTCAGCTCCACCACGCCCAGGTTGGACGCCAGATGGCCGCCGCGCCTGGCAACCGTTGCAATCAGTTCCTGTCGAATCTCCAGCGCCAGATCATTGAGCTCCGGATAGCTCAGATTTTTTATATCCTGCGGAGAGCGTATGTCCTCAAGGTGCATACATTCACTCCTTCCTCATTGTGTAGCGTCAGCGTTGTATAGCATCAGCGCAGCTTCTCCAGCCGGCGGCCGATTACAGGCAGGGTGTATCGCCAGCCGCGCCACGCGTATTTCATCATCCGCACACGGAAAAAAAGTGTGACCATTGCCACCATGATGTAGCACAGCCAGCACACGGCGTTCGTGAGCAGCCCCAGGAACGGCACCCCGCCCAGCAGCGAACCGATGATGAACAGCACAAGCCCCAGCGCAACATGCACGCAGCCAAGCCCCGCGCTTTGCCGGGCAAAATGCCGCACGGCGTTGCTGCGCTTTTCCTCAAAGCACAAAAACAGTGCAAAAGGACTGAGCATGGCGGCAAGGGTGCAGGTCAGCTTCACGGTGCCGTTGGTGGCAATAATCGGCGGCACATCGTCCCAGGTGCTCTCGTCCGCGCCGTTATCCCACGCTTCATACGCCTGCGTATCCTCCATGGGAGAAAACTCTGCATTGTCTTCAGGCGCGCCGGTCTCGTAAGGCGGGTAGTTTTCCTCCTGCTGCCAAGGGGAAACAGGATACGCATCCTGCCAGTCCGCCCCGCGGCCATAAGGTGAAAACGTGCCGGATGCCTCCACATCACGGCTGCTGTGGCGGTCATCGCCCTGATCATAGCGTGCAGGAGCCGTCTGCCATGGTTCATACCCGGCCGGATAGGAAGACGGCAGCTCCCGCGGACGGCGATAGGTGTTCCGGTTGCCGTCAGCGCCTGGCCTGCGCCCGGTCACAGCTTACCGCCTTTCGCACCCTTGGTGCCCTTTGCACCTTTCACGCCGCCTAGCGACACGCTGGAAAGAATATTGGAGGTAAACGCATAGTTGCGCAGGTTTTTATCCTCATGGGCGCGGCGGGCGCACTCCACCATTTTATCAATCAGCCGGGCATATTTCACCCCCGCATTCTCCCATAGGTAGAACGCCAGCGAGCCCGGAATGGTGTTGATTTCCGTGATAAACAGCTTCCCGCTCGCACGGTCGAACATGTAGTCAATGCGAACAACGCCCTTGCAATCCAGCATGCGGAAAATGTCGCAGGACAGGCGCTGGATTTCATCGCGCAGGCTATCCTCGATCGGTGCCGGCAGCAGGCGCTGAAGGCTTGCCATGCCCTTACTGCCGCCGCTGCGCAGATATTTTTCGTAGAAGTCCAGCATGTTGTCCCCATCGCAAACCACCGGCATCTCAATGGGCGAAGCCTGCACATCGGCGTCATAGCCAAGCACGGAGCAGTTCAGCTCCAGCGGCTTATCAAGTCCTTTTTCCACCAGCACCCGGCGATCATAGTCAAAGGCAAGATCAAGGGAATCCGCAAGTCCCTCCCGATCGTCCGCACGGCTGACGCCAATGGAGGAGCCAAGATTTGCCGGTTTGACAAACACAGGATAACCCAACTGTTTTTCCACATCATCCAGTACAGCCGCGCGTTCTTTCTCCCAGCGGGAGCGGGTATACCACGTGCCCGGCAGCACCGGCAGATCCGCGCCGCGGAAGAACTGCTTCATCATGATTTTGTCCATGCCGATGGCGCTGCCTGCCACCCCCGTGGAGGTATAGGGCAGGTTGGCCAGCTCCAGCATGCCCTGCAGGGTACCATCCTCACCATGGAGGCCGTGCACCACAATAACGCACACCTCCAGCCTTGCCGTTACCACCTGCGTGGGATGGCCAAACAGACCCTTGCCCGGCCGCATGGCAAGCAGCGCACCGCTGCCGGCCGCCATATCCAGCGCCACCTGCTCCACCCCGGGAAGATCCGGGCTGAAATGCTGAAAGGTCTCAATCCTTCGCAGCGCATTGCCTGTATACCACACGCCCTGTTCGCTGATATAAACAGGAATCACATCATACTTTTCTGTATCCACGGCATTCATCAGCTGCACGGCACTGATAATGGCCACCTCACGCTCGCAGCTGCGGCTGCCGAAGATTACGCCCAACTGAGTCTTGCTCATAATGCCACCATCCTTACTGCTCGGTATAGTTATCCGGCAAATCGTTTTCAAACAGCGCCACATCGCCGCTGCGGCCAAGGGTGCGTAAAAGCGCTGCAGCATCTGTGAGGCTGTTCACGGGATGAATGTTCTCCTCCGGGAAGCCGCCTTCCCGCAGTCCCCTGGCAATAGGCGCGGTATGCCGCACGCCTACCAGAATCGCAATATCTGCCGAGGAAGCCATCTTCTGCCCAAACGCGTAGTTAAAGGCTTCTTCTTCAGCACCCAGTTCCACCATGCCCGGAGTAATGATAATCCGCCGGCCGGGAAAAGCCGCCAGCACGCGCAGCGCAGCTTCCGCACCGCGGGGATTGCTGTTGAACGCATCGTCAATAATGCTCATGCCGCCCCGCGGAGGCAGCAGCTGAAGGCGATGCTCCACCGGCTCCAGCTTGGCAATACCGCGGCTGATCTGCCGCGCAGTGAGTCCCAGGCGGAAGCACACCGTTGCCGCCAGCAGAATATTCTGAATGTTATGCTCCCCCAGAAGTTTTGTGGTGCAGGGGGTTTTCCCGTCGTTTGTGCACAGCAGGAAGCTGCTGCCCTGCGGCGACACCGCAATATCTTCTGCCCACACATCCGCATCCCGTTCCGAATGCAGGCAGCACAGGCGTTTTTCCTTGCCCATGCGGTCATACAGCTCCCGGCAAATAGCTCCGTCGTCCGGGAAAAAACCGCAGCCGTTTTCAGGCAGCGCGTCCATCAATTCAAACTTGGTATCGCGGATTCGTTCAATCGTTTTGAAGGTATCCAGATGCTGCGGGCCAACGGAGGTCAGCACACCGTAGGTCGGATGCACCAGGCGACACATTTCCTTGATATCGCCCACGTGGCGTGCACCCATTTCCGCCACAAACACCTGATGACTCGGCTGGAGCTTGGTGCGGATAATGCGGGTGACGCCCATCGGCGTGTTGAAACTGGAAGGCGTAACGAGCGTCTGATACTTCTCACTGAGCAGCGTGCCCAGGATAAACTTCACGCTGGTTTTGCCATAGCTGCCGGTGATGCCGATTTTGATCAGATCCGGACGATTCCTGAGAATTCTCTGCGCATCGCGAAAATACAGCTCGCTGATAAGCTTTTCAATCGGCCATGCCAGAAGCCCTGCCAGCGCCACCCACATGGGCAGCAGCAGTGCAAGTGTCCAAAGCCAACGCCAGCCAAAGCATGCGGAAACGCCCCATAAAAGCAGTGTGTACACCACTGCAGTCACACCATAGAGCCGTTTGACCCGCGGCGTGATGACCAGCGGCTTTTTTTCCTTTTCGTTTTTCATTCCACGGCGTAGCCCCCAGCCGCATGCGGCCATGCCAGCAAGATACACAAGGCCGCCCAGTGAAAAGCCGGAGCTGTCCATTCCCGGCCAAAGGAGATGACACACAAACGTAAGCACCGCCCCGCACAGCGCCAGGATGAATCCCGGCAGCACCGCACGGCGCAGGTTTCGCCTCAGCGTGCGGAAATAGCCGGGAAACTGATAGCTCTCCAGCTGAAAAAAGTGCACCAGACTGCGACCCGCCAGCACCATGGCCAGCGCCATGCCAAGCGTCGCCATCCAAGCAGAAAAAAACATTCGTCAATCCTCCAACAAGAAATGGCGCGCAATGGCGCAAAAGCGTGCGCGTTGCTCAAGATAGGCAAAATGTGTGCCGCCCTCCAGCACTACCAGCCCCGCATCAGGAATCAATTCTTCCATCTTTTTTCCCATCCACAGGGGCGTTTCCGTATCCGCATCGCCCCACAGAAGCAGCGTTGGCTGCTGGATCAGGGGCAGACGGTCGGTCAAGTCCAGATTGATGACCTTCACAAAGGTCTTGCGCATTTCCTCATCCAGTGCATTATAATCCGCCGAACCGTACTTTCTGCGCAGCTTCTCCTCCATTTTTTCCGGCAGAGAACCGAAAACTTTCACCTTTTTTGCCGTTTCGCACAGTCTTTTAAGGCGCTTAAACTGCTCCGCGCGCTTTTTTCCCTCTTCTGTTGGCATCTTGCGAATGCCAGCCGCTCCTGTGAGAATGAGCCGTGTGAACAGCGCCGGTTCCTCGCTGGCCAGCTGAATGGCTACGCGGGCGCCAAAGGAGTGGGCAATCACCGCGCATGGCATAAAGGACAACTGCCGCAGCACCTCGCGCAGGCATGCAGCATACTCCGGTACGCCCCAGGGCTGTGGCGGCCGTGAGGATTCGCCATGCCCTGGAAAGTCAATACAGAGTACCTGCATATCTTCCTTAAGCGCATCGGCAATGGGCTGCATCAGCTTTGTTTCGCAGCCCCAGCCGTGCAGCAGCGCCACACGGCGTTTGCCCTGCCCTTCCAGCGTATAATGTATCCTTGCGCCCAACGCCTCAAGCTCCATGCATTTCCCTCCGACATTGACCGTTTGTTTTATTCTATCCGAATTTTCACAAAAAGAAAACCTCGCCGCTCATTCCGGCAATTCAGGCATTTGCGGCGGATTCATCCGCCAGATGTAACGGCATTTGACAGCGCTGATTTCCCACCGCTCCTGAATGCGATCCGGCACGCTCACGATATTCTCCATTTCACACCCAAGACCTTCGCAGGTGCGCCGGCTCGGAATGTTGTCAGGATCTGCCGTGATGACAACGCTGCTCTTTCCCGCCGCTTCAATAACGTTCTTGAGCAGCCTGCAGGCCCGCCGGGCAAAATGTCTGCCGCGATACGGCGGATCCACGTGATAGCCGATGTGGCCGAAATAGTAGACGCATTCACTTTCACCAAGGCGCAGGCTGATACGTCCGGCCTCCTTCTTCACGCCGTGGGGTGCAATGATATAATCATAATTTTCACCAAAGCCCATGGCTTCGTCCGGCGGATAAAGGGAAAGCGGAATCAAATCCACCACGCCATCGGACAAAAAAGGTTTTTGCCTTTTCCAGAACACGTGCTCACACTTCCTGTACTTTTACCTGGCTGATCAGAGATTCGAAGTCTTCCGGCCGCAGAAGCTGCGTGCCTTCCGTCATCACGCTGGCAGCGCCTGCTGCCATGCCGTAACGGAAGGCGTGCGCCATATCCTGTCCCTCGCTCAGTCCCTTCAAAATGCCGGCCACCATAGCGTCGCCCGCGCCAACGGTGCTCCGAGCCTCCACGCGCAGGGCAGGCGCATAAAGCGTATGTCCTTCCCACACGCACATGGCGCCCATGCTGCCCATGGAAACCACAACATTTTCCACACCTTTGTGCAAAAAGATAAGCGCCGCATCCCGGATAGCGCGCAAAGTGCGCAGTTCCAGTCCCAGCGTACTTTGCAGTTCCGCAAGGTTCGGTTTGATGAGGAACGGATGCGCCTCCACCCCCAAGGCCAGCTCCCTGCCCTCTGCATCCAGCAGGCAGCGCACACCGGACATCTGGCGCATCAGCTCGCGATAGGTACCTTCAGGGCATCCGGGCGGCAAAGATCCCGTGAGCACCGCGACATCGCCGGGGTGAACACGCTCCTTCGCCATGGCCAGAAAAGCTTCCAGACTGGCATCGTCCATCAGCGCGCCAGGTTCATTGAGTTCCGTGACTCCCTGTCCATCACCGCTGACGATTTTGGTGTTGGTACGCACATCTCCCGGCACACGAAGGAAACCGTGGCGGATGCCCTCCCGCTCCATCATAGCGGTAAGTCTGTCCGCGCCGTTTTCTCCCATGCAGCCAAGGCATTGCACCTCCAGCCCCAGCCGATGGGCGGCCGTAGCCACATTCAATCCCTTGCCGCCCATGTCCTGCCGCATATCGCGAATGCGATTGAGGCCGCCAGGGATCAGATGATCCACCTCCACGGTTTTATCAAAGGACGGATTCAGGCAGATAGTTGTAATCACAGGCAATGCCTCCCCCGTTGCGCAAAAAGTTGTGCATAATCGTAAAATATTATAGCATGAAAGACTCCCCATGTCAAAAAGAGGATTTTGTGAATCCGCTGGCTGAACGGCATGTCATTTTCCCATTGAAAACACGCCATTTTATTGAAAAAGTCTCCGAAAAAGGCTTGACATGATAGGGCTTACGTGTTATCCTTGGAGTGGATTTGAACAGCGTTCATAATGATGAACGGAGGAGTGACATGGCGGAAGCGGCAAATCGAACCTTGCAGCGTGGACTGAGCATGCTGGAGTTGCTCAGCGAGCATCCCGACGGGCTTGAGCTGCACGAAATTGCCGCGGCTTTGTCCCTGCCCAAATCCAGCGCACACAATCTGGTGCAGACACTGCTCACCACGCGGTATGTGCGTCTTTCCCCCACGGGACGCTATCAACTGACATTGAAAACCTTTGAGGTCGGCGCGGCGGTTGTGCAGGGAACGGACATCAACCAGGTTGTGCGGCAATATATGCTCAAGGCTTTTCACGAGTGCAACGAAACCATGCATTGCGGCGTGCTGTCCGGAAGAAAAGTGCTGTATATCGACAAAATCGAAAGCACGCGCTCCATCCGCATGGCAAGCCATGTGGGCATTCGGATGCCGCTGCACGCCACGGCTATGGGAAAGGCATTTCTTGCCGCCATGGGCGAAAAGGACGCGCGGAAGCTGCTGGATGCGGAGCCGCTGGAAAAGCTGACCCCCAACACCATCACCGATGTGGATGCACTGATACGCCAGCTGGAGGAAATTCGCCGCCGCGGCTGGGCACTGGAAGATGAGGAGAACACTGAGAACGTATGCTGTGTCGGCGTTGCGGTGCTTGACCGTGACGCGGCTCCCGCCTACGCGCTGAGTATCTCGGTTCCCTCCTTCCGCATGAGCGGCGATGTGCAGGAACGATACGGCGAGCTGCTTTTGACAGCCAAACGCCGCATCGAGCGCGTGTTACGCGCGCTATAGATGACCAGTTGTCTGTTGGAAGAACCAATGATAGAAAGGATGTTGAACCATGGATTTTCTGGAGAAGTTGTCTCTGGCCGGTCTGGTTCCCGTGATTGCCATCAACGACGCTGAGGACGCTGTGCCGCTGTGCAAGGCGCTGAGCGACGGCGGTCTGCCGGTAGCGGAGATTACTTTCCGCACCGCCGCTGCCGAAGAATCCATCCGCCGTGTGCATGAAGCGCTGCCCAACGTGCTGCTGTGCGCCGGCACTGTGCTGACCACCGAGCAGGTTGACCGCGCTGTTGCCGCCGGTGCTGCCGCCATTGTTTCCCCCGGCCTGAATCCTGAAGTGGTGAAATATTGCATCGACCGCAACATTCCCGTGTGCCCCGGTACCGCCAATCCCTCCGACCTGGAGGTTGCGCTGTCCTTCGGGCTGCACAACGTAAAGTTCTTCCCGGCTGAAGCGCTGGGCGGTCTGAAGCTCATCAAGGCCATGTCCGCTCCCTATGGCGCCATGAAGTTCATGCCCACCGGCGGCATCAACGAGAGCAACATGCTCGAGTATCTGGCCAACCCCAAGGTGCTCTGCTGCGGCGGCAGCTGGATGGTGCCCGCCGATGCTGTGGCCGCCAAGGATTGGGATCGCATCACCGCGCTGACCCGTTCGGCTGTCAACAAGATGCTGGGTCTCGAGCTCAAGCATGTCGGCATCAACTCCGGCAATGCTGAAAAGGCCATGAAGGACGCTGAAGCCATCTGCAAGCTGCTGGGCTGGGAGATCAAAGACGGCCACAAGTCCACCTTCGCCGGCACCGCGTTTGAGATGATGAAGATCCCCGGCCGCGGCAAGAACGGCCACATCGCCATCGCCTGCAACAACATCAAGCGTGCCCGTTGGCACCTGGAACAGCGCGGCTTTGAGTTTGCCGAGGACAGCATTGTGATGAAGGACGGCAAGATGACTGCCATCTATCTGAAGGATGACATTGCCGATTTCGCCTTCCACCTGGTGCAGAAGTAATAAACGCTTTGCGCGGCAGAAGAAAGAACAGGATTTCTTTTCTTCTGCCGGATTCCCATGATGATTAAATTGGAGGATGTTACCATGGCTAAGGTTGTTACTTTCGGTGAAATTATGCTCCGCCTGAAGTCCCCCGCTTACGAGCGGTTCTTCCAGTCTCCCAGCCTTGAGGCCACCTTTGGCGGCGGCGAGGCCAACGTGTCCGTGTCCCTGGCCAACTATGGTATGGACACCGCCTTTGTGTCCGTGCTGCCCAAGAACGACATCGGCGAAGCGTGCATCCGTGAATTGCGCGGCTTCGGCGTGGACGTGAGCAACATCATGCGCACGGATGGCCGTATGGGTATCTATTATCTGGAGACCGGCGCAGTGCAGCGTCCCTCCAAGGTGATTTATGACCGCGCGGGCAGCGCCATCTGCAATGCCAAGGTAGGCGATATCGATTGGAAGAAAGCCTTTGAGGGCGCAACCTGGTTCCACCTCACCGGCATCACCCCCGCCATCAGCGAAGGCGCGGCAGAGCTGTCCCTGGAAGCTGTGAAGGCTGCCAAGGAAATGGGTCTGCATGTGTCCTGCGACCTGAACTACCGCAAGAACCTGTGGAAGTACGGCAAGCGCGCCGACGAAGTGATGACCGAGCTGGTGAAGTACGTTGACACCGTGATTGCCAACGAAGAGGATTTCCAGAAGTCCCTGTGCCTGAGCGTTGAATCCTCCGCCGCTGTGGAAGAAGGCCAGATCAACGTTGACAACTACAAGAAGATTGCCGCGCTGGCCATGGAAAAGTATCCGAACATCAAGCGCGTTGCCATCACCCTGCGCGAGAGCAAGAGCGCCAATCACAATGACTGGAGCGCCTGCCTGTACAACGGCAAGGACTTCTTCCTTTCCCGCAAGTATGCCATCACCGACATTGTGGATCGCGTGGGCGGCGGCGACAGCTTCGGCGGCGGCCTGATTTATGGCTTGAACACCTATGACGACGAGAAGACGGCGCTGGAGTTTGCTGTGGCTGCTTCCTGCCTGAAGCACACCATCAGCGGCGACTTCAACCGTGTGTCCGTGGCGGAAGTCGAAAGCCTGATGAAGGGCTCCGGCACCGGCCGCGTGCAGCGGTAATCTTCCTCTATCCGACCTACAGGGAAATCCCTTCACATATCACAAGGCGCAGCCTCCGAAACGGATGGCTGCGCTCTTGTTTTCTCTGCCATTTTTCAGCACGCGGCACAGGCAAATCAATCTGCCATGTCCAGCTCCACCGGGCAATGATCGGAACCGAATATTTCCGGATGAATGGCCGCACCGGTGATGCGCTCCCGCAGCGTGTTCGATACAAGGAAATAGTCAATACGCCACCCGGCATTTTTCTCCCGCGCATGGAACATATAGGACCACCAGCTGTATGCTCCGGTTTCCTGCGGATGGAAGAAACGGAAGGTATCAATAAAGCCTGCATCCAGCAGCGCGGTCATTTTCGCACGCTCCTGCTGCGTGAAACCCGCATTGTTTTGGTTCGGGCCCGGATTTTTGAGGTCAATAGGCTGATGTGCAACATTCAAATCACCGCAAAACACAACCGGCTTGCGCGTTTCCAGCGTTTTCACATAATGCAGGAAATCGTCCTCCCAGCGCATGCGGTAATCGAGACGGGTCAATTCCCGCTGACTGTTCGGTGTATAAACCGTCAGCAAATAAAAATCCCCCATATCCAGGGTGATGACGCGGCCTTCATGGTCATGCTCTTCCAGGCCAAGACCATAAGTCACTGCCAGCGGTTCCCTTCGTGTGAAAATTGCCGTGCCGGAGTAGCCTTTCTTTTCTGCGTAATTCCAATATTGATGGTAGCCCGGCAAATCCAGCGCCACTTGCCCAGGCTGCACCTTGGTTTCCTGAAGGCAAAACACATCTGCGTTCAATTGGCAGAAGCTATCCATAAATCCCTTTTCCAGCACAGCGCGCAGGCCATTGACATTCCATGAAATCAGCTTCATCAGCATACTCCTTTGTGCAAAATAGACCCGGCAGCCGCACAACTGCCGGGTCTATTATAAAGGGATAATGCAAGGGTTGTCAATCAGTCGCGGCGGCGAATGCGGATATCTCCGCTGACCGATGTGCAGTTGATGCAGGGTGCATCGCCGCCCATACGAATCCCATGGCTGCTGAAATCGCCGCTGCGGGTTGAATACTGCACGCTGACGCTTTCAATCTCCTGCGGAAGCAAAAGCTCTGCATCGCCGCTGGTGGTGCGGGTCGTTATTGCCTTCAGCGCCGCGTTCCGGCTGTCAAGGTGCAAATCCCCGCTGACGCTGGCTGCACTGATTTTCTCAAAATCGCCTTCCGCTTCCACATCGCCGGACACGGTATTCAATTGCAGCTCCGGGCAAGCGCAATTCAAATGCATATCGCCGCTGACAGTTTTCACCACCATAGGTTCCGGTGTGTCGACATCATCCACCTCCACATCACCGGAGGCCGTGTTGATTGCCAGCCTTTCCAGACCCTGAATGCCACGCACCGCTGCATCACCGGACGCGCTGTCAAAACGTAGCTGCTGGAGATAGATATCCTGCGCCGTCAAATCGCCGCTGGAGGTGTGAATGGTTGCCTTTAAGTAGGCATTGTGCGGGATAGCGATGGTCACACAGTTTCCGCCCATCACCATGCGTCCACTGAAGGCCATATTGGCCAGTGTCCGACGAATCGATTTTAAAAAATCGCCGTTCTTGTCGATATCATCCAGATTGATATGTTTACCATTCCAATCCATCTGTCTGTGGACATAGGTGTTGTGCTTTCCGCGGTGGGTGCTTCCATTTTGCTGACTGCGTGACACACGCAGCGTATCGTCCTCCAGTTCCGCGATGATCTCATCCTCTTCATCTTCCCAGTTCACATGAATCAGATCATCCTGCGACAGCACCAGCTCCACATCGTCCGAAGAAAGGTTCACATCCAGCATGCGCACCTGTTCAAACGGGAACGCACAGCCCGGTTGCGCATCCTCCTCATCGTCTTCCATTTCCATGGCAGCATCGCTCCTTGGGGCGCTTTCGCGAACATCGCTCTTGCGGGGATATTGGCGCACCACCTCATCCATCCCCTTCAGGCTTTCCACCACTTCTCCGATGGCTTCGTCCTCCCCCAGCCCGCGGGAACGCAGGTCGTCATAGCGCTCCTGGCAATTATTCATCACTTCGTCATGCAGGGCCGTCACTTCTTCCGATTCAGCCACGTTTTCAAACAGCAAATCCACAATGCGTGCAACCGTCGTATTCATGCCCGTACCTCCATCAACAATTCGTCAATCAGTTTACGTGTTTCCTGCCATGCGGCGCAATCGTCCGCAAGGCGTGCCCGGCCATCATCGGTAATCGCGTAGTATCTGCGGCGCGCGCCGGTGGTTTCATCCCCCCAATAGGAACGAATATATCCGGCGTTTTCCAGCCTGCGGAAGGCGGTGTAAAGCGTAGCTTCTTTCATTTCAAAGGTTCCGCCGCTCATTTCTGACACCCGCTTGTTGATCTGATACCCATAACTGTCTGCCGCGGACAGTTGACGCAGAATGATGGTATCTGTATATCCACGAAGAATATCTGCGGACAATACCATACTTTCACACTCCTTTCATGCCTGCAACGCACTTAGGCGGCGCGTACACCTTTGTCCGTCCTCCCTGCCATTCTCTTTGGCGAAGCATCACCATAGCGTCTCCATCCTTTCCGTCGAAAATTTCGCTTTTCCTTTTTCCTGCTCAGCGCAGGATAATTGCATCCTCGCACTCTCCAAGAACATCTGCCAAGAGCACAGCGCCCTCGCTGCCCCTTGTATTCCTGCCGCTTCCAAGCCGCGCATACGCGTCTTTTATCAGTTTACCCTGCCATTCTTTCTGGCGAAACAACGGTAAAAACTCTAACATGCGATCTCTTCCTTTCTTCACAGGATTGCTGCTTTCGATCACGATGTACATTCTACAGCAAGTTACTTCATCTGTCAAGGTATATTTTTAGATTAAGCAACTTTTTTTGTTCTTTTCCTGTTTACACCCTTGCAAGTTGACACATGGTTTTGTACAATATTTGCTATCAACAACTGCAAAGGAGAGCAGTGATGGCTAAGATTATGATGAAAACGCCGCTTGTGGAAATGGACGGCGACGAGATGACCCGCGTGCTGTGGGCGGATATTAAGGAACTGCTGATAACGCCTTACGTAGACCTGAAAACCGAATACTATGACCTGGGCTTGAAGCACCGGGATGAAACCCGCGATCAGGTAACGGTGGACAGCGCCCTGGCCACCAAGAAGTATGGCGTGGCCGTCAAGTGCGCTACCATTACGCCCAACGCCCAGCGCATGGATGAATATCATTTGCATGAAATGTGGAAAAGCCCCAATGGCACCATTCGCGCCATGCTGGACGGCACGGTGTTCCGTGCGCCCATTTTGGTCAGCGGCGTGCATCCGACTGTGCGCACATGGGAAAAGCCTATCACCATTGCCCGCCACGCCTATGGCGATGTCTACCGCAATGTAGAAATCGCTGTGCCCGGGAAAGGCACGGCTGAGCTGGTGTTCACAGGTGATGACGGCACAGAAATCCGCCGCAAGGTGTTTGATTTCACATCCTCCGGCGTGCTGCAGGCCGTGCACAACGTGGATGCGTCCATTGCTTCCTTTGCGCATGCCTGCTTCCGCTATGCATTGAGCGTAAAGCAGGATCTGTGGTTCTCCACGAAGGACACCATTTCCAAAACGTACGATCACCGGTTTAAGGACATTTTCCAGAAAATTTTTGAGTGCGACTACAAAGCGGACTTTGAAAAAGCCGGCATCACCTACTTTTATACACTCATAGACGATGCCGTGGCACGGGTGGTTCGCTCCAAAGGCGGTTTCATCTGGGCGTGCAAAAACTATGACGGTGATGTGATGAGCGACATGGTGGCCACTGCCTTTGGCTCCCTGGCCATGATGACCAGCGTGCTGGTAGCACCGGACGGCAAGTACGAATATGAGGCTGCACATGGCACCGTAACCCGCCACTACTACCGTTACTTGAAAGGGGAAGAAACAAGCACCAATCCGGTTGCGACCATCTTTGCGTGGAGCGGTGCCCTGCGCAAACGCGGCGAGCTGGATGCGCTGCCTGCCTTATGCGCTTTTGCCGACCGGCTGGAAGAAGCAACGTTGAATACCATTGAATCCGGCTTGATGACCAAGGATCTGGCGTTGCTTTATGACGGACACGCAACCGCCGTCAACAGCCGCGCTTTTATGGAAGCTATTGCCAGCCGCTTAAACTGACACATAAAGGAGAAAACCATGGAACAGGATGAAAACATTCTCGTGCTGACCGACGACAAGGATCAGGACGTGCCTTTTGAAATTTTAGAAGAAATGACGCTGGACGGCGCACACTACATGGTGCTTGCCCCTCTGATGGAAGAGGAACAGGCAGATGAAGACGACAGTGATTTATTGATTTTCCGCGTGGATGAGATAAACGGCGAAGAAGCCTTTCAGCCTGTGGAGGATCCGGCTCTGCTCCAGCGGGTGATGGATGTTTACATTGTGGATGAAGAAGGCAACAACTACGCCGAAAGCGATTTTGTTCCGGCAGAGTAACGCAAATATGCCAAAAGGACGGACAGCCGTGTCCGTCCTTTTCCATATACCCTTTTTCACTGCGGAAAATGGATAATCCGGCAGCCCAAGGCTTCTGCCTGGGCGAAATCATGCGTCACAAGGATGAGTGAGCGCGTGCCCACATGTTCGTCTATCAAGTGAAGCATGGCCGTGGCCGTTTCTGCATCCAGCTCCCGCAGAGGTTCATCCAGCAGCAAGGCATCGCTCACGTAGCTCAGTGCTCGCGCCAGCGATACCCTGCGCCGCATACCGCCGGACAATTCATCCGGATACAAATTTCCCGCTTCCGGCAGGCGAATACGTTCAAGCCACACCTGCGCCGCTTCGCCCGCAACCAAGGCAAGGTTCTTCTCTGCCGTATACCACGGCAGCAGGCGATCCTCCTGAAAATGGCATGCAAACCGCATATGCGGCACAGACAGAATGCTGCCCGCATCCGGCTTTTCCAATCCGGCGATCAGCCGAAGCATAGTCGTTTTTCCACAGCCTGACGGCCCGAAAAAACACACTCTCTCGCCTGCTTTGACAGTGAAGGTTGCATTGCGGATAACCGTTTTGTCTCCAAAGGTTTTGCGCACACTTTCAAGCACGATGTCCACGGCGCATCCCCCTTTCAATGGCCCAACGCAGCAGCCTTTCCAACAGCATGCTCAGGAGAATCACCGTCAGCGTCCATGCCATAAGCGCATCCGTTTCCAGATAGATTTTTGCATTGTACAATTGCGTACCGATGGCGTTTTTCGGCGTACCGATAACCTCAGCAGCAATGGTCGCCTTAAAACACAACCCCACGCACGCTTCACACGCCGCCCAAAAAGTCGATGAAACAGACGGCACGGTAACGTTGCGGAAAGTTTTCCAGCGGCTCCAGCCGAACAGGTGCGCCATTTCCAGCAGCTGCGGATCAGTGGCAAGCATGCCTTCGCGCACGTTGGCAAACACCACAGGCGTCACCATCAGCAGCCCTGCAAAAATCGGAACATTCGATGCAGAAAGCCACACCAACGCCAAGATAATGAAGGAGGCTACAGGCGTGGCACGTACCACCGCCATCGCCGGGCGAACCACATCATCCAAGAGCCGGCATGCATGGCAAGCAACAGCCAGCACGCACGCAATGGCAACCCCCAGCACGTAGGCCGCTGCTGTGCGCCAAAGGCTCATCCCCACGCATCGCCAAAAGGTTGCCTGCCCCACAAAGGCAAAGCGCTGCGCAACTTGCAGCGGTGAGGCGAGAAGCAAATCCCGCCCCACCGCCCGGTAAGCAATCAACCATACCGCCAGCCAAAATAGCAGCGGAAAAGCTTTTCGAAAAAAGGTATGCAGTGTTCGCATCATTGTTTAAGGCAGATAGTAGAAGTCATCCGCCGGAAGCGCGCCGCCAACAGACTTGGGATTGGCATTGAAGAGAATTTGGAAGAAGGGTTGAATCGCGTCCTTCATTTCCTGTTCGGCAATGAACACAATGTGGCAATTCGGGATCGCTTTCGCCGCCACTGCCGCCTTGGGCATGATGCCCTGCGCTTCTACCATTTGGCTTGCATCCGCCACATTTTCATTCACATAGGCAACGCTGGCAGCATAGGCATCCATAAACGCCTTCACCTGATCGGGATTCTTTTCAGCAAAGTCCCTGCGGACAATCACACAGCCCATGGACAGCGTTGCTCTCTCTCCCTTGCGCTCTGCTGCGGCAGCAAACAGTTCCGTCACATCCAGGGCAATGCGGAAATTCGGATTCTGCATCAGCACGCTGGTCACGTTGGGTTCAGGCAGCAGCGCAACGGCTATTTCGCCGGAAGCGGCCAGTGTTGCCAGCTCTGCATGTTCCGCCTTATATTCCACCGTTACCTTATCAGTCAGATCATATGCATCCAGGATATAATTCAGCACATATTCCGGCGTAGCACCCTGACCGGAAGCATAGATGGTCTTGCCGGCCAAATCTTCCACGGTGTGAATGGTGTCACCGTTTTCCAGGATAGACAGAACGCCCAGCGTGTTAAGCGCCAGCAGCTGCACATTACCGTCGGTCTTTTTGTAGAGGGTTGCCGCAAGATTGGTCGGCACTGCGGCAATGTCCGCACTTCCGCTGGCCACAGCAGCCACCACTTCATCGGGCGCTCCTGCAAGGGTGAAGGCATAGGTGCCGTCGTTGTCATTCATCATTTTCACCATGCCGATACCCGTTGGCCCCTTAAGCGCATACACAGCCACCGCGTCATCGGCCAATGCGCAGGCAGACAGGGATACCAACATCATCATAGACAATAAAACAGCAAGCAGTTTCTTCATTTTTTATCGTTCCTTTCCGTTTTCATCAATCGTTTGCGGTACTTTCGCGTCCGGACGGCTGGTCATGGCGCTTTTTACCGTTACTCCGGGCAAATTACCAAGCTTGCCGGTCATTGCGCCAAGCCGGTCATTGGTTCCTTCCACAATCAGTCCGATCACCGCCAGCCCCGTCTGCGTATCCGGAACCCCAATGCGGCCACGAATCATGCCACCGAATTGAGACAGAATCCGATTCACCTGTGCAGCCTGCCCGCGCTCCTCCACCACAATGCCGACAAAGCCCAAGCGGACGTCTCCCATATTAGCAATCCCTTTCATGTAAAAATGCGGACAGCAAAGCAAACGCCCGCTATCCGCACATCTTCCGTTGCATACTCGCGCCCCCCTTTCCCATCTCCCGCCTCGGGCATACCCTCAGCAGTCAATCAGGAGAATATTGCAGACTTCCGGCCATCCCCCGCACGTTTCCGCTTGGGTTTGTTCCATTGTCTTTTTGCATTATAAACGATTTTTTCACAATTGAAAAGCGTGGAATACACATTTGTGCAAACTCCACGCTTTTCTTCTCGGTTCTCTGGTTATTTCATCTTTTCCTGCATGACTTCCAGCGCCTTGGCCAACTGGGGATCTGCAAGATCCGCAAATTCATACATGCCGTTATCGCCTTCAGGCAGCACGCATTCCACGTCCGGAGTAATACCAAGCTTATGCACCGCATTGCCGTTGGGTGTGTAATACTGTGCGACGGTCATTTGCATTCCCGCACCGCCATCCAGCGGAATCACAGTCTGCACAATGCCCTTGCCATAGCTCTTCACACCCACCACCGTGGCGTCCCCACGATCCTTCAACGCACCGGTAAGAATTTCCGAGGAGCTGGCGCTGTTTTCATTCACCAGCACCACCAGCTTCATGTCATACTTGCCGTCTTTGGTGTTGTAATACTCCCGGCTTCCGTCCTTGTATTCCAGATAGCACAGGGTTCCTTTGTCCAGGAACAGGTCAGCAATGGACTCTGCATCATTCACCCATCCGCCCGGATTATCCCGCAGGTCAATGATAAGTCCTTTGGCTCCCTGCTCGTTCAGGCTCTTCACAGCCTCGGCGAACTTATCGGCACAATCCCCTGCAAACTCATACAGATACACATATCCGATATCGTCCGTCAGCATGCAGGAATCAATGCGATTGACATTGATTTTCTGCCGTTCCAGCTCAAAGGTTAATTCCTCGCCGTCCCGCACGAAAACGACCTGCACCGTTGTGCCGGGAACGCCGCGCATGATATCTACCGCATCCTGCAGGTTATAGGCGTCCACCAGCAAATCCTCTACCTTGTAGAGAATATCGCCCTTGTGCACGCCCGCAGCGTGAGCAGGGCCATTATCGAACACACGGCTGATGGTGCATATTCCCGTGAGATACGAAGCAGAAATCTGGATACCGACGCCTGCATACTCGCCCTCGTCATCCTCCCACAGGGAGGCATAGTCCTCCGGCGTATAATAGAAAGTGTACGGATCGCCCGTGGCGGCCAGCAGCCCCGCAGCAGCGCCCTGGAGGAGCTTCTCCTCATCCACTTCCTCGTAGAAGCCTTCCTCCACATAGTCCATCATTTGCAGGAGCGTATCCAGCTTCTGGTAGCGTTCGTAGTCTTCCTCGGAAATGGAGACCTTCCCGTTGGACGCAGTCACCGTGCTGTTTCCCGTTGTGTCAATTCCAAACGTATTCAGGTAGGCGCAGGAGCTCAGGCAGCATACGCTCAGGATCAACGCAAGCAGTAGCGCAAGCCTCTTTTTCATGGACCACGCTTCCTTTCCCTCAGTTCTCACTTGTTCGGCAAACGGTCGCCGCCGCACTTCTTCAGCTCCATCAAAAGCTTAAAGGTCACTGCATCCTCAAAGCGGCGCAGGTCAAGTCCCGTCTGGCGCTGCACCTTATCCAGCCGGTACACCAGCGTATTGCGGTGAATATACAGCTGCCGCGCCGTATCAGAAAGGTTCAGATCCTTTTTGAAGAACATCTCGATGGTATAGAGCATTTCCTCATTGAACAGCCGCGTGGTTTTGCGGTTGAACAGCAGGGAATGATAGTAAGCGCTGATATCCTGGGGCAATTCCATCAGGAAGCGTTCCAGAATCAACCGGTTGTACACATAAATGCTGCTTTCCGGCTGGAAAATACGCCCCACTTCGATGGCACGCTTGGCCTCGGCAAAGCTTTCGCGCATTTCGCCCAGTGTCACATGCGTGCTGCCGATGCCCACCGTCATCTGATGCGCCGTTTCCCCCATCAGCGTTTCCTGCAGTGCTTCGGCAAACTGGATCAGCTCCTCGCCCGTCTCCACATCAGTCATATCCTTGACGAGGGCGGCGGTATGGCGATCCATGTCAATGAGTACATCTTTTTCCTGCAGGGGGGTCAGGTCGCGCAAAAGCTCAAAGGCGCGCTCCTTTTCCGTCTGCACAATGTGGAACACCATCACGCAGCGTTTGAGCTCCTCGGGCAGCTGATGCTCATGGGCGGCAGCTTCCAGCTCCGCGCCGTTCAGCTCGCCGCGCAGGGTGCGGCGATATACGTCAAAGCTGTTTTCCACGCGGCTTTCCGTGCTTCCCAGGGTCGTAATCAGCGCTTCGGCCAGCGTCAGCACGTCCCGTGCCCCCGGAATGCTCTCCGTGCATGCCAGCACAACCGCAGGCTGCTTCACCGGCAAGTACAGCCGCCCGCCCAACGACTGGCATACGCCGTCCGTCAGTTCCCATAAAGGCAGGCTCGGGTCGCCAGGAAGGCCGGTTTCCGTTTCTTTATCCAGAATCGCCACCGGGGTGGTCAACCGCCCCAGAATCTTTTCCATTTGATCCATCAACTGCTTGTCAACCAAAAGAGATCGCTCCTCTCATGCGTCAGCCGACTTTTTTCGGAGCGTCGGCCATTGCTATTATAGCACAGCAGCCGACGTATGAAAAGCGAATTCTGACCAAAAATGCGAATTTTTTGTAACTTTTCAACAAAATATGACCGTTGTCAGCCCCAATGAACCACTTTTCCATCCGGCACGGCACGCCGTAAACCTGCCGCTGGGTTCACCAGCACTTTTTCCCGGACAAGTGAAAGCATGGACGCATCGCTTGCCGAATCGCCGTAAGCGCGGGACGTTTCATAGTTCAGCATGCTGTGATTTGCCGCAAGATATTCTGCAATGCGAAGGGGTTTTTGCACGCCTTTGCAATTTTCCCCCACGCGGCCATTATAACGGCCGTCTTCATCCAATCCGCACACGGTGGAAATCACCCCGTCCACAGGCAGAAACTCCGGCAGCACTTCCATGTAGGCCGACGCGGAAGCCGACACGATCAGGATGCGATATCCTTCCTTCTTCAGCCTTCCCAGCTCTGCCAGTCCCTGAGGATACAGACGTTTCTTCAGCCTGTCCCGGAAGAAATCCCGTGCGAGCGCATCCACTTCGTCCCGCGTTCTGCCTGCAAGGAAGGACAGCGTTCTTTCCTTGGCCAGTGCAATCCGCTCCGGGTGCAGTTTCTGGTCGAGATAGCCGCCTAAGGCTTTGAACGCCTGATACCACGGCGCTTCTCCGCGCCCGATGCAATAGAAAAGGAACGGCAATACCGAATCTCCCCTGGAGAGGGTCTTATCAAAATCAAACAGAGCAAACGCCGCCTGCTGCACGTGTCATCGCTCGCTTTCGTTGTTATAGGGGGCAGCTTTCGTCCAGCAGGCGGTGGGTGTAGGCACGTTCGCCGCGCTTCATTTCCGCCATCAGCTGGCCGTTGCCCAGCAGTTTGTACTTATAGGTAGTCAGCCCCTCCGGCCCCATAGGCCCCCTGGCGTGAATTTTTCCTGTCGCAATACCGACTTCTGCACCAAAGCCATACACAAAGCCATCTGCAAAACGGGTAGACACATTGCGGTATACCCCCGCGCTGTCCACACGGGTGAGAAACGCCGCCGCCGCCTGATCGTCCTGTGTCACAATACAATCGGTGTGGTGAGAACCGTAGCGGTTGATATGGTCAATGGCTGCATCCAGCGAATCTACCACACGGATGGACAGAATATAGTCCAGATATTCCGTGCTCCAGTCTTCCTCCGTGGCCGCTTCGCAAGGGATGATTGCACGGGTTTGTGCATCTCCCTTGAGGTGAACGCCTGCTTCCCGCATGGCCTCCGCCAAGGGCGGCAGATAGTTTTCCGCTACGTCAGCATGCACCAGCAGCGTTTCCATGGCGTTGCACACCGCCACGTTCTGCGCCTTGCTGTCCACAGCAATCTTCACCGCCATGGGTAAGTCAGCAGCTTTGTCCACATACACATGGCAGATGCCATCCGCATGACCCAACACCGGAATGCGGCTGTTGTCCATGATATAACGCACAAAAGCATTGCTTCCCCTTGGAATAATCAGGTCAATCAGCGCATCCTCCTTCAGCATGGCGGCTACATCCTCCCGGCTCTCCATCAGCTGGGCAAAGTCCGCCGGCAATCCGCTCGTTTCCGCCGCTTCACGTAACGCGTCGCACAGGGCGCGATTGGTGCGCAGCGCCTCTCTGCCGCCTTTCAGGAGCACGGCATTGCCGCTTTTCAGCGCCAGAGACGCAATCTGCACCAATGCGTCCGGCCTGCTTTCGAAAATGACGCCAATCACACCGATGGGACAGGTGACGCGATACAGCTTCAGCCCCGGGGTAATTTCACGGCAAAGCGTTGTCTGTCCAATCGGATCAGGCAGCTTTGCAAGCGCATGTAAGCCTTCCGTTACCTGACGGAGTTTTTCCTCCCCAAAACGCAAGCGTCCAAGCAGCGGCGCAGCCAGCGCGTCGCGCTTTGCGTCCTCCACATCCTGCTCGTTCGCAGCAAAAATCGCAGCCTTATGTTTTTCCAATGCATCCGCCATCGCCAGCAGCGCGGCGCTGCGCGCATTCGCGTCCGTCGCCGCCAGCACCCATGCTGCCTGGCGCGAAAGCTTCGCCATTTGATGCAAATCCATAACCAAATGCCTCCTTATCGGGCGATTCACTCCTCGTTGCGTCATCAGTATATCATACACCGCCGCAAATGCAAGGCACACACAGCAAAAAACAGGGATTGCACGGACGCTGAAAGGATGCTATAATATTTTCTTGCAACCGGCAGCAAGGGAGGTGCGCGAACATGCCGCATCAAAAAGGAATCAAGCCTGTAGCAGGCAACCGCAAGGCTTTTCACGACTACTTTGTGGAAGAACGTTATGAGTGCGGATTGGAGCTTTTCGGCACGGAAGTTAAAAGTCTGCGGCAGGGGCGCGTGAACCTGAAAGAGAGCTGGGCAGTTATCCGCCGGGGTGAAGTGTGGGTGGAAGGCATGCACATCAGCCCCTACGAGCAGGGTAACCAGTTCAACCGCGATCCCCTGCGGCCCAAGCGGCTGCTGCTTCACAAGGCGGAAATCCGCAAGCTGGACGGTCTCGTTGCCCGGCAGGGCTACACGCTTGTACCATTGGAAATCTACCTGAAGGATGGGCGAATGAAGCTGCAGCTTGGCCTTTGCAAGGGCAAAGCTGTGCACGACAAGCGCGATGCCATCGCCAAACGGGACGCTGACCGCGACATCCGCCGTGCTTTGCGGGAAAGGCAGAAATGACCACACACGCGCATTTTGCTGTGGACAAATCCGCCGCAGATGTGTATAATAGGGTGGAAGCGAAGGTTCGTACGTCTTGGGGATGATCCGGTTTCGACGGGGGTGTCGAGGGCGGGATAAGCGAGCCGCGGACCCTGAACCGCGCAACAACGGGGAAAAAAAGTAACTGACAATAACGAATTCGCTTTCGCGGCTTAATGCCGTGACGTTGGCCCGGGCTGCCCGCGTGCCCGGTTACCAGCGTCATTTACGCGGGGAACGAGCGCACCTAAGCTTTGCCGTGCGTCCGTAACATGAAGCTACCAAAGCCGTCAGCCTGTCTGCGGGCGGTCGGCTGAGGGAATTCCAAATCACAGACTGCGCTCGGAGAAAGTTCCGCACAAGAGCTTTCGGACAGGGGTTCAACTCCCCTCATCTCCACTGGCTATGAAGCACACGAACACTTTCACCCCTCCGCCGAGGAAAAAGCGTTGGTTGCTTCACCATTCATTTTGAGAAAAGAGCGATTCGGATTTTCCGAACCGTTCTTTTCTATTGCTTTTGACACACCCATCAGCCTTTTGCGCCTTATTTTCATCCCCCAAAGTGGCCTTTTCCATGCCAGTGTACGATAATCGTTCGACAAAACATGCTGTTTTCCCGCATTCATCGACATTTTTCCAGGCGATTCGATGAAATTCGGCGTATCATGATGCATGTTGCAGCCTGTTTTCCTGCATTTTTTTCTTGACCGGAAGCGCATAAAATGGTATCATTTTTTATGAAAAATACAAGCAGACATGCTGGCATACGCTTTTCCCCATGGAAGTGGCTGCACAGTGAAGGGAGAGGGAAGCTTGTCCGACCGTCGCGCTTCGGTTACACAGTCAGCCGAACGAACAACCCTCAATTTCCAGGTCTATGAAGCATTGAAAACCATGATTATCGACGGACGTATCCCGCCGGGCAGCAAACTGAATGAGACGCGCACTGCGCAGGATATGGGCACCAGTGCCACCCCTGTGCGCGAGGCTTTCCGGATGCTTGCCACCGAAGGGCTGGTGCGCATCGAACCATGGAAAGGTGTTGTTGTGCCGGTATATCAGCCCGAGGACATTCTGGAACTGTTTCAATGCCGGGAGCAGATCGAATGCTTGGCCATGTCCCTGACATTGGAACGGCTGCGCTATGCGCCTGACCGTACTGCGCAATTGGATCGATTGATTCAGCATGTCCGCGGCATGAGGGAAAACGCCACAGGCGCCGAGTTTTCCAAGCAGAACGCAGCGCTGCACAGTTTCTGGATTGAAGGCTCCGGCAACCGACGCCTGATCGAACTGATGGGCAGCCTGCGTGAACCCTGCCTGCCGGTCGGTCGCTATACCGAGGAGGTAAAAGCACGGCGCAGGAATATTGTGCAGGAACACCAGACGATTGTGGACAGCATGCTGAACATGAATGTCAATGCGGCGCTTAGCGCACTGCGCCAGCATCTGGATGGAAATTGCCGCTTCAGCATTGACATTTGCAGCCACTATGCCGCGAGTAGATAATTCTCTATTCTTACGGCTTGGTTTCAGGTCATTTCAACACCCCGGCGTTCGGGCAACGCCGGGGCGTCTGTATGGCCGGATACAGGAAAAATTTTCGAGCTCTGCCCGATGAACGTACAGGAGGAAACAAACATGAACTATGATGTAATCATTATTGGCGCAGGTCCCGGCGGCATTTTTTCAGCTTATGAACTGGCCGAAAAAAGGCCGGAACTGAAGATTGCCGTGTTTGAAACCGGGCATGCATTGAACCGGCGGCATTGCCCCATCGACGGCAACAAGGTTAAGTCCTGCATAAGCTGCAAGAGCTGCTCCATCATGAGCGGTTTCGGCGGCGCAGGCGCTTTTTCCGACGGCAAATACAACATCACCAACGATTTCGGCGGCACGCTGTATGAATACATCGGCAAAAAGCAGGCGCTCGACCTGATGAAGTATGTGGATGAAATCAACCTGCGCTACGGCGGTGCAGGCACAAAGCTTTACTCCACCGCCGGCACGCGGTTCAAGACCCTGTGCATCCAGAATGACCTGCACCTGCTGGATGCCTCCGTGCGCCACCTCGGCACGGACATCAACTATCTTGTGCTGGAAAACCTGTACGCACATTTGAAAAATAAGGTGGACTTCTTCTTCGATACGCCGGTAAAGAGTGTGGAAGCGTTGGAACATGGCTATCGCATCCATTGCAAGGATGAGATTTACCTGTGCGATGCATGCGTCATCTCCGTTGGCCGCAGCGGCAGCAAGTGGATGGAGCAGGTATGCCGCGATCTGGAGATTCCCACCCATTCCAACCGTGTGGACATCGGCGTTCGGGTGGAGCTTCCCGCGGAGGTCTTTGCCCACCTGACAGACGAACTGTATGAAAGCAAAATCGTCTATCGAACAGAGAAATATGGCGATCGGGTGCGCACCTTCTGCATGAATCCGCGCGGCGCAGTTGTGAATGAAAACACCAACGGCATTATCACCGTAAACGGGCACAGCTATGAGGATCCGGCCCGGCAGACGGAAAACACAAACTTCGCGCTGCTGGTGGCCAAACATTTTTCCGAACCCTTCAAGGACTCCAACGGCTATGGTGAAAGCATTGCCCGGCTCAGCAACATGCTGGGCGGCGGCGTGATTGTGCAGCGCTTTGGCGACCTGATCCGCGGACGGCGTTCCACCCCCAGCCGCATTGAGGATGCGTTTATCACCCCAACGCTCAGCGCCACCCCGGGCGATCTGAGCCTTGTGCTCCCCAAACGCATCCTGGACGGCATTATCGAAATGATTTATGCCCTGGACAAGGTTGCGCCCGGCACAGCCAACGATGATACGCTGCTCTATGGTGTTGAAGTGAAGTTCTACAACATGGAAGTGGAAGTGAACGAGCACCTGGAATCACGCTATCCGGGGCTGTACATCATCGGCGATGGCAGCGGCATCACCCACTCGCTATCCCACGCCTCTGCCAGCGGCGTGTTTGTGGCGCGGGAAATTGCCGCCAAATGAGCAGACCTGATGCCATGGCACTCCCCCTGTGGATAAAGTTTTCAACAGAGCTTGACATCTTGCGACAAGTGTGTTAGCATAATCGGTGCAAAAGTAAATACCTTATCACGAGTGGCTGAGGGATGGGCCCTATGACGCCACGGCAACCGGCAGATATTGCTTGGTGCCAATTCCCACAGCGCGGCACACCCCGTTTTGTCCCGGAAGCGCTGACAGATAAGGACGATCGAAAGATTGATTCCCGCCTGGTTCGTGTGCAGACCAGGCGGGTTTTTTGCGGCTCTGTATCCCCCATTGACCCCGTGAAAAGGAGCGGCAAAACCATGAGAAGACTATTTACCTCCGAATCCGTAACCGAAGGACATCCCGACAAAGTATGCGATCAGATTAGCGACGCGGTGCTGGACGCCATGCTCGCCCAGGATCCCCAATCCCGTGTGGCATGCGAAACCTGCGCCACCACCGGTATGGTGATGGTGATGGGCGAAATCACCACCAAGGCTCAGGTTTCCATCCCGGACGTTGTGCGCGGCGTTGTGCGTGACATCGGCTACACCTCCCCTGACCTGTGCTTTGATGCAGACAGCTGCGCAGTGCTGACGGCCATCCATACCCAGAGTCCGGATATCGCCATGGGTGTGGACGACGCCATGGAAACCCGCGGCTCTGCCGTGGAGGAAACCGGCGCTGGCGACCAGGGCATGATGTTCGGCTTCGCTTGCGACGAAACCCCTGAGTTTATGCCCATGCCCATCGCGCTTGCCCACCGGCTGACCCGTCGCCTGGCGCAGGTGCGCAAGAACGGTAGCCTGCCTTACCTGCGGCCCGACGGCAAAAGCCAGGTGACGGTGGTGTATGAAGATGGCCGTCCCGTGGCCGTGGATACGGTGGTTATTTCCACCCAGCATGATCCGGATGTAGCACAGGAACAGCTCGCGCAGGATGTGATGGCGCAGGTAATTCGCGAAGTGATTCCCGCACAGCTTTTAACAGCGGAAACCAAGTACTTTATCAATCCCACCGGTCGTTTTGTGCTGGGCGGTCCTGCCGGTGACAGCGGCCTGACCGGGCGCAAGATCATCGTGGACACCTACGGCGGCTATGCCCCCCATGGCGGCGGCGCATTCTCCGGCAAGGATCCAACGAAGGTTGACCGCAGTGCTGCCTATGCGGCGCGGCATGCTGCGAAAAACATTGTGGCAGCCGGGCTTGCACGGCAGTGCGAAATTCAGCTGGCCTATGCTATCGGCGTTGCGCAGCCTGTGAGCCTGCTGGTAGACACCAAAGGCACCGGTGTTGTGCCGGATGACAAGCTGGCCGCCATGGTCGCGCGCTTGTTCGACCTGCGGCCCGACGGTATCATCAAGCGCTTTGATCTGCGCCGCCCGATCTACCGCCAGACTGCAGCCTATGGTCACTTTGGCCGGACGGATGTGGAGCTGCCCTGGGAGCGTCTGGACTATGTGGACGCGCTGAAGGCAGAAGCGTAACGATTCATCCCCTGCCCATACTTTTAAAAACTGAATAGCAAAGCGGACAAGCAACCTTGTGCCTGCCAAGCAGGCTGTGCAGCATTGCTTGTCCGCTTTGCGTTTATTCAAAAATGTTGATTACCATGTTGCACGCATGGCATTGTCCACTTCATTCTGATGTGCCGTATCAACCTTTTTCGTTCCATGGGTTTTGCTGCCGTAAAAATGGATGCAGAAATGTCCGTCAAAATTGTTGCCGTCAATGGTGGAGGTTCCGTGCGGCATACCGTTCATGGAAGCCGCATACACGTGTCCGTCATACTTGACGAGGATGGCGCGGCGCTTCCAGCTCCAGCTGCCGCCATAGATCGTCTTCATGGTTGCCGTGTCATCCTTGCTGTAGGGCTCTGCATCCAGATGATTGGCGCCGCTCCAACGCTTAACAGTGAACGTGCTCCCTGTCTTCACATCCTTTACCGTGAAGGTCGCGCCTTTAGGAATCACATCCGAACCGCCCTTGAACCAGTTCAGCCGCTCCGTTGTATACTCCTTTTTTGCCGATTGATCGCTATTCGCCGCCGGTTGGTCAAACAGGAGCTTTATGGTTACTTTTCCGGCAATGCCGTCCTGGCTGAGGTGTTGGGTTTTCTGAAACGCCTTGACTGCCTCAGTAGTGCCGTCACCATACTTGCCGTCAATGCTTCCGGTATAGTGCCCGAGAATTGTAAGCGCCTGCTGAAGCTTTTTTACCTTTGCGCCGTTGTCTCCCGGGCGGCTGGTGGCCGGTGCGTCGCCGAGGGACGCAATGGTCTTGCCGCTGCCGGAGGATTGCTTCGTTTCTGCCTTTGCGCTGCTATCCTCAACCGTGCCGTCCACTTTCACATATTTCTTCATCACATAGCCGGTATATTTGCCATAATTCACTTTATACCAGCTGCCTGACACGCCGAGCACCTCCAATGAAGTGCCTTTATCCAGAGTTTGCAACGCCTTGCTTTCCTTGGACGCGCTTTTGCGCAACACAAGCGCTTTGGTATCCACAGTTCCTTCGGCCGCAAAAGCGACAAACGGAACCGCCAACAGAAAAAGAATACAAATCACCCACACGCATTGCTGCTTCCAACGCATGGTTTCGTCATCTCCTTTCGGTTTGCGTTTTAATAATATTACAAAAAAGTTACGAAATCAAGCTTTTTGAAATATTTTTTACATCACCGTAACAATTCTTGTCCCATAGAAAACGCAAAAAGCTGTTGACAACGTTCACAATTGCTGCTATAATAAATAAGGTTTTTGAAGAAACCTGTGCCGTAGACAGCCGGTATCCGAAAGGATTTAAGGGGGCAATGCTCCGCCTGCCGAGGTGTGAAGGATTGTTGCATTGCACATCCCTTGCGCCTACGCAAGGGTTTTCTTTTACTCCTGAACCGTTAAGGAGGTGCAAGAAGAATGCATATGAACAAGAATCATGAGATCAAGGCTCAGCAGGTGGCGGAAATCGTCGAAAAGCTGAAGGGTGCCCAGTCTGTGGTTGTGTGCAGCTATTCCGGGCTGACCGTGGAGCAGGTGACTGCCCTGCGTAAGCAGTGCCGTGAGCAGGATGTGCACTACTGCGTGCTGAAGAACCGCCTTTTCGCTCGTGCACTGCAGGAGCTGAAGATCGAAGGCATGGACGAATTGCTGGAGGGCCCCAACGCTTTCGTGTTCGGCATGAAGGATGCTGTTGCTGCACCCAAGATTGTGAACGACTTCATTGAGAAGAACAAGCTTGAGAGCCTGCAGATTCGCGGCGGCCTGCTGGACAGCAAGGCTGTGGACGTGAAGACCATCAAGCATCTGGCTGCTCTGCCCAGCCGTGAGGTTTTGCTGGCAAAGCTGCTTGGCAGCTTGAACAACCCCATCAGCAGCTTTGTGCGTGTGGTGGAGGCTGTGCGCAAGCAGAAGGCTGGCGAGTAATCGCCTGCGGGGCTGCCGCATAATGCAGCCAAATGAAAACATTCAAATTCAACAATAGGAGGCTGAATATCATGACTCATGAGGAGATCATTGCCGCCGTCGAGTCTATGACGGTGCTGGAGCTGGCCGATCTGGTTAAAGCCATGGAAGAGAAGTTCGGTGTGTCCGCTGCTGCCCCCGTGGCTGTTGCTGGCGTTGCCGGCGCTGCTGCTGCTGCTGAGGAAGAGAAGACCGAGTTCGACGTTGTGCTGAAGGAAGCCGGCAGCGAGAAGATCAAGGTCATCAAGGTGGTCCGTGAGGTCGTTTCCGGCCTGGGCCTGAAGGAAGCCAAGGAGATTGTGGAGTCCGCTCCCAAGACCCTGAAGGAAGGCGTCTCCAAGGAAGAAGCCGAGAAGATCAAGGCTCAGTTCGCCGAAGTTGGCGCGACTGTGGAAATCAAGTAATTTCCTCTGTCCTTCGCAGGCATCCAGCAATGGATGCCTGTTTTTTTCCTTTGGATGCCGAAAGGGAGACGCTTTTCAAAAAAGGCGCCTCCCAAATTCTTTAGTAGCAGTTTCTCGCTATGTCTCTTCCCCCATCACAGGAAATTGGCATAAACCGTAGCAAAGATAACCGTCATGATTCCGGCCACAGCAATGGAAAGGCTGCTCATAGCCCCCTCCGTTTCACCCATTTCGATTGCCTTTACCGTGCCGATGGCATGCGCAGAGGTACCAAGCGCAACACCCTTGGCAATAGGATCCGTGATGCGGAACGCCCGCAGCACCGTTTCCCCAATTGCGTTTCCCAGGATGCCCGTGATAATAATCACAGCCGCCGCAATAGCCGGATATCCGCCAAGCTGTTCCGCCACTCCCATGCCTATGGCCGTTGTGATGGACTTTGGCAGCAGCGTTACATATTGTGCGTGATTTAACCCAAAGAGCAGACACAGTGCCAGAATGCACGTGACACTAGTCAGCACGCCCGAAAGAATGCCCAGCAGAAGAGCTCGAAGATTTTGCTTGAGCAGGGTCAGCCGTTCATACAGCGGAATGGCAAGACACACGGTCGCTGGCGTCAGAAAAGCCGAAAGAAGCTTTGCACTGCCCAAATACTCCTCGTAAGTAACGCCGGTCAGCAGCAGTACGCCAATGGTCAGCGCAATAGCGATCAGCAAAGGATTAAGCAGCGGCGACTTGAAGCGCTTTTTCAGTGCCATGCCCGCCTCATAGGCGACAAGACTCACTGCGAGGCCGAAGAAGGAACTGTTTGCAAGAAAGTCACGCATGGTTTTTCCTCTCTTCCCGGCGGCGCACCGCCTGTGTCACGGTGCCGCTGACAGCCATCACCACAACAGTAGAAATCACAAGAACAGCCGTTACCGGTGCCAGAATGGGCCGAAGCAGTCCCCAGGAGTTCATTAACCCAACCCCTGCCGGAATAAACGTCAGCGACATGGTATCAATCAAAAACGAGCCTGTTCCCTTGATCATGTGCAGCGGAATCAATCCTGTGCACAGGCAGGTGAAAAGGATCACCAAACCATAGATGCTGGCAGGCACCGGCAACGGAATCAGCGTGCTAAGCGCCTCGCCCAGGAACGAAATGATGAGGATCACCAGAAATTGCAGCACATGCTTCACCGTACGTATCTCCTTTCTCAAGTAAAAACGGTGCGATTATACCGCTTTTCATGCATGCTTTCAAGTATCGCTTTCGTCCTGTTTTCGGCCATTTTGTTCATGTCCAGCAGGGTTTCTTTTTCCCGGGGCGAATGGTGTAAAGCAAGGATGGTTTTCTCATCCGCGCAAAGAATGAAATGGAGGCATGATTCTATGACAAATATTGCAATTCTCGGCGCAGGGAACATCGCCAGAAGCATGGCCAAAACCTTGCGCGCCATGAAACAGCGCGGTGATGAGGTATGCCTGTACGCAGTTGCCTCTCGAGAGCTTACGCGGGCACAAAGCTTTGCGCGCGAGGAAGGTTTCCGCCTGGCCTACGGCTCTTATGAAGAAATGGTATGCGACCCTGCGGTGGAGCTTGTATACATTGCAACACCGCACTCCCATCACGCGGCGCAGATTCGCCTGTGCGTTGAGCACGGCAAGGCTGTGCTGTGCGAAAAAGCCTTCACTGCCACTGCCATGCAGGCGCGTGAGGTGCTGACACTGGCAGAGGATCGCGGCGTGCTGGTCACGGAAGCTATCTGGCCGCGCTATATGCCGGTGCGCGCCATGCTTCAGGAGCTTTTGCAAAGCGGCGTGATTGGCAATCCCGTTTATCTGACCGCCAACCTCGGTTATGATACCATGGCCAAGCCGCGCATTTATGACCCCGCACTGGCAGGCGGCGCGCTGCTGGATGTAGGCATCTATCCATTGACGTTTGCATCCATGGTTTTCGGAGATGAAATTGTGAAAGCCGAAGGAACCTGCACCAAGCTGCCCACCGGTGTCGACATGACGGATAACATCACCTTGACCTATGCAGACGGGAAAGAAGCGCACATTGCCACCACCTGCATCTGCCGCACAGATCGGCGGGGCATGATTTACGGTACGGCCGGTTTTTTGGAAGTGGACAACGTGAACAATCCCCAGAGCATTACAATTTATCGGAAAGAGGATAACTTCACCGCAAGCAGAATCATTGCCGTGCCCAAGCAGTTGACCGGCTATGAATATGAAGTGGAAGCCTGCATACGTGCCATGGCGGAGGGGCGCATCGAGTGCCCCGAAATGCCGCATGAAGAAATCATCCGCATGATGGAACTGATGGATCGCCTGCGCAGCAGCTGGGGAATCCGCTATCCTTTCGAATGATGATGCCGCTTGCATTTTACAGATTGTACACGGCCACAGCGTTTACTTTCCATGCAAAATCATGTACAATGAGAGCGTGACAACATGCCAAGGAGGACACGCTTTTGATGGATTTATGGAAGAGCATCCTGCCGAATCTGGCAGACTATCTTGTTTACGCAGCCATTGCTGTGGTGACACTCACGGGGCTTTTCAAGTGTCTGGCTCCCCTTTGGAGCACCACGCGGGCGCTACGCCGCGCCATTCGCCGTTTGCAAAACGACGCCGGACGCGAACGTGAAAAACCCATTTGGCAAGAAAGCCGTTTTATGGGACGCAGGCTGAAAGGCTCCTGGCTGCGGTTTCTACAAAATGCACAGCAGCTGGATCGCCGCGGGCTCCCCTGCAATGTAGAAGATTATATCAATGACGACACAGTGACCCACGGCCCCGGCAACGCAACGCTGGCCGAGTTGATTCCAAGCCTGCTGACGTCCCTGGGCATTCTGGGCACGTTCATTGGCCTGATGCGCGGCCTGACAGGGCTTGATATGTCCGACGCGGCAGCGCTGATGAACGGCATCCCCACGCTGCTGGATGGCATGCGTTTTGCCTTTGGCACATCCGTTGCAGGTATCACCTGCTCGCTTGTGTTCAACATGCTCAACCGCATCTCTCAGGGCTCCAGCTATCGCGCTACGGACGATTTTGTGGAGTCCTTCACACAGCTGGCCATGCAGCGACCCCTGGACAACGATGTGCAAATGATCTGCCAGAATCAGGATCGCAACAACATGCTTTTCACCGCCACGGACAGCCTGCCTGCCCAGCTTGCAGGCTCCGTAGAAATGGCAGTCAATCGCGCTATGCAGCCTGTTGCCAAGTCCATGGACGCCTTCCTTGTTGGCGCAACACGTGCGCAGGTGGAAGGTGTCGGCCGCATTGTAAACAACTTTGTGGAACAGATGAACGCATCGCTGAATCATCAATTTCTGACATTGGGTGAAACCCTGACAACGCTCAACCAGCAGCAATTAAACAACGTGCACCAACTGGATGAAGCCATGGCTGCCGCAGGAAGCCTGGTGCAAAATGCGACGCATTTGCATGCCATCTCCGGCGAGGTGACAAAGCAGTTTGAAGGCTATGTCAAAACCCTGGGCGAAGCAGGGCGGCGTGACGCGCATTTCGAAGAAGTCAGCGCCCGCGTGCTGGACAGCCTTCAGGCTGCCGCCAGGGAGCAGCAGGCTGCGTTGGCTGGCCTCAAGGAGTATCAGGCACAGCTGTCTGCTGCCATGCAGAAATTCAGCGAGCAGAGCGAAGCTACCCTGCGTGGCATTCGCCAAACCGGTGACAGCAACGCTGTCGCTCTTACCGGTGCATCACGCGACATGCAGGAAGCCAGCAGGCAGCTGGCCGGCAGCTACCAGTCCTTTGTGACAGATGTGGTGGAAGGCATGTCTCGGTCGCTTGGCATGTTTGAAGGCAACATGACAGAGCTGCTTTCCACGCTTGGGCAGCAAATAAGCAGTATCCCGAAGGCCGGAACATCCGGTGAATGCGCGCAGAAACTCGGCGATATGCAGAAGCTGCTTGCCGCCATGCTGGAAAGCATGCAGCATGCTGAAAAAAGCCTTGCGTCCCTCGGCGGCAAGGAGGAGTGAGCCATGGCGAAACAGCGGATCCATAACAGCCGCTCCGGCCGCGGCTCCGGCGCCTCCGGTGCAAGCTGGATCAGCTATTCCGACATGATGGCGTCGCTGCTATTGGTTTTTGTGCTCATCCTGTGCATGAGCCTGTATCAATACTTCACCATGCTGGAAAGCAAAACCCAGGAGCTGGAGCAAAAGGAAGCCCTGCTTGCAGTGCAGCAAACCACGCTGGATGAACAATCCGCTACGCTGACGCAGCAGCAGGCCACCCTGACAACCCAGCAAAGCAAGCTGAATGAACAGGCGGCAACCCTTGCCGCCCAGCAAAGCGCGCTGGACAGCGCCAATGCATCCCTTGCTACCCGTGAGCAAGAGCTGCAAAACCTGCAAAGCCAACTAAATACCCAGCAGGACGAGCTGGACAGCGCCAACGCATCCCTTGCTACCCGTGAGCAAGAGCTGCAAAACCTGCAAGGCCAGCTTGCCAGCCAGCAGACTGCGTTGGATGCCGCCACATCGCTCCTGCAACAGCAGCAGGACGCTTTGGCCGCACAAACGCAGAAGATTGACGATCTTGTAGGCGTTCGCAGTGAAATCATTGCCCGGCTGTCTGTTGCACTGAGCAGTGCCAATCTGCGCGCCACGGTGGACAAATCCACCGGCGATATTCAGCTTGACAGCGCTGTGTTTTTTGAAACCGGATCATACAAAATCAAGGAACAGGGCCGTGCGTTGTTAGACCAATTCATTCCGGTTTATCTGAGCGTACTGCTAAGGGATGAATACAGCGAATATCTGGGCGAAATTATCATCGAAGGGCATACGGATTCCACCGGCAGCTACATCAACAATCTGGAATTGAGCCAGAACCGAGCCCTCGCCGTTGCAAAATACTGTTTGGAAATGCCCTCGCTGACAAATGCACAGCGCACGCTGCTGCGAAAAATCCTCACTGCTACCGGGCGCAGCAACTCTTCCCCCATTTACAATGCTGACGGCACAGAGAATCTAGACGCATCCCGCCGGGTCGAATTCAAGTTCAGCCTGCGCGATGCAGAAATGATTGATGAGATGAATCGCCTGCTTTCAGGCCAATAAGGAGATACCGTACCAATGAAATATGTCGCAATCCTCCTGGTAGTGGTGCTGATTGCCTCTGCTGCCGGGGTTGGCTGGCTGTATATGAACGCCAACGTGGTTGTGGAAGCAACCGGCGTGATGGCTGTGGATGCCGCCACGCAACCCGAACTATTCGCCCGGCTGCGCAATCAGGTAGAAACCGGGCGTGTAAACGGCACATTATTTCAATCCGGAACCCTCGGCAGCGCAGAGCAATATCAGTTCTACACCTACACGGTGCGACTGCGCAACGATTGCTTTTTCACTGCGGATATGGTGGAATTGCAGGTAACTCCCATGACGGGGGACGTGCTCCAGCTGGGTGACGAAACAGCCCGTGCACTTCCCGCCCGCACCAGTGGTGATATTCAGGCCACCATTTTGACTGATGCGTCCATGCACTCCGTGCGGGAACTGAACATCACCTACTACATGTGGGGGGTGCCCTTCTCGCTGCGAACAACCACACGATAATATTTTTCCGCAAAAAACCAGCGCCCCTGTGAGCGAGTCTTCACAAGGGCGTTGATTTTTGCCGGAAAGTAACCTTTCTTTTTTCAGCAACAGAAAAAGAGGAAGCCTCCTTGCGGAAGCTTCCTCTTTTTGTTTTTCCGATTACTTGGACTGTGCAGCAGCCGTTGCACCAGCCAGACGACCAGAGGTCAGCGCCCAACCGGCAGCCGCGCCGCCGTAGGTCACATAAGCCTTGCCGGACTCCAGCAGCACGCCAATGCTATCGTTGCCAACCGCAAACAGGTTGGTCACCGCAGTGCCATCCTTACGCAGCACGTTCAGGTTCTCGTCAATGTCCAAACCGCCGCAGGTAGAATACACATAGCTGGCGCCCTTCACTGCATAGTACGCGCCTTCCTTGGCTTCCACAGAAGCAGTCAGGTTCGGCATATTCAGCTGCTCTGCCAGCGCTTCCAGCGAATCAGCCTTGAACACATCGCCATACGTTTCTCCAACGGAAAGGATGGTATCCAGATCCGTCACCGGCACCCCGGCTTCCACCGTGCCGCCCTGCGCCATGAACATGGGGGTATTCGCCATTTCCAGACCGTTTGCCTTGATGGCATCCATCTGCTCCTGGGTGTAAATCACATAGTAGGTAGGACCAGCCTGCCACACGTCAAAGGCAATGAACATACCAATCTTATCATTGACAGAGGTACCGTCCGCGCTCACAATAGGCTTGGTGGTATCCAGCACAAGGCTTGTCAGGATTGCCTTCTGATCCTTGGTCAGGTCATCATTCTTCACAATGTTGTACACCTGCGCAATGTGAGACACAGGCGCCACATCAGGATTGTACAGTGCAGCATCCACAGCGTCTTCCGCCATCAGGATGCCGGCGCCGTTGCACTGGGTCATGGCATCGGTGCGCCACACGCCGCCCAGATACTCGTTGCACATTTCATCGTTGCCGATAAAACCACCGGTGGCCAGAATCACGTTCTTGCCATAAATGTCATAGGTTGCACCGTCATAGCGTGTTGCTTCCACGCCTACCACGTTGCCATTTTCATCCTGGAGGAGTTTCTTGGCGGTCAGCTCCAGCATGTAGTCATTCTTCTCGTTCATGGCCTTGGCCGTGTCGAGCGCTTCCACATAAGCCTCGTCCTTGGTCTTGCCATCCTTGCCAGCGTAGCTGGTCCAAACCTGCCAGCCATGAGCATCAAAGAAGGCCTTCATGGTATCGCCAAACTGGAAGGAATACTTCTCCATCCAGTCAAGGGTCTCACCGGAAGCGTTCACGAACAAGCGGATCATATCCTCTTTCGCATCGCCATCGGTGTAGGCCATCCAATCAGCCACCAGCTCGTCCACAGGTACCAGATCCTTGCCATCTGTCAGGCGGGAAGCAGGATTGATCGCCATGGGGCCAGATGTGTTGGTGCTGTTGCCGCCCACCTTAGCAGCACTGTCGAAACCGAACACCGTCGCACCGTTTTCCGCTGCGCTCAGATAAGAAGTCATGCCGGAGCCGCCCAGACCCACAACAATCACATCGTAGCCTTCGAGTGTCACCTTTTCTTCGGACTTGGCAATCGGCGTATGCCAGGTGGACGTATCGCCGCCAGCCTGTTCAATAGCCATGGCCACAGCGGTCTTCACCGCGTTGGAGGACACCGTTGCGCCGGTGATCGCGTCCACTTCCAGGCTCTGCGCTTCGATCAGACGGGGATACAGCTTGCTCTCCACTGTGGCAAAAATCGCATCAGTGCTGCCATTGTTCACGGTATTGATTGCCGTCAGCTTGCCATTTTCGAAGGTAACCTCGATGGTCAGCTGATCGGTCACGGAGAAGGACGGTGTAGTGGCGGTATAGGTACCATCGGCCACCATACCGGCCACAGCGCCGGTCACGTTCGTCTTCACCATTTTCGCGGCGTTCTTCACAGCCGTGGAGGTCACCGTTGCGCCGGACATAGCGTCAATGGCATCAAAATCAACATCCGCCAGCTTCTGGCCGACCAACGCTGCCAATGCACCAGCGTTCAGGGTCTTGATGGCCTCGCCGCCCAGGGCTTCGGTCTCATTTGCACCCTCGGCACTGATTTCGGTAATCACACCTGCGTCGTCAGTGGTCACAGTCACCGTCACATCACCGCCAAAACCGGTGACTGTCGCGGTATTCGTCTCCGCCAGTGCAACACCGCTGATCATTGTCAGCAGCATGGCGAGACTCAGCAACCACGCAAGAGTCTTCTTCATCATCATTTCCTCCTTTGTTTGCCCTAACAGGCAACCTTGAACCGTCATCATTTTAACGAAGTTTTCTTTGGAATGCAAGAACCTGTTGTTCTTTCACTTGAAACCAGAAGTTTCTCATGCTATAATCATGGAGGAGGAAAAACCTGATGGATATTCGAAATATGCGATATGTATTAGCTGTTATGCAAACTGACAGTTTCACCCAGGCGGCGCACCAGTTATTTTTGTCCCCGCAGGCTCTTGGGAAGGCCATCCGTTCTGTAGAAGATGAACTGGGCGCTCCCCTGTTTGTTCGTGGCGGCCGAACGCTAGTACCTACCGCCTTTGGCCGCGCCTTTGCCCGGGAAGCAGCCACTTGTGTGGACACCTTTGACAAGGCGTGCAACCGCATCGGCAATCTTGCCCGTCAAGCGCATGGCAGTGTATGCATTGCCTGTGCCTATGGCGTGCCAAACGCCCTCGGATACGGCAGCCCTGACGTTCTGCGCCAAATGTTGAAATCCCATACAGGGCTTGAATATGACATCGCTTTTGATGAATTGCCCGACTTGCTGGCCGAGCGGGAGTTGGACGAAAGCGTGTGTGATCTTGGACTTCTCATGGGCTTGCCGGAACATGTGGAGAACTACGAATCTGTGCTGCTGCGTCGGCATCGGCTGGTCGCCGTGTTGGCCGCCGGGCACCCGCTGACCGAGCGCGCAACCCTTTCTGTGCGCGATCTGGCACAATGGCCAGTGGCCAGCCGCAATCGCTATTACCGATCCTTCCATGTGTTGGAAAACTGTGCGCGCTGCTTGCAGATAACGCTCAATTACGCTATATGCTCCCCGGACGAAACGCTATGGCGGCAGAAGGTGCTGGAAGGCGCCGTTGGCATCGGCGTAAGCTTTTTGCAGGGCAATGTGGATTCGCGTTTTGTTACTCGTC
Organism: uncultured Clostridia bacterium; assembly: GCA_934647165.1. Classification (GTDB taxonomy): domain Bacteria; phylum Bacillota; class Clostridia; order Christensenellales; family Aristaeellaceae; genus CAKUFA01. Next base: position 38,149 of record CAKUFA010000003.1, on the reverse strand, counting down.
CCTTTGATGAAAAAGATATGGCCTTTTCCATCTATCTTGTACGCCGCCGGGATGATACCGTCAGCGATGCTGTTGCCGCCCTGTGGAATACCATTGCCAGCCAGGCCACGCCCTAAGGGCACGGCACGTCTTGTATTCTTTCGCATAGCCTGATGATGAACCCTTTGCGTTGATTCTGGCCATGTGGGAGGTCTTGCTGATGAAACCATCCTGCCGTTTTCCCTGTACCCGGGCGTATGTGCCCCCTGAGTATCATCTTCCGCCCTCTCTTTGTGCGGAAAAGAATTCCTGCCCGCCAACGCGCTGTCAATGTCCCTGCTGTGCCTGCGGCATGCCGCCATCCTGTAATCATCCTCCTGCCTTGCCGCCGCGGAGCTTTCTTCTGCCGCGCATCCTTGCCTGTGGGCGTGAATGGCTGCGTCGATCCGCCTTTACCTTGCAGGTTGAAGGTATCCCCTCCTGTGCCAAATCGCCTTACACGCTGCTCTCTCTTTCTCCATGCAGCAATGCGCCTGAAGCAACGCCCCTGGGCAGTCCGTCTCCTTGGCAAAAACGGCTGTTGGTGGCCGTGCCTGTGCAGTGCCAGGTGAAAGACGCCTGCGGCTCCCTCTACACCGGCCGTGCCGTGGTGGAAACAGAAGCTGCGTTGCGCCTCTTTGCGCCGGAATGCGAATGTTGGCGCAACACCCTGATGATTTTGCCCTGCGTTCGGCTTGTGTGTCCCCCTCCTTGCGCCCCCTGCCCCGCGTTTGATGTGCAGCTGGAGATGATTCTTGAACTGTACATGACACGGTGGGAAGCCTGTGCTGCTGCACCGCAAAAATGCGCAGGCGAATCGCCATCCTGCACATCATAAAAGCGCACGGGAGAAGCAGCTGTTTCAGTCCGCTTCTCCCGTGCGCTTTTTATAGATTTGTCGCTCCAATGCGTTGTGCGGCCATTCTTTACAGATCCGTTGTTGTACCGGGTTCGGGTTCCGGCTCAGGGGCGGGCTGCTTGGCTTCCACCTGGCAGCTGCCGCTGGTTACAGAGCCGGTAAAGGCGCTGTCCGTGGACGTTGCAACCGCATTCACAGCCTTGCCAGCCCACGCTTCAACAAGTTGCAGCGTGGCGCCATCGCCTACCTTGGTGCTGCCCATGTACCAGGTGTAGGTCACATTGTTGGTATTCAGGCTGGCCGTCACAGTGATCGTTTCTCCCACCGTCGCTTTCGCCGGAATGGACAGCGTGCCCTCCAATGGCGCAGTAACAGGTGGCACAACAGGTTCATCGCTGCTTACCGTGCAAGCATTGCTGCATACATTACCCGGCAATTTCGCATCCAGCGAGGTGGCAATCATCACCAACTGATGTCCTTCCATTTCTGCCGTCACAACAAGGGTAGCCGCAGTCTGTCCAGCAAGGATCTGGCCGTCCATGTACCACGAGTATGCCAGCGAGTTGCCGTTGAGCGCCATAACCGGCGTCAGCGTATCGCCCTTCTTAGCCGTTGCAGGAAGCGTAATTGTTCCGCTCAGGTTCTGGCTGGGCTCAGGCGGATTCACAGGCGGCGGCGTGGGGGTTGGCGTTTCTACCTGCACTTCATAGAGCAGGATGAGTGTGTCCGGATCTGCAAGGCCGGTCTGTGCAAGGCCCTTGCTCTTCTGGAAGGCTTTCAGCGCAGCAGTGGTTGCCTTGCCGAACACGCCGTCCAGCTTTCCCGGATCCTGCCCCTTTTCCTTCAGCTTGGTTTGTAGAAGCAGCACGCGGGCGCCCTTATCGCCGCTCTTAACCTCCACCAGTGCATCGAACACCGGGGCGTTCTTGCTATACAGCTTGTTCAGCATGGACTTGGTGGCGTAGTTCCGCTCCCGGTAGCCGATGGTAGACTGGAACAGCTTCACCGCCAGCTTGGTATTGTCGCCATACACACCATCCGCCTTATCCAGCGGATACCCCAACTCGATAAGACGCCTTTGCATCTTCTTGACCGCAGAACCACGGGCGCCAAACCGGATGGAACCATCATCCGTTTGCGGGGTTGCCGTGGGTTTGCTTGTTGCTTTCGGGGTTGCCGTGGGCTTCGGTGTAGCGGTGGGCAGCGCCGTTGCAGTAGGCGTTGCCGTTGCAGAATTTGCAGGCTGGAGCTGATTTTGCGCCGCAGTTGCCGCAAAGCCGTTATCCGCGCTGCTTTCCAGCAGATAGCCGCCCTTTTCGTCCTTTGTGAAACGGTACACTTTGCCGCCTACGGATACGGCGCTTGCCGTGTTTTCGGAGCTTGCCGCCAGATAGTGACGGCTCATATCCGCAAGATTCACAAGAATCAGTGAATGATCGCCTGCAACCATGGCCACGGAGTCCTCAGATGCCGCAAGGCTCAGGGGTGCATCCACTGCATCGCACACATCTTCAGCCAACGCCCCGCCCAGCGTCACCCGGCGCAGCTTGTTGGGCGATCCCTGTTCAATGAAATACACATGCGCTGCGCTGCGGCAAGCCATCAGCACCTTGGGAAAAGTGGCAGCAGCCGTCGTGCCATCCGCTGCCAGCACCGTCAGCGTGCCGTCCTCCGCCAGGGTATACACTGGCTTGGATGCAACCTGCGCCAGATCTTGCTCTGTTGGCGCGGCGGAAACAATGTTCGTCGCACTGCCATCCAGCATCACGCCATACAGCCGTCCATCCGCCGTGAGGCAGTACAGACGGGTATCATCCATGCCAACCAAATCCACAATAGCGGACCGCAATGTCAGCGTCACGCCATCGGGGTTAATCAGAAACAAGTGATTCTCCTCGCCCAGATAGGATACGTAAGCGCCGTTGGTGATGATGGGATCAGCCATCGCACTGACGCAGCCCATCAGCACAAGCGCTATGCACAGCGCCGTGAGCAGCCACTTTTTCATGTAAACAGTTCCTCCCTTTGATGCAGCGCATGCTGCATTTCCTTTGCTCATCAATATAGACGTAATAAGCGATAACTTTCTTCCGCACGATTGAAAATTTTTCGTTTTTGCCGTATAATCAGTGCAGAGGAAAATTTCGTTTCGTTTTGTTGGCCGACCATTTTCACCATAAAGGAGGTTTTTTCATGGCGGATCATCATGTTATTACCATTGCGCGCAGTTTCGGCAGCGGTGGCCGCACGATGGGCAAAATGCTGGCGCAGGAGCTCGGCTGGTCATATTATGACCGGGAACTGCTTCGCCTTGCATCCGATGAAAGCGGTATCAGCGAAAATTTCTTTGCCCGGGCAGATGAAAGCTTCCGTCGAACTCCCCTGTTTCGCATTGCCAGCAATGTGTTCGATGGGCAGGTTATCCCCCCCGACAAGGACGATTTCATTTCCAATGAAAATCTGTTCCGTTATCAGGCAAAAATCATCCGCTCGCTGGCCGCAACGGAAAACTGCGTCATTGTCGGCCGCTGCGCCAACTATATCCTCCGCGACCAGCCCCATGTCGCCAAGCTTTACATCCACGCCCCCCATGACGTATGCGTTCGTTCCGTGATGCAAACCTTTGGCATGACCAGCGATGAAGCCGTGAAGGCCATCCGCGACACAGACAAACGCCGCGCTGAGTATTATCGTTATTTCACCGGGCATGACTGGAAGGACGCCGATTACTACGACCTTTGCCTGGATTCCTCTCAACTTGGGCGTGAAAAATGCGTTGCACTGGTAAAAGCCTATCTGAGCGAACTATAAGGCAATACCGCACAAATGAGTTGGTGCGGAGGCGAATGAATTTTTCGTCAGATGCAATGGCAGATTTTGAAGGTTTACTGGAGGTAAATCGAAAAATCTGCAAGCAGCAGATGGCGGAAAAGGCATCGCCTACGCTGCCAACGAATTGTGCGGTATTGCCATAAAAAAGACCTTCTTCTGCAAGCCGTCTCCGCTCCATATCGGGAAAGCAGCCTTTGCGCTTTCCCGGCTTTTTGTTGTATTCCGGCACCTTGTATACGCAAAAACCGCACCCGCTCAGACTGGGCGAACCCGCAGCACATCCAGCCAACGCTTACTGCTGCTTCCGTCAGGACCTGACAGGGTTCACGCAGATGGATCGCACGGGACCCAATCTTCATCGCGAATACGGCTTTATTAGTATAACGCATACACAGGAAAAAAGCAAGCCTTTTTTGCTTGCAGTCGCACCAGCTAAAGCGGTCAGGCTTGCGTGCAAACCTGACCGCTTCCTTACCTTTTTCTTATTTCCGATGATGATCCAGGAATACTGCCAGATCGCCCATCGCCTTGGTCAAGGCTTCCGGTTCAGGCAGCATCACAATGCGGAAACGGATGTCCTCATGCCAGTCAAAGCCGCTGCCGGGAATCACCAGCACATGCATCTCATGCAGGAAACGCATTGCAAAGTCCTGCGCATTCTCAAAGTCAAACTGTTCCTTCTCCAACCCCGGGAACAGATAAAACGCCGCACGGCTCGGCACAAAAGTCACACCCGGGATTTGCTCCAGCGCATCCATGGTTGCCTGCCGCTGTTCATACAGCCGGCCACCCGGGATAATCATCTCCCTTGTGCTTTCACTGTCCACCAAAGCCGCAGGAATAACCAGTTGCGTCAGCGCATTGCCGCACAGGCGCATGGAAGCCAGCTTCATCACGCCGTTTTTCAGCTCATCCAGTTCGCCTTTCGGACCGGAGAAAACCATCCAGCCGCATCGGAAACCGCACACAATGTGCGACTTGGACAAGCCGTTGAATGTCACGCAGGGAACATCCGGCGCAAGAGCGCCGATGGATTCATGCCGCAGGCCATCCATCACCAGCCGGTCGTAAATTTCATCGGACAAAAGCAGCAGATGATTCTTGCGGGCAATATCGGCAATCTCCAGCAGCACTTCACGGCTGTACACAGCGCCGGTCGGGTTGTTGGGATTGATGATGAGGATTGCCTTGGTGTGATCGGTTACCTTGTTTCTGATGTCTTCCACATCAGGATTCCACTCATTGTTGGGATCACAGCGATAGAAAACAGGCTTGCCGCCGCACAGATACGCATTGTTGCTCCACAGCGAATAGCAGGGCGACGGCATCAGGATTTCTTCGCCAGTGCCAAGCAAAGCATTCATCAGCATGGAAGCCGCTTCGGACACGCCGTTGCAGATAAACACATCATTCGGCATGATGCCCTGCAAGCCGCGGCCAATATGGTAGGTACAGATGACATTGCGCGCCGCAGCCATGCCGCGCACATCACAATACGGCACGGCTTCGTCAATGTGCAGTGCAAGCGCCTGCCGCACGCTGTTGGGCAGCTTAAAGCCAAAGCGTCCCGGGTTACCGGTGTTCAGCTTCAGCACATTGATGCCCTCTGCCTCCATCCGCAGCGCTTCCTGATACAGTGGGCCGCGGATGTCGGAATGCACATGGTCAAGCCGGTCGGAACAATGGATCATGATTGCTTCACTCTTTCTTTCTAAAATCTAAAATTGAAATTCAACATCCGCCGGATGCAAGCACATGGCCGGATGTGGAAAACAATGAAGGATAATTCTACATTTTGAGTGGTGCTTCCCCGCTTTCTGCAGGCGCAGGAGCATCATCCAGGTGCTGCTTGAGCAGCGTGTAGCACACTGCGCACAGCGGCACGGAAATAAGAATGCCAAACACACCGAAAAGTCCCTGACCCATGATGACGGCAACCATCACCAACAGCCCCGGCATGCCTATTGTAGAACCCACCACACGCGGATAAATCAGATTTCCCTCAATCTGCTGGAGCACAACGATAAATACCACCATCATCACGCCCTTGAAGGGATCCACCGATGCAACAAGCACGGCAGCCGTCGCCCCGCCAATCCATGCGCCAAAGAATGGGATCAACGCCATGACGCCAAGCAGCAGTGAAACCACCGCCGCATAAGGGAAACCGAAAATCAGCATGCCCAGGAAGCACATCATGCCAAGGATTAGCGCCTCCAGCAACTGCCCACGCACAAAATTTGCAAAGGTGGCAAACGAAAGGCTCGCCACGCGGGTAATACGCTCCGTATGCTTTTCCGGCATAAAGCGGCACATGCACCTGTGCACAAAGCGCCCGATGCGCTCCTTGTCCGCCAGAATATAGATCGCCACAATGAGGGCAAACACCACATTCATCACCGTGGTAAAAGCAGAAACCACCGTGCTCAGCACCCGGTTGGCAATCGCCCCGGAAGACTGTTTGATGAGGTCAAGAATCTGCTGCGTCACACCGCCGATATAGGCGCTCAGATTACCGATAATCTCTTCGGACACCGCAAAGTGGCGCAGAAGCTCCTGCAGGTTTTCCGTCAAATCCCGGGAGGATTGCGGCAGCACCGCTGCAAACAGACCGACTGCTTCGCCCAGCCGCGGAACAATCACCAGCACCACCAGCACAATCACCGCTGCCGCTCCAAGGAGCGTAAGCACCAGTGACAGCACCCGCAGCAGCCTGTGACGCTTTTTCAAAAACAGAAGCCTTCCCAACAGCCGTTCCAGCGGGCTCATCAGCACATTAAACACAAACGCCATCGCGCATCCCAGCACAATGGGATACAGAATGTTGTATATATATTGCAGCGCGCCCGCCACATCGCCAAGGTTCTGCAAAAGGCAATACAGGCACACACCAAAGGCAATGAGAATCATTCCCATACGTAACTTGTCACGCTTTTCACGCATCGCGCGTGCCTCCTTCCCAGTCCATTTGGGTAGATATGTTCATTATAGATGGCGCTGGCTTTTCCGTCAAGTCTGAAGAATTGACATTTCCCGCGCCAAAAAGCGACAGACGAATATTGCCCGTGCAGCTATGCTTGTCCCACAGTTTGGGAAAAGCGGGGGGCGATGGCATGGCACAGGTACAGCAGGTGGAACGGCTTCATCGGAAAAAGGCCGGGCGATGGATGCCCACAGACCAGCAGGCTCGAGCCGCAGCGGTCATGAAAGCATCCATCACGATTGCCGGGCAGGCAGGGGCAGCGTTTCTGTTGTGCTTTTCCGATGTGATGGGGATTCCCTCTGGGCTGCAAGCCGGTTGGCTCACTGCGCTTTCTGCCGCAGGCGAATCGCTCCTGTGGCCTGCATGCGGATGTCTGCTGGCTTACCCCATGCGTCTTTTATGGGGGCTTTCCCCACGCTGGGAAACGCTGCTAAGCCTTGGGCTTTTGCTGTGTTCTCCCAAAGTTGTTTTTCATGGAAAAGCCTGGCGTTTAAGTCTCTGGACAGCCTTAACGCTCCTTCCCTGCCTGGTTTTTGCTCTGCCGCACGGCGTTGCCGCGGACACGCTCCTTGCACTGGGCACAGTCGTTACCGGAACCCTTGCCGCACCGGTGATGCTGCGCGCCATCCGCACCCTGCGCCGCGGGGATGTTGTGGATGCGTTAGATGAGCGTGTGGCCATCAGCTACAGCGCTGCATTGATTCTTGCCGGCGGCGGACGCTTGATGCTCTTTGGCGTCAATCTTGGCGCGCTTGGCGCATCCTTTCTGGCTCTGTATGCCGGTTTATGCCTTGGTGTGGGCGCCGGTTGTGTGATGGGCGTTGTTGCAGGAACGGTGCTGGCCATGCAGGGGTTACCATTAGGCTTCAGTGTATGCTTGGGCATCGGCGGTTTTCTCACAGGCATAGTTGCCTGGCAGGGGCACCGGCGGTTGAGTTGCCTGTGCTTCGGCATTGCATGCGCCACCACCATGCTGCTGGCCGGTGCAGGAACACTGCCGTTTCTGGCATCCACTTCCGCGGCCTCGCTTGCCTCAGCTTTTCTGCCCGAGTCTGTGCATCAAAAGATCGAAGAGCTATTTCAGCGCTTCCGCACCGAGCGCAGCGATGTGGATGCCTGCTGCGCACAGCTGCTTGCACGCTGGCAGCAAACCATGGCAAACATGGCAAACGCCGTGCCTAAGCCCCAAAAACGCGATGACACGCATGATGAAGCATGGTGGAAAAGCCAGCTTTGTGCAGGTTGCACCGAGGAAGAGCATTGCCCGGTGATGGAAGAGGCGCTCTCCATACGCCGTGCCGAACGGACGCTTGCCGACTACGCGCTCCCGGATGCACAATGGCAGGCTTCTCTGGAAGGATTACGCGGGCTTGGCTGCGCAAGATTGTATCAGCTGCGGGAGCGCATGGAACAGCTGCGCCGCGAACGCTTCCAGGAGGATCGCCTGCTGCGCAAGGCCGCCTATGAGCAGGAGATGCTTGCCACCCACCTGACAGCAATGGCTGGCGCTGCACGGCGCTTTGCCCTCTTGGCCGCCGGGGGCAGCTGGTGGGATGTTGCCAGCGCCCGCCAACTGCGACAAGCCGCCAGCGAAGCTGCAATTCCGGCTGCGCTGCTCTATGTGCGCCGCGTTGGGGGGCATGCCCAGGTTGCATGGGAATTGCGCCGAACCGGCGAGGACGTGCAGCAACCCCTATGCCGCCTGACCGGACAGGTACTGGATGTGTCCATGCAAATAGTTCTTTACGAGCATGAACGGCTGACTTTGGAAGAACAACCGCCCCTGACACCGGAAGTCGGCCAGGCCAGCCGCGGCATGCTGGAACAAAGCGCTGTCAACGGCGATGCGTTCTATTGCGGCACCTTAAGCGGCGGAACAGGACTGGTCATTGTATCCGACGGGATGGGCCATGGAGAACGCGCAAGAGAGGAAAGTGCCCAGACGGTAACGCTGCTCCGGCTTTGTTTAGAAGCAGGTTACACCCGTGCACAGGCACTGTGCGCAGTAAACGGAATGATGCTCAGCGCCACGCGCGGCGAGCGCTTTGCCACAGCTGACGTTGCACTGTTGAATCTATGGAACGGGCAATGTACACTGGATAAGCTTGGCGCAGCGGACAGCTGGCTGATGCACGATGGCGTGCTGACGCGCCTGAGCGGCGAAGCGCTGCCATTGGGCGTGATGGAGGAAATCGCCAGCCGAACCTGCATGCTTCGGCTATTTGACGGCGACACGCTGCTCCTGCTGACCGATGGCGTGGAGGACGCTTTTCCTTCCACCGAAGCGTTTCAGGCGGCACTCGCAGAAGCCGTTGCCTGTTCTTCCGCACAGGAAGCGGCGGAACTGCTTGTACAATCTGTGCCCGAACCCGCACTGATGGACGATCGCACCGCGCTTGTTATCCGTGTGCATAGGAAATAAATGCTTTCCATCAAAAAAGCGCCCTCTTCCTTGCCGAAGAGAGCACCATTTCCATTCCCTTTTGAATGTGATTATTTCCCCTGAAATTCAACATAACCATAGAAGGTTGCCTGATTGCCGTTTGCATCTTCGCCTGACACGGAAATACCCACGCCGGCAAGCTCCTGCACCGGTCTGCCGCCTGTCCACATCACCGTCTGCTTTGGTTCAATCGTATCCGCCCAGGCAAGCTGCTGCGGCGTATACTCAAAGACGACGTTCCCGCCGCTGAGGGTAATGTCTGTTTCCGTGATGGTTTCCGGTTTGAAGGCTACGCCGCCGGTCTCTTCCACAAAAATGGTAAAAAACCAGACGTCCCGTTCGCCTCCGCCCGGATCCTTCGTCGGCAGCACCGGGTTGGTCTCGGGCGTCACATTCAGGTATGCCCTTCCCGCCACACGCGTTTGTGACTCATGAAGGCGCTTGAACTCCGCTAGCGTCTTCGGCTCAGTCACTGAAGCGTTTTCCGTTTGCTTCACATTGGTTTGCGTTGCCTGTTCATCCTTTGAAAGCTGCACATCGTTTCGGAACATCAGTTCATGTCCGTTATCGTCCCTGCCATAGATGGCGCATTCCATCCGTGTTTCATATAGATGATTGGTACTGAAAATCAGCTGTAATGGCGCTTCTTCTTTGCGCAGCTTGGCGCTATCCATCCACGGACGAATTTCGTCATAGCTCATTCGCACCTTATTATCAATCCGATCCCCTTCATACAAAAGCATCAGCACATAATCAGGTGTAAAAGGCACATCGCTCTCATTGGCAAACGAAAAAGTTATGTTCCACCCCCGGCTGTTTTCTTCGCCAAAGTGTTCCGGGTCATTCTGCAAATAGGCAACCGGTTCCAGCGGCGAAACCCTGATGACTGCCGCAGGTTTAGGCCAAAGCATCGCCAGGCATATCACCACTGCAAGAGCAGCCAACGCAACGCCTGCAATCCACAGCCAGTGCGGCTTCTGTTTTTTCGGTGCCGGCGGCACCGGTGCAGACGTACTTTCCACCGCTGCAGGCGTTGCTTCCACTGCGTTCTTTTCACATTCTTCGCCAGGCGTTGCGGGCTCGTTTTCCGGGCTTTTCGCCGTCTCCTGCGGCGCATAGCCCAATGCAAGGTTACATTCCAGCACATCCGAAAGCTGCCTGAGCAGTGCAACATCCGGCAATGCACGCCCATTTTCCCAATGCGACACAGTTTGTCTCGATACATTGATCAGCGCCGCCAGCATATCTTGCGTATATCCCTTTGCCTTTCTGGCAGCAATCAACTGTTCCCCAAATGTCTTCACCTATGTACCTCATTTCAAACAGTTTTTCTATTGTATTAAATTATATCAAAAAAGGAAGAGAAATGCAAGCCACGTCATGAGAAAGCACGACCGGATGTTTGCGAATTCTCTTTTCCCATGTAAAACCAGCTGTCATAAAAAGAACGAGTGGCTCTAGCTTTTGCCAAAACCACTCGTTTCATCAGCCAAGCCCATCCCTTGATCTGCGTGCAGTTTTCTTGCTGCAGCTGGGTGTTACCGGGGGCTTTTCGTATCTCTTCTTGTTACACATTTGTTGGAAATGTCACTTCAATGCGTGTCCCATGTCCCGGTGCGCTCTCCAATGAAAGCGCTGCATGATGAATCTGCGCCACATGTTTCACAATGGCCAAGCCAAGTCCCGTGCCGCCCGTGGCGCGGGAATGGCTTTTGTCCACACAGTAAAATCGTTCAAAAATATGCGCCTGATGTTCTTCGGGAATGCCGATTCCCGTGTCCTCCACGGCGCAATGTACACCCTGCTCATCCTGCACAATCGTCGCCGTAATATGTCCGCCATCAGGCGTGTATTTGATTGCATTGTCCAGCAGATTAAAGAACAGCTCCCGCAAAAGCGTCGGATGACCCTGTATCTTTGCATCGTCACCTTTAATCAAAAGCGCCAATCCCTTCTGTTTGGCCGCAGGGCTAAAATCCTCCCCGAGAGATTGCAGCATTGGAAGCAGCGCTACAGGCTCCGCCTGACCCAGGTTCTGCTTTTCATCCAACTGGGCTAACTCCAGGATATCATTCACCAGCGCAATCAGGCGAGACGCCTCCTTGCAGATCATGCCGGCAAAGCGCGGCACATCTTCATGCTTGGCTATGCCGTCCCGAATGATTTCCGCAAAACCCGAAATGGAAGTCAGGGGCGTTTTCAGTTCATGGGATACATTGGCAGTAAACTCTCTGCGGCTTTCTTCTGCGGCAAAATGCTCAGAAATGTCCAGCACCAGCACCACAGCGCCGCAAACCTTGTTGTTCTTTTTCACCGGGCTGACGCACAGGCGATAATGGCGTCTATCCCGAGTGGTTTCAATGCTTCCACACGCTCCCTCCAACGCCTCCTGCATCAGTGCCAACAATTCCGCATCCAGGCTGACAGCCATCAGGTTTTGCCCTATGTAGTCGCGTCCACTCAAATGAAAGATGCTCCGTGTACTGTCGTTGATGGACAGCACGCGACCCTTTGCATCCAACAAAATCATTCCTTCGCGCATATTGGCCATGATGGCAGACAGCTCCGCATGTGCACTTTCCAAATCATGCATGTGCCTCGCAAGCTCCAGGCGCTGCTTTTCCATGCGGCTGAGCAGCGGCGCAAGTTCGTCATAGGCATCATTTTCCAAGGGCCATTCCAGATTCAGCATATTGATTGGCGCAACGATACGCTTTGCCGCCCCCCGTGCCATCACAAAGGACAACAGCGTCACCAGCGCCAGCGCGCCAAAGGTTGGCAGCAACGCATCCGCAAAAGCAGCAACAATGGAATTGCGGGTGCTCGCCACACGCAAAATTCTGCCATCCGCCATCCGCCGCGCATCGTAAAGCGTCACTTCCGAAAGGGTATCGGAGGTTCGGGTGCTTTCGCTCCAGCCATTGCGCATGGCTTCGGCAATTTCCGGGCGATCAGCGTGGTTCTCCATCACAGAAGCATCCGCCATGTTGTCAAATGTCACCGTGCCGTCCGCTTCCACCAACGTGATGCGTGAATCCGTGCCAAGCCGTGATAGATACTCGTTTTCATCTTCCAGCAACGGCATGGCCGTAAGGATGCTTTCCGCTTCCTGTCTGAGCGCCTTGCGTGCACTGGTCTCATAGCTTTTATAAGAAACCAGCACCGTCAGCGATACTGCCAGCACCACTGCCAAAACTGCCGTGCACAGGATATTTTTGAAAATCCGTTTGCTCACGTCACTTTCCTCCGAAGCGGTAGCCCACGCCACGCACGGTTTCAACCATGCTGCCGCATTCTCCCAGCTTACTCCGCAACGTCTGCACATGCACGTCCACCGTGCGTGTACCGCCATCATAAGCATAGTCCCAAATGCGCCTGAGCAGGTGTTCGCGCGTAAACGCCGTTCCTGTATTTTCCATCAAAAAACACAGCAAGTCATATTCCTTCATGGTCAGGTTCACAGCCTTTTGCTGCACATAGACCATGTGGGCACGCTTATCCACCGTCAATTCGCCGCAGGTCAGCACATTTTCCTGCGACTTTGGTGCAATCCGCCGCAGCCGCGCCCGCACCCTGGCGATCAATTCCGCCATGCCAAACGGTTTCACAATATAATCGTCCGCGCCGCCGTCCAGACCCTTCACCTTGTCAAACTCTGTGCCCTTTGCCGTGAGCATGATCACCGGAACGTCCTGCGTATCCTGCTCACTGTGCAGCCTTTGCAGCACATGCAAGCCATCCTCCCCGGGAAGCATCACATCCAGCAGCACAAGCTCCGGTTTTTCCTGGTGCACGGCTTCCCAGAAGAGTTCGGCAGAGGCAAAACCGCGGGTCGGCATCCCCGTCTGCGTGAGTGTGTAGGCCACCAGCTCGCGGATGCTGTCGTCGTCCTCCACATAGTAAATCATGTGAGATATACTCCTTTGTGCCTGCCTGTGAGCGCGTATTCCACCCATTCGGCAATATTCTGGGCATGGTCGCCAATGCGCTCGTAATACTTGGCAATCATCAGAAGATCCACTGCCTGCGAACCAACGGAGGCATCCTCGCGGATACGCTCAATCAGCTCATCCTTGATGGTGGTAAACAGCGCGTCCACTTCATCATCCATTGCCATAACCTCCCGCGCCCGCGTGAGATCCCGATGAACAAAAGCATCCAGGCTTCCCCGCACCATTTGAATGGCCGTTTTTCCCATTTGTGGCAAGTGCGTAAGCTCCTTGATGTATGGTTCATTCGCAATGTAGATCACCAAGCCCGAAATATCCGCCGCCTGATCGCCAATGCGCTCCATGTCCGTTATCATTTTAAGCGCTGCGGAGATCAAACGCAAGTCTCTTGCCACAGGTTGTTGCTGCAAAAGCAATTTTAGACACAAGCTTTCAATATCGCGTTCCATGTGGTTAATGTTCCCGTCCGCCGCAATAGCCTTTCGGGCCGCTTCCACATCCTGCTCCAGCAGTGCCCGCGTTGCATCCTCAATGGATTTCTCAATCAACGCACTCATTTCCAGGAGATGGTCATTCAGCTCTTCCAGCTGTTCATCAAAGCGATTTCGCATTTTTTCTCACCCGAACCTCCCTGTAATATAATCCTCCGTGCGCTTATCCTGCGGCATAGAGAACAGCCGCTGCGTCTCGTTATACTCAATCACTTCCCCCAGGAGAAAGAAGGCCGTCCTATCCGAAATGCGTGCCGCCTGCTGCATGTTGTGCGTCACCATCACAATGGTATAGTTTTGCTTGAGCTGCAACGCCAAATCTTCAATTTTGCTGGTGGAAATAGGATCCAATGCAGAGGTCGGTTCATCCATCAGCAGCACTTCCGGTTCCACAGCCAGGGCCCTTGCGATGCATAGCCGCTGCTGCTGTCCGCCGGAAAGTCCCAGCGCATTTTTCTTCAGGCGATCCTTAAGTTCATCCCAAATCGCCGCACCGCGCATGCTCTTCTCCACCAGGTCATCCAGCTTCGCCTTGCTTCGAACGCCATGGGTGCGTGGTCCGAAAGCAATGTTATCATAGATGCTCATGGGAAAGGGGTTGGGCTTTTGAAACACCATGCCCACCCGCCGTCTCAGCTGCGGCGGCTCTATATCCCGGTAGACATTCACCCCATCCAACAGTACCTGTCCTTCAATGCGGCAGCCCTCCACCAGGTCGTTCATCCGGTTGAGAGATTTAAGCAGCGTAGACTTGCCGCACCCGCTTGGGCCAATGAACGCCGTAATTTCCTTTTCATGGATGGCAAGATTCACACCTTTGAGTGCATGAAAGGAGCCATAATACAGATTCAGATCGATAACATCCATTTTGTTCATTGGCTTTTCCTCCCGATTTTCCTTGCAATGAAGGATGACAGGGCATTGATGAGCAACACCATTGCCAGCAGCACCACCGCTGTGGCATAGCTCTGATCAATATACAGCCCCTCGCTGGAGATGACATACATGTGCACCGACAGCGTGCGTGCAGAATCCATGAGACTGCCCGGAACCTTGGGCACTGTACCCGCCGTATAAATCAGCGCCGCCGTTTCGCCCACAATGCGGCCGATAGCCAGAATAACGCCTGACAAAATGCCCGGCACCGCCGAGGGCAGCACAACTTGAAAGGTCGTGCGCAGCCGCCCTGCACCAAGACCAAAGCTGCCTTCGCGAAAGGAATCCGGAACTGCAAGCAGCGCTTCCTCGGTGGTGCGCATCACCGTCGGCAGCACCATGATCGCCAACGTCAGTGCGCCAGAAAGCAGTGACATGCCCATCTTCAGCCGAATGACAAAGAACAGAGAACCGAAAAGCCCATAGATAATGGATGGTATACCCGCCAGCGTTTCCGCCGTCATGCGCACCAGCTTCACCAAACGACTTCCGCGTTTGGCGTATTCCGTGAGATAAACCGCCGATCCGATGCCTAACGGCACACATACAAGCAGCGACAGCACCGTTATCAACAGCGTGTTGATGATGGCCGGCATCATGGACACATTGGTGGAGTTATACGTCCACGCAAACAGCTCCGGCGTGAGATTGGGAATACCTTTGATGAGAATATATCCCACAATCATCGCCAACACCGCCATGGAAAACGCTGCTCCCGCATACACCGCTGCACGGTACAGCTTTGCTTGTAGCTTTGCGTCCATCAGCTCGACCTCCTTTTCATGATACTCGTCAGCACATTGATAATCATAATCAGCACAAACAGCACCACAGCTGTGGCAATCAACGCATCCCGATGCAAATCGGTGGCATAGCCCATTTCCATGACAATGTTGCTGGTCAGCGTTCGCACACCGGAAAGCAGCGACTTCGGCATTGATGTGCGGTTGCCTGCCACCATCATCACAGCCGTTGCTTCGC
This sequence comes from uncultured Clostridia bacterium, assembly GCA_934647165.1. Lineage (GTDB taxonomy): Bacteria > Bacillota > Clostridia > Christensenellales > Aristaeellaceae > CAKUFA01. Next base: position 22,656 of record CAKUFA010000003.1, on the reverse strand, counting down.
CGATAGCGCGGCCGACGCCAAGGATTACGCCTGCCATCACGCCGCTCTTAGCCGCAGGCAGCACCACATGAAATACACTGCGTTCATGGGTCGCTCCCAGCGCCAGCGCGCCTTCATAGTAGCTGCTCGGCACCGCATCCAACGCCGCTTCCGACACGGTGATGATGGTCGGCAGAATCATCATGCCAAGCAGGATGCACGCCGTGAGCAGCGATGATCCTGTACCGCCCAATGTATTGCGCACCAGCGGCACCATCACCACCAATGCAAAAAAACCATATACTACGGACGGAATACCCGCCAGCAGAGACACGGCCGGACGCATGATCCGCACCACTTTTTTGCTTGCGAAGCGTGACAGAAAAACAGCTGTCAGCAATCCTGCGGGCACCCCTACCACCAGCGCTCCGGCCGTGACATAGATGGATCCAAGAATAAACGGCAAAATACCGAACTGGCCACTTCCCGGCTTCCATTTTTGCCCGGAGAGGAAATCCCACACACCGATCTTCATCATGCCAGGCACGCCGCCTGCAAACAGGAATACGCAGATGAGAATGACCGCCAGGATGGACACGCAGGCTGCCAGGGTAAATAACACCCGTGCAGCCGTTTCCTTCAAATTCTGCCCCCGTAGAACAGACAAAAGAGGCCGGGATGTTCTCCCGGCCCGAAGCTTGCGCTTACTCATTCACTTCGCTCCAGTCCGTCAGCTTGCCCATGTAAATGTCGCGAACCTGTTCGCTGGTCAAACCCTCAATCGGGTTGTTGTTGCTCACAATCACTGCAATGCCGTCCATCGCAATGGTGGTAGCCTTCAGACCTGCTTCCAGTTCAGAGCTCTTCAGCTCGCGGGAAGCCATGCCGATATCGCACACGCCGTCCCGGGCAGCAGTCATACCGGCAGTGGAGTCGCTCTGCTGCAGTTCAATGGTCACGTTGGTGTTCAGTGCTTCATAGGCTTCCTTCAACTTCTCCATCACCGGAGTCACCGAGGAGGAACCAGCCACCACGATTTTGCCGCTCACCTTGCCGCCATCAAATGCCGCCGCGTTTTCAGCAACCGTGATGTAGCCGTTTTTTTCAATGATCGCCTGTCCGTCAGCGCTCATGATAAAATTGATAAAATCCTGTGCCGTTTCGCTCACTTCTGCCTTGGTGGCAATGTTGAAGGGACGCGCCACCTTGTAATCTCCGGCCTTGATGTTCTCCACGGTAGGCTGCGCGCCGTCAATGGTCAGTGCTTTCACCGTGTCGTTCAGGCTGCCCAGAGAAATGTAGCCGATGGCATTGTCATTGCCTTCCACGGTGGTCAGCATGACGGAGGTTGAATTCGTCACATCGCAATCATCAGTTGTGTAATCAACCTTCGTGCCGTTCTCATCCTTCTGCTCAATGCCGAACAGTTCAATGAACGCGCCACGGGTGCCACTGCCATCTTCACGGGAAATCACGTTGATACCTTCTGCCAATGCCGACACAGCAAAGACCACCATCATCAGTGCCAGTACCATGCTTACCATCTTTTTCATGCTTCTGTTCCTTCTTTCTTTTTCCTCTGTTTTTCTTGGACGATGTTAGAATAACATGTCTTGATTCGGAACAAACATGAATTGTGTAAAGACTTTGTCAAATGCTTTAGGAAAATCTGTGTGGACAATACTGAACAGCAAGCAGCCAGACAGATAAAAAATAAAGGAGCCAGCTTATTGCCAGCTCCTTTATTGTGCGGAGAGTTAGGGATTTGAACCCTAGGTGGGGTATAAGCCCACACACGATTTCCAGTCGTGCGCCTTAGACCACTCAGCCAACTCTCCAAGATGGTATTGCCTCATCAGCAACGTTAGACATTATAACAGAGATATTAACATCTGTCAAGGCCAGATATGAAATTTTCCACGAAAACCAATTATGCAGTAGGCAACATGTGCATGGGCAAAGCAGCGCAAATCGCTTTTCTAAAAAGCGGGCGAATACTTCGAACCAAACAGGCTGCAGATTCCCCCCCCACAGCCTGTTTGCAATTTCCCAACAAAAAGGACAAGCAGAAGCAGCCATGCATTATCTGCCTTGCATCGTCAGGCATCCTGATGGGATGAACCCACGCACAATCTGTCCATTCACCGTTGTCTCAATATAGTCCCATGCTGATCTGTTGAAAAAGCTCGTCAGGTATGTCACCCACGTTCCAGCAGGAAGCTGCGTGATGGTCGTTTTCCGCACGGCAGGGTCGTCCGTGACGGCGACTGATCTGTTCAGCACCGCAGAAGTGTAATCGAACGTCAACCACTTATCCATGGGAACACTGCCGCGAATGTCCTCACCGCTGACGTAGCCAACGCGCACCGAGCCACTGTTTGTCTCATACATCACCAACAGCCAACCATTTTCCCATCCTGCACTGTATACGGCGCCGTCTGTGTTGACGGCGGCCTTACCGTTGGCTCCTCGCCACGAAACACGGCTGGGCGCAGAGTATACCGGAAAAGTTTGTCCCGTACGTAGCTGGACATAATCAAAACCAACAAGTGTATCAAAGCCTGTGGAAAAGTACGTCCACAGCGATTCGCCGCTATCGCCATTGGCAGACTTATAGGCACGCACTTCTTTAATCAGGTCATAATTTTCCCACTCGATCTTGCTGATATAGGGGTATACGGCACGCTGATTATTGGTATCGTAATTTGGTGTATACCACGGCTGGCAGGAAAAGTAATAGTCATATTTTTCACCAGGCTGAAAAACATAGCCATGGCGGGCGAAAATCTCGTTGAACGCATAGCCGAGCGTCTCATAATCCCAGCGGGCAACCTCATCCCATGTCAACGCACGCGAATTACTGTCAGGCATAATGTAAACCAGTTCTGCAGAAGCCACTCCAATATTCAGTACCAGCACCAGCAAAATGCAAACCAGTCTCTGAATCCGTTTCATATATACCTCACCTCCGCTTTGGTTACATTATAATGTTTTACCCAATAATTGTCAACATCATGAATACTGCTCGTTTTGCAGCGGCACAAAAAGGCGGGTCTTTCTGTCCCTGCACGGGCAGCAAGCACATGAACGGCCGTGCCTTTATGTGCGCTTGCATCTTTCGCTGCTTTGTGCTATGCTTTCAACTGCGGCAGTGCCGCACGAAAGGATGAAAGACGGATGAAAGCCGTTTTATTTGATTTAGATGGCACACTAACCAACACGCTTCAAGATATTGCCAACGCCATGAATCGCGCTCTGAGGCTGCATCACCTGCAGGAATTTCCGTTAGATGATTATCGCTACCTTGTTGGCAACGGTGCAAAAATTCTCGCTGAAAGAGCTGTGCGCGACCGGCTTGAACTTCGGGAAGCCGTCCAGGCAGACTATCAGGCCTACTACGAAACACACAATCAGGTAACGACAAAGCCTTACGATGGCGTGCCGGAAATGCTGGCGGCACTTCACCATCTTGGCTATCGGTTGTGCGTTTTATCCAATAAACCGCACGCCGATACGGTGCACGTGGTTGCACACTATTTCCCGCAAATCGACTTTGAAGTTGTTCGCGGCCAGCAGGAAGGTGTGCCCGTAAAGCCCGATCCAACCGGGGCGTTAGCCATTGCACGGCAAATGCAGCTTGATCCCGATGAATTTTTCTACCTTGGCGACACATCGGTAGATATGACCTGCGCCTGCAACGCAGGCATGCATCCCATCGGCGTCTTGTGGGGATTCCGCGATGAGGCCGAGCTGCGCGCTTCCGGTGCTGAGCGCATCATCGCCGCCCCATCGGACATGCTAGCCATTGCACGTGAAGGATTGTAAGCAAGCCAAAAGCGTCCGTTACCTCCCGAAATTCTGTGAAGGTAACGGACGCTTTCTTTTTTCTGCATCCCCGCTGCAATGGGGCTTCCGCCACCAGAAGAACGTTCTGGCAGCCCATCTGAAAGATTTGCAGCATACCATGCAGATGGTGGAATATAAGTGCTGGTACTACGAAGTTGCAAAGGTAGCCTGCACTATCGAAGCGCCCCGCAATAGGACGCTTTCCGAAGTATCCGAGCGTTTTCGAAAAATTCATCAGGAACTGAAATCTGCATCAGAGGAGTGAACGGAACTTTTCCGCCGCGAAACCGAGCAGGATAAGAGCCAGTTTCTTGCGAGAGCATACGCTCCCCCTTCGTCCCATCATTTCCCCTTTTCAGGCAGGCGGCAGGCCAAGGGCCGTGCGCAGGCTGCCCGCAAAATACAATGATCCAGCAGCAATCACAATGCCGTCCTTCCCTGCAAGCTGCTTTGCTTCCCGCAAGCCCACTTGCAGTGACTCGGCAGCATGCGCCTCCATGCCGGCTTCCCGAAGCTTTTGGGCATACGCTGCGGCTTCCATCTTCCGCGGACTATCAGGCGTAACGGTCACAGCCTGATCCGCCAGGCCGCGCAGCGCAGCCAGCATTTCAGGCTGAAGCTTTTCTGCAAGCACACCGGTGAGTAAAACTCGTTTTTTCTCAGCAAGGTGTGCCTGAACAAAATGCAGCAATGCCTGCACGCCTTGTGCGTTGTGCGCGCCATCAATGAGGATATTGCCGCACCATTCCAGCCGTGCAGGCCACACGGTTTCCGCCATACCTTGACGAACGGCGTTTGCGGGCAGGCAGAACCCCTGTTTCCGCAATTCCTCCACCATGGCAAGGACAGTCATGGCGTTCGTCAGCTGATGTTCACCAGGCAGCGCAATCGCCACATCCCGCCAGCATTCCTTCAGCTGATAGGATGCAACCGAGCCATAGGCTGTGCATTGAGCGGACAGAAGCTGCTCCATTCGAAGCTGATGCAGCGGCGCATCCATCTGCGCGGCCTTTTCTTCAAACACAGCGGCAACCTCCGCTTCTGCCGGATGGCAAACCACCGGCACGCCATGCTTGATGATGCCTGCTTTCTCCGCTGCAATTTGCGTCACCGTGTCGCCAAGAATATGCATATGATCCAACCCGATGGCTGCAATGCCGCACAGGCATGGGGCAACCACATTGGTGGGGTCAAGGCGTCCGCCAAGCCCCACTTCCACCACTGCCACATCCACTTGTTCGCCTTCAAAAGCAGACAGAGCCAGCACCGTTCCCAGTTCAAACGGAGTAGGCTGCATATCCTGCGCCACATTCAGCAGCGCGTTGCCATAGCGTGTCAACCGAGAATCGTCGATCGGGATGCCATCAAGGCGGATCCGCTCTTGATATTGCTGTAAAAAAGGCGAAGTGTACAGCCCCGTGCGATAGCCTGCATGGCGCAGGATACTCTCCAGCATAGCGCAGGTGCTTCCTTTGCCGTTGGTGCCCGCCACATGAATGACGGGCACCTTGGGTACGGGACAGAGCCTTTGCATCAGCGTTTCCGTGTTCAGCAGGCCATGTTTGCTGCCCGTGGCATAGGCACCGTGAATGGCCGCGATCACTTCTTCCGCATTTCTCATAGGCTTTCCTTCAATTCGGCAATGCGGCTTTCCAGTGCAGCGGCCTTTTGGCGGTTGGTGTCCAGCTTTTCCTTTTCCTGCTGCACCAACGCGGCGGGTGCCTTGCTCACAAAGCCCTGATTGTTCAGCTTGCCCTCGGCACGGGCAATTTCCTTGTTCAGGCCGTCCAGCTCCTTGTTCAGGCGGGCAATCTCTTTTTCAAAGTCCACCAAATCGCCCAGGGGAATGAACAACTCGCCCGCTGTCGTCACAGCGCTGACGGTCTTTTCCTTCACATCATCACGGCCGGCAATCAGCTCCACGCTGGACGCCCATGCAAGGCGGCCGAAATACACCGCCGCACCCTGCAAGGTTTCCTGCCAGCCTTCGCTGGGCAGCAGCATCACACGGGTACGCTTACCGGCAGCCACGTTCATTTCGCTGCGCAGATTGCGGATCGTGCGGATCATCTCCATCACGCCCTGCATCTTTGCTTCCTCTGCCGGAAAATCATAGGCTTCTTTCACTTCCGGCCACTTAGAAAGCATCAGGAAGCCTTCCGTACCCGGGAGATACTTATACACCTGCTCTGTGAGGAAAGGCATGAAAGGATGCAAAAGCTTCAGCAAACCTTCCAGCACATACAACAGCACCGCCTGCACATTGTGCTTGGCCGCCTCATCCTCGCCCGTCAGGCGCGACTTGGCCAGCTCAATATACCAATCGCAGAACTCGCTCCATGCAAAGTCATAAATTCGGTTTGCAGACAGGCCGAAATCGCCTTCCTCATTATGGGCAGAAATATCACGCACTGCATCCTGGAAACGCGTGAGGATCCACTGATCCGCAAGCGTCAGCAGCGCAGGATCAATCTCATGGCGCGCATCCACATTCATCAGCACAAAGCGGGATGCATTCCACACCTTGTTGGCAAAGTTGCGTGCCGCCTCCACCTTGCTTTCAATATAACGGGTATCGTTTCCGGGGCTCACGCCCAGCAGCAGGGAGAAGCGCAGCGCGTCCGCGCCGTACTGGTCAATGACCTCCAGCGGATCCACGCCATTGCCAAGGGATTTGGACATTTTGCGGCCCTGCTCATCACGCACAAGGCCATGGATCAGCACTGTTTTGAACGGCACATCGCCCATTTGCTCCATGCCAGAGAAGATCATGCGCGCCACCCAGAAGAAGATGATATCATAACCGGTGACCAGCATGCTGGTGGGATAGAAATACTTCAGGTCTTCCGTTTCATCCGGCCAACCCAGCGTAGAGAAAGGCCACAGCGCACTGGAGAACCAGGTGTCCAGCACTTCCTCATCCTGATGAATGTGCGTTCCGCCGCACTTGGGGCAGCACGTGAGATCTGTGCGGGAAACGCTCATCTCTCCGCAATCATCGCAATACCACGCCGGAATGCGGTGCCCCCACCACAGCTTGCGGCTGATGCACCAGTCACGGATATTTTCCATCCAGTTGAGGTAGGTTTTCGCAAAGCGGTCGGGCACAAACTCAATGCGACCATCCTTCACGCAATCAATGGCAGGCTTAGCCAAGGGCTTCATATCCACAAACCACTGCTTGGACACCATGGGTTCCACTGTGGTGTGGCAACGATAGCAGGTGCCCACTTCATGCTTCAGCGGTTCCACACTCTTTAGATAACCGCCTTCGGTCAAGTCCGCCACAATGGCCTTGAGTGCCTGCGCGGTGGTCATGCCGGCATACTTACCGCAATCCAGCACACGTGGCTCATTCACCGTGGCCTTGCCGCTGGCGAAAAGCTCATCGTTCTCGGCTTTGTCAGCCGCGCCGGTCATGTGGCCGTCATAAGTGAACACGCGGATGATTGGTAAGTTGTGGCGCTGCCCCACTTCATAGTCGTTGGGGTCATGGGCCGGAGTAATTTTTACCACACCGGTACCCTTGGTCATGTCTGCATGCTCGTCGCACACGATAGGAATTTCCCGGTTCGTCAGCGGCAGCAGCACATGGCAGCCGTGCAAATGTGCATAGCGAGGATCCGCTTCATTGATGGCAACCGCGGTGTCGCCCAGCATGGTTTCAGGCCGGGTGGTGGCCAGCTCCAGCATTTCGCCCGTCTCCTTCACGGGGTAGAGAAGATGCCAGAAGTTGCCGTCTTTTTCTTCATACTCTACCTCCGCATCGGAAATGGAGGTATTGCAGCAAGGACACCAGTTCACCAGGCGGCTTCCGCGGTAAATCAAGCCCTTCTCATACAGACGGCAAAACACCTCGCGCACCGCGCGGCTGCACCCTTCGTCCATGGTAAAGCGTTCACGGCTCCAGTCGCAGCTTGCACCCATGCGGCGTTGCTGCTGGGTGATGCGATTGCCGTATTGCTCTTTCCACGCCCATGCACGCTCCAGGAAGGCTTCACGGCCGATACCTTCCTTGGTCAGCCCTTCCTTGCGCATGGCCTCCACAATCTTAACCTCGGTCGCAATGGCCGCATGGTCGGTGCCGGGCAGCCACAGGGTAGGGTCGCCCTTCATACGATGATAGCGAATAGCAGCGTCCTGCAAGGTGCAGTCCATCGCATGACCCATGTGCAGCTGACCGGTAATGTTGGGCGGCGGCATCACAATGGTGAAGGGTTTTTTGCCCTCCTCACGGTGTGCAACAAACGCGCCGCTTTCTTCCCATGCCTTATACAGTTCGCCTTCAATGGCCTGCGGATTGAACTTAGTTTCCATATCCGCACCGGTCATTTTCTTTTCCATGCTCATACCCCTTTCTGTCACAATATGTCCAACAACAGCAGTGCGCCCAGCAACGCCAGCGCACACCCTGCCGCTTTAAACACCGGTTGTCCCTTTTGTCCCTGGCGATGGAAAACCTTTTCCATGATAGGCTTGGAACCATAGCCAACTACCGCGCCCAAAAGCAACAGTACAAGCCCCGGCACATCAAGCCGGGAAAGCACACCTTCCCAATAGGTCATGCCGGCTTCCTCCTGCAAAAAAGAAAAAGCAGCCCATCCCGAAGGACGGAGCTGCTCCGTGGTACCACCTTACATTCGCAAACGAAAGATTCGCTGCCTCATATGCACGATAACGGGTGCCACCGCGCCAGGCTAAGCTGGGAGTAAATTTTCTCCCATCTTCACCCGGAGCTCTGTGAAAGCGACCTTCTCCCGATTCCATCGGAGGCGATCTTTCAGCCTATGAATCGCCCTCTCTGCCCGTGCGTGCGGGGTACTCCTCTTTCCTTTGCGAGCCTATGGGAAAGCATATTTTCGCCTTCCCGATGGAATTTTCATTTTTGTTGAACCGAAAAAGTGGCCGAAGCCACTTTTTCATTGCGAGGACACACTAACGCTATTACGCGTTCTTCTTGTCCTCGTCCATCTTCACAACCTGCACGCCATTGTAGTAGCCGCAGTGCTTGCACACATGGTGGGCCAGCTTCATCTGGTGGCACTGGGGGCATTCAACGATGCCGGGCAAGCTCAGCTTCCAGTTCGCGCGACGGCTGTGCTTGCGAGCCTTGGAGATTTTTCCCTTCGGAAGAGCCATGTTTACACCTCCTCATCCTTTGTCAGCAGTTGCTGCAATGCCGCAAAAGGATGCTCGTTCTGCAATTCCTTCTGGCAAAAGTCGTTGTCTGCGAACCCGACCAAGCCGGGACAGTCCTCCCTGCAGAGGAACCGCATCGGCAGGGCGAGCACCGCGTAAGACATGGCCAGCTTTTCAAACCCGATGCTGAACCCCGTATAAGCGAAGTTTTCATCATCTTCCGGGTCGCCGTTCCGCAGAAAGGTTTCCCGGAACGTGGCTTGAATGTCTGCGCTGGCAGGCTCCAGACAATTGGCGCAATGAGCGTGAGCCACTGTCTTCAGCTTGCCATCGACCAGCACGCTGCCATCTTCCGATGCAAAGTAGGTGCCCTCCAGCGTAGCATCGTCAAACGTGACGATGTCGCCGCCAATCTCCTGGGAAGCAATGGCCTGCTCACCATGGAAAAGGTACTCCTGCCCGGGGTTCTTCAGCGCCTGGGAAACGTCCAGCTTCATGCACTCACCTCAAATATGACCAACTGCTATTATAGGTTCTTTTCATCCGTTTGTCAACAAGATTTTCCCCGTTTGCGTGTATTTCCTTACCGCAAAAGGATAATTACTTCGTGACCAGCTCCAGCGTATCGCGGGCAATGGCAATTTCTTCATTGGTGGGGATTACGGCAATGGTCACCTTGCTGTCGTCAGCAGAAATGACGGATTCCGTCACATGCGGATACGCGCACGCTTCGTTCTTGGCGTCATCCAGCTTTGCACCGATGAATTCAAAGCCTTCCATCACGCGCTTACGCAGCGCCACGTTGTTTTCACCAATGCCAGCTGTGAACACAATGATATCCACGCCGTTCATGGCGGCAGTGTAAGCACCGATGTACTTGCGGATGCCGTAAATCAGCATATCGCGCGCCAGGATAGCATCCTGATCGCCCTCATCCGCCGCCTTGTCAATGTCACGCATGTCGCTGCGGCCGCCGATGCCCAGCAAGCCGGACTGCTTGTTCATCATGTTGAGCACGTCATCCACGGTCCGCTTTTCACGATTGGCGATGAACTGCACCACCGCCGGATCGCAGCTGCCGGAGCGGGTACCCATAATGACGCCCTCCAGAGGCGTCAGACCCATGGAGGTATCCACGCACTTGCCATCCACCACGGCGCTCAGGCTGGAACCGTTGCCCAAGTGGCACACGATCACGCGCTTGCCAACGGGATTTATGCCAAGGAATTCGCACACACGCTTGGACACATAGCGGTGGCTGGTGCCATGGAAGCCATAACGGCGAACGCCCATCTCGGTTTCATACTTTTTTGGAACGCCGTACATATAGGCTTTGGGCGGCATAGTCTGATGGAAAGCCGTGTCGAACACCGCCACCTGAGGCGTGGAGGGCATCACCTTTTCGCAGGCTTCAATGCCCATGAGGTTGGCAGGGTTGTGCAGCGGGCCCAGCGGGATGCACTCGCGGATGGCTTCCTTCACGTCTTCATTGATGACCACAGACGCGGAGAACTTCTTGCCGCCATGCAGCACGCGATGTCCCACCGCGCCGATTTCGCTAGTGGACTTGATCGCGCCGTTTTCCGGATCCTGAAGCGCGGAAAGCATCATTTCCGTGGCCTGCACGTGGTTTGCGACATACTCGTTTTTGTCGATTACCTTGTCGTCCACCGTCTGCTTCAGGTGGCCGCCCTGGGTTCCCTTGTCCTTGTCTTCCTTGATGCCAATGCGTTCCACCTGACCCTTGGCCAGCACCTTCTCGCCGTCCATGTCAAACAGCTGATACTTCAGAGAAGAGGAACCGGCATTCACAACCAGAATCTTCATCGTTCAAACTCCTTGCATATGTTTTTCGGAGGAACCCTCCGTGGTTTCAAAAGGATAGCCGAACTTTTCGGCGTAGCGCTCTGCGCTTGAACCGGCAGCACCGCATATGGTTATGCCCTCTGTGCCCAAACTGCCGCTGCTCACTTTTCCGTCCATCACGCCCAGGTTTTCAAGTCCGGTGGGAACATTCAGGCGTTTGAGCTCCGTCAGCCCCTGAAATGCCATCGCGCCCAGGCTTTTGCAGCTGTCCGGCAACGATACTTCCACCAAGTACGGATTAGTTTGGAAGGAGAACGGTTCCACCGTCTCCACGCCGTCAGGCACCGTATACTGTTCCCGTTCCTGCCATGCGGCATAGACGTAGAGACGCTTGCCATCCCGGCTGAAAAGCACTTTGCCGTCATCCCGCAGCATAAACGCCGTGTTTTCATCCGGCAAACTCATCTGCTCCAAGTTGACGCATGCCGCAAACGCGGCCTCACCAATGGTTTGCAGCGATGCCGGAAGCTTCACGCTCAACAGGAAAAAATTAGCCCAGAACGCGCCGTCTCCCAGCTCTGTTACCTGATCCGGTATGGACATTTCCAGCAGGTGATAGCAGGATTCAAACGCACCCGCGCCAATGCTTGTCAGGCTCTCAGGAAGCGCCATTTCCCGCAGCTGATTGCATCCGGAAAACGCGGTGTTTCCGATGTGCACAATGCCTTCCGGCAGAATCACCGTGCGCACGGGCGTCTCATAGAACGCTTCGTCGCCCACTTCAGTGACCTGCATGCCGCCAAGGGTTTCCGGCACACGAATGCGTACATCCCCGCCCTTGTAGCCTGTCACCACTGCATTGCCGCCGCGCTCTTCCCACAGGTAATCTGCCTCCCGGCAAACCGGCGCGGTTTCCGTCTCTCCCAGCACGTGGAAGGAAGAAACCATCTGCGTCATCTGCGTCCGCACGTTTTCGCTCACACCGTCTGTCAGCATCATGAAATAATACAGGTCGCCGCCATCCTGAACGTAGACTGTTTCAAACCCCTGGCCGGTCATGTCCATGCGATAGGCAGGCAAACCGTCCACCGTCATTTTTTCCAGGATAGACGCAGACGGCGTGTCTTTTCCTGTGCGAAAAAGCATGCGCCCCTCCGCCAGCAGACTGCCCATCGTCTCCACCATATCATTTGCTTCATCCGCGGTCATTTCCGCCGGCAAATAGCCGCAAAGCATCACGCCGCCATCCGGGCTGCTGAAGGAAATGCCTGATATTCCCGCGATTCCGGAAGCATCGTATACGTCCCATGTATTGGGTACATCCACCGAAATGCTGCCTATGCACACGTTGTAGCACTCATAAAAGGGAAGCATCGCTTCCCCCACAGCGCAGGTTATGCAACACGCCAGCATGCAGACGATCAGCAGTGCAAGGCGCTTTTTCATCATGGTATCTCCTTTCGGGGGTATCCATCACCGTGCTGATAAAAACGCACCTGCCCGGCAGACGCTTTTTCGGCTTAACCGCCGGGCAGGCACAGCAGGAAACAACTTGCCTTACTTGATTACCTCACCCATGGTGCCAGGCGCAACGCAGCCGGCGTTAGACTCGTCGGTGTCAATGTGCATGGCCAGGGCAAACTTATCGCTCACGCGAACCACCACATCGCCGAAAGTCAGGCTACGGCCGTTGGTTTCCACCTTCACGGACACTTCATCCTTATCCTTCACGCCGAAGGCTTCCGCATCGGCGGGAGTCATGTGAATGTGGCGCTTGGCGGCAATCACGCCTTCCTTCAGCTCCACTTCACCGCAGGGGCCAACCAGCTTGCATGCGCCGCTGCCGGCAATATCGCCGCTCTCACGAATGGGGGCAGTCACACCGATGGAGCGCGCGTCCGTCAGGGACACCTCCACCTGGCTGGCCTTGCGCACGGGACCCAGGATGGACGCGGTCAACTGACCCTTGGTGCCAACGATGGTCACCTTCTCGTTGCTGGCAAACTGGCCGGGCTGGGACAGCATCTTCTTCACCGTCAGCTGATATCCAGCGCCAAACAGCGTTTCCAAATCTTCCTGCGTCACATGCACGTGGCGTGCAGAGGTCTCAACCAATACCTTACCCATCGTGATACACTCCTTTATCTTCTTCCATTTTCCGTACGGCAAAAAAAGTCATCCGTACCTGTGGAATCATCCCCTATTATACAGGATTTTGTTGGGAAAAGAAAGGGTTTTGCCAAAGAAAAATGGAATATCCGAAAAAAGAGTCTTTGAAAGGTGGTGACCGGCATGCGTGTTGTGGGTGTTGTGGCGGAATATAATCCCTTCCACCGCGGGCATGCCCACCACCTACAAACCGCGCGCCGCCTTGCCGGAGCAGACGCGGTGGTTGCGGTGATGTCCGGCTGCTTTGTTCAGCGTGGCGATGCGGCGCTTCTCTCTCCCGGAGTCCGTGCACGCATGGCCCTTTCCGCCGGGGCGGATGCCGTAATTCTCCTGCCCTGCCTATGGAGTGTGCGGGATGCGGAGCACTTCGCGCTGGGCGGTGTTTCGCTGCTCAGCAGTCTCGGTGTGGATGCCATTTCCTTTGGCGCAGAAACTGCCGATAAAGCGTGTCTGCGGCAGGCTGCGCATCTGATGGAGCATCCACCTGAAATATTTTCTGCACAGATCAAAACGCACCTGGCTGCCGGGCTTCCCTATCCCGCCGCTGTTTCCCGCGCATCGGCAGCTGTCCTGCCGGAATTTGAAAGCCTTTTACAAAGCCCCAACAACACCCTCGCTGTGTGCTATCTGCGCGCTATGATGCGGCTGCAAAGTTCCATGGACGTTTTCCCTGTGCAGCGGGAAGGTTCCTACAACGCCACAGCCCTGGCTGATACGCTTCCCTCCGCCACAGCAGTGCGCGGCGCGATGCTTCGCGGCGACTGGCCGCATGCCTGTGCAGCCCTGCCGGACTCCTGCGTTCCCCTGCTGCTGGCAGAAGCTGCCGCAGGGCGAGCACAGGCTCCTAACGCCCTTTCTCAGGCATTGCTTTATCGCCTGCACAGCATGGATGAGGCCGCATGGGCGACTCTTCCCGGGCTTTCCGAAGGGCTGGAAGACCGCCTGCGTGCCGCCGCACGGATCTGCCGCGACCGCGAAAGTCTGCTGAGCGCCGCCAAAACACGGCGGTATCCCCGTGCACGCCTGAGCCGCCTGTGCACCCATGCGCTGCTTGGCATTACACAAAATGATCTGGAGGAAACACCTTTGCCCCCCGCCGCCTTGGTTCTCGGCATCCGCCGCGGCAGTGAAAAGCTGCTCAGTCATTTGAGCACAGGCCGCATACCGCTGCTGACCCGCACTGCGGACTTTCCCCATGCGCGATGGCTGGACATCGAGTCCCTGGCATGGGATTTATGGGGACTTCCCGCCGGCATGGAGACCGGCATGCTGTATCGCCAGGGGCTGATTCGCGAGTAACCCCTTCTTGTTTCTGTTGCTGATGATACAAAAAAGTGCGCCCCTTCCATGAAAACTCATGGAAAGGGCGCTTTGCTTTTTAGATTTCAATCGTTCCTTCAAAGTCCGTCTGTGCATCGCCGGTGAGCCACACGCGGCCGTTCTGTTCATAGCGCACCACCAACACGCCGCCAGGCAGGCGCATATCCAGATCCACACCACGGCTGCACAAACCGTTTTCCACCGCCGCCACAGCTACAGCGCACGCGCCCGTACCGCAGGCCTGCGTTTCACCAATGCCGCGCTCCCACACACGCATTTTGATGCTGCTGCAATCAATCACCTGCGCGAAGGATACATTCACCCGCTGCGGGAAAAGCGGATCCTGTTCAATAGCCGGGCCAATGCGTTTCAGATCAATGCGATCCACATCCGGCACAAACATCACCACATGCGGATTGCCCATGGAAACGCAGCTGATTTCGCGCTCCTCACCTGCCAGAACAACCTTGCGCATCATCACGCGCTCGCCGTCCAGCTTCACAGGGATACGAGCCGGTGCAAACTCCGGCACCCCCATGTCCACCAGCACAGAGAACACCGTATCCTCCCGGATGAACAGCTGCGCGCTCTTCACCCCCGTGCCAACCTCCAGCTCCAGGCGGTCTTTACGTGCGCGGCCTGATTCATACAGATACTTGGCTACGCACCGCATGGCATTGCCGGACACCTGGCCTTCGCTGCCATCCGCATTGAACATACGCATTTTCGCATCCGCACGGGTACTGGGCAGAATCAGCACCACCCCGTCCGCACCAACGCCGCTGTGCCGGTCAGACAGGCGAACGGCCAGGGATTCTGGGCTTTCCACCGTCTGCTCAAAGCAATCGAAATAGAGATAATCGTTGCCCGTTCCGCGCATTTTCACAAAGGAAAGCTTCTTGCGCTTCACACGCATGTTGTTGATATCCACCAGCTCTACATTTTGCAGGGAGTAGCGGGAAGTGAGCGCCTGTGCCAGCGCGTTGGCCGTATCTAGGCTGGTAAACAGCGGAATGCCGCGTTCCACCGCCTTGCGGCGCATGCGCACAGACTCCAGGTTGGGGTTGCGCCCCTTGGCGGAGGTGGAAATCACGTACTGAACCTGATCCATCTCCAGCATCTTTTCCATGGCGTCATGCTTCACCGTTGCAGCATACAGGCCGTGCGCAGCCAATGCCTTAGCCGTGCCCGGGGTTGCGAAGAGATTAAAGCCAAGCTCCGCAAATCGACGCGCGCAGGCAACCGCTTCTGTCTTATCCACATCCCGCACAGACACCAGCACGCCACCGCGATGGCTCATCTTGTAGCCTGCTGCTACAAGTCCCTTGTATACAGCTTCCTGCAAATTGGTACCAATACCCAGCACTTCGCCGGTGGATTTCATTTCCGGCCCCAGATGGGTATCCACGTCAGCCAGCTTCTCAAAGGAGAAGCAGGGCACCTTCACCGCAAAGTATGGGCTTTGGCGGTACAGGCCTGTGCCATAGCCCATGTCACGCAGTTTTTCGCCCAGCATGGCGCGCACGGCCAAGTCCACCATAGGCACGCCCGTCACCTTGCTGATGTAGGGTACCGTGCGGCTGGCGCGAGGATTTGCCTCAATGACGTACACCTCATTGCGGTACACAATATACTGAATGTTAATCAGCCCCACTGTGCCGAGTTCCAGGGCGATGTTGCGCGTCACGTCAATCAACCGCTGGGTAATGGTTCCCGTCAGGTTCCATGCAGGATAAACGGCAATAGAGTCGCCGGAGTGCACGCCAGAGCGCTCCACATGCTCCATAATGCCCGGGATCAGCACATCCTTCCCGTCGCAGATGGCGTCTGCCTCGGCTTCGATGCCCATCAGATACTGGTCAATCAAAATGGGATTTTCGATGCCCTGGGCAAGGATGATTTTCATGTATTCGATGATATCGCTGTCCTGGTAGGCGATAATCATGTTCTGTCCGCCCAGCACATAGCTGGGGCGCACCAGCACGGGATAGCCCAGTGTATTCGCCGCATGCAGCGCTTCCTCTGTGGTCATCACCGTGCAGCCCTGCGGCCGTTTGATGCCGTATTTTTCCATTGCCGCATCAAACCGTTCGCGATCCTCCGCCGCATCAATGGCATCCGCCGAAGTCCCCAGAATCCGCACCCCGTTTTCGCTCAGCGCACGGGTCAGCTTGATTGCCGTCTGTCCGCCAAAGGCCGCCACAACGCCCACAGGCTTCTCCGTGGCAATCACGCCCATCACGTCCTCCACTGTCAACGGCTCAAAATACAGCCGGTCAGCGGTGTCGAAATCAGTGGACACGGTTTCAGGGTTATTGTTAATCATCACCACGTCGTAGCCGGCTTTTTTCAGCATCCACACGCAGTGGACGGACGCATAGTCGAACTCGATGCCCTGGCCGATGCGGATGGGGCCGGAGCCCAACACCACAACGCAGGGCTTCTTCGGCCGCTCCGCCAGGAATTCTGCTGCCTCGTTCTCCTCATCGTAGGTGGCGTAGAAATACGGCGTTTCGGCAGCAAACTCCGCCGCGCAGGTATCCACCATTTTGTACACAGGGCTGCGATGCGCCTGCACCTTTTCGCCGCTCAGGCGTTCAATGGCCTTATCCGGATACCCCATGCGCTTGGCGCGCAGATAGGTCTCCGCATCCACGTTGCCTTCCTTCAGCCGCTGCTCCATGTTGTACAAATTCAGATATTTATGCAGGAAGAAGTAGTCGATCTTTGTAATCTCATGCAGCTTCTCCAGCGTCACGCCGCGGCCGATGGCTTCATACATGGCAAACATCCGCTGATCCGTGCACTGGCCAATGAGCGTGAGCAGCTCTTCGTCTGTCTTCTCCGCCATGCTCTTCATGCGCAGGGTATCACACCCGATTTCCGCCCCGCGCACAGCCTTCATCAGTGCCTGTTCCACATTCACACCGATGGCCATCACTTCGCCCGTGGCTTTCATCTGCGTACCCAGTGTGCGTTTACCGTAAACAAACTTGTCAAACGGCCACTTGGGCAGCTTGGCTACAATGTAGTCCAGCGCAGGCTCAAAGCAGGCGCAGGTTTTCCCGGTCACGGCGTTTTTCATTTCATCCAGCGTATAACCGATGGCGATCTGTGCCGCACACTTGGCAATGGGATAGCCTGTGGCCTTGCTGGCCAGGGCAGAAGAGCGGCTCACACGGGGATTAACCTCAATCACCGCATATTCAAAGGAATCCGGATTCAGTGCAAACTGGCAGTTGCAGCCGCCCTCCACTTCCAAGGCCGTGATGATATCCAGCGCTGCGCGGCGCAGCATCTGGTATTCCTTGTCCGCAAGCGTCAGTGCAGGCGCAACAACAATGGAATCGCCGGTGTGCACGCCCACAGGGTCAATGTTTTCCATGGAGCATACAGCCACCACGTTGCCCAGGCTGTCCCGCATGACCTCGAATTCGATTTCCTTCCAACCGGAGATGCACTTTTCCACCAGAATTTGCGTGATCGGCGAAAGACGCAGGCCGTTTTCCGCAATCTCGCGCAATTCTTCCACATTCTGGCAGATGCCGCCGCCGCTGCCGCCCAGGGTATAGGCCGGGCGCACAATCACCGGATAGCCGATTTCATCAGCCACGCGCAGCGCCTCCGGCACTGTTTCCACAATCTCACTGGGGATCACCGGCTGATGGATGCGCTGCATGGTTTCCTTGAACAGCAGACGATCCTCCGCCTTTTCAATGGTTTCGCATTTGGCGCCCAGCAACTTCACGCCGTGCTGCTCCAGGAATCCCTCCTTGGCAAGCTGCATGGAAAGCGTCAACCCGCTCTGACCACCCAGGGTGGACAGCAGGCTGTCCGGCTTTTCTTTGATGATAATGCGGCGCAGTGTTTCCAGCGTCAAGGGTTCAATGTAAATCTTGTCCGCCGAGGCATGATCCGTCATGATGGTCGCGGGATTGGGGTTCACCAACACCACCTCAAGCCCTGCGTCCTTCAGCGCGCGGCAGGCCTGGGAACCGGCATAGTCAAATTCTGCCGCCTGACCAATCACGATAGGGCCTGAACCAATAATCATTACCCGATGCAATTCAGGATTCAGTGGCATACTTTGTTTCCTCCCATCAATGCAATAAACCGGTCAAACAGGAAACGCGTGTCCAGCGGACCGCCGGCAGCTTCCGGATGAAACTGCACCGAAAATGCGGGCATATCCGTATAATCCACGCCCTCGCAGGTGCCGTCGTTGCCATTGATAAAGCGCAGCGATGCGTTGGCAGGCAAGGTATCGCTGTCCACCGCATAGCCATGGTTCTGGCTGGTCATATAGCTCAGGCCGGTTTTCACATCTTTGGCCGGCTGATTTGCGCCGCGATGGCCGTACTTCAGCTTGCGGGTAGATGCCCCCTGGCTCAATGCCAGCAGCTGGTGTCCCAGGCAGATGCCGAAAGTGGGAATGCGATGCGTGCACAGCGCCCGCAGCTGCTCGATGATGCCCACGTTGTCCGCCGGATCGCCCGGGCCGTTAGAAAGCATAATGCCGTCAGGGTTCAGAGCAAGGATGTCCTCGCACGTTGCATCGGCGTTCACGCTTGTCACATGGCAGCCACGCTTCTCAAGCTCTCGGCGGATATTGGCCTTGGCGCCAAAATCCCACAGCACCACGTGATACTTTCCTTGCATGCCATCGTCCACCGTGCCCTCGCAGCTCACATCCTGTACGGCAGGATGGAAAGGCAAGTGACGCAGCTCCTCGGCCATGGCTGCAATGTCTTTGGGTTTTTCAGTCAAAATTGCCGCATTCATCACGCCCGCAGAGCGGATGCGCCGGGTCAGTGCGCGTGTGTCCACGCCGGTCAGGCAGGGAATACCCTTGTCGCGCAGGAAATCATCCAACTTGCCCTGGCAGCGGAAATTGTTCGGATCGTCACAGATTTCCCGGGCGATATAGCCGCTGAGCCATGGTTTTCCGCTCTCAAAATCCTCCGGGATCACGCCGTAATTGCCGATTGTGGGGAACGTTTGGATGACAATCTGCCCTTCATAGCTTGGATCCGTGAGTGTTTCCAGATAGCCAACCATGGCCGTGGTAAACACCAGCTCCGCCATCACGTTCTTGTGCGCGCCCCGCAATTCGCCCTCAAACAGCTGGCCATCCGCCAGCAGGAGATATCCCTTTTTGCTCATTGTATCTCTTCCTCATTTCATGGTGCTGACCAGCACGGCTTTCTGGGCATGAAGCCGGTTTTCCGCTTCATCAAAAATTTCATTTGCATGGGCTTCGAAAACATCCGCTGTGATTTCCTCACCCCTATGTGCAGGCAGGCAGTGCTGCACCATGCACCCCTTGTGTGCTGCATTGAGCAGCGCCTGGTTAATTTGATATCCTGCAAAAACCTTTGCCCGCGCAGCCCGTTCCTCTTCCTGCCCCATGGACGCCCATACATCGGTGAAAATCACGTCGGCGTCCGCAGCAGCTTCGGCCGGGCTCTCCGTCAGCACAAATTGGCCGGAATATTGTGCTGCGAAAGCCAGCACGCTTTCATCCGGCTGATACCCCTTCGGGCAGGCAACCGCCACGTGTGCCCCAACCTTCAGGAAGCCTACGATCAGCGAATTGGCCATGTTGTTGCCATCGCCGATATAGCACACGTTCAGTCCATCCAGGTGGTGCTTATATTCCCGTACAGTCTGCAAATCCGCCAGCACCTGGCAGGGATGGCACAGATCCGTCAATCCATTGATAACCGGAATAGAGCCATACTTTGCCAGATCCTCCACTTCTCGCTGTGCAAAAGTGCGGATCATGATGCCATCCAGATACCGGCTAAGCACGCGGGCAGTATCCTCCACCGGTTCCCCCCGGCCAATCTGCAAATCCCGGCTGGAAAGGAACAGCGCGTGCCCGCCCAACTGGTACATGCCCGTTTCAAAGCTGACGCGGGTTCTTGTGGAAGCTTTTTCAAAAATCATTCCAAGCGTTTTTCCCTTAAGCAGCGGATGCGGAATACCCGCCTTGTTCTCCGCTTTGAGCTTATCCGCCAAGTCCAGCAGGTCGAGGATTTCTTTGTCCGTCAAATCCATCAGTTTCAGCAGATGTTTCACGCGATCATCCTCCATGATTCAGATCATCATCCAGCATACATGGAAACCCGCCGCTTGTAAAGAGACGGGCAAAAAAATTTCGGCATCGGCTTATTGCATGCAGCGATTTGCGTTGCCTTTGCACCTATTTTTCATTATATCATAAATTGGAGGCGTAGGGAATCAGCAAAATGGAAAAGGAGGTTACCAGCAATGCAAAACAGCATCAATTCGCAGCACCGGGTATGCCCGCGCGGCGCAGGCTACTACGTATGGCAGGAGGGCGACACCCTTGCATCCGTATCCCTTGCACAGGGCACCACTGCCCAGGCCATCACCGTACTCAATCCCGGTGTGGACTTTTCTTCCCTGCCCGCCGGAACAGAAATCTGTCTCCCGAGCAATGTTTACACCTGCATCAGTGGGGAACGCTACACCGTGAAAGCGGGCGATTCCTTCCAGTCCATCGCCGCTGCCATGGGTGTGACCACCTATGAATTGCAGGAACGCAACCCTGGTGTTTCCGCCAACGATCTGCGGATTGGCCAGGTGCTCTGCGTACCGGAGCAAAGCGTAAAGGATGGCACTGCAGACGATGACAACACTGTTACACCGACGCTCCCCTCATCCCCCAGCGTCGGCCTTTCCTGTCCCATCGGCTATGAAGCCAAGCGTGTTCAGGCCGGGCAAACCTATGTGGATCTGCTGGTGGACAACAACGTGAGCTACCGTGCCATGCGCGCCAGTAATCCCGCCCTGCGTCCCGGCGCCTTGTCTGCCGGCACGCCCTACTGTGCACCACCCGCCGGTACGCGGCAGATTTGCGGTCTTCGCAAAAGCTACACCATTCAACCCGGCGAAACCCTGGCAAGTCTCGCCGTCAAGTTCGGCACAACCCGTGCTTTTCTGATGATGCTCAACCCAACACTGCTGCCAACCGACTTTTCCTCCGGCACAGTGATTTGTATTCCGTGATTTCATGACAAGTCCGAACAGCCAATAACCGATAGAAACCAAAAAAGCTGGAGACCTTGCCATTTCAGGCTGATCTCCAGCTTTTTGTTAATCCATACTCATTTTTCTCTTCTAGTAATGGACAAGAGTATGTTCAGCTTTCCACCGACTCCAGCCACGTCTCCAATTCCTGCACGTTTGAGAACGCTTTGCCCGGGCGAATCTCTTCCTGATAACTGGCCGGTAAGGAAGTCGTCGTTATCTCCAACTCATGCAAAAGTGCCATTGATTCGCCATAACGGTTCTGATAGACACAAAGCTGGCCTGTTTCGTCGGGTTTCAGCACCACATGCTCCGGGCAGAAAAGTTCAAGCGAGCGCTCCATGGTCAGTTCCGTTGCTGAAAAGCCCACCACTTGATAGTCACGATAAATTGCCTCTGCTTCCTCACGTCCCTTGCCTGCAAGTTCCGTCGGCAGCGACTGGCGACGGGTCAATGTATGTCCACAAGGTAAAAAATGCAGCGTTTGCACCACCTGGCAAGCAGCATCCAAATGCATTGCATCATCTGTTCGCACCTGTGCCGTATCCATTTCCGCATTCTTTCTTGGCGATAGCCCCGCAGCGAATACCGCCGTCATCACAGCCAACGTCACCACGCCTAGCAGCAGCTGTCTTCCTCCAACCGTGGCGCGCACGCTGCTGTCCTGCTTCTTTTCTTTCATGGGTCTTCGCTCCTTCCTTTTATCGGAAACAGTTTGTCCCATTGACCAGGTATTCATGCTGTCGTGGCTTTGAAAGCTTATCTGTAAATCAGATACGATGAACTCGCATCCATCCCTCGGAATGAGCATGGTGCGGATGAGCTGGGAAAGGACATCCGGTGTGTTGCCGTAGATGCTCTCCACCATGTCAAAGCAGCCCATCTTTACCAGTTCCCGTGCCTGCTCCAGCGTGGAGATGTGGTTCTGCGGCAGATTCTGCAACTGGATGTTCCGGCCAAAGTAGCGTCCGGTGCGGCTTGTTCCGTAGACTGGAACCGTCCTCTGACTCTGCCGTCCGGGCAGGCACAGCGTTCCGCTGCCTGGTATTTCTTGACGGAGCTCTTTGCCATCTGAAGCCGGAGCTTCAGCATATGATCACTATTGGAAAATGTCGGATGATTTTTTTCACAGTAATCAAAAAAGAAGTGCTGCTGAATACAGGTGGAATCTTGTTCGAGAACAGCCCAAACGCTAGTAAACCTTTATATAGGTCATGCTCTATTTTTCAAGCTCATTTTTCTGCTCAACCACGTCCAGGCCACCAGCACACCGATCCATCCGCCCATCGTATTACCGAACACATCATCGAACTCTGCGATGCCAAGTCCCGTAATATACTG
>CAKUFA010000002.1 GCA_934647165.1 uncultured Clostridia bacterium | reverse complement strand
CGCATCACTCGTCGTATCTCGCTGTTGTCGTCGGTCAGTAAAACTCGAATCGCACTCACCTGGTCTGACCCCTTTCCGATTCTTTGCTCTTTTTTCTCCTCCTGCACGGTTTTTCTTGCTTTTCCTGTAAAAACCATGTGGAACTGCTTGCATTATAACACAAATGAACCTTTGCTGGACTTTTTCGCACAAATTAGTGCAAAATCGTGTGAATCTCTCTTTTTCTTTATTCGGCCACGGAAAAATGCAGGATTCCCTGTCAAAAAAGTGATGGATGTAGTCAAAGGCTTCTCTCTTTCCGTTCGTCTTGCACCGGTGCCCGTTACGTGTTACAATGAACTGCGATATGGATAAACGGAGGTTGAATCTCGGCCATGGATCGTGATTTGACACATGGCAGCATCGGGCGTACCCTCATTCTTTTTGCCCTGCCGATGATGGCAGGCAACCTGCTTCAGCAATGCTACAACATTGCGGATACATTGATCGTCGGGCGCGTGCTTGGTTCCGATGCCCTAGCCGCAGTAGGTTCGGCTTACACGCTGATGACATTCCTCACTTCCATTTTTCTTGGGTTGAGCATGGGCGCCGGGGCACTGTTCTCCATCCAGCAGGGGCAAGGCAACCAAGCAGGGCTGCATTCGGCTGTTTCGCACGCATTCTGGCTCCTATTGTCAGTGACGCTGGCGCTCATGGCTTTGGTGTACGCCTGCATAGACCCCATTCTGCGCTTTTTGCAGGTGCCCGGCGAGGTATGGGATGGGCTACGGATCTACCTGCTGATTGTGTTTGCGGGCATCCTTGCAACTTCGCTGTACAATTTTTATGCATGCCTGTTGCGGGCACTCGGCAACTCCGTCGCGCCCCTGGTATTCCTGGCCGTGTCGGCCGTGCTGAACATCGGCCTGGATCTTTTGCTGGTGCTGGTTTTTCCCATGGGCATTGCAGGCGCCGCACTGGCCACAGTGGCAGCGCAGTATGTATCGGCCATCGGCATGGCATTGTATGTGCGCATCCGAAGGCCGGAGCTTCGCCCGCGCTTTCGCGGCATACGCTTCGATCGAACCATGCTGGGTGAAATTGTTCATCTTTCCTCCCTGACCTGTGTGCAGCAATCGGTGATGAACTTTGGCATCCTGATGGTGCAGGGGTTGATCAACAGCTTCGGGCCGGTGGTTATGGCCGCTTTTGCCGCCGCCGTCAAAATTGATACGCTGGCTTATCTGCCCGTGCAGGATTTCGGCAACGCCTATTCCACCTTTGTGGCACAAAACTTTGGCGCAGGCTGCAAGGAACGCATCCGCCGCGGAAGCCGCATTGCCATGGGCATGAGTCTGGGCTTTTGCGTGGCCATTTCCGCTCTGGTATGCCTGTTTGCCGCACCGCTGATGCGCATTTTCGTTCAGGCACAGGAGACGGCGGTCATCGCGTCCGGTGTGCAGTATCTGCGTACAGAAGGCGCGTTTTATGCAGGCATCGGCTGCCTGTTCCTGCTTTATGGCTACTTCCGTGCCGTGAAACGCCCCGGCATGAGCGTGGTGCTCACGGTCATTTCTCTTGGCACACGGGTAGCGCTGGCCTATGCCCTGGCCGCTGTGATGGGTGAAACCGGCATCTGGCTGGCTATTCCTATCGGGTGGGGGCTGGCAGACGCCGTCGGGCTCTGGCATATACGCAGAGACATGGCGAAGCTAGGAAACCTCTGATTTAATCGAAACCATGAACGAAACGATTAAATATGATAACAGGAGGATTATCACATGCTTCCTCTTAATTTGAAACCATATGCAGTTAATTGGATTGAAAAGGAATGTAAATCTAGTTGCGACATTTCGTCAAATGATAGTATGAACCTTTGCATTGGTCTACACGGGAGATTAAAGCTCTCTATTGTTGGTCGAAATCAAATCCTACCTAAAGATGGTGTAATAATCATTTCTCTGCACATGCGAAACGGAAATTCCATTCCCTTGTTTGATAGTAGAAAAGACGGCTATGGTTCATTGGATGAGGAAGAATCTCAATTTGACTGTACCCATCCATTCCTCCCTTTGGCTGTTTGTCCCAAATGTCAAAGTTCAGAATTTCAACTTCATTTTGACTTCGAATATCCTGAGCTAAATGAGCTTGATATTTTAGGTATATCTAGACCTGATAAAGCATTCACTTGGATTTGGATTTCATTGACTTGTTCACACTGTCGATCTGTTTTTCATTGTAACTTAGAAACTGATTAGCAGTGTATATGCGATGGTATTCGAAACATACTAATGTTCTTAGGGAACCTCTGATTTAATCGAAACCATGAACGAAACGATAAACTATGATAAACGCTTGAATGGCGTGTTAAACCAGAATATAGGGCTTATGATTCAGAGGGTTCCCTAGAAGTCGGCTCCTGCTCGCAAAAAGCGTAAACAAACACGCCCCGTTTTCCTTGGCTCCACAGGTGAGCATGAAAGAAAACGGGGCGTCTTCATTTGAAAATACAGTGCATTCCTCAGTTGCCATAAAGCTTGCGCTGCGTTTCCGCACCGGCGTTGCCGTCCACGGACAATCCGTTGTTCTGCTGGAAAGCACGCACCGCGGCCACGGTAGCGTCGTCATACACGCCGGTCACTTCGGATAGATAGCCTTTCTGTTTGAGCACATCCTGCAGTTCCACCACGCTTTCACCCGTTGCGCCCTTGCGCAGGGTGATGTAGGTGGTGTTTTGCGCCGTTGCAGAAACCGCCGCGGAGGAATAGAGCCTTTGCAGCGTTTTGCTTCCGGCAACGCCGTCTACGGGGGTCAGGTTATTGGCAATCTGGAAAGCGCGCACAGCATCCTTGGTTGTTGCGCCGTAAACGCCGTTGATGCTGCCATCATAATAGCCCAGCTCATACAGGGCATATTGCAGGCTGGTGACGGCGCTGCCCTCATCATATTCCCGCAGGGTGGCATAGGTGGCGCTTGCGCCGCTGTTGTTGCCATATAGGGCACGCTGGGTGGCGGGCCCCGCCTTACCGTCTACGGTGAGGTTGTTCATTTGCTGGAAAGTGCTGACAGCCGCTATGGTTCCGCTGCCGTATTTGCCATCCACCGAACCGGAATAATAGCCTAGGTTTTTGAGCTGCTGCTGAAGGCTTCGCACCGCCTCTGAGTTGTCCCCGTCCTGGAGCACCACATAGCCCGTGGAGGAGGTGTTGCTGCCGGAGGACGTACCGCTGCCGGAACTTGAGGAACCGGCATCGTCGGCATACAAAGCATTGAGCGTTTTGGTGCCGGCAATGCCGTCGGCATTCAGTCCTTTGGCCTGCTGGAAAGCGGTGACGGCCGCTGTCGTTCCGCTGCCGTAATCGCCGTCCACCGTGCCGGAATAGTATCCCAGGGCTTTCAGCCGCTTTTGCAACGCGCGCACCGCATCGCCGTTCATGCCTTCACGCAGGGATTCGCCTGTGGATGCGGCGGGTGAGGAAGCCCGCGCTGCATTGGACGCATAGAGCTTTGCCTGGGTATCGGGGCCGGCAATGCCGTCATTCCATATGCCGCTCTTTTTCTGGAATGCCTTAACCGCTGCCTGCGTGGAGCCGCCAAACTCTCCGTCCGCGCTTCCGGCCAGCCAGCCAAGGTCAATCAACCGCTGCTGAAGCTGGCGCACATCTTTACCGCTGGAGCCCAGCTGCAAATAGCGGGCGTTGGACAAATTGGGGGTTGCTGTAGGCTTGGGGGTATTGGTTGCCCGCGGCGTGGAGGTAGCCTTGCTGCCCGTGTTGGCCACAGCGCCGTTGCTGTAGAGTTTTTCCAGCGTGCGCTTGCCTGCCTTACCATCCGCAGTCAAACCGTTTGCCTGCTGGAACGCAATAACCGCCGCCTCCGTGCTGGCGCCAAAATCTCCATCCACAGATCCGGAAAGGTAGCCCAACTCCTTCAGCCGCTGCTGAAGCTGGCGCACCTCACTGCCGGTGGAGCCGTTCTTCAGCGTGGTGGAAGTGGGCGCGGCCGTGGCGGAGGTGCCGCGGGCAGGCGTTGCCGTGGGGGCTTTGGTCACCACCGTGATGGTGTTGCCGCTGCTCTGCGAAGGCGCATTGGTTACACCGGAGGGCGCGTTGGTTGTCGTCGTACCCCAGTTTTCATTCCAATTGATGGTGGGTTGGGCGCCGCCATTGCCGGTGCTGCCGCCCGTGCCGCCCTGGCTCATGTCCGGGGTTGGCGTCGGCGCGGGGGTGTCCGTGGCAGGGGCCAGGGTATCAAAGGGCAGGTTGTTGGAACCCACCGTGAGATTTTGTGTATTGTTGGTTATTTCATCCGGCGGCACATAGCAGCCGGTCAACGCCAGGCACAGCGCGAGCAGCGCCACCAGTGCCGTGGTTTTGCCAAGGGTGCGAAAATTCATAAGGCGCTCCTTTCTCCTGAACGGGGGGCGGGGAAAAATCACCGCCCATGGGTTATTGTACATGGTTCTGCGCCCGGTGGCAAGCGCTAAATTCATGGAAAAAACTCGAAAGTACCATTGCATTGATAAAACGACCCGGAATGGCAAAATCATCCCGAAAAAAGTGAAAACGGCAGGAAATGCCCGCCTGCACGGCGAATGGATAAAAGAATCGCCCGTCGTCCAAAAAACGCATGGGCGCACAACCATGTTTGAGGTGAAAAAAATGTCAGAATGTACGCATGACTGCTCCACATGCCAGAGCAAATGCTCCGAGGCAAAACCGGAGAGTCTGTTGGCACCGCAGAATGCCTTCAGCCACGTGAAGAAGGTCATTGGCGTGGTGAGCGGCAAGGGCGGCGTGGGCAAAAGCCTGGTAACCGGGTTGATGGCCACGCTGATGCAGCGCCGCGGCCATAAGACGGCCATCCTGGATGCGGACATCACCGGGCCCTCCATTCCGAAGATGTTCGGCATCCATGAGAAAGCCATGGGCTGTGATGACGGCATCCTGCCGGTGGAAACCAAAACCGGCATCAAGCTGATGAGCATCAACCTCCTGCTGGATAACGACACCGACCCTGTCATCTGGCGCGGAAGCCTGATTGCGGGCACGGTGAAGCAGTTCTGGTCGGACGTGTGCTGGGGCGATGTGGACTTCATGTTTGTGGATATGCCTCCGGGAACGGGCGACGTACCGCTGACCGTGTTCCAGAGTCTGCCGGTAAGCGGCATCATCATCGTCGCCAGCCCGCAGGAACTGGTAGGCATGATTGTGGAAAAGGCCGTAAACATGGCCAAGATGATGAACATCCCGGTGCTTGGGCTGGTTGAGAACATGAGCTATATCGCCTGCCCGGACTGCGGCAAGAAGATTTATCCCTTCGGTGAGGGCAAAACGCTGCAAGTGGCGCAGGCACACTCCCTGCCGCTGCTGGGGCAGATCCCCATTGAAGCAACGCTCGCCAAGGCGTGCGACGCGGGATTGGTGGAGCTGTTCAACGAAAACTATCTGGACGGTGCCATCACCGTGGCGGAAAACGTCTGACACAACATTCCAAAAACAAAGAGGAAGCGGCCATGCATCGACCGCTTCCTCTTTGTTTTGATGGAAAAAGGAATCCACCAGCTATGCTGATGGAACAGACTGTCGACAAATCCTATGGGAAGGCGTCGGAGGGGCATCATGACCCTCTGACTGGATTCGTATCGGCCGGCCATGCCGGTCGGGCGGGGTGGTTTCGACCAAAAGCGAAACCGTTCCTTTCATTTTTCACGGCCGTCAGCTTCGCTGACGGTGAAAAATGCAAACTCGGCAAAGTGGCAAAACCACTTTGCCGACCCACTGAAGCCACTGGCTACGCCGGTGGCTTTGACTATTGCCTTTTTATTATGCGCCAAAGCAGGTGAACATAATCACCAGATACGCAATATACAGCCCGCCTATCAGATAACCGATCCATTTGCTGAACTTGCCGGTTACCAGCGCAGGAATCATGGCTGCGGCGCTGACGATAAGGCAGGCAGGAATATCCAGCATCATGCCCTGGTTTTCCACCATCAGCGGCCGTCCCTGAATAAGCGCGCACAAGGGCAGAATCAGCGTCAGGTCAAGGATGTTTGCGCCAATGATGTTGCCCACCGACAGAGAGGACTGCTTTTTGCGAATCGCCGTAATGGTTGTGACCAGTTCCGGCAGGGAGGTGCCGATGGCAATCATGGTGGCGGCAATCACCGCGTCCGGCACGCCTATCATGGTTGCCAGTGCGGAGCCGTTGTCAATCAGCAGCTGCGCGCCCAACACAATGCCTGCCGCACCCAGCACAAACTTGCCGATGTTCAGGGCAACCGTCTTTCCGTCCGTGGCGGGGTGCTCGTCCGTTTCGCCGCCCTCGGTGCCCTGGTCGCGCTTGGCGGCCACAAGGCTTTCCACCAGATAGGCCACAAATACCAGCAGGATGATGACGCTTTCCATCGTGCTCAGCTGTCCGTCCCGGGTGAAGGCCAATAGCACGGCAATGGCCGCCAGCAGCAGCACGGCTTTGACACCAAATTGCTTACGGTTCATCAGGCATGTCATGCAAATGAGGGACAGGCACATGATGAGCCCCGTATTGGCTGTGACCGAGCCCACCGCATTGCCCACGGCAATGTCCGCGTTGCCCTCAAGCGCCGCGAAAACGGACACCAGCATCTCCGGCAGCGTGGTGGCAAAGCTGACCACCGTCGCACCAATGATGAATTTCGGAATGCCGGACGCTTCGGCAATCCAGCCAGCTGCATCCACAAACAGGTCGCCGCCCTTGATGATGCACAAAAGCCCCGCTGCAAAAAGAACCAGCACGAAGAAAAGATTGCTGCCCGTGAAGTCCAAGCCCATGAAAAAGCCTCCTTGTCGCTTGATCCGCCGCATAAAAAAAGACTCTCGGCACACTCAAGCAATGTGATGTGCTAAAAGTCTCATTACCTATCCCTTGCCATAGGCGCATAACCACCGGCGAAAAGCCGGGAGATTGTTGGCCATGCCTTTGCAACTACTCCCTTTTAACGAAAGTTACCATAGCACAGCCATGAAAAAAAGTCAATGAAAAAAGCGAAAAAGTGGAGGTGCCCGCCCGCCATGCCTTTGCATTCCGTCCCCTTTGTGCTATACTGTAGTTTGGGTTTATGCCCCATTGATACAGATGAAGCAGGTGGCATGATGAAAATCGCTATGATCGGGCACAAGGACTTCCCCAGCCGCTCGGGCGGCGTGGAAGTGGTTGTGCTGGAATTGGCCACGCGCCTTGCCGCACGGGGCGAGGATGTGACCGTCTATAACCGTGGCAAACAAAAAGGGCACAACCGCTATCGCGCCCTTGGGGTCAACGTAGTGCGTTCTTTCACTTTCCGCAAGCAAAGCCTGAACGCCATGGTTTATTCTTTCACGGCCACCTTTCACGCACTCTTTCAATCGTATGACGTAATCCACTATCATGCCATCGGCCCCAGCGTGCCGCTGCTGCTGGCGCACCTTTGCGGCAAAAAGACCGTAGCTACCATCCATGGTCTCAACTGGAAGGTGGACAAGTGGAACAGTTTTGCCAGCATGTACATGAAGCTCGGGGAAAAAATCGCCGCCAGGTATGCCGATGAAGTGGTGACGCTTTCCGAAGAAATGCACCGCTACTTTCTGGATACCTACGGCCGGGATACGGCGCTGGTGAAAAACGCCGTGTCGCCCGTGCCGGAAACAGGCGACGCCCTGTTGCGGGAAACGTTCCATTTGCAAAAGGACGGCTACCTCCTCTATCTGGGGCGCATTTCCCCGGAAAAAGGCCCCCAGGATCTCATTGCCGCCTTCAAACAGACGAATTTGCCGTACCGTCTGGTGATTGCCGGTGAAATTCCCGACAACGACTTTGGCCGTGAGGTGCACGCGCTCATCGGCGATGACCAGCGCATTCTTCCAGTTGGCTTTGTGCAGGGGGAAATGATGAACGCCCTGTACTGCAACTGCCGGGTATACGTGCTGCCCAGCCACACCGAGGGGCAGGCGCTGACGCTTCTGGAAGCCATGTCCTGCGGCGCCAACTGCCTGGTGAGCGACATCCCGGAAAACACCACCGTGCTTGGTAGCCATGGCACGGCTTTTGCCATGGGCAATGTGGAGGATCTTGCCCGCAAGCTTGAGGAGGCCGTTCTCCGCTATCCTGCGGCAGAAGAAAAGGAAAAGCAGAAACAGGAAATTCTCGCTGAATACGGCTATAACCGGGTAGTGGACGCGCATGAAACCATTTATCACCGGATCACAGCAGCCAAAAAGACTGCCGCGAAGGCGTAACCATCGCATTGAGAGCATAAATAGCAGGGGGAAAAGCCATGCAGCAGGTGAAGGTCTCCATCGTTGTGCCCGTCTATAACGTGGCGGCATATCTGCCCCGGTGCCTGGACGCAATTTCCTGCCAGACACTGCGGGATGTCGAGGTGCTGCTGGTGGACGACGGCAGCCTGGATGAAAGCGGCGCAATCTGCGACGCCTATGCCGCAAAAGACGCCCGTTTCCATGTGTTCCATAAGAAAAACGGCGGCCTGTCTGATGCACGGAATTTCGGCCTGGCACGTGCCACAGGTGAATACGTGCAATTTGTGGACAGCGACGATTGGATTGAGCCGAATGCCTGCGAGCAGCTGCTTCAGGACACGCCCGCAGATATGGTCATTGGCAGCGTGCAGTGCGTCGTACCCTCCTCTGCCATGGCGCGCTTTGAGCGCATTGCGCAGGAACGTTTCACTTGCCACAAGGCCTACACAGGCAAAGCCTACCTTATGGGCTGCCTGCAAGGCGGTGCGCTGCGGGTGGATGTGTGGCGAAACCTGTTCCGCCGGGCGTTTCTGGTGGAAAACCATCTGCAATTCAAAGTGGGCATTGCCCATGAGGATGAGGAATTCACGCCCCGGGCGCTGCTTGCGGCACAATGCGTCAAGCTCACGGACAAGGCATTCTATCACTACGAGAATTGCCGGACAGGCTCCATCATGAATTCGGATGCCTTAAAGGAGAAAAAGGCGCAGGACCGCCTGATGATTTACAATGCGCAGCTGGCCGCCTATCGCCATGTAACCCCCCGTAAGCTTCGCCGTCTGCTGGAAGATGACTTAAGTTGGAAATATATAGACGCTTACCGTGCCTGCGGCAATGCAGCCCTGGTGAATCGTTTCCGTCCCCTCGCCTGCGCATGGCACTGGAAGCGCCGCCTGAAAGCGCTGGCCTTTGCCGTCAATCCCTGCCTGCCCGCCCGGCATGGGCGCTGAAAGTCTAAGGAGGAACCGAGCTGATGAAAAAATCCCTCTCCACTGCCGCCCAGGCTGTCAAAAAACAGCGGCGGCGCAATCGGCTGATTAACGCGTTGATCGTGCTGCTGCTGCTGGCGCTTGTGGCCGGCGGACTGGTGATGAATATTCGCTATAACCGGCAAAACTACACGGTGGAGTTCTATCAGATGGAATCCAAGAAGCTCACCCACAGCATCCGCGTGGCGTTTTTGACGGACGTGCACTTGCGGGAATATGGCAAGAACAATGAGGATCTAGTACAGGAAGTCAAAAACCTCGCGCCGGACATTATCCTCCTTGGCGGCGACATGGTAACCGCCGGGAAGGACGGCTACGATACCGCCCTCAAATTGTGCGAAAGGCTCGCACAGCTCGCCCCCACCTACGGCGTGCTGGGCAACCATGAAGATGTGAAGATTTTCCAGCAGGGCGATACCTCACTGGTAAGCCGCTTTGAAGCAACCGGCGTGCATATCCTGCGCAATGAAAAAGCAGAAATCGCCTTGTACGACAACGTCATCAGCATTCTCGGGGTGGAAGGCAGCGCGGACAATTTTGAGCTGTACGGCGCAAAAACCTTCATGGATGCACAGGAAGGAAACGATGACAGCGATTTCCGCATCTGTGTGACCCACGTTCCCTACTTGTTGGCCACGAAGCTGGCTGACTATAGCTTTGAGCTGGGGCTTTCCGGTCACACCCACGGCGGCCTGATTCGTCTGCCGAAGATTGGCGGGCTGTATTCCGCCGAGGAAGGCTTTCTGCCCAAGTATGTGGGCGGACAGTATACGCTGAAGAACAAGGCCGAAATGATTGTCAGCCGAGGGCTGGGTGATTCCACCCGAATTCCCCGCATCAACAACATTCCCGAGCTGTCCATCATTGATATCGACTGACGAAGCCGCCAAACGCGCAGGCCGTTCATGGAACAGTCCCGCACGGCTGCATGAAACACAACACGGAAAGGCAAGAGGGCATGGAGAGGTTTAAAAACAGGCTGAAAAACGTGCTGCGGCTTTTGTGGCAGCAAAAGTTCCGCATCGTGGCAGGCATGGCTGCGCTGTGCATTCTGCTGGGCACCTTCAACCACCTGCGGTCCAGCGACCAGGCCAGCGGAGATATTTCTTTCAACTATTCCGAGGCTTCCCTGGGACTGAGTCCGAACAAAACACGCTTCAATTCCTATGAAATCATCTCGGATGAAATTCTGGAACAGGGAATAAAGCGTGCCGGACTTCAGGGATGGGTAACGGCTGCGCAGCTGCAAGGATGCCTGAGCCTGAGCCCCGTGGACACCGGCAACGCCAACGGGGATGACGACTATATCAGCACCACCTACGCCATCTCCCTTAACGCCCGCAAGCTGGATTTGAAAAACCGTAAGGCTATGGATTTGCTCAAAAGCGTATGCGCTGCCTACCGCGCCTATTTCCTGGAAAACTACTGTGATAACCAGGAGATTCTCAAAGCGCGGCTGGAAATCACCAAGGAAAGCGAACCCTATCTGCGGCTTAGCGAAATTCAGCTTCGCGCCCAGCAGCTCAACCGTTATCTCAACGCCCGGCTGGATGAAAACAAGAGCTTCACCGATACGGAAAGCGGCAAGCAGGCAGCCAGTAACTTCACCCTGCTTGGCAAACGGCTGATGAATCTTATTGATTATGACATTCCCAACGCGCGCGCCTATATCATCGAAAGCGGTGTGGCGCGTGACGCAGCGCTTTTAACAAGCACCCTGTCCTATAAAAATAAGATTGATGACCTGTCCGCCCGCCGCCTCATCGCTTATTATAACGCGGATAAAGAGGGCATTTCCCTTTATGAAAAAAGCATGACCGCCGTGGTGATGATCCCCACCACCGACGCGCAGAACGAGTATTACATGTCCCGCACCAAAACCGCCATGGATACCATGGCGCGCCATGCGGACAGCTCCCTGGCCGAAGCCATGAGCTACAAAAGTGACATTGCCGACACTGACTATGTCATCGACAAAATGAGCACAGGCAGCTCCAGCCCTATCCGCCTGGTGGCAGCGCAGGCAATGCTCAACAGCCTCGAAAAGGAAATCAACGCCATTTCCGAAGATTTGTTTGTGCTGGACAAGTCCTACATCAAGTACAAAGCGCAAAACTACATCACCTTCCGCTATCATGAGCCGTCTTTCACCCAGCAGATCAATTTGAAACAGCTGGTGAAAGTGATGGCGCTTGGCTGCATTGCGCTGGTGGTTATTGCGTGGGTCTGCACCGGCAGGAAGGAGAAGGCGCGCAAATGAAAAAGTTTGAGCTGTTCCGATACCTGAAGAAGTTCAGCCTCCTCATTTTCCTGGTTTCGCTGGCCGGTGCCATGCTCATCTATGCGTATGCCAACAACAAGCAGCAGTACACCGCTTCCCTGGTGATTCGCTACACCAACTCCGAAATCAAAGACGGCCTGACCCCCAACGGACAAAAGCTGGACGTGAACGAAATCTACTCCTCCTCCGTCATTTCCCAGGCCATGGAAATTTTGGGCAACCCCGGCACGCTCAACGTCATCCGTTCCCGTTGCAGCGTGCAGGAGGTTCTCTCCGATGAGCAGAAGCAGATCAACGAGGCCATTATCGCCAAAGGCGAGGAGGTTACCTACTTTCCCGATACCTATCGGGTGAAGCTGGTGGTAAGCGGCAAATACGGTGCGACCTATGCCCGCAATGTGCTGGACGCCATCATGCAAAGCTACTGCACCTACTACACGGAAAATTATGTGGAGCAGAAGCTTTCGCTGAACCCGTCCTCCAACCTGATTGAAAGCGGCTATGACTACTATGAATGCATCCGCATTCTGGAAAACGACACCAACGACATGCTGGATTTCCTCAAAACCAAGAAGGACAACTACCCGTCCTTCCGCTCCTCCAAAACAGGCTACAGCTATGCCGACCTGTATGACATTTATCTGGATTTCAAGCAGTCGATCATCCCCCAGCTGTACGCCCGGGTGCTTGCCGGCCCGCAGGTGCGCAACGGCGAAGTGCTGCGCAACTTCCTGGCCAACAGCATTGCCTCCTCCGAGCAGCAGGAGAAGCTGCTCACCGAGCGGCGGGAAAAAATCAACACACTTCTTGCACAGTATGTGGAGAAGAACACCGGCATCCTCTCCAGCTATTTCACCGAGCAGGGAGAAAACGTATCTTCCAACTATATCCTCAAGGAAATCGAGCAGGCAGGCGCAGGCTCCAAGGCTGAAACCACCTACGATGGTCTCGTGCTTGAAATGGTGGACATCAACCGCCTCATCGCCGCGGACAGCATCAACCGGGAATTCCAGAGTGAAATTCTCTCCACCTTCCAAGCCGTTGGCAGTCAGAGCGGCACCGACGCTGAGCATGAGGAACTGGAGAAGCTCATCAGCAATTATGAAAATGCGCTGGAAAAATACTATGAGATCGTGAATCTCTCCAGCAAGGAGCTGAACCTGTTCATCAGCGCAAACTATCTGAAGATGGTCAGCTCCGTGCGGGTCGCGCCGGCAGTGAATCTCCGGCTGTATCTGATGCTGGCACTGGCACTGTTCTTCGTCATCGGCTGCTGCGGCGCTGTGGTGCTGGGCCGCACCGGCGATATTGTGGATTACATGCTCTATACCGACAAGAAGACCGGCCTGCCCAACCGCGAAAAGCTGAATGTACACATCGACGGCCTTGCGCGCAAGATTCTGCCGGACAATTTCACCTGCTTTGCCCTTCGGCTGGATAACCTCACCGAGCTGAGCAAGAAGTACGGTTATGCGGTGGGCGACAGCGTGCTAAAGGACTTCGCCGACCTGGTGAAGCTCATGGGCGACACCGATGGCATGGTTGGCTACAACGGCATCGGCAAATTTGTGGCTTTCTTTGACGAGTGCAGCGACAGGAAGGCGGCTGCGGTGCTGCGCATCCTGTCCAACCAGGTGGCGGAATATAACAAGCTCAATCCCGAATATCCCATCCGCTTCACGGCTGCCTATGCCACAACCACCGTTGAAGAAAACTATGACGTGCGCGCACTGCTGCGCATCGCACAGGGTCGCCTGAAGGTAACCAAATCCAGCATAGCAGAAGACGCCGCCGATTTCACCCGTGAGGATGGAACTCCCGTGGATGCGGCTGCCGCAAACACGGCTGCGGAAGCATCTTCTGCAACGCAGAATGAAGCGAGCATGCCGCCCCTGCCCATGGAAACAGCCAGCGAACAGCGTGCGCGGCTAATCAAAAAGCTGAAAGAAAGCAAGCGTGAACACAAATGATTGAAAATCAGCGGCCCTACCAGCTGATGCTGTCAAAAACGGGCATCCCTGCGCTATCAAAAGCGGTGGCGTTGGGTGCAAAGGCATGCGGCGTGGGTCTATGCGCCGTGAAGGGGCTTTTTGCCCATGGAACCGAGCCCCTGCCGGAGGAGGCATGCGATCGCGCCCTCCTTTCCTCCCTTTGCCCCAAGCCCGCTGAAGAGCCCCTGCCCGTGCCGCCGCTGCCTCCGGAGGATGGGCAAACGGACGTGACGGTAATCGTGCCGGCCTACAATGCAGAAAAGTATATTCAGCCATGTGTGGAGAGCATCCTCGGTCAGCAAACCGAGTACGCTCTTCAGCTTGTGCTGGTGGACGATGCATCCGCCGACCGCACCAGAGAGCTTGTGCAGTCCTATGCAGGCAAGGAAAACGTCACCGTGGTGCACCTTGCCAAACCGCAGGGCGGCAGTGCGGCAAAAGCCCGCAATGTTGGCCTTTTGCAGGCAAAGGGGCGCTATGTGATGTTTGTGGACAGCGACGATTGCCTCGCCCCCGGCGCTGTGCAGACGCTGCTGGACGCGGCACGCGCCATGAATGCAGACATTGTGCAGGGCGCATGGCAATACATGGATGAAAACAGCTGCACAGGCGCCGTGCAGCGCTATGTGCCGGGGCTGTACACAGAAAGCAAGCGCCTGGATTGCCTGGATCTGCCGGGCATGCCCTGGGGCAAGATCTACCGCCGCGCACTGTTTGAAGACGTTCGTTTTCCTTCCAACTACACCTGCTTTGAGGATGCGATCATTCACTTCCTGGTATTCCGCAAAGCAGCGCGCATTGCCGTGGTCAACGACATGGTGTATCTTTGGCGCAAAAACAGTGCGGGCATCACGGCGACAAACCAGCATAAGCCTGCCGCCGTGCAGAGTTACTGGGTCGTGGAGGAGCTTTTGCGGCAGGACGCACAGCTGCGCCTGCCCCACGATGTGCTTTATGCCCGTAGCCTTACCATGCAGCTGTCCAACTTCTGCTACGTCAACGTGGCAGGCTTGGCGGAGGACAGGCAGCGAGCCGTTTTCTTCCTATGCTGCCGCCTGTTTGCCGCAAATGTGCCCGCTGCAATGACGCACTCCATGCCCTATGCCATTGCCTGCGGGGCAAAAGCGCTGAAAAAGCACCGTTTTCGCCTGTGGCAGCTGCAAGGACAGTTGTATCAGCTGATGCGGTAATCAAGGGAGGAACGAGCATGATCCGAATTTTGCAATCTGTCAGCAACATGGATCGCGGCGGCATTGAAACCATGCTGATGAATTACTATCGGCATATGGATCGCACGCTTGTGCAATTTGATTTTCTGGCAAACAAGTCCAAGCCCGGCAACTATGACGAGGAGATCCGCGCCCTGGGCGGCCGCATTTTTTTGTCGCCGGGGCTCAATCCCCTGCATTATCCGCAGTATATCCGCTTCATGAAAGAGCTTCTTGCCCGGGAAAAGGATATCCGTGTGCTGCATGCCCACAACGAAGCCATGGGGCTGTATGCCCTGCGCGGCGCAAAGGCCGCCGGGCTTCAGGCACGCATTGCGCATGCCCACAACACCTGCATTGTGCGTGATTACAAATGGCCGCTGAAAATGCTCTGCAAACCGCAGCTGGCTGGTGCGGCCACCGCGCTCTGGGGATGCGGCCGGGATGCGGGCATCTACTTCTTCGGCAAAAAGAACTGGGAAGCACGTGGAATGATTGTCCACAACGCCATCGAGCTGGATCGCTTCCGCTTTGATCCCGAAACCCGCGCGCGCATGCGGCGCGAGCACGGCCTGGATGGGCACACGGTCATCGGCCATGTTGGGCGCTTCAATGTGCAGAAGAACCATTCCCGCCTGCTGGATATCTTTGCCGCATACCTGCATCAGGATGCGTCCGCACTGCTTCTCCTCCTTGGCGAAGGCGAATTGGAGACAGCCATGAAGCAGAAAGCGCAGCAGCTCGGCATTGCCGAAAGCGTGCGCTTCACCGGGCTGCAAAGCAATGTAAACGAGTGGTATCAGGCTATGGACATGTTTGTGATGCCATCGCTGTTTGAAGGGCTGCCGGTCGTCGGCGTGGAAGCGCAGGCCTCCGGGCTTCCCTGCCTTTTCTCCGATGCGGTGACGGACGAGGTTGCGCTGTCCGCGCAGGCCAAACGTCTGTCCCTTCAGGCGGATGACGGCGCATGGGCAAAGGCGTTGCTGGATGCAAGGCATACCCATGCCGACCGGGCAGAGGGCGAAAGCATCGTACGCCGGGCGGGCTACGACATCCGTCAGGAAGCCACGCGAATCCAGAACCTTTATTTGACCATGGCGGAGCAATGAGCAATGGAAAAGACGCAAACAAAACCGGAGCGCCTTGCCTGCATGGACATTGCCCGCGCCCTGGCGGTACTGCTGGTAATCTACGGTCATACCTTCCGCGAGTCCATGCGCGCGGCGCATCTCTGGTGTGACTGGTCGTATCTGTATGTTTATCGCTTCCATGTTTCAGCACTGTTCATGCTTTCCGGCATGGGCTACGCCATGGGGCGTGAGCGCAGCACGGCGCTTTCTGTCAGGCAGTTTGCCTGCAAAAAAGCAGGCGCCATTCTCAAGCCCTGGGTGGCCTATTCCCTGCTGATGTACCTTGTGTTTTCCGCCGTGCAGCTTGTGCCTGCCATCAGAGGCATGCTCTCCTCCAGCGCCTATCAGCTGGTCAGTCCTGGCGATTATCTGCTCGCAATGCTGAAAAACGAGAATCCTTACTGTTTCCACGTGTGGTATCTGCAAACGCTTTTTTTGTTTGTGATGACCGCCTTTTTGCCGGACAGGTTTCTTCCGCAAAAAATCTCCCGGATAATCTCCTTTATCCTGATGCTCCTCCTGCCTGCGGTATACAGCCTTTTCCGCACACAGCTGCCCTGGGTCTTCAAGGGCTATGTGCAGAAATTGCCCTTTTTCCTGCTGGGCACGCTCCTTCCGCGGGAAAAGCTGACCAAGCGCGCCGGTGCGCTGTCCGCGCTTGGGCTTGCATGCGCGGCAGGGCTTTTCTGCCTGACGGTTTCTCCCATGGATACACTGTATGCCTCACACCTCACCGGGCTTCCGCTCAGCTATGGTGAAAATTTGCTGATTGCAGGCGTATGCGTGGGTCTGGTAGCGCTGTGCCATGTGCTGCGCCGTCCGCTGCGCTTTCTTGCCTCCTTTGGGCAAAACACCATGCCCTACTACCTGTATCATCAGCCGTTGTGCTGCGCGGTAACCGGCATGGTGCTTTATGACCGGCTGCATCTGTCCACCCCGGCAACCGTGCTCATCTGCCTGATGCTGAGCATCCTTGTGCCGTTTGTACTGGTGCGCTTTGTGGGCAAAACACGCCTGGGCACGCTTTTGCGCCGCCTGGGTCTACCAATGTAAAAAACGAAAGAATGAGTATGCATGAGTGAAGCTAAAGCCACCACTGCCCGGGAAAAGAACCGCCGCGTGGTGCTCAATATCGTCACCGGAATCCTCTATGAGGTCATCATCGTTGCCTTTGGGCTGATTCTGCCCCGGCTGTATCTGGTAAATTTCGGCTCGGACGTCAATGGCCTGGACAGCACCATCAAGAACATCTTTGCGTATCTCTCCCTGCTGGAGGCCGGGGTTGGGCTATCGGCGCAGTATGCGCTCTATCGCCCCGTTGCGCAGGGCAATACGGAGAACATCAACGCCATCCTGTCCGCTGCGCGCAAGTTTTACCTCAAAACCAGCGTTCTCTACACAAGCCTCACCGTGCTTTTTGCGCTGGTCTATCCGCTTCTTATCCGCACCGCCCTGCCTTATTGGACGGTATTCGGCATGGTGATGCTCTATGGCGTGCCGGGTATCATCCTCTACTCTCTGCGGGGCAAATACAACGCTTTCATGGAAGTGGAGGGCAAGAAGTACATCCTCACCACCCTGTCCACTGTGACGCTTGTTGTGGCCAACGTGCTGCGGCTTGTTTTCCTGCTCATTTCGGACAACCTGCTGCTCATCCAGGCGACATACTGCGTTCCCTCCGCCCTTCAGGTGGTTTTCGTTATCCTCTATGTGAAAAAGAAATACCCCTGGATTGACTGGAAAGCAAAGCCCAATTATGCCGCCCTGTCACAGAAAAAGTCCGTGCTGGTGCACCAGATTTCCAACTGCATCTTCTCCAATACGGATACCATCATCATTTCCTTTATGTGCGGCATGAACTATGCCAGTGTGTACGCTATCTATTCCCTGTTCTTCGCCAATTTCCAGAAGATTGTATCCTCTTTTTCCAACGGCCTCACCTTCAAGTTCGGCCAACTGTTTCAAACGGACCGGCAGCAGTTTTCCCGGGAGTTCAGCTGCTACGAGTCCGTGTTCTACATGCTGCTGTTCTGGGCGTACACCGTCATCACCGCTTTTCTGATGCCGGTCATTCGCCTGTATACCGCCGGCGTAGCGGACGCTGCGATCTATGATAACCGGCTGATTCTTCTGCTCTTTGCCGTGTGGACGATCATGACGGCGGTGGAAATGCCGCTTTTGCAGCTGCAATCCATTGCCGGCAAATTTGACGACACC
The DNA here is from genome assembly GCA_934647165.1 of uncultured Clostridia bacterium. GTDB lineage: Bacteria > Bacillota > Clostridia > Christensenellales > Aristaeellaceae > CAKUFA01. The sequence continues at coordinate 125,802 of CAKUFA010000002.1, read as the reverse complement.
AAGCATCAGGCCGTCATCGAAATGCTCATCAACATCGTGGTGTCCCTCATTGCCACATGGAAGCTTGGCATTGTGGGCTGCCTCATCGGCACCATTCTGGCACTGAGCTACCGCATTGTGGCCATGGTCATTTACACCGGACGGGAGGTTCTCAACCGCAGCTGGCGCAAAACCTTCCGCAAAATAGCGGTAAACACGGTGATGGCTGTGCTGGTGCTGCTGCTCACCGGCACGGATGGGTGCGAAGCGGTGAGCTATCTATACGTCATCTGGCAGGCAGCGCTTGGCGCCATGTGGATTGGCGCGCTGTTCCTGGCAGCCAACCTGCTCACGGATTTTGCGGAATACAAGCAGCTGTTTATGGCCGTGAAGACACGGCTGCATCGGGCATGAAAGGAGCGCAGCACTGATGCCGAAAATCAGCTTCATTCTCCCTGTATATAACGTGGAACGTTATCTGCCGCGGGCAGCCGACTCCCTCCGTGCGCAAACGCTCACGGATTTCGAGGCCATTTTTGTGGATGACGGATCGCCCGACGGCAGCGGCGCCCTGCTGGACAGCCTTGCATCGTCCGAGCCCCGCTTCCGTGTCATTCATCAGGCAAATGGCGGCGTAGCCCGGGCACGCAACGCCGCGCTGGATGCCGCCACGGGCGACTATCTCTTTTTCCTTGACCCAGACGATTGGATTGAACCGGACGCGGCGCAGACCGTCTATAACGCGGCACAGGCGGCGGATGCGGACATCGTGCAGTTTGGCCGCTTCGTGGATGTATGCGACGAGAAGGGTCAGGTCGTTTCCACCTCTGAAGCGCTGCCATCCTTTGAAGGTGTCCTGCGCGGTCATCCCTTTCAGGAAAAGTTTGACGAGCTGGCCACTTCTTACTTCATCACCACCAAATTGATGAAACGTGCCTTTCTGGAAAGCTATCATGGCCGCTTTCCAAACAAAAGCATCGGCGAGGACGGGCTGTTCTATGTGGACTTCTATGCCCATGATCCCGCCTGCCTGGTGAGCCTTCGCCGGGCGCTGTATCACTACACGCTGTCCCGCAGCGAGTCGCTGTCCAATTCCTATCATCCCGAGCGGATGAAGGATAACTTCTACCTGAGCCGGGCCGTGCGGGAAACAGTAGCGGCCTGGGGGCTGCTGCAAAGTCCCATGCACCTGCGTACCGTGCGCTATTGCACCGTGCGGGATTTGCAGCTGAGCATCAAGAACGCCAGCCTCAGCCCGCTGGATAACGCGAAACGTGTGCAGTGGCTGAAAAACGTGATGCAGGACGCGAACGTGCGCGATGCGGTGCAGAACACTCCCCTTGCCATGGCACACAGCCGCAACGACAAGGTAAAGCTGCTGCTGCTCAAGCTCCACCTGTATCGCCTGACCATGCTGCTGTCCAGCATGAATCGCCCATGAGAGAAAGGGGGACGTCGCCTGTGCTGGCCAAAGGAATGCGTGCCTTGTGCTATTTGAGGGAACTGCTGCTCATGCTGCTGCTCAAGCCCGTTGCAGCAGTACTTCGACGCGTTAGCCCCCGCTATCGCCATGTCTGGCTTGTCAGTGAACGCGGAGATGACGCCCGTGATAACGGCTACTGGTTCTATCGCTATCTGCGTGAGGAGCAGAAGCAGGTAAACGCCCGCTATATCATCACAGCGGATAGCCCTGACAGCGAAAAAATCGCCCGTCTGGGCGGCGCGGTGCGTTATCGCAGCTTTCAGCACTATTTGCTGTACTACTGCGCAGACAAGCTCATCAGCACCCATGTGCAGCCCTGTGCGCCGGATCTGATGATTCACTACCACCTGGCAAACAAGGGGATCCGGGCGCGGGGCAAGCAGGTGTTTCTCCAGCACGGCATCATCAAGGATGAAATGCAGTGGTTGCGCCGTGGCAACCTGTATATCGACCTGTTTGTGTGCGGTGCGAAGCCCGAATACGACTACATTCACCGGGAGTTCGGTTTCCCTGAAGGCGTGGCGCAGTATCTGGGGCTATGCCGGTTTGATAACCTTCTGCGCGCCGCGGGGCATCAGCGGATGATTCTTGTGATGCCAACCTGGCGCGGCGCACACTATCCCAGCGGCGGCACCTTCCGGCAAACGGCGTTCTGCCGTGCCTATCAGTCCCTGCTGGAAAGCCCGGAGCTGCACGCCCTGCTGGAAACGTTCAACTGCCGTATGATTTTCTATCCGCACATTGAAATGCAAAAGCATATGGATTGCTTTCATACAACAAACCCACGGGTGGAAATTGCCACCAGCGCCACCCATGATGTGCAGCAGCTGCTGATGGACTGCGGCATATTGGTGACGGATTATTCCAGCGTGTTTTTCGATGTGGCATACCTGCGCAAGAGCATTTTCTACTATCAGTTTGACGAAGCAGAGTTCCGAAAATATCACTATCAGCAGGGCTATTTTGACTATCGCAGGGATGGTTTTGGCCCGGTTTTGACGGATGAAAAGACTCTTTTGGAGAGCCTTCAGGCATGCCTGGTGCAGAATATGCGGCCTTCGGAAACGTATACTGAGCGGATGGACGCCTTCTTTCCCCTGCATGACGGGAAAAATTGTGCGCGAACCTACAACGCCATCTGCAAGCTGCACTGACCTATAAGCCCCAAACAGCAAAACAATCGCCATGGCGAGGATCTTTGTCCTGTGCCATGGCGATTGCTGTATTGCAAGGGAAAATCTTGGCATATCAAGAATGGTTCCTCTGAAAATCAAGCAAAAAAACCTGTTACGTGCAGCGTTTCGCCCGGTTGATGGGGCAACGTTCGGCCATCCCACAGGTGCAGAATGCCTGCCTGCGCAGCATGGATATCCGCACGGTAGCCCCGCGCATCCCAGGCGATGTCCACCGTGTAGCCGCCGCGGGCATGCAGGCCGCGCACGCAGCCCTCCGTCCAATGGACCGGTTTGGCTGGCAGAAGGTGGAGCACACCGCCCTGGCTTTGCAGGAGCATTTCCGCAATGCCTGCTACCGCACCAAGGTTTCCGTCAAGCTGGAAAGGAGGATGGTTATCCAGCAAATTGGGAAGGGTGGATTTTTCCAGCAGCAGGCGCAGGTTCTTTCCGGCCTGTGCGCCGTCCAGCAGGCGCGCCCACAGGCAGATGATCCATGCCCTGCTCCAACCCGTATGACCGCCGCCGTTTTGCAGACGCTTTTCCAGCGTGACGCGGGCAGCCCGAAACGCTTCGGCATCAGCAGGCGTGATGGTGTTGCCCGGGAACAACCCGAAGAGGTGCGAAATGTGCCGGTGCCCCGGCTCCACCTCCGCAACAGGCTGGAGCCATTCGCAAATGCGGCCATCCTTCACCCGCACAGGGCAAAGGCGTGCGCGAAATGCCCGGTATTCGTCCGTGTTTTGTCCAAGTGCTTCGCCACACTCCATCAATCCGGTCATCAGTTCATAGAGAATCTGCGCATCCATGGCGGCACATTCGGTGAGGGTGCCGCGGACTCCGCCGGATGTTTCATAGGTGTTTTCCGGCGAGCTGGAGGGACTGACCGACAGCGTGCCGTCCGGCAGAGTGACAGCCGTCTCCATAAAGAACTGCGCCGCTCCCTGCATAAGGGAATCATGTTCTCGCAGAAACGCTGTATCCCCGGTGAAACGGAAATGCTCGGCAATGTGCAGGCACAGCCACGCCGCGCCCATCTGCCAATAGGAAGCGGGCGGATAAGCGTCCTGCGGCGCACAGTCGCCCCAAAGATCCGTGTTGTGATGCGCCACCCACCCCTTCGCGCCGTACATTTCAGCAGCAACGGCACGTCCGTTTGGTTCCATTCGGTGCATGTGAGCAAACAGGGGCAGCTGCGTTTCGGCCAGCGCACACACGTCCGCAGGCCAGTAGTTCATTTCCGTGTTGATGTTGATGGTATACTTGCTGTCCCATTTGGGGCGAAAATCTTCATTCCATACCCCCTGCAGATTGGCAGGGAGGCTTCCCGGGCGGGAGCAGCTGAGCAGCAGATATCGTCCGTAGGCGAAATACCCTGCTTCCAGCCCGTTGTCCGCTTGCCCCAAAGCATAACGTGCAAGGCGCTCATCTGTGGGCAGCGCATCCAGCGCCGGGTCGCAGGGCAGGGAGAGCCTGCAGGCAGACAATCGCGCTTCCACATCCGCCACATGCGCGGCGCGGACAGCATCATACCCGGCCTGTTCCGCCGCATCCAGCCATGCAAGGCATTGGCGGAGCGGATCATCAAAGCGATAGGTGGTGGCAGATGTGAAGAAAAGATCGCACTGCCCCGGTATATACAGCATGCCGCCCACTGTGCGCACGCCATTGCCCACGGCGCGGCAAACAGCCGTATAGCCCACGCCGCCATCGCCCGTTTGTCCTGAAAGGAGGATGGTGCGTGTATCCAGTGCACGAATTTCGGACAAATAGACGCCGCGCCGCAAAAGCACCCGCATGGGATGACCTGTGCAGCGTATGGCCAACACATGGTGCGGATAGGAAAGCAGCGTTTCCCGTACCACAGGCAGACCGCTATGCGTGTAGGATACCCGATGAATTCCCTGCTGAATGTTCAGCGTGCGGCGATAGTTTCCCACCGGCACATCATACGTGTGCATATCCTTTCCTGCAAGGTTGCGCAAGCTTTTCACAGGCGCAGGAGCATCCCCGTCCAGCTGCTGAAGGATCAGGTCACACAGGGGTTCATAATGCCGCTGACCTTCCGGCACAGCTGTCATACATTCCTCCGCAAGGGATTGCGCTTCCGGAATACGCCCCTCGCGCAGCAGCTGTCGAATGCTGGGCAGCGCAACGCGGGCATCAGGGTTCACCCGGTCTCGATAGCCGCCATACCATACGCTGTCCTCATTCATGGCAAGGCGGTCAATCGCCGTTCCGCCAAAGATCATCGCACCCATGAAGCCGTTTCCGATAGGCAGCGCCTCGTTCCACACGGACGCAGGCCGGTTGTAGAAAAGCTCGTTCATGTGTTTCCTCCTCTTAAGGCCTCTCCGGTACTTTTGAGGTTCATCCGTTGTTCCTGCCAGCCTTCTTCAGCCCCCACAGGCAGACAGCCGCTGCCTGTATAAACAGCGCCCCCGCGCACAGGAGCGCCAACCAGGCTCGATAAGCGCCCAGCCCATGCCGGGCTAAAAGCATCAGGGGCGTTCCGCCCACCGGGGTACTTAAGAACAGATAGTTGCCGCCTGTGAGCCTGTTGACAACCGCCGCCGCACAACCAAGTCCTCCCAGCACCGCGCCTGCCTGCACCGCACCGATGGGTTTTGGGCGCCAGCCAAGCCCGAACGGCAACCATGGCGCAACTGCCAGCGAAGCATGCAGCGCGTGGAAAGCCAGCGCCATGCCCCTTGGCCATGGCGTAGACAAAACGGCCGGAAACAGCAGCGCTGCCAACGCGCCGGGCACCCCCAGATACAGCGCGGCATGCCGCAGGGATTCATTGCCTGTGAGCAGGGTGGGCAGCATCAGCACGCCCATAGCGCTGCACAGGTGTAGCGGCAGCCCCGTGCGCCAGCTCAGCTGATGGGATAAAAGGAGCATCAACTCCTGCGCCAGCATGGCCAGGAGGCACAAAAGGCCAAGCGCCCATGCAGCGCGGCGATAAAGCCTGCGAGCCGCACCCGGGTAACCCTGGCAGCGAAAGAAAACCATGCGCCGGTTCACAAACCCCACCGACACGGCAAGCATAAGGAAAAGACACCATTGCATGCACATCACCGGCTTTTAGGGTACGCAGCAGGTGAACATGCTATGCAGCGGCATGCTGCCCGCATGGATGGCACAGCGGCCGTTATTTTTTCAGGAACAGCTCCACCACCGGCACCAGCATCGGCGGTTTCACGGCAGGAAGCGTCAGGATCAGCAAATCCTGACGCTCTGTCCGTCCTTCGCTGAAATGGTCCACCCGGCCCTCCGTAAAGGGTACTTCACTAGCGTCATGCAGGAACTGGGCATAGGCCACCTTGCCGGCAAAGCCCGGCATTTCCAGCACGGCAAATGGGTATTCAATCAAGTGCACGTAAAGCCGTGTCCCATCCTCCGATTGGGTGAGCAGGGTTCCTTCGGGCGCTTTGAATTCCGGCTCAGCCATGGTGCAGCCATAGATGGAACGGCCGTTCAGGCGCATCCATGCACCGATTTCCCGCAAAGCATTCTGCGCACGGTCATCAATATAGCCGCGGGCGGTCGGCCCCACATTCATCAGCAGATTGCCACCGAGAGACACCGTGCGGATGAGCATGTGCAGCACCATCTCCGGGGTTTTCCAGCTGCTTTCATCCCGGTGGTAGCCCCAGGAACCGGAGAAGGTCTGGCATGCTTCCCAGGTGACATACTCCCCCGTCACAGGATGGCGCAGCCAATGTTGGGGCTGATACTGCTCCGGCGTCCACAAATCCTGCTCAAGGCCGGTGCGGTTATCGATGAGAATGTCTGGCTGAAGGGATCGTGCCAGCGCAATCAGCTCCTCTGCTTCCCAGTCCTCAGCGCCCTTTCCCTTCAGAGGACTTCCGGGCAGCGTATCCTTTTCATAGGAAAAATCAAACCACATGATATCAATTTTGCCGTAGTTGGTGAGCAGTTCCCGCACCTGATTGCGCATGTATTCGGCATAGCGGTGCATATCGCGGCACTGATTGAGCTTCTCCGCATCGGAACTGTAGCGCTGCGGGTGCCGGATGTCAATGGTGAAATCCGGATGATGCCAATCCAGAAGCGAATAGTAAAAGCCCACGCGAAGCCCGGCCTCACGGAACGCCTCCACATACTCGCGCACAAGGTCGCGGCCACAGGGGGTGTTGGTCGCCTTGTAGTCCGTGTACTGGCTGTCAAACAGGCAGAAGCCTTCGTGATGCTTGGTGGTCAGCACAGCATACTTCATGCCGGCCTGTTTGGCCAGCCGTGCCCACTCACGGGGCTCGTACAAATCAGGATCAAAATGGTCAAAATATTTCTGATACTGTTCATCCGTCAGCTGTTCATGATTTTTGACCCATTCGTGCCGGGCAGGCAGGGCATACAGCCCCCAGTGGATAAACATACCAAAGCGGTCGTGGCGGAACCAGACCGTATCGCCGGGCGTTTTTCGCACCTGATAAGAAGACATGGCGTTGTGCTCCTTTGCTTGTGTACTTTTGCTAAGGGCAGTATACCATATTCCGCGCAGCGCTGTCCACCAAATTGGCCACGGATAATTGCAGTCTGGCTGGATTTGTGGTATCATAGATGATAGAACATTTCGCCCCGCCCATCTGCGCTTTCGGCCATGGCGCGGAGCGTTGATGGGAGGGGCATTTTTCATGGAGGTTATCACCACCCGCGCGCTGAAGGAGCGCCTTTCGGAACTTCAGGGTCAGCAGGTTTGCCTGCAAGGCTGGATCCGCAACCACCGCAAGCAAAAGAACATGGGCTTTATCGATTTTTACGATGGCACGTGCTTCAAGAATCCGCAGGTGGTCTATGACAACACCATTGAGGATTTTGACAAAATCAGCGCCCTGCATGTAGGCGCGGCCATCACCGTACAGGGTGTTGTTGTGCCCAGCTACAAGGATCCCACCACCCCCGAGGTGCAGGCTAAGGCCATTGTGCTGGAAGGTGACTGCCCGGAGGATTATCCCCTGCAGCCCAAGCGCCACAGTGTGGAATACCTGCGGGAAATTGCCTATCTGCGCCCCCGCACCCGCCTGTTCCAGGCCGTGTTCCGCGTGCGCTCCGTGGCCAGCATGGCCATCCACACCTATTTTCAGGATCGGGGCTATCTGTATGTCCACACGCCACTGATTACCTCCAATGATGCGGAAGGAGCTGGCAACACCTTCACGGTGACAACCCTTAAGCCCGGCCAGGATCCCAAGGAAGACTTCTTCGGCAAGCCCACGTCCCTGGCAGTGACTGGTCAGCTGGAGGCGGAAACCTTCGCCATGGCCTTCTCCAAGGTTTATACCTTTGGCCCCACCTTCCGTGCTGAGAACAGCAACACCAAGACCCATGCCGCCGAGTTCTGGATGATCGAGCCGGAAATCGCTTTCTGTGACATCCATCAGTTGATGGACATCGAAGAGGATTTCCTCAAGTATCTGGTGAAGACGGTGCTGGAAAAGTGCCCGGACGAGCTGGCGCACCTGGACAAGTTTACCGGCGGCGGACTGCTGGATAAACTGAACCATCTGGCCACCACCGGCGCAGCCCGCGTGACCCACGAGGAAGCCATCACCATCCTGCGCAAGGCCATGGAAAACGGTGTGAAATTCCAGTTTGAGCCCAAGTATGGCGAGGATACAGCCAAGGAGCATGAAAAGTACCTGACGGAAGAATACTTCCACTCCCCCGTGTTTGTGTACGACTGGCCCAAGGATATCAAAGCCTTCTACATGTATCAGAACCCCGATGGAAAGACCGTGGCTGCCGTGGATCTGCTGGTGCCCGGCGCGGGTGAGCTGATGGGTGGTTCCCAGCGTGAAACCCGCTATGACCTGCTGACCCAGCGCATGGATGAGCTGCACATTTCCAAGGAGCAGATGTACTGGTATTTGAACCTGCGCCGGTTTGGCGGCTGCACGCACTCCGGCTTCGGCATGGGCTTTGAGCGGCTACTGATTTATCTCACAGGCGTGGACAACATCCGCGATGTGATCCCCTATGCCCGCACGCCCCTGAACTGCGATTTCTAAGGCAATACCGCACAAATGAGTTGGTGCGGAGGCGAATGAATTTTTCGTCAGATGCAATGGCAGATTTTGAAGGTTTACTGGAGGTAAATCGAAAAATCTGCAAGCAGCAGATGGCGGAAAAGGCATCGCCTACGCTGCCAACGAATTGTGCGGTATTGCCCTAAATCAAAAGACAAAACGAGCCATTGCAGAGCTTCTCATCTGCAATGGCTCGTTTTTCATACATGGCGAAAAGTAAATGGCCTTTCAGCGGCAGCGCCGGACGGCGTCCAGCCAGCCTTGCCGCCGCTTTTCCCGCTCCTCATCAGGCATTTGCGGAGCATATTGCCGACCGCCAGCCTTGCCGCGGAGTGTATCCACGGGCCAACCGGCATGCCGGGCTGCCATGAGCGCAGCACCCAGAAGGCTCATTTCTTTTTGACCGGACACGCGCACACGGCAGGCAGCCAGATCGCTTTGGAGCTGCATGAGGAGGGGATTAACCGTTGCGCCGCCATCCGCCATGAGACAGCGCACCGGCTGACCGGCCTCCTGCCCCATGAAGGACAACACATCGGCATTCTGCTGGGCGATGCTTTCCAGCGCAGCATAGAGAATATGCGCGCGGCGGGTACCGCGATTCATGCCATAAAGAAGGGCACGGGCGCTGCCGTCAAACCATGGAGCGCCAAGCCCCGAAAAAGCAGGCACGAGATACACCCCATCCGAGGAGGAAAGCTGCGCAGCCTCTCCCAGATCGTCCATGGAGGAGATAAGCCCAACCTCATCCTTGAGCCACATGAGCGTATCCGCAGAGGAGGTGACGTTACCTTCCAGTGCATACAGCACGCGTCCCCCCTCCCCATAAGCCACGGAAGCGGAAAGCCCGTTGCCGCTCATTCGGGGCTGATCGCCAACGTTCATCATAATGGAGGAACCGGTGCCATAGGTGGCCTTGGTCATGCCGGGCTCAACACAGCCATGCCCGAAGAGCGCGGCGTGGCTGTCCCCCAACATGGCCAGCACAGGCAGACCCCGTAGCGCAGGGATGGTTTCCACCGTGCCAAAGTTCCCGTCGGACAGGAGAATTTCCGGGGCGAGGGCGCACAGAGGCAGACCGAACATCTCCGTCAGTTCCCTATCCCAGCCGCAAGTGTGCAGATTCATCAACTGCGTGCGGCTGGCGTTGGACACCTCCGCCCGAAACTTGCCGCCGGTCAGGCGGAAAAGCAGATAGCTATCCACCGTGCCGATGCAGATTTCGCCTTGCCCGGCACGCGCGGACAGCGCCGGATCCTCCCGAAGCACCGCGGCAGCCTTGGCGGCGGAATAGTAAGGTGAAAGGGAAAGGCCGGTTTTGGCATGCACCACATCCGCACAGGGCGCCATGGCCTCGATCAGTGACTGCGCGCGCACATCCTGCCAGACAACGGCGTGGCACACAGGCTTTCCGGTGGCACGTTCCCACAGCACCGTGGTTTCCCGTTGGTTGGAGATGCCGATACCCGCAATATCCGCAAGGCTCACCTGCCCGGCAACCTCACACAAGAGGGCAGCGACATTTTGCCAGATCTCCTCAGCGTCATGCTCCACGCGACCCGGAGCCGGATGGAACTGCGTGTGGCTCCTGCGCGCAACGTGGGTCAGGCAGCCCGTCTCGTCCATGAGGGCTACCTTGGTTCCTGCGGTGGACTGGTCAATGGCCAGGATGTATTTCATAGGTTATGCACCTCGCTTGCTTGGGGTGAGAAAGCTATGATCAACAGGTTTTGAGCAGAGATTGCACTTTTTCTGCAATGCCTTCGCCCGTCAGCCCGTAATAGCGGAACACTTCCTTTGATGTGCCGGTGATGACCGGCGCATCCGGCAGGGCAAGGTTCACCACGCGCCGGGGATCATTTGCAGAAACAACCTGTGCAACCATGGAACCCAGGCCGCCAAAGGGAGCGTGTTCTTCCGCAGTGACCACGAGCTTCTTGCCCCTGGCCGCAGCAAGGAGCGTTTCCGCATCCAAAGGTTTGACGCAATACATATCCAGCGCGCCGGTGGAAATACCCCTGTCGTTCAGGATGCGGGCTGCATCCTGAATAGGCTTCACCATTTCGCCGCAAGCCACCAGCAGCACCTCCGTGCCTTCGCACAGGGTCGTTGCCCGGTTCATCTCAAAGGGAACGCAGCCTTCTTCATACACATCCTCCACAGGATTGCGTCCCAGGCGGATGTAGGCCGTCTGTTCATCGCATGTAAGTGCCTCAAAAAGCTTGCGGGTTTGATGCCTGTCGCTTGGCAGATACACACGCATGCCAGGTATGGCGCTCATGGCGGCAATGTCCTGGGCAGAGTGGTGCGTCATGCCCAGCGCGCCGTAGCTGACGCCGCCGGAAATACCCACCAGCTTCACATTGGTGCCGGAATAGGCACAATCCACCTTGCACTGTTCATAGCTGCGGGTAGACAGAAAGGATGCCGGGGAAACGGCAAAAGCGCGCTTGCCGCAGGACGCAAGCCCGGCGGCAATGCTCACCAGATTCTGTTCGGCAATGCCGACCTCCACAAACTGCTGCGGATATTCCTCCGCAAAGCTGGTAAGGGACGCGGATCCCCGGGAATCGCTGCACAGCACCACCAGGTTGGGGTCATGCGCCGCAGCTTCCTTGAGCACCTCGCACATCACGGCGCGGTTCGCAATCTTATTCACGCTCAAGCGCCCCCTTTCGTGCGGCCAGGTCTCGTTTAATCTGCTCATATTCTTCCTGCGTGGGCAGGTGGTGATGCCACCCGGCTTTGTTCTCCATCAGCGGCGAACCCTTGCCTTTGACCGTGTTGGCAATGAGCAGCGTGGGCTTTCCTTTGGTGCGTTCCGCTTCATCAAAGGCCGCGTTCAACTGCGCCACATCATTGCCGTCCCGCACGTCGATAACATGCCAGCCGAATGCGGCAAAGCGCGCATACAGGTCACCCGGGGTCATCACCTGCTCGGTGGTGCCGGAAATCTGCAAATGGTTGCGGTCAATCACCGCGCACAGGTTGTCCAGCTGATAGTGCCCGGCGGCCATGGCGCCCTCCCACACGGAGCCCTCCGCCAATTCGCCGTCACCCATAAGGGTGTAAGTGCGGTAGCTGCGCCCGTCCATCCGCGCTGCCAGCGCCATGCCAACGCACACGGACAACCCATGCCCCAAGGAACCGGAATTCATCTCAATCCCCGGAAGGGTGTTGTGCGGGTGTCCGATGTATTCGCTGCCAAAGCGAGAGAATTGCGCCTTGACCGTTTCAAACTCCATGATACCCTTATCTGCCAGCACGGCGTAGAGCGTTTCCACGCAGTGACCCTTGGAGAGCACAAACCGATCCCGATTTGGGTCATCCAGAGTGGAGGCTGAAATATGCATGCGGCTGTAGAGGGTGAGCATGATTTCCATGCTGCTCATATCCCCGCCAATATGGCCGCCTCCGCCCGCCATAATGATGTCCAGCACATCCTGGCGGAGCTTATATGCTTTTACTGCCAGTGCGTTCATTTTCACACCTCGTCAAACGTCACGTCTTCCCCATGGAGATACGCCTGCACCTTATCCTCAATGGGATCATACAGATCCGGCTTTACGCCGAGGTATTTGCATGCCTCATAGATCACGGACACCACATCCCCATGAATGGCAGCCACATGATGGATATACGGGCCTTCCACCACTTTGGCCTCCAGGCGCTTGAGGTTGTTTACCTCCACCCACACATAGGTGCCGCGCGTCCAGGGGCCGTCAATGCCCCGGGCATGCCCCAGCAGGATGCTGTACTGCCCGTCATCCCCATCAAACCGCACAAGGCTCATGGGGCCATGCTTGGCTTCGGCAGACACGGCGCCGTTTTGCGGGAAGGCCACCGGCACACAGATGGCAGGCTTTTCCCTGGCCACGGAAATAGGCCACGGGCCGCAGTGCTGCAAAAGTTCGCCGTTATCATTGTCCGGATGGCGAACAGTCCAGTCGCTGAACATCACACGGCGTTCACCCATGCTGGCCGCCTCGGCAATCAGCTGGGAGATAGCGCCGTGGATATCCGTTTCGCACACCACCGGAATGCCCTCTTCATTGAGCAGCGCGTTCGCCGCACAGGGCATGATGCCGATTTCATCCTGCAAGGCGTTCCAGCACTGGATGGCAATGGCGTTGCAGCCATACTTTTCCGCAAGCGCCTTCATGGCCACCTTCAGCTCCGCCACGCGCGCAAGGGAGTTGTCTTCAATGTTGCAGGTCATGTTCTGCCTGCAATAGGCAACAACCTTTTCCACTTCTATTTTTTCCGCGCGCCATTTGCGCATTTCAGCATACAGTTCGGGCAAGGGGATCGGTGAAAGCTGGATGTTGAACTTCTCCAGCAGTTCGCCCTCGTTGCACATGGTGCTCCAGAAATCAAACGGGCGCGGGCCGATTTGCAGAATGCGAGTGTGGCGGAAAACCTTCACCACATTGCACACGGCCAGGAAATCCCGCACGCCGCGGGCAAACTCCGGATCCTCAAGGTTGCAGTTGTTCATGTAGGTAAAGGGAACGCGGAAGCGGCGCAGCACCTTCCCGGTGGCAAACAGGCCGCACTGGCTGTCGCGCAGGCGCATGCCGTTTTCATCCGGCCGCTCATCCCGCGGACCCCACAAAAGCACCGGTACATTCAGCTCCTTGGCCAGGCGTGCGCACTCGTATTCCGTGCCGAAATTCGCATGGGGCAGGAACAGTCCGTCTACCTTCTCACGTTTGAACTTTTCGGCGATTTTCTCCATCCCCGTATCATCATAAAGAAGGCCTTCATCGTTCACATCGTCAATATCCACAAAGTCCACGCCCAGTTGGCGCAGCCGTTCAGCCGTCAGCTTGCGGTATTCCACCGCGGCCGGCGCACTGAAAATGGCACGGCGGGTTGGGGCATAGCCCAGCTTTATCGTTGCTTTCATGATTTTTTTCTCCTTTCGGGCAAACGGGCACGGCGCGTCCGCTTTTCCCGCCGCCTGTTCTTCTGTTTTCCATTATACGCACGCTAAACATTTTGTCAACGATAGGGGAATGTTTAGCTTTTGTTCAGCTGCAAAAAGGCCCGGCAGAGCGCTTGCACGCCGTCCGCCGGGCAAAAAGTTGGCCATCACAATGTATTAACCAGATCGTACAAATCTCGGCGGAATTCCCGTTTGGCTTGCAGCGCCTCGGCAATGGGCATATAGAAGACGCGCCCCTGCCGAACGCCGATAACCTGATTGCTGATGCCATCCCGCAAAAGACGAACGGCCAGGTTGCCCGCCTCAAAGGCAAAGGCGCTGTCCTTGGCCACAGGCTCCGCACCGCGCTGAGTATAACCAATCACCGTGGCTCGCGCTTCCGCCATGCCGCACATGCGCTTCATGATGGAGGCAAAGCGCACCGCGCTAATCGGCTCGCCCTCATAGCACTTTTTGCCGTGGCTGTTGAGGAAGGTATACATATCAAAAGGCGCCATGGCTTCCCAGCAGCCCTCCGCCACAACGATGGTAGCGCGGGTGTTGCCCTTGGCAATCTGCTTGTTCAGCCGTGCAGCCGCCTGTTCCACGCTCCAGGGCACCTCCGGCACAAGAACAATTTCCGCACCCGTCGCGCAGGCGGTTTTGAGGGCAATGTCGCCGCAATGGCGTCCCATCACTTCCACCACAGCCGGGCGGTCATGGCTGCGGGAGGTGGCACGGATGGAACGCACGGCTTCCGTGCATACCTCCACAGCCGTTTCAAAGCCCAGGGTCATTTCCGTGTAGGGCAAATCGTTGTCAATGGTGCCGGGAATGCCAATGCAGGGGATGCCCAGCTCGCACAGCCGCATAGCGCCCTGAAAGCTGCCGTCACCGCCGATGACCACCAGGCCGTCAATTTCCAGATCATGCAGGGTTTTAACGGCCACCTCCCGCCAGGCGGGATCCTTAAACTCCTCGCACCGCGCTGTGCGCAGATAGGTACCCGGCTGATCCGCAATGTCCAGCACGGTGTCAAGCACCATCTCCATCACATCATCGCGCAGATTGGTGCTTTTGCGCAGCAGGCCGTTGTATCCCCGCTTGATGCCTACCAATGGCATTCCGTAAAGCGCGGCGCTTCGGGCAATGGCCATCACTGCCGCATTCATGCCCGGGCTGTCGCCGCCGCTGGTTAATACACCGATTTTCCGCATGATTGTTTATCTCCTCTCTTCCGTTTCCATGCCGGATTCTACTACGCCATAAGCTGTGTAAATACGTGCTTTTCCGCGAATTTTCATGGCGGAGGTGTTTTCGGTGAACTGCGCCACAATCACTTCCCCCGCATCAAGCTTTTCCGTGTGCAGCAGCCTGGTGTCCCGTCCGCGAGTCATGCCAATGAGATTCACGCCGTTCTCCAGCGCCTTCACCACCACAAAATCCCGGCTCTCATTTTCCTCTGCCATAGGCAATCTGTCCTCCTTTGCCCATAAAAAGAGCATCTACGCATCATGGTATCACAAAGCGCAGCGCAAGGCAAGGGACGAAGGGGGAGAAATGGCGCTTTTCCGCCGAATGATGAACACAGTTTTCAAAAATTGCACATCAGCGCGGAGTATGCTATAATGAAAGTCCATTCCATGAACAAATGAAAATGGAGGAATGCACCAATGACAGATGCAATGCGGCAAATAGCGGAGACCTTTTCCTGCCCGGGATGCGGCGGGCGCCCCGTATGGGATCCGGAAAGTGGCGACATGAAATGCCCTTTTTGCGGTGCAACCAGCCATGTGGAGCAGGACTCCACCCCGCCGGAAGAATATGACCTGAACGCAGCCCCCAACGCCCGCCAGCAGGACTGGGGTGAAAAAAAGCGCGTGATCCGCTGCCAAAGCTGCGGCGCACAAACCGTGCTCGGCGAAAAGGACAGCGCAACCTTCTGCGCGTTCTGCGGCAGCCCCCATGTGCTGGAGGATCAGAGCGAAGCCGGTATCCGGCCGGAGAGCGTGCTGCCTTTCCGCGTAGGGCAGAAAGCAGCGGTGGCCTCCTTCCGCAAATGGCTAAAGGGCAAGCTGTTCGCCCCCGGCAAGGCCAAGAAAATGGCGCATTTGGGCAAAATCACAGGAATCTATCTGCCCCACTGGACGTATGACGATGAGGCGGCAAGCGACTATGTGGGCCAGGCAGGGCACCACTACTATGTGGAGGTGCCTGTGACCGTAGAACGGGACGGCAAGCAAACCACGGAAATGCGCCGTGAGCAGCGCACCCGTTGGGAGCCCGCCTTCGGCCACGTGGAGGATCGCTTTGACGATGTGGTGATTCCCGGCAGCCAGCGGCTGGATGCATCCCTGCTGGAACGCGTGCAGCCCTATGACCTGAAGGGACTGCGCCGTTACCGGGCGGAATACCTGAGCGGCTTTGCGGCGGAAAAGCCCGCCGTATCGGTCACCGAAGGCTGGAGTGAGGCGCAAAAGCGCATTGAGAACCACATGCGCGATCTGGCCCGGGCAGACATTCTCTCCCATGCGGACGAAGCGCAGGTATCCTCGCTCAACACCCGCCATCGCAACACCCGTTATAAGCTGACGCTGCTGCCCATGTATCTGAGCAGCTTTCAGTTCAAGAACAAGGCGTACCATGTGCTGGTCAACGGGCAGACAGGCCGCTGCGACGGCCAGGCGCCGGTAAGCCCGTGGCGGGTGCTGCTGGCGATTGTCATCGGCGTGCTGGTATGTGTTGGATTGTACTACCTTTTCGATGGCATGACCGCCTGAGCAAGCTGGGTTTAGCCTTTACGCAGCCTTTTCCACCAGGAATTTTTCCGCCAAAGGAGTTCGCTTTATGCAGTCATTTTTCACCCGTGCCAGGATTTTTCTTTTGGCAATGGCGCTCATTTTTTCCGCGCTGGGTACCGTCGGCCTGTTTCAGGATGCGCAGGTTCGGCAGACAGAGACTTCGCTCATTGCCAAGCACCAGAAGGGCATTGGTATGCTGACGGAGCAGGGCGCATCCCAGTCCTTCACTGCCGGTGAAGAAAACCTCGCCGCCGTCAGCGTGATGTTCTCCAATTACAGCAAAAAGGTCAAAGCCGGAACGCTGACCCTGTGGCTGCTTGATGAAAACGGCGCGCTGCTTGCCTCGGCAGACTATCCCGTTGGCGAATTGCGCAACAACGCCTATGTGACCCTGACGCTGCCCAAAGCCATCGGGAACAGCGCAGGCAAGCGCTATACGCTGCATGTTTCCTCCAACTGCACGGAACAAAAAGGCGTCACTGTACGCATGGGCGAGCTTGACGCGCCCGCAGAGGGCACGGTGCTCACCCTGCCGGACGGCACAAGCGATTCCACGAATGCCATGTGCATCCGTTTAACCTATGAAAATACGGTTCCCGGCACCATGGCCGCTTTCACCTGCTGGTTGGTGGCGCTGTGCTTTGTTGCCTGCCTGCCCCTCGCCGGAAGAAAGGAGCGCCGCCATGCGTAAGCACACTGTTTTGAAATGGGTGATGCTGCCCATTGTGGTCCTTGCCGCCATGTTTGCGCTGGAAGCGCTGTGCCAGCTGCCGCTGCTGCGGCTGGACGCACAAAACACCGGATTGCATACGCTGGACAGCATGACCTTTTCACTGGTGGACGCGGAAAGCGGCGAAGCGCTTTACGACCCCTATGAAGATACAGCCGAAGATGAGGATACCGAATCCTACGCGGATGCGGAATT
This sequence comes from uncultured Clostridia bacterium, assembly GCA_934647165.1. Lineage (GTDB taxonomy): Bacteria > Bacillota > Clostridia > Christensenellales > Aristaeellaceae > CAKUFA01. The sequence goes on along the minus strand of CAKUFA010000002.1, from coordinate 108,462 downwards.
TGCCGCTGCGCTGTTTGCTGTCAGCGACGACAGCCAGGCGCTGTATATTCCCTACACCGGCTTTGTGCACGAGCTGACACTGGAAGGATCCGTTGCAGCCAGCCAGCGCTACACCGTGCGCTGCACCCTTGCCGATGGCAGCGAAACGCAGGTGACTTCCGTTTTCCTGGATTCGCTCCCTGAAGACTCCGTACTCATTGACCGGGAAGTCACGGCGCTGTCCGTCACGTTCCCCATGGGGGTAACCATTGAGGGTGCGCAGGTGCACAATGAGGTGGTGCTCAACTGGAACCGCATGCTGCTCTTCGGCCTCGTTTCCGCATGCGCCTATCTGCTCATCGCCTTTCGCAAGGCCATGGGCAAGCGGCAGGAGCTGGCGTTTCTGTGCGTGGCGCTGTGCATGGGACTGTTCCTCAGCATTGCTCTGCCTGTCAACGTCACCATCTGCTTTGATGACGAGGTGCACTCTGTGCGCGCTTTCCTGCTGAGCACCTGGCCCAAGGTGGAGGTGCCGCATGCGGCCACGCTGATGGGCGCGCTGTCCTGGAGTATGAATGAAAACAACCTTGTCACCCATCGGTTGGACACTTTGCGGGATGAAAATGCGCTCATCCGCCAAATGGATGAGGCCGCCCTGGCGGAGGATGCAACGCCCGAGGAAATCACCTGGTCGTTCTCCGACACCAGCTATGTGGTCATGGCGGCAGGCATTCGCCTGGCACGTGCTTTGGGCTTGCCCATGCATTTGCAGTTCATCGCCGCACGCATGGCCAACATGCTGCTCTACGTCATCGTCTGCTTCTTCGCTGTCAAAGCGCTGCGCCGTTTCAAGATGGTAATGGCCTGCGCAACGCTGATGCCTTCGGCCATGTATCAGGCGTGCAGCGTCACCTATGACGCCACCGGAACCGCCCTGTGCTATTTGGGCATCGCCCTTGCGGTAGACGCCATGCTGGATCGCGAAACGCCGCTTTCCTGGCAGCGCGCGCTGGGTATTCTGCTGTGCTTTGTGGTCGGCTCCATGACAAAGATTGTGTACATCCCCCTGCTGCTGCTTGTACTCCTTCTGCCGCGCAGGAAGTTTGCTTCCGGCGGCCAGCGCACAGCATTCAAGCTGCTGGCCATGGTGTGCATGGCAGGCGTTGTGCTGGCCATGGTGTTCAATGTGGCAGGCGGCAACATCGCCTTGCAGGACAACCGCGGCCCCGGCGCGGACAGCAGCGCACAAATCGCTTTCATCCTCCATCATCCGCTGACCTATCTTGGCTACTTCTTCTCCACCATCTTCCGTTCCTTCGGTGACTATTTCCTCACCAACAGCCGCACGCTGTGGGGATACATCGGCTCTTGCAGCGGCACGCTGAACTGGCTCAGCCTGGGGCTGATGTTCTTCACTGTTTTCACGGATCATGATCCGGAGCTGAAGCAGCGGCTGAACTGGAAGCTGCGCCTGGCTATGCTGATCATCGCAGGCATGGTGGTCGGCATGGTGTTCACCACCATGTACGTGGCCTTCTCGCCTGTGGGTACAAATGATTTCAGCGGCGTGCAGGCCCGCTACCTGCTGCCTGTGATGCCCCTGCTGATGATGCTGCTTTCCCCTGAAGGCGTGCATAACCGCATGAAAAAAGACGGCTGGACCATGTGCTTCGGCCTGCTGAACCTGATTGTGCTTGCCGGCACAGCATGGCAGCTGGTATGCGTGCAATTCTTTGGCTAAAGCGTCGCCTTTGCGCGGCAGCTTTCCCTGATTGACGCAAAAGCGCCATTGCAGGAAAGGACTTTCCTCCTGCAATGGCGCTTCATTTTATTGCAAAGCTTTCGGCGCCGCGAGAGCAGTACCGTTTTGCTCCCGCCTTTTGGCCAAAAAGCAACTTATGCTTCCCTCGCCATGGGATAAAACTCGCCTTCTGCATTTCATGCGCATTGCCGATGCACGGCCGCAATCGTTATGATTTGATTCTCCGCACGCTGTTTCTTTCCACCAGGCGCACAGGCAGAATCACCTTTTTTTCCGCGATGGGCTCGTTTTGAAGCTGCGCAAGAATCATATCCGTGGCAAGGATACCCTTTTGTTCGGAATCCTGATGGATCGTCGTCAATCCAGGAATCGTCAGTTGGGAAAGATAATGGTCATCAAAGCCGACAATGGATTTATCCCGTGGGACGCTCAATCCGCATTCATCCAGGCCGGACATAATGCCCGCCGCCAGAATATCCGCCGAAGCGAAAATGCCTGTGATTTCCGGCCGCTGGCTAAGCTGATGCCCAAGGCGTTTGCCTTCCTGCACGGAGATCTCCTGCATGAAAACCAGCGAAGGGTCAAAGGGAATCCCATATTCCGCCAGCGCCCGGCGATAGCCTTGCAGTCGCAAATCCAGCACGCCGCCGGGCTGCACCGTGGGAGATGCGAACGCAATGGTGCGGTGTCCGTTCTCCAGCAGGTGCTTGGTGGCAATGTAGCCGCCCTTCTCATCCTCCAAGCCTACGCTGCATACGTCCGGATCATTGACATAACTGTCAATGAGCACGAAAGGAATCCCCAGATGCACCGCCGCTTCAAAGAAGGAGTCCTGATACAGCCCCGTCATGATAAGTCCGGCAAGCCGCCAGCTGTGGATCAGGGATTCCAGAGCATCCACCGTTTCCGCGGAGCGAATCATCAGGTAATAGCCTTCCTCGCGGGTTCGCTGCTCAATGCTTGCGGCAATAACGCTCATGAAAGGGTCGTCCACTGTGCTGCCTGTGGTTCGCGGCGTGATGTAGGTGACCATGGCAATGATGTTGGACTGATCCTTCGCCAGCGAACGTGCCGACATGCTGGGGACAGAATGCTCCCGTTCAATAATTTCCCAAATTTTTGCAAGCTGCTTTTCGGAAACACGGCTCTTTCGATTACGCACCACATTGGACACCGTGGTGCTGCTGACGCCTGCTTCAGCAGCAATGTCCTTTAGTGTGACCATTGGCTTCCTCGCATTTCCTATTTACCGCCTCAGGCCGGTTCGTGCGGCCATTGGCTTATTAGCGTACATGTTTTTGCAGGCGAATGCAACCCCTGCAAACAAAAAAGGAAGGGGGGCAGCCGCGGCTGCCTCCCGGGAAAACGTTTGAGATATTATTGCAGTTCCACCACATAGTCCTTGATAGGCAGGGAGGCAGGCTTACCGGTTTCGGGCGCAGTCAGGCCAGCCAGAATCGTTTCGCTGCTGGTGCTGTCCACGGGTGCAACCGCATCGAAGAAGGTGATTTCATCCAGCCAGATGACGCACTTGGCAAACGCGCGGATGTGCATGGCGTTGGTCATACCCGGGAAACCGGAGGCTTCCAGGTCAATCTTCCGATCCTGCCATTCGGTGGTAATTACAGGATGGCTGCCGTCCGCCAGCACCAGATCGCTGAAGCGGGCCGCGTAGAACTTGCTGTCTTCGGGATGCCAGTCCATGATGAGCTTGTTTTCTTCGCCGCCCTCAGCGCCTTTCACGCGGATGGTCAGATACTTGCAGTAGGAGATGCCATCCAGCGCCCACATGTCTACGGCTTCGCCCCAGTTGCCCATCCAGTCCGCAGCACGCTCATAGTACTCGTCCTCAGGAGGCGTAATCTTCCGCATCGTAAGCCTTAGGGCGGAAGTCCAGCTTCAGCGCACCATCCTCATTCTTAGCACGCAGGTTGTCGAAGTTATCCCACCACAGGTGTGCGCTATTCCTTTGCCTCCAAGCATGTGGAAATCAGCAATGTCAAAGTCATTTCCGGGCGGCAGAACGGCGATGGCTTCACTTTCCAATCCTGCACGGATCATGTAGTGACGGACAGCTTCGCCCGCACTTGGGATGACAGCCTTGTGATTAAGAACTATTCCGCCTCCACCAAGGGCATCACCTTCCGCAACATCAGGTTTGGACCGATTTGGCACAGTCCATGGAAATTGGTTATGAAACCGATAAAGGGCTGACGCTGGATCCCGAAATCAGCGCTGTGTTGTTTGAGAACATCACCGTGCTGTACAACTTCCATAAGCCGGTTATCAGCATCCACAACAGCGATGACGCCTATGTGCACGACATTGTGTACCGCAACATTCTGGTTGAAAACGCCTTTATGCAGGGAGACCATGGCAACAAAGAGCTGATTGAAATGACGCTCCAAAACTCTGCCTGGTCCGCCGTCAAGGACGAGTTCGGCTCCATTGACAACGTGCTAATCGACGGCCTGACCGTGCTCAACACTACGAACGGCAAAGTGCCTGCTTCCCGCCTGGCCGGGCAAACGTACAAAGGCGCAATCTTCTGGGATACGGAAATGTTCATGCTGGATTTTTACCTGGCATGCATGCCGGAAGTGGCAAAGCATTGCCTGGAATACCGGATTGAAACCCTGCCGGGGGCGCTGGAGAAGGCAAAATCCTATGGCTATGCCGGTGCGTTTTAGGCCTGGGAAAGTGTGGATGGCGGCAAAGACGCCTGCACGGATTACAACGTCACGGATGTGTTTACGGGCAGACCCATGCGCACTTTCTTCCGGGATACACAGATCCACATTTCCGCCGCGGTAGTGTACGGGCTGCGGAAATATACCGCCTACACAGGCGATGATTCCTTGCTGCGTAGCGGTGGCGCGCAGGTGGTGTTGGAATGTGCGCGCTTTTATATGAGTCTGATGTCGAAGCGCATTCTCAGCAGCACCTATGACCTGCTGGATGTGATGGGGCCTGACGAGTATCATGAGCATGTGAACAACAACGCCTACACCAATGAAATGGCGCGCATGACGCTTCGCTATGCGGTGGAGGTATGCCGTCTGTATCTGCCGGACACAACCGTGCAGGAGCTTGACGCATTCCTTGACGCCGCTGAACATTTGAAACACCAGACGCCCAATCCGAAAACGGGCGTGATCGAACAGTTCGACGGCTATTTCAAGCTGGAAGACGTTCCGGTGCCACAGGTGCGCAGCAGGCTGCTTGATCCGCGGGAATACTGGGGCGGCGCATACGGCGTAGTCTCCCAGACGCAAGTTATCAAGCAGGCGGACGTAATGGCGCTCCTGTACATGCTGGGCAATATCCTGCTTCCGTCATTGCTGCGAACTATGGTTATTATGAGACGCGCACCGAGCACGGAAGCAGCCTTTCTGCCTGCATGTACTCCCTGTGCGCCTGTGCCATCAATCGCCCGGACGTGGCGTATCCGCTTTTCCTGAAGTCTGCGGAGGCGGACATTCAGGGCGGCGGCAAACAATGGGCCGGGCTGGTATACATTGGCGGAACCCATCCCGCAGCGGCAGGCGGCGCTTACATGGTGCTGCTTTATGGCTTCCTGGGCCTGCATTTTGAGGTTGGCCAACCTGTGCTTTTGCCCAGGCTGCCCAAAGGGTAGAAGCGTGTGAAGCTCCACCTGCACTGGCAAGGAAGAGATTGGCTGCTGGATACACAAAGATAAAGCGCACACCATCAAAGTGCATTGAAAACGCAAGCGCACAGCATCACCATGACCCTTTCGAGAAAAATTTTAAGACCCCGCTCCAAGCGCAGAGGATCATTTTTCTGCGTTGCAGCGGGGTCTTTCATTTCATTCCGTAACGTTGAGCAAATCACGAAAGGAAGCCAGATGATAGTTGGCGCGAGGATCATCCTTTGCGTCGCCAATCGCCGCGCAGTCAAAGCCGCCGTTCACGGCCGCCTCCACGCCTGCATGCGCATCTTCCACCACCAGGCACACGGCAGGCGGCAGGCCAATCATTTCGGCAGCCCTCAAAAACACCTCGGGATCAGGCTTGGAGTGGGTGATGCAGTTGCCATCCGCCACGGCATCAAAATAGCCCTTGAGTCCTACACATTCCAGAATGAAGGGCGTGTTTTTGCTGGAGGAACCGATTGCCAGCTTCAATTCCCTGACCCGCAATGCATCAAGGGTCGCTTTCACCTCGTCAGACAAATCGGCAGGGCTCATCTGGTGCAGCAGCTCTCGGTATGTGTTGTTTTTCTCCGTTGCCATGACGGCCTTCTCTTCTTCCGTGTAAGACCTGGCGCTTTTTCCCAGGATGATGTTCAGGCTCTCCATACGGCTCACGCCGCGCAGCCGGTTGTTATCCGTTTCATTGAAAGGAATGCTCAGCCGATCCGCCAGCGCCTTCCATGCCAGATAGTGATAATGATCGGTGGAACAAATCACGCCATCCAAATCAAAAACGATGCCTTCATATTGTACGGAAAGCTTCCTTCCTTTTCATGGGTATTTCATCGCCGCATGGCAAGTATGCACTGGCAACCCTATCCATTTCCGCTTGATTGATAGGCATATTATACCATATTAACCATGAAAAAGCAGCGAAATCACCTTTGCGGCCCAGCAGTTTTTCGATAAGCCATGCGCAGGGAATGATTTTTCATTTCGCGGCACAATGCAATTCATCAAAAAACGCATGCCTTTTTGCCTGCGGCAAACGAGATTCAATCTGCAAAAAGAGACGAACCTGCACATCGTTTTGAAAACTTATGTTCGTGTTCCCGTTGCACTTGCGAAAAATTTGTGCTACACTGATAGAGTACATTAAAATAGGAGGTTAAAGCTATATGGCGGCTTCTAAGGTATACTTTACAGATTTGAGAACGCACAATTCCACCTCCCTGCTGGAAAAACTGAACAAGCTCATGGAAAAAGCCGGCATGGGTGATATTGACTTTGACGGCAAATTCACTGCCATCAAAATCCACTTTGGTGAAATGGGTAACCTGGCTTTCCTGCGGCCAAACTATGCCCGTGTTGTGGCGGATTTCATCAAAGCGCGGGGCGGCCGGCCTTTCCTCACAGACTGCAACACACTGTATGTTGGCAGCCGCAAGAATGCGCTGGATCATATCGAAACCGCTTATCAGAACGGCTTTAACCCCTACAATACCGGCTGCCACGTGCTGATTGCCGATGGCCTGAAGGGCACGGATGAAACCCTGGTGCCCGTTAACGGCGACTATATACACGAGGCAAAGATTGGCCGCGCCATTATGGATGCAGATGTGTTTGTGAGCCTGACGCACTTTAAGGGGCACGAAGGCACGGGCTTTGGCGGCGCCATCAAGAACATCGGCATGGGCTGCGGCTCCCGCGCAGGCAAAATGGAGCAGCATTCTGCCGGCAAGCCCACCGTCAATCACGAGCTGTGCGTTGGCTGCGGCCGCTGCCAGAAAGTGTGCGCCCACAGCGCCATCACCATCGAAAATCGCAAGGCCACCATTGACCATAGCCGCTGCGTTGGCTGCGGCCGCTGTATCGGCGTGTGTCCCAAGGATGCAACCCGCGCAGGCGAGGGGGAGAGCAACGATATCCTCTGCCGTAAAATGACGGAATACGCCCTGGCTGTGGTGCAGGGCCGCCCGCACTTCCACATTTCGCTGGTGATGGACATCAGCCCCTGCTGCGATTGCCATGGTGAAAACGATCTGCCCATCCTGCCGGATATCGGCATGTTCGCCAGCTTCGACCCGGTTGCGCTGGATCAGGCCTGTGCCGACGCCTGTCTGAAGCAAGAACCCATTCCTGGTTCCCGTCTCAGCGAGATGCCGCACATCTGTGAGGATCACTTCCACAACAGCTACCCGGACACCAACTGGCGTGAACAGCTGGAACACGGAGAAAAAATCGGCTTAGGTCAGCGGGCCTATGAACTGATTGTGATGAAATAAGAAATTCGTATGTGCGGAAGGGACTTTCTTCGGAAGAGGTTCCTTCCGCACAATGATCTTTCTCTTCTGAGGTGCATGTATGACCAACAACTCGCTCATAATCCGTGGAGCGCGGGAGCATAACCTGAAAAACGTAAGCCTGACCGTGCCGCGCAACAAACTGGTAGTGTTCACCGGCTTGTCCGGCTCCGGCAAAAGCAGTCTCGCCTTTGACACCATTTATGCCGAGGGGCAACGGCGGTATGTGGAAAGCTTGTCCAGCTACGCCCGGCAATTCCTGGGGCAGATGGAAAAGCCGGATGTGGACGCCATTGAGGGACTGAGCCCTGCTATCTCCATCGATCAAAAAACCACCAGCCGCAATCCCCGCTCCACCGTGGGCACCGTCACGGAAATTCATGACTACCTGCGCCTCCTGTGGGCGCGCATCGGCATCCCCCATTGCCCGGTGTGCGGCAAGGAAATTCGCCAGCAAACAGTGGATCAAATGGTGGATGCTGTGCTGCAATATCCTGAGGGAACGCGCCTGCAAGTGCTGGCTCCCGTTGTGCGTGCGCGCAAGGGTGAGCATGCCCACGTGCTGCAAACCGCGCAAAAAAGCGGCTTTGTTCGTGTGCGGATCGACGGCACGCTCTATGAATTGGATGACACCCCTCCCCTTGACAAAAAGAAGAAGCACTCCATTGAGCTGGTGGTGGACCGGTTGATTGTCCGCCCCGGCAAAGAAATGCGTCAGCGGCTGACTGACTCCATCGAAACAGCCACCGCCCAGTCCGGCGGTTTGGTCATCTTCGACCTGTTTGACAAGGGCGAGCTGCTGTTTTCCATGAACTATGCCTGTCCGGACTGCGGCATCTCTATCGAAGAGCTTGCTCCGCGAATGTTCTCCTTCAATAGTCCCTTTGGCGCGTGTCCCGAATGCTCCGGTTTGGGTACGCTGATGAAAATCAGCCCGGACATCCTTTTCCCGGACAAAGAAAAAAGCCTGCGGCAGGGCGCTCTGAACGCCATGGGCTTTAATACGGGGGATGACAACGGCATCGCCGCCCAATACCTCGCTGCCATGGGTGAAAAATACGGTTTTACCATGGACACGCCGGTAAAGGACTTCTCTCCCGAGGCCTGGAATGCCATCCTGTACGGCACCGGCAAAGAAAAAATCACCATCCACTACGAGGGCGCCCACGGGACAGCGGAATATGCCACACCTTTTGAGGGCGTTATTCCCACCATGGAACGCCGCTATCACGAAACTTCCTCCGACAGCATGAAGCAGGCCTATGAGGAATACATGGCCGAGGAGCTGTGCCCTGCCTGCCACGGCCAGCGCCTGAAGCCTGAAGCGCTTGCCGTGACCGTGAACGGCCGCAATCTGGCCGAGGTTTCCACCCTGCCCATCGCACAGGCACAGGACTTTTTCCGTCACCTGACGCTGACAGAAAAAGAACAGATGATTGCTTCGCAGATTCTCAAAGAGATTGACGCTCGCCTTGGATTCCTGATCGACGTTGGCCTTGGCTATCTGACGCTGGGGCGTGCCGCAGGCTCCCTCTCCGGCGGCGAAGCGCAGCGTATTCGCCTGGCTACGCAGATCGGTTCGGCTCTCATGGGTGTGCTCTACGTGCTGGACGAGCCCTCCATCGGCCTGCATCAGCGGGATAATCAGAAGCTCATCAACACCCTGAAGAAAATGCGCGATCTGGGCAACACACTCATTGTGGTGGAGCACGATGAAGATACCATGTATGCTGCGGACTGGATTGTGGACGTCGGCCCCGGCGCAGGCATTCATGGCGGCAACATTGTGGCGGAAGGCACTGTGCAGGATATCATGGCCTGCCCGGAAAGCCTGACCGGTCAATACTTGTCCGGCAAAAAGCACATCAGCGTTCCTCAATCGCGCCGCACCCCCACCGGTTATCTCACCATCCTTGGCGCGCAGGAGCACAATCTCAAAAATATTGATGTTAAAATTCCCCTGGGTGTGCTGTGCTGTATCACCGGTGTAAGCGGCTCCGGCAAGAGCAGCCTTATCAACGAGATTCTCTATAAGCACCTGGCCAAGGTGCTCAACCGTGCCAAGACGCGCCCCGGCAAATTCCGTGCTATGGAAGGCGTGGAGCAACTGGATAAAATCATCATGATCGACCAGAGCCCTATCGGCCGCACTCCGCGCAGCAACCCGGCCACTTATACCGGCCTGTTTGACCTCATCCGCAAAATTTTTGCCATGTGTCCTGAAGCCAAGGCACGGGGCTATAAAGAGAATCGCTTCTCCTTCAACGTGAAGGGCGGCCGCTGCGAAGCCTGCTGCGGCGATGGTCTGCTGAAGATCGAAATGCACTTCCTGCCTGATATCTATGTGCCATGCGAGGTCTGCAAGGGCAAACGCTATAACCGTGAAACACTGGAAGTGACCTATCGCGGCAAGAATATCTATGAGGTGCTGGACATGAATGTGGAGGAGGCCATGGCCTTCTTCGAAAATCATCCTCCCATTCTGCGCAAGCTGGAAACGCTCTATGACGTTGGCCTTGGTTACATGAAGCTCGGGCAGCCGTCCACCACCCTTTCTGGCGGCGAAGCTCAGCGCGTGAAGCTCGCCACAGAGCTCAGCCGCCGTGCCACCGGCAAAACCATCTATCTGCTGGATGAACCCACCACCGGCTTGCACATGGCCGATGTGGACAGGCTTATCAGCGTCCTTCAGCGCCTGACGGACGCAGGTAACTCCGTGCTGGTCATTGAGCATAACCTGGATGTCATCAAGGTGGCCGATCAACTGATTGACCTTGGCCCTGAAGGCGGCGACGGCGGCGGCACGATTGTGTGCACGGGCACCCCCGAGGAAGTGGCACAGTGCAGCGCATCTTTCACAGGCGAATATCTCAAAAAAATGTTGGAAAAAGGATAAGCGTGAAAGCGCCGGACTGTCAACAAACCATATGAGAAGGTGTCGGAGGGGCATGATGCCCCTCTGACTGGATTCGTATCGACCGGCTATGCCGGTCGGGCGGGGTGGTTTCGGCCAAAGGCGAAACCCCTCCTTCCATTTTTCACGGCCGTTAGCTCCGCTGACAGTGAAAAATGCAAACTCGGCAAAGCCACTTTGCCGACATGCTGAAGCGTGAAAGCGCCTTTTTCCAACAGAAAGAATCAGCTTATACAGCAAGCGCCCCGGATGACGTTTTTCATCATCCGGGGCGCTCTTGTTTTTGATCTTAGCCCTTCACACTGCCAACCACGATACCCTTGATGTAGTACTTCTGCAGGAAGGGATAGAAGCACATGATAGGCAGAGCGGCCAGGAAAATCTGCGCAGCCTCGATCGTGCGCTCGCTGGTCTGCTCCATCCGCTTGATCTGCTCAGGCGTCATGGCCATGTCCAATGTGCTCTTGCTGTTCATCAGCAGCACAGCCAGGTAGGTCTGCAACGGATAGTTGGTGGGCTTATTCATGTACAGGTAGCCGTCCATCCAGCAGTTCCAGTTGGCCACGGTGGAGAACAGCAAAATCGTTGCCAGAGACGGCAGCGACATGGGCAGGTACAGCGTGAACAGAATGCGGAACTGACCTGCGCCATCGATGGTGGCTGCTTCCTCAATTTCCGTCGGAATACCACGGAAGAAGTTCATCATCATGATCATGTAGCCAATGTTCATCGCGCCGGGGATGGTCAACGCCCAGATGGTGTTCAACATGCCCAGCTTGCTGATGACAATGTACGAAGGGATCATGCCGCCGCCAAAGAGCATCGTGAACACGAAGAAACCGGAGAAAATGTTCCGTGCGCGGAACCGGCTCACGGGCTTGGACAGCGCATAGGCACTGAGGAGAACCACAAACAAGCTGGCCGGCACACCAATGATCACGCGCAGCACGGTGATGCTCAGCGCCCGCCAGAAGTCGGAGCTCTCCATCACGTACTGATAGGCCGCAAGGTTAAAGCCCTTCGGGAAAATGCCTACATTGCCAGCCACAGCATCCAGCTTGTTGGACAGCGACAGGGAAACCAGGTGCATGATCGGGATAAAACAGATGATAATCAGCAGCAGAAGAAGGAAACCATTCACAATGTTAAATGTAGGAAGACGCTTCTTTTTTGCTTTATCATGCGGGTTCTTCGTTTTTACAGTTGCTTCCATGACGATTTCCTCCTTTCCTTAGAATACCTGATAATCTAGGAATTTGTTAACGATGAAGTGCGAGAACAGGATGAGGATACTGGACACCACGGACTTCATCATACCAACAGCTGCGGACAGCGACCATTGGTGGTTCACCAGACCCATGCGGTACACAAACGTGTCGATAACGTCAGAACTCTCATACACCGATTCGTTATACAACAGCAGGATCTGCTCACTGCCGGCGCTGAGCACGGAACCCAGCGACAGCACTGCCATCATCACCACAATGGGGCGAATGGTCGGCAAGGTGATGTGCCACGTCTGCTGCCAACGGGTTGCGCCGTCCAGTGCAGCAGATTCGTGCAGGGAGGGATCCACGTTGGTGATGGCGGCCAGGAACACAATCATGTTATAGCCCATGCCCTTCCACACATCGGACACGATCAGAATCACCGGGAACCATTTGTTGTCCATCAGGAACTTCACAGGTTCTAAGCCCAAGCGAATCAGTATGCCATTAATCATGCCGTCATACATGAACAGGTTGCGCAGGATGCCGCCCAACACTGCCCAGGACAGGAAATACGGGAGGAAGAATACGGTCTGTGCAACGCGCTTAAACTTGTTGCTGATGACCTCGTTAAGCTGAAGGGCGATGATCAGCGGAACAATCAACCCCAGCACAATTTTCCAAGTTGAAATGGTCAGCGTATTGCCGACAATGCTCCAGAACCGAGGCAGCCTGAGCATATCCTGGAAGTTCTGAAGTCCAACCCATTTGGAGCCGGCAAAGGACAGAAGCGGCTTGTAGTTTTGGAAGGCCATCACAAGGCCGAACATAGGCAAATAGGAGAAAATCAGGGTCAGAATCACGCCGGGTAGGAGCATGACGTAAAACGGCGTCTCCTGCAAATGAGAACGCTTTTTCCGAATGTTTGCAGTCGTTAAGGGCTTCGCAGTGGTGTTTGACATAGTTTATGCCCCCGCTTTTCATGATAACATTGGTAGAATGGGTTTAAGAAAGGGAAGCAGCGGACGAAGCCGCCGCTTCCCTTCCTTGAAATGGACTCGTTCTACCGTTCAGCTGAAAGCTTACTTGGTGATCTCAGCGTACTGCGCGTTGATCGCATCCTGAACAGCCTGGCCGCCAGCTTCCAGATACTGGGTCTTGAAGGTCGCCCAGTCAGCTTCGGTCTTGTTGCCCATGATGAAATCATTCACGAACTGAGAAGCCATGTCACTCAGCGTGGAGGAATAACGGCTCTCAGCTTCCGTGGTCGGGCCATAGAAGTAGTTGGGTTCGTAGTTGCCGGTCTCGCGGGCACGCAGGCCAAGGGCAATGCCCATTTCCTTGCCCAGGCGGCTCATATACTGACCCCAGTTAGTGGCGAAGTTCTCATTCTTGGTGCCTTCGCTCAGCCAGGAGGTCATGTAGCCATACAGCTCACGCTCGTAGTCGGTGGTCAGCAGGCTCTCGTCCTTGGCATCGTAAGCAGCATACACATGCTCACGCACGCGGGTGTAGGGAGTGGGATAGTACATGTAAGCGGGCAGCCAGAACACAGTGGAGCCATTCTTCGCCAGGTCGCGACCGTTGAAGAACGCCTTGTCGGACGTGGAGTTGGCGGAAGAAGCCAGGGACATGTTCAGCATCTTGATCAGGGCTTCCTCAGCACCAGCGGGGGCGTCCTTGGTCACGACGTTGAAGAACTGCAGGCTTGCCTGGTTCATGGCAGGCTTGGAACCCAGGTTGATCAGGTCGATTTCGGCCCAGTCAGCATCGGGATTGGCCTGCTTGTTCTCGTTCAGAGGCCATGCAGCGATGTAGTAGGTGCCGAACACGGTGGCAACCTGATCGCTGACCAGACGAGCTTCGAAGGTATCGAAGTTCCAGGTGGGGAAGTCAACAGCGATGCCGCCGTTTTCATACAGGTAATGCAGGCCCTTCAGAGCGTCCAGGGTTTCATCCAGCAGCAGGCCGTTCATCAGCTTGCCGTCCCGCATCACCCAGCGGTTCGGATAGGAGCCGTAAGCCTGGAAGTAGCCGTTCATGGAGAAGTTGTTGTTCAGCACAGCGGAAGCATTCGCCATACCGGCAACGGTCTTGCCGCCGTTCACGGTCTCACCATACTTGGCCAGCGCGATGATCATCTCATTCACGCCATCCATGGTGGTGGGCACTTCCATGTTCAGCGCCTTCAGCCAGTCAGCACGATAGTACAGGCCAACCACGCCCTCGGCAGCATCCAGCACAGCGGGGATGCCGTAGATCTTGCCGTCCTTAGAACCGTACTTCAAGGCGTCAGCGCCCATACCGTTCATCAGTTCTTTCAGCTCATCGCTGCCCCACTTTTCATACGCTTCGGTCAGGTCGCGCAGATAGCCGGTGTCGCGGAAATCGTAGTAATCGCTGGAGCCCAGCATCACAACGTCCGGCAGTTCGCCAGAGCTGATCTGCAGCGCCAGGCGCTCGTCGAACTGCTCGTCCGGCACGGTCCACAGATAGTTCAGCTTGATGTTCATGTCTTCCAACACGCTCAGCAGCTTGTTGTTTTCAGGGGTGGTGCCTTCCGGCAGAGAAGCATCGGGGCCCCAGCCAGTCACAACGTTCAACGTGACAGGCGTCTCCATGGGCTCGATCCAGAAGGGATTGTAGGTTTCTGCACTGGCAGCGCTGACGGACAGAACCATCACCAACGCCATGAGCAGAGCGACGAGCTTCGTCTTCTTCATAGGTCTCTCTCCTCCTCGTTATTTTGTTACACCTTTCGGCGAACAATTTGTATCCTAATTATAAAGAACATGAAAGTCCGTTTCAATCATTTAATATTGACATCAAATGCTGTTTCCTTTACCTTTTGGCATACCAAAGAAATAGCCTTTGGCGCTCACTTTCCCTTTTTTGATGCTTTCCCTTACGCATGATGCAATTCTCTCGTTAAAAGTACATCAAAAGTACAAAAATATGCAAGAAATAGCAAGGAGCTCGCCTTTCTCCCCCGGCGCGCTCCTTCGTGTTGATATTTTGCGCTTTTGTCATTTGTTTGCATTGGATGTATTTTGCTCATAGAACTGCCTGGGTGTTATACCGGTGTTCCGCTTGAAAAACAGGATAAATGCCGATGGGGATGCAAACCCCGTCCGTTCCGCCACATGCTTGACCATTTTGCCCGACAGAATCAGTTCCTTGGCATGGCGAAGCTTCACTTCGTCAATCTGATCGGACAGCTTACGCCCTGTGTGCAGCCTGTATAGCCTTGACAAATAGGAAGGGTTGAATCCTGTCATCCTTGCCAGCTCGGACAGGGACAGATCGTAGTCCTCAATATGCTCCTCCACGTAGCGATTGATGCGTTTGATAATGGTCTGCGTATTGTGCGCTTCGTTTTCGCTGCGCAAACCGCAAAGCTCCGCACACAGTTCGGCAAGCCTGGCATTGAGTACGTCGGCGTTTCCTTCCGCGCCGCTTCGCAGATATTCGTCCAGCAGCTGGGACACCTGCTGTCCGCCGATTTCGTTGAGCCCGTTGTCCCGCAAAAAAGCCAGCACCACCGAAAACAGCGACAGCAGCTGCTCCGAGCGCATCACCACCCCTTTTGTGAAATAGGCGGCAAACAGCGCCAGGCAGCTGTCCGGCGAGCCTGTATAAAGCTGCCTGTCCAGCTGATGCAGGAAGGTAGAAAACCGGAAGGAATCCGGCAGCCTGTCCGGTGAGCTGCTTAAAAGCGTTTCGGCATAGTCCTTTTCATCAATGATAATCAGCCGTCCTGCATCCCGCGCCACAATGTCATAGATGTTGTTCAGCCGTTCATACTGCGCCACAATGTGTTCAAAGGGCTTTTCATCCCCCACCACCAGATCCACAGCCGCTTCCATGGTGTCCGCCATTTGCTGCACGGATTCAAACAACGCATGCACATACCCGTCCATGTTGCAGTTGTCCTCCGCCTCCCGGGATTGAAGAAGCCAAACCAGCGTGCCTTCCTCCGGCAGCAGCGCTTCAAAGCGCAGCCCTGGTGCCTGTGTTTCAATCAAATCGGCAAAGATTTGCAGCCGCTGCATGCAGGCTGTGGCAGACTGCTTCAGGCACTTGCCCAGCACCATGGTCACCGGGCGATGGATATCCACATTCAGCGAAAGCTCCGGCGTCTGTGCGGCAAAGTTCTCCCAGGACCAGCCGCCACGCAGCGTGCTTTCCAGTGCTGCACGCGCCAAAAAAGCGTGCATACGGTTGTGCTGGCTCTCCGCACGGCTTTCCGCGGCGCACTGCGCCAACTCGCTGTCAATCTTGGCCAGCACCACTTCGTCGCCTTCGCTTTTCAGCAAATATCCGTGATACGCCGCGCACTTGCTTGCCCGATGGATGGAATCAAAATCATCAAAGCCGCTGAGGAATACAAAGTGAATGTGCGGCCATAGCTTCTCTGTTCTTTCCGCCATGGCAATACCATCCAGGTCAGGCATGCGGATGTCGGAAAGCACCACGTCCACCTTGTTGTTTCGCAAAACGCTCAGCGCGTGCTGCCCGGAAAAGGATTTAAGCACCTGCACGCTATCGCCGTAGCGCTGCTGGAACTGGCTTGCCAGTCCCTCCACAATATTGGGTTCGTCATCCACAATCAGCAGGGTTTGCATCTTTTTTCTTCTCCTCTCGTACAGGCAATGTCAGCGCCACGCAGAAGCCCCCCAGGGTTCCGCGGGATACGCTCAGGTCGCCGCCCAGCAGCTGCATGCGTCCCTTCACGTTTTTCAGCGCCGTAATTTTCTCTCCCGGCGTCTGCTTTTCCAGGTATTTTGTCAGGCTGTCCAATTCTTCATCCGTGCAGGCGCCATTGTTTTCCACCGTTATCACCAGCGCCCCGGGCCGGGATTTGAACTGCAGGCGGATGCGCCCTTTGGCGATCTTCTCCACGCCATGATAATAGGCATTTTCAAACAGGGGCTGCAGCACAAACCGCGGCACGGTCAGTGTGCGATAGCTCTCCGGCATGGGTTCCAGCTCCACATGGATGCGGTTGCCAAATCGGATGGTCTGGATTTCCGTGTAGTCCACAATGTTGTTATACTCCATCTCCAGCGGCACCTCGTTCTGGTCAGCGCGGGTGATGTAGCGATAGTAGGAGCTCAGGCGGCTGCTCATTTCCGCCACGCCCTCATTGTCCTCCATTTTTGCCATGCGATAGAGGTGGTAGAAGCTGTTGTAAAGGAAGTGCGGGTTCACCTGCGCCTGTAAATACTTGATTTCCGATTGATAAACCAGCACCTTGTTCTTGTAGGACTCTTCCAGCTCGGCCTTCAGCTTCTCGCTCATGCCCATGAACGCTTCATAGAGGAAATCCATGTCGTTGCGCGGCTCGTCCGTCAGCTGGATCATGCCCTCCGTCTCCAGGCGTTTCACCTCGTTGGCAAAGCGGTTGACCGGCTTGGCCACCATCTTGCGCATCAAATAGAAGAAGAAGACGATTTCCAGCAGCAGGAAAGCAGTCAGCGCCAGCTGCCACATCGTGAAGGAGCTGGTGGCGTTCTGCAGCACCCTTGCATCAATATAGCCGCCCATCCACAGCGATCGCCGTCCCACCCGGCACACAATGCGCAGCGTCTGCTGTCCTTTGAGCTTGACACTGCCTGTGAGCGGCTCGCCGCTTTTCGCCGTCTGCTCTGCCACCTCCATCAGGTCGTCGCGCACATCGTCCGCGTCATACATGTCGCTCCCCACGCTGATAAAATAGTCGTCGCCCTCCCATGCGGGGCAGAACAGGCCCACGCGGCTCTCCTCAGGGAACACATCGCACAACTGCTCCATCGTCTTGTCAGAAAAATCCAGCCGCAGCACGGCAGCTCCATCTATGTTCGCCTTGCTGGATGCGCCGGACAGGTGCATCGTGTCGCTGGCCATGCACAGCGCTCCGTTCACCGCCGCCAGCGTACCTTTGCCCAGGTTCTTTTTGTATAGTTCAATGAACGCCAGATCCTTTTCCGTCAGTGGCAGAAAGCTGCCGTCGGAAGCGATTTTTTCATTGATGCCGGGAAAATAGACTGTCGTTTTGTCCAGCAACCCGCTTGCATTGCGCAGCGAATAGATAATCTCCTGCGTATCCATAATGTGGGCATACAATTCCGCAAAGGTAAACGACGGCGTTACAATCGACAGATACTGCACCGGCGTTCGGCGCAGATTATAGTAGAGTTGGCTTTCAATGCGGCTCAATTCCGTATCCAGCTGTTCCGCCAGCGCCGTCACGCGGCTTTCATATGTTTTTTCCGCCTCCGGGATAGCGTTTTGCGCCATGTGCACCGCAAAGGACATTCCCAATGCATAGGGCACCAGCACGCACGCGCAGAATGCCGCCAGCAACCGTTTGGGCATGCTGAACTTAAACGGTACACTGCTTTTTTTCTCCTTCCGCTTCATCCGTGCGGCCTCCTTCCTGGTTGTTGGTCAACCCATTATACACAATAATCCGTCTTTTTGCGAGAGCGACCTGCGATTTTGTGCGGCATTTGCCCATGGTTTCTTGTAAAAATACTTTCCCTTTCATACCTATCCGCCGCCCGAGAGATGGTCACCCCGGCTTTTCTTCACGCTTTTCTTCTGAAATAAACAGTATTGCTTTCCGCAGTCGGAAAATCTTTTCCTTTCAATTGACAATATCATGCTGTCATGTTATGATAAATCGCATGTCGCCCTATCGGCAGCACATGCAAGGCTTGCAGGGAGCCCGACAACTTTGCATCCACCAGCCCGCAGACGTGAAGCCAGCGTCTATCCTGTTACCCGGCGGGATGGGCGGATTTTTTATTGGAGGAAAACCCATGGAATCAAACGAACAGGTCAAATCTCAAATGCTGGGCACCATGAAAATGACCAAACTGGTACCCAAAGTGTCCGTGCCCATCATGATCAGCATGCTGGTGCAGGCGCTATACAACGTTGTGGACAGCATCTTTGTTGCCCAATACGACGCCAACGCCCTCACCGCAGTGTCGCTGGCCTATCCTATCCAGATGCTGATGATCGCCGTTTCCACCGGCCTGGGTGTGGGCATCAACAGCCTGATCTCCCGCAAACTGGGCGAAAAGCGCGGTGATGAAGCGCATGATGCGGCACGCAACGGCATCATGCTTTCCCTCATTGGCTATTTGCTCTTTCTGGTGTTCGGTTTGTTCTTCACCCGTCCTTTCTTCGCCATGATGACCCCGGATGCTGCATTGCAGGAGCTCGGCTGCCAATACCTGCAAATTGTGTGTGTGTTTGGTTTCGGCCTGTTCCTTTCCGTCACTTTTGAACGGTTTGTGCAGGCCACAGGCAACACCATCCTGTCCATGGTGATGCAATTGACCGGCGCCATCACCAACATCATTCTGGATCCCATCATGATTTTCGGCCTACTGGGCTGCCCGCGCATGGGCATTGCCGGCGCGGCTGTCGCCACGGTGGTGGGGCAAATTCTCGGCATGCTGCTTGGCATGATTCTCAACCAGTGGAAGAATCCGGAGCTTCGGCTGCACCTCGGCGGCTTCCGCCCCAGCGCTTCCATTGTGCGCAACATCCTCAGCGTTGGTTTTCCCAGCATCATCATGCAGTCCATCTCCTCGGTGATGAACGTGCTCTTCAACCTCATCCTCATGCCCTTTGGCAATGCGGCCGTGAGCGTGCTCGGCGTTTATTTCAAGCTGCAATCCTTTGTGTTCATGCCCGTTTTCGGTCTCAGCAACGGCCTGGTAGCCATTGTGGGCTATAATTACGGTGCCCGGATAAAAAAGCGCGTGTATGAGTCCGTCAAGGTCGCGCTGTATTACGCCATTGCCATCATGCTGACCGGCACAGTGTTGTTCCTTGCCATCCCCGGGCCTCTGATGAGCCTGTTTGAACAGTCCGGCAGCACCGAGCTGACGGACATCGGCTGCATGGCGCTGCGCATCATCAGCAGCCACTTTGTTCTGGCCGCCGTCGGCATCACGCTGTCCACCGTGTTCCAGGCTGTCGGCAAAGGCATGTACAGCCTCATCATGAGCCTGTGCCGCCAACTGGTGGTGCTCATTCCCGCCGCATGGCTGCTCAGTCAATTGGGTCTGAGCGCAACCTGGTGGGCGTTCCCCGTGGCAGAGCTCGTGTCACTGACCATCTGCCTTGTCCTGTACCGCAAGGTGGACAGGGAAATGATCAGCACCCTGGATGCCTAACGCTTCAGCAAGCTCTTTCCGCAAAAGCAGCGTAACCGCCTGTGCCCGCACCGCCCAAAGGGCCGACAAAACGAATTGACCGTTTTGCCGGCCTTTTTTATACACTTCACGCCTTTTGTCAAAAAATCTTACAACACGCCGTTTTTGTTTATTGTATCGCAGGGCTAAACGGGATATCCTAGTGTCACCGAAACGGAAAGCGCGCCGGTTCGGCGAATGAAGAGTTTTCCATCGACCTGCAAGGAGGTTTTGCAAGATGTATTATTCCAGCGGTAACTATGAAGCTTTTGCGACGCCCCGGAAGCCTGAGGGCGTGGATCATAAATCGGCCTACATCGTCGGCAGCGGCTTGGCTTCGCTGACGGCGGCGTGCTACCTGGTGCGCGACGGCCGCATGAAGGGCGAACACATCCACGTGTTCGAAAAGGATCCTGTATCCGGCGGTGCGTGTGACGGCCGCAAGTATGACGTGGGCTACATGATGCGCGGCGGCCGCGAGATGGACAACCACTTCGAGGTCATGTGGGATATCCTCCGCTCCATTCCCTCCCTGGAAACCGAAGGCGCCAGCGTGTTGGATGAGTATTACTGGCTGAACAAGGAAGACCCCAACTACTCTCTGTGCCGCGCAACAGTTGATCGCGGTCAGGATGCCCACACCGACGGCAAATTCGCCATTTCCGATAAGGGCGCTATGGAAATCATGCACCTGTTCTTCACCCCGGATGAAGAGCTGTATGACAAACGCATCACCGATGTGTTCGATGACGAGGTGTTCTCCTCCAACTTCTGGATGTACTGGCGCACCATGTTCGCCTTTGAAAACTGGCACAGCGCGCTGGAAATGAAGCTGTACATCAAGCGCTTCATTCACCACATCGGCGGCCTGCCGGACTTCAAGGCGCTGCGCTTCACCCGTTATAATCAGTATGAATCCATCATCCTGCCCATGGAGACCTATCTGAAGAGCCATGGCGTGCAGTTCCACTACAACACCAAGGTGACGGATGTGCGCTTCAACGTGCAGAACGGCCGCAAGCAGGCCGCCTCCATCACTGTTGAGCATGACGGACAGAGCGACGTGATCGACCTGACCGAAAATGATCTGCTCTTCATCACCAACGGCGGCTGCGTAGAAAGCAGCACCTACGGCAGCCAGAACGAGCCTGCTGCCTTCGATCCCTCCATGAAGCCCGGCAACGGCTGGGATCTGTGGAAGAAGATCGCCGCGCAGGATGAGAGCTTCGGCCATCCCGAGAAGTTCTGCTACGATCCTGAACAGAGCAACTGGATGAGCGCTACCGTGACCACCCTGGACAACCGCATCCCCAAGTATATCGAAAAGATTTGCAAGCGTGATCCCTTCTCCGGCCACACTGTCACCGGCGGTATTGTCACCGTGAAGGATTCTTCCTGGCTCATGTCCTGGACGCTCAACCGTCAGCAGCAGTTCCGCGACCAGCCCAAAAACCAGCTGTGCGTGTGGGTGTACGGCCTGTTCTCCGATAAGCCCGGCGATTATGTGAAGAAGCCCATGCGCGACTGCACCGGCAAGGAAATCTGCATGGAGTGGCTGTATCACATCGGCGTTCCGGTGGATGAGATTGACGAAATGGCTGAACACAGCGCCAACACCGTGCCGGTCATGATGCCTTACATCACCGCCTTCTTCATGCCTCGCCGTGCAGGCGACCGGCCGGACGTGGTTCCCCAGGGCGCTGTGAACTTCGCCTTCCTGGGACAGTTCGCCGAAGTGCCGCGGGATACCATCTTCACCACGGAATACAGCATGCGCACCGCCATGGTGGCTGTGTACACCCTGCTCAACATTGACCGCGGCGTGCCGGAAGTATGGGGCAGCACCTATGACATCCGCGACCTGCTTAACGCCACGGTAAAGCTGCGCGACGGCAAGAAGATCACCGATATGGAGCTGCCGCTGGTAGAACGTCTTGCTCTCAAGGAAGTGCTCAAGAAGATCGCCGGAACGGATATCGAAAAGCTGCTCAAGGAATATCACGTCATCTGATCGCTCCGGGGAAGGGAGTTTCTCCTTCCAGAAGCCATGCATTGCAAACATGCGCTGCGGTAAACCGCAGCGCATGTTTTTGTGCCTGCACAATGTGCGTCTCTACGCTCCGTCGGGTGCAAATGGCGGCTTTTTGTGCTATGCTGTTGCATGAGGTGAAAAGAATGGATGCAGAAAAACTTGGCACAGTACTGCGCAGAATGCGCACCGAGCATAGCATGACCCAGGCGCAGCTGGCCGCGCTGCTGCACGTGTCCGACAAAGCCGTGAGCAAGTGGGAACGCGGCGCAGGCTGTCCGGATGCATCCCTGATTCCGGCCATTGCGCGCCTGTTCCGCCTGGATGCGGCGCAATTGATGAACGGCGAGTGGACAGCCAATCGCCAGGATGGAGGAAATATGAGAAAGCTTCAAATCTACCAGTGTCCCACCTGCGGCAACGTGGTGGTGTGCGCCATGCCTGCGCAAATCACCTGCTGCTCCCGGGTGCTGGAGCCCCTGCAGTCCCGCCCCGCCGATGAGGCGCACCAGGTTTCCGGCTCCCCCTGCGAGGATGAATGGCTGCTGACCTTTTCCCATCCCGTGGAGAAGGAGCACTACCTGTCCTTCCTTCTGGAGGTAGGCTTTGACCGCTACACCCTGGTTCGACTCTACCCCGAAGGCGGCAATGAAGTACGCATGCCGCGCCTGCCTGGCGGACGTTTCTTCGCCTGCTGTAAAAAAGATGGCCTGTTTGCCATTTCTGTAAAAAAATAGTGAACAACGGCTGTCAGGCAGGAGTTTGACAAAGAAATATCGAATGATTTCCTTAGACGCATCTTCTCTAGATGCCATCCGCAGGCAGCGTCACGCAAACGTCCGCTTTCCTGAAAAACGTGAGGAGGTTATTCCCATGGCGAATCGTATCGTGCTCAATCCTGTCTCCTACCATGGCCGCGGCGCCATTGAATCCATTGTGCCGGAAGTGCAGGGCCGCGGGCTGAAGAAGGCCTTTGTCTGCTCCGATCCGGATCTGCTCAAGTTCGGCGTCACCGCCAAGGTCACCGGCGTGCTCGACAAAGCCGGCCTTGCCTACGAAATCTATTCCAACATCAAGCCCAACCCCACCATTGAAAATGTGCAGACCGGTGTTGCCGCCTACAAAAACAGCGGCGCGGACTATATCATTGCCATCGGCGGCGGTTCCTCCATGGACACGGCCAAGGCCATCGGCATCATCATCAACAACCCCGAATTTGCCGATGTTCGCTCCCTGGAAGGCGTTGCACCCACAAAAAATAAAACGGTATTCACCATTGCCGTGCCCACCACTGCCGGCACCGCCGCTGAGGTGACCATCAACTACGTTATCACCGACGTGGAAAAAAAGCGCAAGTTTGTGTGCGTGGACGTGCATGACATTCCCGAAGTTGCCGTGATTGACCCCGACATGATGTCCACCATGCCCAAGGGACTCACCGCCGCCACCGGCATGGACGCGCTGACCCACGCTATTGAAGGCTTCACCACCAAAGCCGCATGGGAAATGACCGACATGTTCCATCTCAAGGCCATCGAAATCATCGCCCGCTCCCTGCGGGACGCGGTTGCCGGCAAGCCGGAGGGCCGTGACGGCATGGCACTTGGCCAGTATGTGGCCGGCATGGGCTTCAGCAACGTGGGCTTGGGCATTGTGCACTCCATGGCGCATTGCCTGGGCGCTGTGTATGATACGCCCCACGGTGTGGCAAACGCCATTCTGCTGCCCACGGTGATGGAATACAACGCCCCCGTGACCGGCGACAAGTACAAGTATATCGCTGCCGCCATGGGCGTTGAAGGTGTGGAACACATGTCGCAGGACGAATACCGCAAGGCAGCTGTGGACGCTGTGAAGAAGCTGGCCGCCGATGTGGGCATTCCCGCCGACCTGAAGGCCATCGTCAATCCCGCCGACCTGGATTTCCTTGCGGAATCCGCCTACGCGGATGCATGCCGCCCCGGCAACCCCCGCGATACCAGCCCCGCGGAAATCAAGGAACTGTACAAAAAGCTCCTGTAAAACCGAATGAGAAGCGGCCGTTTTTTCCGATGCTTCAGGCCCGTTGACGCTCCTGTCAGCGGGCTTTTGCTTTTCACGCGCGCCAAAACCGCAGCCGCTTGAAAAACCGTTTTTCGCCATTTGCAGTTCTTTATACTTTGCCAGCGCGTGTCTTTCATGGTATAATGACCAAAACTGTTCCGGGAAAGGAGACAAAGCTTCCATGTCGCAAACCACCAAGCGAGCCTTGTCCGCAAGCCTGAAAAACATGCTGCTGCAAAAGCCCCTGAGCAAAATCACCGTGAACGACATTGCAGAGGACTGCGGCGTTAGCCGCATGACGTTCTACTACTATTTCACCGATATTTACGACCTTGTGGAGTGGACATGCCAGGAAGAAGCCGCCAAAGCGCTGGCCGGTCACAAAACCGCCCAAACCTGGCAGCAAGGCTTCCTTGACCTGTTTGCTGCCGTGAAAGCAAACCGTCCCTTCATCATGAACGTGTATCATTCCGTGAGCCGTGAACATCTGGAGCAATATCTGTACAAAGTGACTTATCAGCTGCTTATCAACGTAGTGGAGGAAAAGGCCGTCCACCTCAGCGTGCGCAGCGAGGACAAGCAGTTCATTGCCGATTTCTACAAATATGCCTTTGTAGGGCTAATGCTCAACTGGATCCGCGGCGATATGAAGGACGATCCGGAAAAGATCATCAGCAGGCTGAGCATCCTCATCGAGGGGGACGTGGATCGCGCCCTGCACAAATATTGCACGCGCGGCGAATGATGCGTAAAGGAGACACGATGGCATGATTCAAACCGAGCAGACAGCCATTGTGCTGCGCTATGCCAATTATCGGGAAAATGACCGGATGCTGACGCTTTTCAGCCCCACACGCGGGCGAATGGAAGTGCTGTCCCGCGGCTGCCGCCGCCCAAGATCCGCGCTGCTCAACGCCAGTGAAGTGTTCGCCCTGGGGGATTTTGAGCTCTATGGCCGGGATGGCCGAGCCACGCTGGTTTCCGCGTCGCTGATTGAAACATTTTACCCGCTCCGGGCAGACTTTGACCGCCTGAGCTGCGGCGTTTATCTGCTGAATTTAACCGAGGCCGCCGTGCAGCCCGGCGTAGCGGATCAGGAGCTGTTTATGCTGCTGCTGCATACACTGAGCCGCCTGACGTTCTCCGCCCAGGAATGGAAACCGCTGCTGAGCGGATTTCTGCTGCACTACGCCGCCTGCGAAGGCTTCAAGCCCCGGCTGAACCATTGCGCCTGCTGCGGAAAAAAGCTGACAGGGGAAGAACAGACGTATTTCTCCCATCAGGATGGCGGCCTTGTGTGCCATGATTGCCGCCGGAAAGGCCACATACCCATCGCTGCGGAGCAAGCAAAATGGATGCGCATGGCGTTGGAAACAGGATCGGCAGGGTGGGTAAACACGCAAACATGCTACGCTCCCTTTGCTGTGCTGCGAGCCTTTGTGGAGCAGCGGCTGGACAGGCGGTTAAAAAGCACGGCTGTTTTGCCGGAATAAGCCGATCAACCGGCAACAAAAAGGGCCTGCTGTCTGTTTCTCACAGACCGGCAAGCCCTTTTATCATGTCTTTTTTACAGCATTTCAGGCGAATCAGCAATCGCCGTCCGCGCAAAATTTTCCTGCTTTTCAGTCCTCCACGTACACAATAGCCTCTACCGTGGCAGGGGTTTCCGTCCACTGATCAGAAACGCTGCTGTCCACCGTGATGAGCACTTCCACCGTCTGTCCGGCCGGGATGCCCACGCTATAGAGCGTTGTTACGTCCGTGTAGAGAAGTTTACCATCCGCATCATAGGCGGCCAGCACCACGTTGGGCTGATAGACGGTTTCGGAGGTTTCATTCGTTACCGTGGCCACCATGGTGTAGACCTTTTCGCCCCACCGCTCGCCTTCCTGCACCACTGCGGAAGCCGTCAGGTGTACAGGCACGTTCTCCTTGCTGGTTTTGCCGGTCAGCGTCAGGGTATAGTCGCTGATGTCCTCCAGCTTTTCGGCGTCACTCACCATGCTCCAAAGCCGAACATACGCCTTTTCACCGGGGGCAATCACGTTCGGATAGCTGATATACGCATCATCGGTATCCGTCACATCGCCTTCGGCATTGAGAATTTCCAGCACGCCGGATCCGAACTCCACGTTCTTGTCGCCGGTGTTCGTCAGTTCAGCAAAGCAATAGCTCTGGAATGAACCTTCGTAGGGCTCCGTATACACATAGGTTTCCTGCGTAACCTCCAGCTTGCCGGCGGCAAGGGCAAAGGAGCAGGTCGTCAGCAGGCACAACGTCAACATCAACGCAGCAATTTTCTTCATGGTTTTTTCCCCTTTCGCAGGCGCGGCATGAACCTCCGCCGCACTCTTCACATGGAAGTATACATCCTGGGCTGTGCCTTGTCAATCCGCACAGGGGCGGGTATAATGATGGCATTAAACTGTTTCCAAAAGGGGGATTCACCGGCATGGCTGAACACAAGCTGCACCTTTATACCGGCAACGGCAAGGGGAAAACCACCGCCGCCATGGGCCTGGCGCTTCGCGCCCACGGGCATGGACTGCCTG
This sequence comes from uncultured Clostridia bacterium, assembly GCA_934647165.1. GTDB lineage: Bacteria > Bacillota > Clostridia > Christensenellales > Aristaeellaceae > CAKUFA01. The sequence goes on along the minus strand of CAKUFA010000002.1, from coordinate 81,825 downwards.
TGCTTATCACTCAGTTCCTGAAAGACGGCCACTCCGGCGAAATCACGGCACTGTCGCATTTACCCGGGGTTACCATGATGCTGCCCCGGCCAACACACGGCTTTGTGTTTCAAATGACAGAGGCAGAAAAGGCCGGCGTTTTCGCCCTGCAGACTGCCCACGCCCACGCCTTGTGCGATTATTTGCGCAACCCGTTCCGCATGCAAAACGGACTCCTCGTGCTGGATGAACTGGCCACTGCGCTGTCCCTTCACATGGTAGAAGAGAATACGGCGCGCATGCTCATCGCCGCAGCCCTTCAGCGTGGCGAAGCGGTTGTCTCCGGCTATGCGGCGCCTCCATGGCTGCACGCCGCAGCTGATTATGTGAGCGTCATCACAGCGGAAAAGCACCCTTATGAAACAGAGCATCTGCCCGCACGGGAGGGCATTGAATGGTAAGCAGCTGCTCCGCATGACATAGCGCCACCCAACCGGCAGGCTTTCAGTCCCCGCACAGCTCCCGAATCACATGCGATGCAATCATCAGTCCCATGGCGGCAGGCACGAACATCACGCTGCCGGGCACGCTGCGGCGCCCGCCGGTGGGTGTTTCCTCGCTCTCCGCCCGGGCGGCAATGGCAGGCTCAGTGGAATAGGCCACGGTCAGGTGCTCAACACCCCGGCGGCGCAGCTCTGTGCGCATCACCCGTGCCAGGCGGCAGGTGTGCGTTTTGCTGATGTCGGTGATGGTCAGCTTTGTCACATCCAGCTTATTACCCGCGCCCATAGCGCTGATAATGGGTACCCCCGCCGCCGTGCAGCGCTGCACAAGCTCCAGCTTGGCAGCCACGGTATCCACCGCATCAATCACATAGTCATACTGCGTCAGGTCAATCGCATCCGCCGTTTCCGGCAGATAGAACATGCACCGCGGCGTAATATGCGCATCCGGGGCAATGTCCCGCAGTCTCTCGGCCATCACCTCGGTTTTATCCCGGCCAAGGGTGGAATGCAGGGCTATGATCTGCCGGTTCAAATTTGTGAGGGACACCGTATCGTTATCCACCAGATCTATCGCGCCAAGGCCGGTACGCACCAGTGCCTCCGCCGCATAGCCGCCCACGCCCCCCACGCCGAAAATGGCCACATGCGCCTTTTGCAGCCTTGCAACGCCTTCCGTGCCCAGCAGCAGCTCTGTTCGTGCATATTGATTCATCGCCCATCACTCCATCTCATCATCTTCCAAAAACTCATCTGCATGCTCGCGGAAAAGCTTTCGGTAGGCGCGCACATTCTCCAGCTCCGTCCATTTGCGGCGGGGTGCGCCTTCGCTATCCAAATCATAGATCCGCGCTCCTGGCATGGAAAGCAAAAATGGCGAATGCGTCGCAATCACCAGCTGGCAATCGTATGCCCGTGCAGAGGCGGCCAGAAAGTCCCTCAGTTCTTCCTGTTTGGTAGCGGATAAGCTGTTCTCCGGCTCATCCAGCAGGTAGAGCGCATGCTCGTCAATCAACTGAGTGAAGAATGTCATCGCGCTTTCCCCGTTGGATTTTTCCTGCGCTCCGGCGTTCATGCGGGACTTGACATATTGGGACTGGGTGAGCCGCCGCGCATCCACGGTGCGCTTAAGTTCCTCATAGTCATCCAGGCTTTGCAGCTGAAATTTGCCGTGTTTCGCGCTCAGGAATTCATCGTACAGTTCCTCCCGCCGCCGGTCAATGCCCTGATTGAGACCGCGCAGGTTCAAAAGATAATCAAACACATCGTCGCTGGTGATGAAACGGCTTGTCCGCGGAACAGCGCGGCAGCCGTAACGCAATTCCACCCTGCATTGCGACACATATCGGTCAAAAAAGGGCGATGTGTTGCCGGGCGTTTTCCGTTCAATGCCAATGGTTTCCGCAAGCACATTCAAAATGGTGCTCTTGCCGCTGCCGTTGCCGCCATAGAAGATGGTCACCGGGGCAAAGGTAAAGGTAGGCATCTCCCACGGGCCAAAGACGGTATAGGGATAAAAAGAAGTGTAGCAGGTACGCTTTTCGTTATTGATAACCAATTCCCGCTCGATAGCACTCGGCAGGGTAAAGCTTTCCAGAAACACGAACTCACGCCCTTTCCGAGGCACATGATACCATATTTAGCGAAGCGGCGCAACAAAGGGATCGCTGCATGCACCTGCGAAGCATCCCGCGCGTGAAGAACACAGAAGCCCTTGCAGAGCATGCACTCTGCAAGGGCTTCTGTGTTTTATCAGATTGGGTAAACCGTGCAATGCTTAGTGCGTCAGGAACAGCATCACCAGGAACAGCACCGTGATGAGCCACGTGCCGGCCTTGATTTCCTTCGCCTTGCCGGTGAACAGGTTCACCAGCACATAGCTCAGCAGGCCGAAAGCAATGCCGTAGGAAATGTTGTAGGTGAAGGGCATCATCGCCATGGTGAGGAAAGCGGGCACAGCAGTGGTCACGTCGTGCCAGTCGATATCCTTCACGCAGGCAATCATCAGCACGCCCACATACACCAGCGCGGCGGCGGTGGCACAGCCGGGCACCAGCTGCGCGATGGGGCTGAGGAACATGGCCACGAAGAACAGTGCCGCCGTCACCATGCTGGTCAGACCCGTGCGGCCGCCCTCGGCCACGCCGGAAGCAGACTCAACGAAGGTGGTCACGGTAGAGGTGCCGCAGATGGCGCCGGTGGTGGTGGCAATAGCGTCAGCCAGCATTGCCTTATCCATGTTGGGCACTTCGCCCTCCTTGGTCAGCATATTGCCGCGGGCGCAGGCGCCGTACAGGGTGCCCAGGGTGTCGAACATATCCACCATGCAGAAAGCCAGAGCGGAGGTGGCGATCACCAGCACGGTGTTGGCCACGCCGTGTGCCGTCACATACGCAGAGAAATCAAAGCCCTGGGTGAACACCTTGCCGAAGGACTGGGTGAAGAAATCACCGAAGGCCGCAAAGGGGCTGCTCATGGTCACGCCAACAGCAAACTCCGGCACAGTGAGGAAGCCCAGCACATAGTACAGCACTGCGCCGCCGGCAATGCCCAGCAGCACCGCGCCGCGCACATTGCGCGCCGCCATCACGGCCATGGCAATCAGCGTCACCACGGTTACGATCATGGGCATGATCGTGCCCCAGGAATTCGTCAGCAGGTTGAAGGAAGCCAGCGCAACGCCCGTGGAGCTGTCCTTGGCCACAATGCCGACGTTCTGCAGGCCGATGAAAGCAATGAACAGGCCGATACCGGCGGGGATGGCCACACGCACCGTTTTGGGGATGGCCTGGAAAATCAGCTTGCGAAGGCCGGTAGCCGTCAGCACAATGAACAGCACGCCGTCAAAGAGCACCAGCACAAGGGCGTTGGCATACGTCATGCCGAAGGTCACGCACATCGTGTAAACAAAGAACGCGTTCAGACCCATGCCGGAGGCCTGCGCCAGGGGCAGGTTGGACAGAAGGCCGATGGCCAACGTGCCAATCACCGCGGAGATGGCCGTGGCAATGTAAATTGCACCGTAGCTCACGCCCAGCACATTGGTACCATCGCTAAAGGGATTGGCAAACATGTTGGCGTTCACCATCAGAATATACACCATGGCAAAGAAGGTAGTGATGCCGGCCATGACCTCCGTCTTGACCGTGGAACCGGCGGCTGTGACGCCAAAGAACTTGTCCAGCCCGGTCGCCTTGTTCTGCTTCTGCACGAATGATTCCTCCCTATCATTGCTTTCCGGATGCCTCCGGAAAAAGTACACCTTATTGTAGCACACTTTGTTGCAAAAATCTATATGTTTTAGAATATTTTTTTGTTTTTGTTCGCCTTTTTACATTGTTTTCGCTGCACACCAAAAGCGCGGCAGCCTGTTTGACCGACCACCGCGCTTTTGCACAGAAATACCTTATCGGGGATTTATTCCACTTCAAACGCAGAAAAATCCGCAGCGCCTGTGCCATGATACATGAAATACAGCGGCTGCCTTCCTTCCTGCGGCGTAAACGTTCCGGCAACTTCCGTCCATTGTCCGCACGTCGGCAGCGTCAGCAGTGATACAGGCGCGCCGTTCCTTGCATGGCTGATCGTCAGCACGCCTTCGCCCGTGCAGCGAACCCTCATACGGATGCGCTTCTCGTTGCCCGTGTAGGCAAAGTATTTGAAAGCGCACCATCCGCCGTCCGGAATGCCGGCAATATACTGATCGCCTTCCTGCTGGCGATCCTCGCCCGATTGGGTGAAATACGGCTCGGTATCATCGTTCGGGTCAGGCGCTTCGTCCATCAGCGGCGTTTTGCCGCCCAGGTTGCACGCAATCCGCGCCTCATAGGCGCCGCAGCCGGGCAGCGGGCCACCGTTCAGACCGCAGCTTGTCACCTCCACCTGCGGAATGCGGCCATCCGGCAGAATCGTCACCTTTTCCGCGCATGCCTGGCGGGAAAATGCCGAGCGATTGGTCTGCCGATGATAGAAAACATACCACTGGCTGCAAGCCTGCACCAATCCGCCATGCGTGTTGCCGCGGTGGTTCAGCTGCTCCCGATTCCCCTCAAAGCCCATATCCACAATGCTCACCACCACGCCGCCGAAGGTGAACGGTCCCATGGGGTTGTCGCTCCAGGCATAGCACAATTCATGGCTGAGCACCGACGACCAGATCAGGTTATAGCGGCCGCCGATTTTGCGGATGCTGCTGGCTTCGAAATAGGCATGGTCTTCAAAAGGCGTGCCCACTGCATCCACAATTCCCGGAATGGTTCGCACAGGCGCCGTCACCGCTGTGAGCATATCGCCTGCCAGTTCCATCACATAGCCGCCGTCACATTTCAGACCCATTGCCTCTGCCGCGGCACGGCTCCGCTGTCCCTTGGGGGCAAAGCCTACATAGAGATACACCCGTCCGTCATCATCCACCAGCACGCCGGGGTCAAAGTTATTCACATCCCCCGTTTTCCGTCCAATGGGCGTGCCGTCCGGATGGACGACATGTCCCAGGAAACGATATTCTCCCGCGGGCTCATCGCACACCGCCACGGAAACGGTTTTGTCCCCGCTCATGGAATAATACAGGTAATAGCGCCCATCCGTACCGCGCACCACGTCCGGCGCATACATATAGCCTTTGTCGCAGGCCGGATCCTGCTCCCTGCGGTAGATCACGCCCTCGCACCTCCAGGCGCTCAGGTCGTCCTCCGCTGCGGACCATCCCACGTAGTCGCCCATGCAGAATGCCGCGCCGTTAAACAGATCATGGCTGCCATAAACGTAAACCCGGCCGTTGAACAGGCGCGGTTCACCATCCGGAATGTACTCCCAGCTTGGCAGATAGGGATTGAATGCGGGCATGAAGATTCCTCCTTTTCGTTCATACGATATGCAGCCATCAGGAAAAGCCGGCAGCACCAAAGCGCCCGTCACCCGCTTGAGAAACGTCATCCCAGCAGAAGACAAAAGGCCGTCAGCACAGCCAGAAAACCAAAGTTCAACAGCGAAAACAACCGTATATACACCCCGGTCTCCCGCCGGTAATGGGCGGTAAATTCCCGGAAAGTAATCAGCGAAGCGAGGGATGCAATCAACGTACCCGCACCGCCGATGTTCACCCCGCGCAGAAGCTGCGTATAATGGTCTGTGAACTGGCTGAGCAGAATGGCCGTCGGCACATTGCTGATGACCTGGCAGGACAAAACCGAGGTGACCAGCGTATTCCACCCCAACAGGCGGGAAAAGAAGCCCCGAACCGCATCAATGCGGCCCATGTTGCCTGCAAAAATGAAAAAGCACACAAACGTGCAAAGCAGCGCATAGTCCACCTGTACAAGCGCCCGGCGATCCATAATCAGCAACACACCAACCACCGCGGCAAGCACCAGCCAAATGGGCAGCACGCGGAAAATCATCAGAATGGTCATAGCAAACAGCGCCAGGTAAACGCCCGTGCGCAGAAGCGGCAGAGTATCCTCCCGCGTTTCATCAATGCGCAGGCTGTAGCAGGGAATGAACAGACAGCAAGCCATCACCATCACCATGGCCACCACAAACGGCCACCACATGATGCCCATGAATTCCCCGGTAGGAATCTGAAAATGCGAATAAAGGTACAGGTTCTGCGGATTGCCAAAGGGCGTAAGCATACCGCCCAGGTTGGCCGCAATATTTTGCAGGATGAACACCAGCGCCGTATCCCGCGGCCGTCCGGTGGCGGAAAACACCAGATACCCAAGGGGCAGGAACGTGATGAGCGCCATGTCGTTTGCAATGAGCATGGAACCGATGAAGGTGATGCACACAAGCGCCAGCGCCGCGCTGCGGGCATTGCCGGTCATGCGAATTATCCGCCGGGCAAGGATGGCGAAAAAGTGGACATTCTTCAGTGCGCACACCACTGCCAGCGTGCCAAACAGGCAGCACAGGGTTTTCACATCAAAATAGCCCCCATAGGCTGCATCCGGCGGCACCACCAGCGCCGACAGGCATGCCGCGCAAAACGCGATGGTCAGCACCGTGTTTTGTTTCACAAAGTTCATGGCTTTTTTCCCCAACGTCCGCTTTCCATCCATTGTTTGTGCGTGCATCCTTTCTCCATCCCTCTGCTTTTCGTTGCCGTGCTCCATCATAGGCGCGGCAACGGCGCTTGTCAAGGGGTGACACCGCGCAAAACGGCCTGACGGGCGCGCCAGTCCGGCAAACAGGCGGTGAGCAGCGTATAAAAGGCAGGCGAGTGATTGGGCTGCACCAGATGGCACAATTCGTGCATGGCCACAAATTCCGCACACCCCCGCGGGTATTCCAGCAGGCGTGTGTTCAGCGTCACCACGCCCTTTTGCACCATGCACGAGCCCCAACGGCTCACCATCCTGCGCACCCGAAGCGCAGGCTTTACCACCCCGCAGGGCGCGATGCGCAGCCACATGTCGTCAAGCACCTGCTGCAAAAGCACCTGCGCCTCACGCTGCAAAAAGCGCTCCATGATTTTTTGTCGAAGCGAGACATCCTGCGGATCGCGTACCGTCAGGCAAATGGCCGCGCCCGCCCGGGCAGCTGTGTTCCGCCGCCCCTGCAAAAGGTGAAGCGTATACGTTTCGCCCAATATGTACAGCTCCTCGCCGTCCGTGTACTGCGGCGGATTCGGCACGGACGCGGCACGCGCCGCCATTCGCTGCCTGGCCGATGCAATGAACGCCGCCCGTGAGGCGACAAACGCGTCCGCCTGCGAGGCGCTGACCTGCCGCGGCACGGATACGTGCACCGAGCCATCCCGCGCAACGCGAAGATTCAGATTTTTCACGTTTTTTCGTGTCAAGGTATAAGAAATTTCCCGCCCCAGTGCGGAAACGGTGCGGATATTGGTCATGGATACAGCCTTTCTTCCTGTGTTTTTGCGATCTTTGCTATACAAGTCTGCCATGATGCATTCTGCACGCAAGCAGTTTTTTCCTATCGGTTCCCGCACGCTTTTTGTTAAATTCCAGTCAACGCTTTCCAATCGTTTCTTTTTGGTGTATGATAGAGAGGGGATAAAGGCGCGTGCTGCATATCCCTCTGAAGATTTGAAAGAGGAGTAGATCATCAATGACCGCCATGCCGCTTCGTAAAACGAAGATCGTCTGCACCATGGGTCCCAATCTATTTGAAAAGGGGCTGATTCGTCAGCTGATGCTGGCCGGAATGGATGTGGCGCGGTTCAATTTTTCCCACGACACCCATGAAAATCACCTGAAGCGCTTCAAGGAAGTGTGCCGCGTGCGCGATGAGCTGGGGCTGCCTGTGGCCACCATGCTGGACACCAAGGGGCCGGAAATCCGCACGGGTAACTTTGCCGAAGGCCGCGTTGTGCTGGACGCCGGGCAGCTGTTCACCCTGACCACCGAAGACGTGGTGGGCGACGAAACCCGCGTATCCGTGACCTACAAAAATCTGCCACGGGATGTGAAGCCCGGCAGCTCCATCCTCATTGATGACGGATTGGTAGGGCTGACCGTTGAGCATGTGACGGACACCGATGTGTGCTGCCGCGTGAACAACGGCGGCGCCATTTCCAACCACAAGGGTGTGAATATCCCCGGCGCACACCTGACCATGCCCTTTGTGAGCGAAAAAGATCACGACGACATCCTCTTTGCCATTGAAAATGGCTTTGACTTCATCGCCGCTTCCTTCACCCGCAATGCTGACGACATCATGCAGATTCGCCACATCATGCAGGAGAAGAGCTGCGACACCATCAGCATCATCGCCAAGATTGAAAACATGGAAGGCGTACAGAACATCGACGAGATTCTGCGCGTGGCGGACGCTATCATGGTCGCCCGCGGCGACATGGGTGTGGAAATCCCCCTGGAGGATGTGCCCGCCCTGCAAAAGATGCTCATCAAAAAGTGCGTGGCCGCAGGCAAGCCGGTCATCACCGCCACCCAAATGCTGGATTCCATGATGAAGAACCCACGCCCCACCCGCGCCGAAGCCACCGACGTTGCCAACGCCATCTATGACGGCACCAGCGCCATCATGCTTTCGGGCGAAACCGCCGCGGGCGCGTATCCCATCGAGGCCGTGGAAACCATGGCGCGCATTGCTCTGCGTGCCGAAGTGGACATCGACTACATTGCCCGCTTCTCCCGCATACAGAACAACGCCAGCCCGGATGTGACCAGCGCCATCAGCCACGCCACCGTCACCTCCGCCCATGACCTGAAAGCCAGCGCCATCATCACCGTCACCAAATCCGGCCAGACGGCGCGAGTCATCTCCCGTTATCGTCCCAACTGCACCATTGTGGGCTGCACCACCAACGAGCATGTGTGGCGGCAGCTGAACCTCAGCTGGGGCGTTGTTCCGCTGATGATTGATGAAGAGGAAAACACGGACGACCTGTTTGAGCACGCAGTGGACGCAGCGCAGCGTGCCGGACTCATCCGCGACGGCGAACTGGTGGTGCTCACCGCAGGCGTGCCGCTGGGCATCCCCGGCACAACTAACCTGATGAAGGTGCACGTGGTGGGACACATGCTGGTGCGCGGCACGGGCGTGAGCGGCAAGGTTGTCACCGCGCCGCTGTTTGTGGCAAACAGCTATGAGGATGTGAAGGACGTTTTTAAGGCAGGGGACATTCTCGTTTGCCGCCAGACCACCCGCGAGATGCTCCCCCTTGTGCGCAAGGCATCCGGACTGATTCTGGAAGATGGCAACCCTGAAGGACACGGTGCAATTGCCGGCATGAGCCTGGAAATTCCCGTGATTATCGGCGCCAAGAACGCCTGCTCTATCCTCAAGAGCGGGGCTGTTGTGACCATGGATGGTGAAACCGGCGTTGTGAGCAGCAACTGAGCAGTGGAGGCACAACCATGCAGACCATTATGCTTGACGGCCGCCTGTATCAAACCCCCAGCCAACTGCACAAAGCGCTTCAAGCCATGCTTCAACTGCCCGCCTATTACGGCATGAACGCTGATGCGCTCTATGATTGCCTTTCCGAACGTGCGGAACCGGTAAACGTGTGGGTGCTTGCCCCTGCCGAAGGAGAAGCTGCTCCTGCTTTTGAAACCTGTCTCCATGTTTTTCGAGACCTTGGAGGAAAGGTTACGTTGCTTTGATGAAAAAAGAAAGCCTCGCAGAAAAGCTGCGGGGCTCAGCGTGTCGACAAAGCGGCCTTGCCACTTCATCGAGTTTGCATTTTTCACTGTCAGCAAAGCTGACGGCCGTGAAAAATGAAAGGAATGGTTTCGCCTTTAGCCGAAACCACCCGCCCGACCGGCATAGCCGGTCGATACGAATCCAGTCAGAGGGTCATGATGCCCCTCCGACACCTCCTCATATGGTTTGTCGACAACCTGAGCCTCGCAGAAAAGCTGCGGGGCTCTTTTTTTCCTGCGCATTGAAAAAACCTCGTCGATTTTTTCAGCGCGCTTCCATTTGTTACAAGTGAATCATTGACATTTCTGTTTTCAATGATGTACAATCAAGGTAACCATTCGTCTACCTTCTTGATATCAGGAGGCGCAGCCATGAATCTTTCTGATCAGCTCTTTTCCTTTTTCAGCCTTCATCGCGGGCTGCCGTTTCGTACCATCACCGTTTTTAACTATCTGTTGGAAGCAGCGCTGGCAGGCGGCATCATGATTTTGCTGATGCTATGCGCGCGGCAGGTGCTTCGCCGCCGGGTGAGTAACCGCATCATCTATGCCGCGTGGCTGCTGGTGGCCATCCGCCTGCTCATCCCGCTGGCCATACCCAATCCTTTGATGAACCAGTTCCGCCCCACCTATTCCACAGACGCAGCTGCACGGCCTGTGGCCGATCAGGTGCGGGTGCGCGCCATCGATACCATCTCCGATCTTGGCTGGCAGATTCGCGAGCGTGCCTACAGCGATGCCAACGCCGCCGGGGAGAGTGTCGATCATCTCAACGCTTCCAACAACGCTGTTCAGGAATTTGCCATCGTCACCTCCTATGGCTGGACGGGCAAGTGGGTGTTCCTTGCCTACGGAACGGTTGCGGCAGGCGTTGCAGCATGGATGGTGATTGCTAACGCGCGCTTCCGCCGCAGGCTGCGCAAATACCGCATTGCCTCCCTATCCCCAGAAGAGCAGGCTCTGTATGAGGAACTCTGCAAAGTGCGGGGAATCAAACGCCCGCTGCCCGTTTGGCGAGTGGATTCCCTTTCCGGCGCATGCCTTGTGGGCGCGTTCCGGCCATATATCGCCCTGCCGTTGAGCCTGACAGGCAATGAACTGCGCTATGCCCTGACCCATGAGCTGTGCCACTGCAAAGCGCGTGATCCGTTGTGGAGCCTGCTGCGGATGGCATGCTGCGTGATCCAATGGTTCAACCCGCTGGTATGGATTGCCGCCCGTGCCGTGCGCACGGATTGCGAGCTGGCCTGCGATGACCGCGTGACCGCCCCCATGGCCGAGGATGACCGCCGGGGCTACGCCGTCACGCTGCTTGCCACTGCCGCCAAGCGTTCCAGTCCGGGCGTTTCCGTGCTGGCCACCGGCATGACCATGAATGGCAAGCGCCTGAAAAAGCGCCTCAACGCCATCCTGCACGCAACCGCCGTGCGGCGCGGCGCTGTGGCCATCTTCTGCTTGTTTGCCTGCATGGTTACTTTTCTGGCCTTCTGCACGGCAGAAACGCCGCATTTCCTCGAAGCATATGACAATGATGCGCCCAGCAGCACCTACGCCCGCTGGCAAAGCGCCCTTTTCGGCATCTTTACTCCTGTAGCGCTGAACGACGCCGACTTCGTATGGAGCGATGTCCCGCAGAAATTTTCCAATGACAGCGCCGCCCTGTACGACGCTATGAACCACCGCCGTGCCATCGAAGACGACTTCATCAGCTATCTTGATGATGACGTCAGCCTGCGCTACCTGCCGGACGGCTCCTGCAGCGTGGCCTATTCCGTTTGGGGGCTGGAAAGCATGCTGACGCTTCAGCTGGATGCATCCGGCCGCCTGACGCGCTTTGCCATTCCCGTCATAACCAACAGCCTGGAAACCTCCCGGTTTGCCGTTGCCGTCGGCGTGGATGATCAGCTGCGGGTCAACCTGCGCAACTTCTGCCGCAATGTTCTTGGTGCAAAAAATATTGAGAACATTCAGCTGACAGCGCATCAGGTGAACACGCGTCGCCGGCACTACGCCGCCTATCAGGCCACCGTGGACGGCGAAGCCTGCTCCTTTACCTTCGACACCACGACCGGCTGCCTGATTGACTTCCGCCGCGGCAGGATTGACGACGCCGTCACACAGTCCGGCGTCATGAGTGCGCTGGCCCAACGGCTGGATACGCTTCTGGGCTGCTTCAGCGCACCGAACGCATCCTCTTATCCGGCCATTTTCTTCACCTGGGATGAAAGCAGCGGTTGCTGGAACATCCGTGTGGAAATCGGCCGCTACAACATGGAGCCCAGTGTGCAGCAGCTGTTGGATGCAGCCTTTGGCAAACATGTGCACTACACCCTCACCGCCACGGCGGACGGCAAAACCGGCGTGCTCAGCGCCCTGACCCGTGCAGAACCCGCACCACTTGACGCACTGCCTGCGGACGCGCCCACCGGCATCACCGCCGTGTACACGGAAGTTTACTTTCACCTGACGCCCACGCAGCTTTGCCGGGAGGATACCCTGCCTGTCGGAACCGCCTACACGGTGGTAGAACATGCGGATTCGCTGCCCGCCGCGCAGGATGACCGCACCTGGCTCCTCATCCGATATCAATCAGCCGAAACAGGCGAAACGGTGCAGGGCTGGATTGTGGATCCATCCGACACAGCCTCTGCCTTTGGAGGCGCAACCAACGAGGCCCTGCAGGGCAAGGCCGTGGCTGCGGCCTATCAAGCGGAGGACGGCACTTCCATTCCCTATACGCTGATTGACCACACGGACGACGTTCCGGAAGGCACACCTATCTATGATGTTCCCAATAGCATGCCTCAGTTGGCTACCCGGGGCGATTTGGAGGGAATCAACTTCCTGCGCGCCTTTCAACTGGCAGTCGATGTCGCCCAGGCGCAATACAACGTACCCGCCCGGCTGCTATTGAGCTACAAGGGGACCTTCCGCTATGTGGCCGAAGGCGACACTGCATTCCCCGTGAGCTATTGGGAATTCAGCCTGTACGTCAATGAATACGACCGCTATACCGTTCTCCTGGACACGGCCGGCACAACGCTTTGCGTATCCGCCCCCAGCGCGGGGAATGGCTGACAGCGCATCTTCAGAGAGGGAGGAGCTATGCTCCTCCTTTTTTCTTCGCGGCAGGAAAGGGTTTTCCATGCCCATAGAGAATGAATACAGCAGCACTTGACCTTGATCCGGAAGGAGCTGTTCGCCATGTCTTTGCCGCTATGCCCCTATATTCGCCGCGCATGGTATAACATTCTCCATCCCGGCGAAGTGATTCATAACCGCGTGATTTACGATTATGAGCTGGTGTTCATCAAAAAGGGATCCGGTCATATCACCATCAATGACCAGCTGTATACCGCCGAGGCAGGCGACCTGTTTCTTTTCCGCCCCAAACAGCAGCACGCCATTTATGTTTCCCCAAACGAGGAGCTGATTCAGCCCCACATTCACTTTGATTTGCAATACTACGAGAACCGCGAGATTGTGCCTGTATCCTATGAATCTATGGAAACCATGACGCCTGAGCAGCTGACCTATTTCCGCGAGGACATTATCGACCAGTTTTTCTCGCCTTTCCCATCCTATTTTCATCCGCACAACGGCGTATATATTGAGCAGCTGATCTTTGACATCATCCATGCGGTGGATAATCCCCGCCCGTTCAACGACGTGTATCTGCAATACGCTTTCCTGCGCCTGTGGGAGCAGGTGCTGCTGGAAGCATCCTACACCAGCCGGGATTATGTGAAAAAAGAAAATACGCCCATGCTGGTAAAGCAATTCATTGAACAGAACGACTCCCGCGCATTAACGATGGACGAGATTGCCAACGCGCTGCATTTCAGCAAAAGCTACATTGCACGCATCTTTCAGGAAACCTACAGCACAACGCCCCTCAAGTATCACACCACGCTGCGAATTCAAAAGGCAAAGCGGATGATTCGCTTCACCAATCTGTCCCTGTCCAGGATTGCAATGTCGGTTGGTTTTGATTCTCTCCAGGATTTCAGCCGCGTATTCAAAAAGCTTGATGGCCTCCCGCCCTCTTTTTACCGAAAGAGTCCCCCGCCGGAAGGCAAAGGCTGAGCCCATCCATTGGCGCACACGGAATTTCCCGATGCTGCATCGCACACACGCAAGAAGGAGGAAGAGCCGCTAAACTCTTCCTCCTTTTTGTGTATTTTTTACCTATGCCCGTTCGGCGCATGGTCAATTGCATACTGGATGGCTTCCGTATGATACGTATCCACCTTGTTTGACGTATGCGTCTTACTGTTGGTAAAGTGAATGCACAACTGACCCTTGAAGTTGTTGTTGGAAATGGTATCGCCTTGCGGATAGTTGTGCGGAATGCCATACAGTGAGCAGGCAAAGGTTCTGGTGCCGATGGTCACCAGCATGGGTCTGCGCTGCCACAGGTTCTTGCTGGCAATCTGGTCGGCGCTGCTCACGCCGTAGATCTTGCACAGGCGTGCCGTATCTGCCGCAGTGAGGGGTTCAGCGTCCACATGGTTGCCGCCTGACCAGCGGTGCGCCCACCACACGATGCCCGTCTTGACGTCGTATACCTTATAGTTTGCACCCTTGGGCCAAAGCTGCTGGATGCCGCCGGTATACCAGTCAATCTTCTCTGCCGGATAAATAGCCATGGACAGGTTAGAGCCCGTGTTGGTGCCCGGCTCCACGGTGCCGAACAGGGCATGCTGAGTGTTCTTGCCGGCAATGCCGTCCACCGTGAGCCCCTTGGCAAGCTGGAAGCGCTTTACAGCCTCTTCCACTGCGCTTGTGTAGCTGCTGGTGATGTTGCCTGTGTAGTAACCCTGATTCTTCAGCTCGGATACAAGCGCCTTTACCGCCGTGCCGGTTGAACCGCGCCGGAGCGTTGTGTAGGTAGCTTCCGGCTTGCCATCCGTGCTGGTGGATGTAGGCGCAGGCGTTGCAATATCGCTGCCATCCTGTTTGCACACAGTCACGCAGTCACCGCGCAGATAGCCGTAGCCCTGGCTTGTCTTCACATAATACCAGGTATAATTGCGTGCAACCACCGGATCCTTGCTGTAGGCAAGCACAACGCCCTTGTCAATGCGGCCGATGATGTTCGCGCCGTTAGGCTCAGTGCGCAGGTTCACGCCACTGGCAGTCGTGCGGATATAACCCTTGATGACCTCAGGCTGCGGCGTAACGGAAGGCTTTGTCGCCAGCCAGGCCTGATATTCAGCGCTGGTCATCACTTTCACGCAGCTGCCCAACACCCACACTTCCGTGTTGGAATACACCACGCGGTACCACAGGCTGCCGCCCACAGTGGCTGTGGTGTTATAGGCCATCACTGTGCCCAGCGCCACATTATAAGGTGCGCTGGCGTCCTTAGAAGCGGAAACCCGCAGGTTCACCTTGTCCAATGTCGTGATAACATAGCTGCTGGAAGCCGGAGCTGTGCCGCCGTTGTTTCCGTTTTCATTCGGCACACCGTTGCCGGCAAGATAGCTCGCTTCCTGCGTGGCGCTGAGCTTGAAGGCGCAGTCACCCCGCACATAACCGGTTGTGCCGTTCACATTGACAGGATACCAGCTGTAACCGCCGGAGGACGTCACCTGCCCGGTCATAGGCCACACGGAATTCTTTTCCACTGTGCCCACCTTGTTGCCGCCGGGGGTTTTGCGCAGGTTGGTGCTCTTCTGCGTCACCATGGCGTAGCCGTTTGCACTGTTGGCCGGGGCAGGCGTTGGCGTGATGTTTTCGCCGCTCTGGCTGGTAAGCGTTGCGCAGTCGCCCCGCACATAACCGGTTTTTCCGCTGGTTGCACGCACGGGATACCAGGTGTAGTTGCCGCTCTTCACCGCTGCGCCCACCATGGGCAGGATCTGGTTCAGCGGCAGCTGCTCAATGCTGCTTCCCGCCGGTTTATTCCGCAGGTTTACCTTGTCCTGCGTCAGGCGAATGTAGCCATAGCTGCTGGCAGCGTTGGTTGCGGCAGGCGTGGAGGTTGCCACCGTGAGGGCGTTGCCGCTGGCGTCGCACACCTGCACGCAGTCGCCGCGCAGATAGCCCTTCACATTGCCAACGCTCACATAATACCAGCCGTAGCCGCCCTGCACCGTTACCGGTGCGAGAATCGTCAGCACCACACCGTTGGACACCTGCTGGATATAATCGCCCGCGGGCTTAAGACGCAGGTTTACGTTGTTCTTCACTGTTTTGATATACCCATATGCCGAAGCAGCTGTTGCCGTGGGGGTCGGCGTCGCGGCTGAACCGCCCTCCGGCCCGGACACCACCTGCACGCAGTCGCCACGCACATAATATGCGCCGCCCGCATACTGCACAGGATACCAGGTATAGCCCTCCGCCTGCACGGCATTGCCGCGCACCGCAATCACTTCGCCCGTTTTCTCCCACTGAGCGGCCACCTTGCCGCCGGGCGTAAGCCGCAGGTTGGCAGAGGACAGTACAAGCTTCACATAACCGCCGGCCGCCATGCCAGCGCCGGCCGCCGTGGTAGGCGTAGGCGTCACCGAGGACGCACCGCCGGATACCACCTTAATAAAAGGAGCCTGAATATAGCCTTCCCGGCCGTTGTAACGCACACGATACCAATGATTGTCATCAATGGTTGCGGGGATGCTCAGCAGCTCTACCACCGTGCCGCGATCCAGCTTCTGAATCACGCTGCCGCCTTCCGTTTCACGGAAGTTCACGCCGCCGTTGGTGATTTGCCCCATTGCACCGGCAGAGGCGGTTGTATTGCCCGCTGCCGTGCCGCTGCCTGCAGAAGGCGCGGTTGCTGTGCCTGTGCTTGTCTTGCCCGGCTGCACCGGGTTTTTCTCCCACGCGGCAGCCTCTTCATCCGTCAGGGGGGTAAAATAGTCCCCATGGATGTAGCCCACGTAGGTGCGGGTATTGCCGTCGTCCGGATGTTCCACATTCACCTTATACCACGTGACGCCGCGGGAAGTTGTGGTTTCCAGCAGCTGGCAAACATAGCCCATGTCAATGCGAAACCAGTAGTCCGCATCCGTGCTGGGCTGCTTGCGCACGCGCACACCGTTGGCGGTGGTTTTGCCATAAGCGCCCGCCGCCCGGGCGGTGATCCGCTCCGTAGGCAGGGGCAACAGGGTCAGCACCATAGCCAGCGAAAGCGCAAGCGCTGCAAAGCGTATCCAGGCATTGATCTTCTTCACGGTCTCACCTCAGTCTCTCCACATGCTTCCCCATGAAACGCAGGAAGCCTGTGCCTTCCGGGGGATGCTCTCATTCTATTACAGAAATATTACGATGTCAAGAACCAATCTGTAACAACAAAAGATTTTTCTGCCGGAAAGCACCGTCGTTTCAAGCGGCCCCCGCCCTGTATTATGCGCTTTCTTTTTCCAGCAGCAGGCGGCACATGGTTTGGCACATGGCGGACTCCAGCGCGCAGGAGAGCGCATCCGCCGGCAGGGCGGAAAGCGCTTCCCGGATGCGTCCCTGTGCCTGCGCAAAGGCGCGGTATACTTTCTCCGTGGTCGTATCGCTGCCCGGATGAAGCAGCTTCTTCATCGTTTCCACCGAAGAAGTTTGCTTCAGATGGCACGCCATCAGCAGCTGGGCAAGGCTTTCCCGGGCATACTTTTTGCCTGTCGGCCGGTCAATCAGCCCCGCCTTCACGTAATTGTTGATCATCGCCGGCGTCAGCACAAAAGCTTCATCTGCTGCAAAGCACCGCTCCACATAGGTCACCAGTTGATCCATGTACAATCCGAAATCCGGCAGCGTTTCCCATAAAGGGAGCGACAGGCTGCCCAGTCGATCCCGCACCTGCTTTTCTTCCATCGTTCTCACCCTCCGTTATTTCATTTTATCACATTTTTGAAAAGGTTACAAGTTTTTCACAAGTGCTTGACAGCGTGTTATATATGTGTTAATCTGATATTGTAAACTAGATATAACGTTATTGGAGATGAATATAAATGGATCGTATTACCTATCTTTGGGGCGACTCAATTGGCAAAGGCGTTATCTATGATGAAAATCGCCGCCGCTACTGCCTTGCAAAAGATCGGTGCACCGCGCTGTTGACCAGTGCAGGCCTGCCGCTGGAGGCTCATGCGCGCATGGGCGCCACTGTGCGCGATGGCTATGCGGACTTCTGCGAAACCGTCACCCAGCCCGGCGGTGTAGCCGTGATTGAGTTTGGCGGCAACGACTGCGATCTGGACTGGGACGCTGTGGCCGCATCGCCCGAGCTTGCACACGATGGGAAAACCCCGCTTTCGGAATTTCGCGCACTGCTTGGCATGTTTGTAGAAGCAGCACGGCAGCGACAGCTCACACCCCTGCTGGTCACCCCGCCGCCGCTGGTAAGCCAGCGCTATTTTGCCTGGGTCAGCCATGGCCGCGATGCGGAGCGCATTGAGCAATATTTAGGGGATGTGGAGCATATCTACCGCTGGCAGGAACGCTACGCGCAGGCCGTGCGGGATGTGGCAGGCGAGCTGCACGTGCCGCTATTTGACCTGCGGCAGGTGTTTCTCGATCAGCCGCACCTTCCTGCGCTCTACTGCCTGGACGGTATTCATCCCACCCCCGCCGGACAGGAGCTTATTGCGCGCGCCGCTCTTGCCTGGGCTCGCGGCGCATGGGAAGCCACAGCCTGAAAATTTGCAAAAAAGAAGGAGCTGTTTGGAAAAATGGCTCCTTTCTTTTTAAGGATGCTTCCCATCAAATTAAGGATGCTTCCCATCAAATTTCCGTCCGAAACAACTTGCGTTTCTCCTTTTGCATAATTCGTGAAAAAAAGCCTTTTCAAGCCGAAAGATTTGTGATACAATGATTTACGGACTTTTTTGCCCTGAAGAGGGCAAAAGCCGGGAAAGGCAGTGAAACACGTGACATCTTCCGAACGGCTGATTCAGCAACTGAATTTAAGTGCGGCCGACGCTGTGGCCGTGCATAATCCCTCCAATATGTTCTACCTCACGGAGGGATACACAGGTGAAGGCGCGGTGTTCATTTCCGGCAAGCGCCGGGTCATCATCACAGACTTCCGCTACACCGAACAGGCCGAGCGCCAGGCTCCCGCCTTCCAGGTGGTTATGACGGAAAAGGGAATGAGCCACAGTCAGTGGATTTCCCGTTTCTGTGAAGAAGATAGCGTTACTTCCCTGCGGTATGAGGATGATTACCTGACGGTAAAGGATTTCGAGGCATTGAAGAGCGCCGTGGGCAACAAGGTGCGTTATCTGCCCCTGGATCAAGCCCCCGAGGTGCTCCGGCAGGTAAAAACCGCCGCGGAAGCAGCGGCCATCCGCGCTGCATGCGACATCACCAGCCGCGCCTTTGAGCAGGTGCTTCCCCGCATCCATGAGGGCATGACCGAAAAGGAGCTCCGCATTGAGCTGGATTTCATTCAGCTGAAGCTGGGTGCACAGGGCAATTCCTTTGACACCATCATCGCCTCCGGTGTCAACGGCAGCCTGTGCCATGCCATCCCCACGGACAAAAAGCTGGAGAAGGGTGACATGATCACCATGGACTTCGGCTGCAAGGTGGGCGGCTATTGCTCGGACATGACGCGGACCGTTGCCCTGGGACAACCCTCGGATGAAATGAAGCGTGTGTACGACACGGTGCTGCGCGCCCAGTGCATGGCGGAAGATGTGGTTGCACCCGGCAAGAATTGCTTCGACATCGACAAAATTGCCCGGGACTACATTGACAGCCAGGGTTATGCCGGCCGCTTCGGCCATGGCTTGGGACATGCCGTTGGCATCGACATCCACGAAAATCCACGCTTCAGCCCTTCCTGCCATGACACGGTGAAGCCCGGTATGGTCATCACCGTGGAGCCGGGCGTATATCTTCCCGGCATTGGCGGCGTGCGTGTGGAAAACACCGTGCTTGTGACCGAAAACGGCCACGAGGCGCTAACCACCGCACCCAAGGAACTCATCATTCTGTAAACAACGAAAAAAGAAGAATAGACGGAGGAATGTATCATGATTACGGCAGGCGATTTCAAAAAGGGCATCACGGTTGAATGGGACGGCGGCGTGTGGACCATCGTGGACTTCCAGCACGTGAAGCCCGGCAAGGGCGCGGCTTTCGTTCGCACCAAGATCAAGAACGTGATGACCGGCGCAGTGGTAGAGCGCTCCTTCAACCCCACCGACAAAATGCCCAAGGCCATCATTGAAACCAAGGAAATGCAGTACGTCTACAACGACGGCGACCTGTATTACTTCATGGACAACGAGACCTACGAGCAGCTGCCCCTGAACCACGACCAGGTGGAGGACGCCATCCCGTTTGTGAAGGAAGGCACCAATGTGACCGTGCGTTTCTTCAAGGGCAACGCCTTCTCCGTGGAAGCGCCCAACTTTGTGACGCTGGAAGTTGCCGACACCGAGCCCGGCTTCAAGGGTGACACGGCCTCCAACACCTACAAGCCCGCCAAGCTGGAAACCGGCTACAGCCTGCAGGTACCGCTGTTCATCAACACCGGCGACATGATCCGCGTGGATACCCGCACGGGCGAGTACATGGAGCGCGCGTAAAACTGACACAACGCTGCCCGGTGGAGAAATCCCCGGGCAGATTTTGTTCCACAAGGAGGAATAGACAATGAGCAAGTTGACTGATCGCGTGAGCTATTTGAAGGGTCTGGCCGCTGGCATGAAGCTGAACATGGAGAAGGACTCCCATCGGCTGATTCTGGAAATCCTGGATACGCTGGGCGATATCACCGAGGAAATGGAACAGATGACCAACGCCCACGGCGAGCTGAGCGAGTATGTGGAGAGCATTGACGACGACCTGGCCGACCTGGAAGAAACCCTCTTTGACGATGATGACGAAGAGCTGGCCGAAGACGACGAGGATGGCTATGAGCACGACGATGATTGCGACTGCGATGATTGCCGTGATGAAGACGATGAGAACGAAGAGGACGAAGATCCTGAAGAAGAAATGGACGAGGATGAGGTCATCTCCTACGCTTGCCCTCACTGCGGCCGTGAGCTTCAGTTCAAGGCTTCCAGCGTAGACTTCGATGAGGATTATCGCTGCCCCGCCTGCGGCAAACCCGTTTTCCCCGAGCTGCTGGAGGACGAAGATAAGGAGTAAGCACCGCTGCGCAATCCTTTTCTGCATGCAGGGCGTTCCTTTTCCGAGAAACGCCCCAGCGTGTCGACAAAGCGGCTTTGCCACTTTGCCGAATTTACATTTTTCACTGTCAGCAAAGCTGACGGCCGTGAAAAATGCAAGGAATGGTTTCGGCTCTGGTCGAAACCGACCCGCACGACTGGCATAGCCGATCGATACGAATCCAGACAGAGGGGCTAGCGCCCCGTCGTCACCTCCTCATAAGGTTTATCGACAGTCTGTGGCGTTCCTTTTCGGAGGAACGCCTTTCTGTATAAGAAGAAGCGCTGATCCAAGCGCAGGATTTTCTATACAAAAACAAACAGCGTGGCTGCGAAAGTCACGCTGTTTGCGTTTTGCTGCAAAATTGTCCGACAGGCAAAGATCTTATGCGTCCTTGTCCTTGCCAACCAGGCCGCCAGTGGTCACATCTTTAATCATTTTGGGAATGTCTAACCCAACGGCTTCCTTCACCGCTTCAAAGGTCTGCATCATGGTGCCTGTGGTATCCCGCACCATGGAGGACGCGCCGCCCTCACCGAACAGGATAATCTTATCCGTCTTGGACAGGGGTTCAGCCACCGCGCGCGCCATTTCAGGCAGTTTTTCAATCAGCATGTCCATCATGGCGGCCTGACCATACTGCTGCATGGCCTCTGCACGCTTGAGCAGCGCTTCCGCTTCCGCTTCACCCTTCAGGCGAATGGCTTCCGCTTCTTTGGCGGCGCGCACCATGGCGGCGTCGGCTTCCGCTTCGCCCCGCAGGCGGATTCCCTCCGCCTCCTTCTGGGTCTGAATCAGTTGGGCTTCCGCCTCCTTCTGGCGGCGGAAGAGCTCCGCTTCGGCCTGTGCCTGCACAACGGCCTTTTCCGCTTCAGCACGGGCAATCTGCGCATCGCGCTCCGCCTGCGCTTTTTCACGAATCTCAATGGACAGCCGCTCGCGCTCGATCTGCACCTGCTGAGCCTGCAATTCGGTTTCCTTTTGCAAGCGGATCATTTCCGCAGCGGCATGCTCGGCTTCCAACGCCTTGCGGCTGGATTCCTGCTGCACCTTGTAGGCCAGGTCGGCTTCTGCGCGCGCCTTGTCCTGCTCGGCGCGGTATTCCGCCTTGCGCAGCTCCAGATCCTTTTCCTGCCCGGCAATGATGGCGTCCGCCTCAGCACGGGCTTTCTTGCCTTCCTGATCGGCCTGGGACTGGCGAATCAGCGTGTCGCGCTCCGCATCAGCACGGGCAATGTCCGCGTCGCGCTTCTTTTCAGCAATGTTGCGTACAGCCAGCGTTTCCAGCACGCCGTCATTGTCCGAGAAATTCTGAATCGTCAGGTTCACAATTTCAAGGCCCATGTTTTTCATGTCCAGGGTTGCCGCACGCTGGGTTTCTTGGGCAAATTTGTCGCGGTTCTGCACCAGGTCGGAAATGGTCATGCGGCCGATGATCTCACGCATGTTGCCTTCCAGCACCTGCATGGCTACGCCTGCAATTTCCGGCTGCTTCCAGCCGAGGAACTGCTCCGCCGCCGTGGCTACGGACACATCGTCGCTGCCAATCTTGATGTTCGCCACACCGTCCACCATCATGCCAATGTACTCCTGGCTAGGCACAGGCTGCGTGGTTTTGATGTCCACCTGCATGATGCCAAGGTTCAGCTGGTCCACCCGTTCAAAGAACGGAATGACGAACGTGGAACCGCCGCGCACAATGCGGTAGCCAAACACCTTCACCACGATTTTTCCATTCTCATCCTTGACCTTATATCTGTGCTTACGGCCAGAGACGATCAGCGCCACGTTGGGCGGCACCTTCACGTAGTTTTTCATGAAAACCAGCAAAAACAGCACCAGAACCACGGCGATCACAATGTAAAGATACCAGCTCTGCCAAATGAATAGGTGCTCCATTTTCCACCTCCATGGAATCATCGCTGCGTTGTCGGATGCAGCGCCGGGGGAGTAACTGTGTGCTTGCCGCATCTTCATCCGCTCTTGATGTGTGCATCCCCGGCTGATGGTTTTACGATACCATATGTTTCCTTCCAGCACAATAGTTCGCTGATAAAAACCCGCCTCCAACATCCGAAATGTCACGGGCTATGCTCAAACGTTCCTGCATATGCTCCTGTGGGAGGGGATGGTATGGCGTTTTTCTCCGCCGGTCTGCTTGTGTGGATGCTTCTTTGTCCATCCACCGCCATGGACGCAGCCAGCGCTGCCTGCGCGCTGTTTGTGCACAGCGTGTTGCCGGCACTCTTTCCTTATATGACGGCGGTACGCATGCTTCGTGGCCGGGTTCGCCCGCAAAGCATTGGGGCTTATCTGCTGCTTGGCTGGGCAGGCGGATCGCCCAACGGCGCGTTGCTTTCGCAAACGGCGCCGCGGCAAAACCGCCGCCTGGCCGTGCAGTGCGCCACCATGAGCCCCATCTTTCTGGCCGGTACGCTGGGCGTCTGGCTGCAAAGCAGCAGTGCCGCGGCGCTTGTGCTGTTTTCCGTGCTGCTTGGCGGATTTCTCACAGGCCTTTTGGTGCGTGAAAAAGCGGAGGGTGTCGCCCTGCCGTCGTCCTCCGCCCCGCCTGTTTCTTTGGTTGAAGCAATTGAAAGCAGCGCCCGTGCCATGCTGATGGTCTGCGGCACGCTGGTGATGATGCGCGTTCTCGCCGCGCTGCTTTGCGAAGCGCTGGCAAACTTCCCAGGATTGTGCCTGGCGATCACCACGGTGCTGGAGGTCACCTCCGGCGCAAGCCTCCTCGCGCGCATGCCCTGGGCTATGGGCTTTCGCGTGGCGCTGCTTGCCGCCGCCACAGGCTTCGGCGGCGTGGCCATCCTGCTGCAAAACCGTGCCGCCATGCCACGGCAGCTGCTTTCCCTCCCTGCACAAATCGGCTATCAGGCGCTGCACGCCCTGCTCTCCGGACTTATTGCCCTTGGCATGTGGACGCTTGGGTGCTGAAGCAGCGCTCCCACAAGTGCGGCATATGGGTGCGAATGCGCATCACCGCTTCTGACGCCGCGCCGTTGCCCCAGTCATAAATCGTGAATTCGCCAATGCCAAGCCCTTCGCTGTCCGCATATCCGTCATGGCCATAATTTTCCATCATAAAGCCATAATCCGTTTCATTCAGGAACGGCCATTTCTTTTCCCACTGTACTTTGACTTTCTCATTTTCCGGGCAATACATCATCTGGAAGGAAGCCCGCAGCGCCGCCATACCGCGCTGCGTATATTCCTCGCAGCAAAGCGCCTCACCATATTGCAGAATCGTTTCAGCAAACATGCTCTGGCGCGCATCCAACAATTCCGCGTCTCCGTTCATCACGCCAAAGCCGCCCACCACCGTGATGGGCATTTCTTTTGGCTGAAAGGAGCTTTGGAACATCAGCATTTCATCCAGGCATCGCGCACCCTTTTGCAGATAGTCCTTTTCCCCGGTTGCCTGCCAGCAGGCGTACAGCATCTGCGCCATGTAGAAAGGGGAAAGTGAGCACTGCTTGCAACACGCATTGCGGGGATATTTTTTTCCCTGCATCTCCCGTCCAAAGCCGCTGCATGACCAGTAGGTTTCAAAGTCCTCCCAGCGGCTGTCCGGCATCACCTTTTTCATCAATGCCTGTGCGCACAGGAGCGCGGCGTTCAGCCACCGGGTATCGCCATCCAATGCATGCAGCTTCAGCAGCAGCGTAGCGCTGACTGCGCTTTCCGCGGACTGTCGCAGCTCCGGCAGCGTGTTCCCCGTCCTGTCCACCCATGCCGGAAAGAACCCTTCCGCATCCTGCATGGTCACCAGGCGCTCTGCGTACCGGCGCACATAAGCCGTCAGGCGCTCGTCCTTTTCCAGCTCATCATACCATGTCAGCATATGCAGCGCCGTCCAGCTCATATCCAGCAAATGCCTGGGCGATTTTTCCAGCTCCCACGTCGCCGGATTCCGGTTACTGTTGCCGAAGTAGGCATGCGACCAATCCATGGCGCGCGTTACTTTTTGCCCGTCCATCAGCATTTCCTCCACCGGCACGGCAATCACTGCATCAAACAGTCCGCCTTCCTGGGGAAAAGCAAGCGCCAATTCTTTGGTCATGCGTGCTTTTTCCAGCAGGGCCGCATCGCCCGTTTCCATTGCATAGCGATAAACTCCCTGTGCCGAACGCAGCGCGCAAAACCATGCCTGATTCCAAATCGCCGTCGGCTCCCGAAGGGACGCAGGCGCTTGATAATTCGGGCTTTGCCTTGTGGTCACAATCATCTGCGGCGCGCCTACATATCGGCCATTCAATTCAAATTCCTGCCACACAACGTCCTTCCAGCGGCGGAACGCCCAGTCATAGGTATGGCGCACATAAGCCATCAGCCCAGCCGCGGCAGGCAGGGCTTCCATCTGCCTGCTGCCATAGCGCATCCACCAATCATGCAGCACTGCCCGAAAGGGATTTTGTGCCGCTTCCCCTTCAAGCAGCAGCAGCCGCGCCCGCAGAGTCACTTTCCCTGCCGCCAGTACCGCACGCCCTGTTTTGCGATACAGCACATGCTCCGCCACCTCCGTGGTGGAATAGCCCATCGTCATCTCACCTTCTGGCGCGTTCAGATCCAGATACAGCCTGCCGCTGCCCTTAGGGATATCCTCCGTTTCCGGCAAAAGACAAATCACGCGCTTTCCGTCGCCCATCATCACCGCCGGTGTGCGAAACACATGCATGTCCGCCACATACCCCTCCTGCGGGGTCAGGTGCGGCGTATAAAAGAAAATGGGCGTAAATGCAGGATGGACACGCAGCATCCAATCGCCAACAAGCGTTTCTTTCTCAAGATCGCAGGTGCAGGAAAGTTCCAAAATCCCGCCTTCCGTTTCTTTCCCCTCCAGCGTCATGCCCGGCAGCTGTGTGCACTCCGCTTTCAGCCATGGATGTTCATAGGTTGCCATCGTCATTCCTCCTTACCTGATAAAGAAAGGGGCGGTCGCTCTTTCCTCGACCGTCCCTCCGCTCCTCTTTGCCGCTTCTTCAGGTTCCCTTTCCGCCTTGCCACTGCGCCATTCGTTCAATCTCTGCTTCGCTGGAAAAAACCTTCCAGCACTTTGTGCACACAAGGCCAATGGTCAGCATATTCACGCCGCGCAGGATGCAGGTGAACAGCAGCGGATATACCTCCATGCCCAGCATGGAAATGGTCTGTCCGCCGTTGAGCGAGCAAATCCACGTGCCGATCAATAGCCCCAGGAAGGAGAACACATTGCATCCAATGGCTTGAAACGCCACATAGGACGTGGTTTTTTCCAGCGGCAAATTCATATACAGCACGTTGGCATAGGACAGGTTCAACCCCACATTTAGCATTTGCTGAATCAGCATCAGCGGCACATACATCCATCCGCGATCCGGCGTCATGCAGAAGAAGGCAAACTCCGTGCCCACCCACAAAAGGTTGGCAAAGCCAAAGGTATGGATCCATGATTTTCTGTCCAGCCGCCTGCGCCACCTTCGCGCCGTCAGGAAGAAGATCACCACCTGCACAGCAGACATCACATTGATCAGCGTGTAGCTGAAGTGCATGTCATTGAGCAGGTGATACGACCAAAGTCCGTTGCTCAGGTTGCTGTTCAGGCTCCAGAAAAACATCAGCCCCATGCACCACATGAATTTGCGGTGTCCCAGCGGCAGCGTAAACACTTCCCGCAGACGAACGCGCTCTTCGCCGTTCTCGTCATACTCCTTGGCAAGCCCCTGAATCGCCACATCCACCAGCATCATCGCAAAAGCAATGTAGCGCATCATCAGCAGTACTTCTCCCTGATAGGGCGAAGCAGCCAGCTTGTCCGCCAGCAGGCTGGCTCCCAGCAGCGCCAGTTGAGATACCACGCTCGTAGCCATCTGGTTATAGAGGAAATACTTTGTCCTGTCCTCGTTGTCCGATGGAAAAAAATGATAATACCACGCTGTGAATCCCGGCGAGAACAGCGCATAAAAAGCATGCGCCACAAAAATCAGCCCGCACAACCAGGCCATGCGCGCCTTTGGCTCCAGCACAAAGCGCGGCATCAGCGTCGTGGCCAGGATATACAACACATAAAAGATAACCTTCGAAGCAAGCAGTGCCGCCTTGCGATGGCGTATTTTTCCCAGCACATCCGCCGAGAAAATACTGAAGCAGTTCGCAAGGTAGGGGATAAAGGTAACGATCCCCGTGCCCGTCATCGATATGCCATACATGCTCAGGAAGCCCGTGTAGAATATGCCCGTGACAAACACGTTGCACACGCCTGTGAGCAGGCTGTCCTGCAGGGCAATGAGTCGTCCGCGGCTCTGGTCATCCTGGAGGTTATAGATGCGCCGGAAATCCTGTGCTCCCGCTTTGCCGTTTTTCATCTGCTTCCCGTCCCTGTCAGCACCGTTTTATTATGTGTATTGTACCGCTTCCAAAGCCCTTTATCAAGAGGGAAACGGCAGCCGTTTTCATGGGTAGACAAAAGGTACAGCCATGAAAACGACCGCCGTTGGCGGGATGCATCCGCATCGGTCGATTTCGCCGGTTAAGCGGGCAATTGGGGTTGTTTCCGGGTAGGTTTACACCAGTTCCCAGTCATCTGCCGTGCCGAGCGGCGGCAACTGGCAGGAGGGTTTATCCAGGTAGAAATAGCTCACGCATGACAAGTCGTCCTGCAGGGGCAGATACCGTCCGCCGCTGCGCCAGCCCAATGCCTGAATCGTCACGCGGATATCCTTTTCAAAATAGATAGGGTCGGTGATATGCCAGCGATACAACCCAAAACGCATTTGGGAACGATAAAGCGTGTTGGGCGTAATCACCTGGCACAGTCCGCAGTAAGGCGTGGTAAAGGGCACGTACCGGTCATGGGTCACCGGATCCTCAAAGTCATAAGAACCGCAGAAGTAGTCTTCCGTACCCGTGTAGCAGATAGAGGGATATTCCTTATCCCCATCCAGGTACATCTTCACTTCGCCTTCGCCCCACCAGCCGTTGCTGTTGCTGCCCCACACCATGTAAGTGCCCACATAGTGTCCTGTGCCGTGGATGTTGTCCAGCATGGTAAAATCCTGCTTGTAGGGCAGGGGATTCACACGGCGGAACTGCGCATGGAAATAGCCTGCGTCCTCCGCCACCTTCTTGCGCAAGTAGTTGATTTGATAATACACCACCACTTCCTCATCATTGCGGTTTTCCAGCGTGATGCGGAAACCCTTGCGGAAGGGCATCGACCAGTAGCAATTGAATGCCGAGCCGGGGTTTACGCACACCGGCAGGGACGATACCTGCGCGTATTGATTCATGCCGCAGGCAAAAAAGTCGCCCAAGGGCACCTCTACCGCGGGGGTTGTTTCCCCATCCCAGTAGAAGCGCAGCACCTGCCCGCGCCAGCAACCGGTGGGTGTCAGCCAAATCTGCGTAATTTCGCCCTCATCCTGCACATCCGCCAGTGTCAGCGTCTGGTGTGCCGGGATAAACATGCGCGGGTTTACCTTCCAGCCGGTGCCAAGGTCACGCGCCGCTTCACGGGACGAGCCCTGTTCCCACGGCATAGCGCCGCCGCCGCCTTTTTTCCCGTCCAGGTTTTCCGGGCTGATGGATACCAGTTGTTCCTTTTTAATTCGGCCAAGATTCTCCAACATGTTTGTCCTCTCCTTTTTTTGCACGCCTCCGGCATCCGTTTATTGTTCCACTTCAGGCAGTTCTGCCTTCATCCACAGAATGTTGTATACGGGGAAGAACTGGCTCATAGCAAAATAGAAGGTTTTTCCGCCATCCTCCATGTACTTGTCGCACATGTATCCGCCGTACAGTGACGGATACTGCGACCCCTGTGCCAGCAGGAATTCCTTGCCCCACGGTCCCCAGGGAGTCACGCCTTCACGCATCACCACCGCACCCAGGGACTCATTCAGATACGTCATCACAAAGTTACCCAGATATTCGTTATACGTCACGGAAATTTCGCCCACCGGATCCCGGATGATTACCTCAGCCTGCGCAATGCCTTCATTGCCCTGCACCCATTCAGGCTGTCCGTTTTCATCCACCCCGGTCAGGTAGCTGTAAGCGTTCAGATCCTCCAGCTTATCCACGTCCACCTTCATCAGGGCTACCCCGCCAAACCGGCCGGACGGGATCCCCCAGAAATACATCGTGTCGCCCAGGCGATAGTTTGCTGTCTGAATAAAGTTTGAATCTCCCGGCCAGGTGACCTTGCTCAGCTTGTCCCACGTCTGTCCCTCATCGGTAGAGCGGGTCAGCCCCGCATAGTCGCATACCCAGGAGCCGCCCTTCTCGTTCCAGTGCGTCACGGACATGTACATGCAATACAGCGTATCGTTTACCGCAAAGATGTTTGTCGGGATGCACGTCATCTGCTCGTAGTCCCGCTTCCGGCTGCGGATCAGCTCCTTGGCGCGCCCCCATTTATCCGTGATGGCGCCGGTGATCGTCAGTCCGTCGGACGGATCGTCATCCTCAATCACAAACAGCACATTGCTGCGCCAATCGTTGCTCTTTTCATCGGAGAAGGTGTCGCCGCAAAACATGTAGACCTTGCCGTTCATTTCCACCATGGAGCCTAAGTCCGTTCCCCACACGTTGAAACGGCTCTTCGTTTTGTTTTCGCTCTCTTCGCCGGTCACCATGGCGACCTTTTCCACCTTCACCCGGCCTTTTTGCAGCGCCAGCTCCTGCCTTTTTTTCGGCAGCTGCCACACCGCGTCGTCCTTTTCATCCGCAAAAGCGTGCAGGGGAACAAGCGTCATGCATAATGCCAACGCTGATGCCAAAATTCTGTTTTTCATTCGTCTTTCCTCACTTGATGCCGGAAATCAGCATGCCCTTCACAATGTCCTTTTGGAAGAACATGAAAATCACCAGCGGCGGAATCACACCGATGACCGATGCAGCCATCACCACGCCATAAGCCTCCGTGTATTGATTGCGGAAGGAGCGCACAATCTGCATCACCTGATACTTGGCAGGATCCATAATCGTCAGGGACGGCCACACAAAGCTGTTCCAGCAGCCGATGAAGCAGCCCGTGCCCAACAGCACCATGGGTGAGCGCGCATTCGGCAGGAACACCTCCCAGTAAATGCGGAAGCGGGATGCTCCGTCCACCAACGCCGCCTCTTCCATGGACATGGGAATGTTCAGGAAGAACTGCCGATAGAAGAAAATGCCGCCTGCGCCCGCCAGCGAGGGCACAATCAGCGCCCACAAGCTGTTGAGCATGCCCATCTGCCGCACCACCACAAAGGAGGTCAGCAAAATGGCAATGTTAGGGATGAACATGGTGAACAGCGTCACGCGCCAGAACAGCTTCTTATAAGGGAAGTTCAGCCGTGCATAGGCGTAGGCCGCCATGGTTTCAATAAACAGCGTCAGCACCGTGTGGATCACAGCCACAAAGCCGGTGTTGAGCAGCGCCTTGGTATAATCCAGGGTTTTGTTGGAAAACAGCGTCACATAATTGTTTGTCAGCCATTTGCGGGGAAAGAAGGTGATGGGATACGCCCACACTTCTCTGTCCAGCTTAAAGGAAGAAAGCACCATCCACACCAGCGGGAAAGCGCACATGATGACCAGCACCGCGCTGAGGATCCATGCAATCACCTTGAATACTTTGCCTTCATTGGCTACCATGTCCGTTCAGCTCCTTTCTGTGTCAGCACCGCTTATTCAAGGGATTTATCCGGTTTGATAAGGAAGAACGATACCGACGTGAGCGCGCAGGAGAAGAACATCATAATCACCGAGCAGGCCAGCACATAACCCATGGAGATCGCGCTGTCCGAGAACATGTTGTAGATGTACAGCACCGGGGTGATGGTGCTGTTGCTGGGGCCGCCGTTGGTCATCAGCATGGGCAGCTCCATCATCATCAGCGTGCCGGAAATTCCGTTGACCAGGCACAGCAGGAAGATGTTTTTCATGCACGGCACCGTGATGTAAATCATCCTGCGGAAACCGCCGCAGCCGTCCAGTGCAGCCGCCTCATAATAGCTGTCCGGGATATTGTTCAGCCCTGCCAGCTGGTAAAGCGTGTTGTAGCCAAAGCTGCCCCAAAAGCCGGTGAAGATAATGGAGAGCATGGCGGAGGTCGGATGCGCCATGAAATTGTAACGTGCCAGACCCATGCTGCGCATCAGGTTGTTGATGATGCCGCCCTGATAATCAAAGATAAACAGAAAAATAACCGAAGCAATCACGCCGGAAATAATCGACGGAATATACAGCGTTGTTTTTACCACCGCAGAGTACACGCCCTTGAGGGAGCGCACCAGGTGGGCAAAAAGAAATGGCAGAATAATGCCCAGCGGCACAGAAATGATGACATACTTGAGAATGTTGCCAAAGGATTTGCGGAATGTGGGATTCTTAAATGCCAGGCGATAGTTCTTCAGCCCCACAAAGGTGGAGTTGTAGAAGTTCCAGTCCGTCAGGGATTTGCTGATGGACTGATACAGCGGCCACAGCACGAATATGCCCAACAGAACAAGCGAGGGCAAAATCATCAAATAGGCGGTCGTATAGTCCATTTTCTGGGTGGGCGACCGATGCTTGGTCTTCTTTGCGCCAAGCCGCGCAGGCTGCTGCGACATCAACGGATCACCTCGTCTTTTATCTCTTCGTAATCGTCACGGGAAAGGGGAAGGAGCGGGTCTGCCGCCCCCTCCCCTCTGTTTCACAGTTTCTTTCACTTGGCTGCGCGGGGGTTCTTGCCTGCCAGCTCATTGTCCTTGATGTACTGGTCAATCAGCTGTTCGCACTCGGTGAAAGCTTCGTCGATGTCCTTGCCGTCGATGGCAATGGCGTCCAGCATGTTGTTCACATCCTGGGTGATTTCGTAGGGATACGCAGGTTCAGCCACCACATAGGGCATGATGTCGCTCTGGATGATCTGAATGCGCTCGTCCTTAGACGCGTCGGTGTTGGCCACCAGATAGTCCGCAACGCTCTTGCGCGTGGTGAACTTGGCAAAGTTCGCCGCCACGAAGAAGTCCGCCACGTTCTCCACGGTGTTGCCCAGCATGTAATAGATGAAGTCGGCCGCTTCCTGCGGATGCTTGGCATGCGCATCCACCGCGAAGCTCCAGCCGCCGGAGGTGGAGTGGAAGGGAGAACCGTCCTGCGTGGGGGCAGCCGCCACGCCAATCTGGTCAATCTTTTCCGGATAGTCAACATTGATGGCGCCAACGCCCCAGCTGCCAGAGAAGGAGATCGCACTGCGGCCTTCCAGCACGGCGTACACGCCCACGTTCTGTTCCTTCAGGCGGGTCTGAGAAGCAAACTCGCCGGCGCGGATGTTCTTGTACAGCTCGGCAAAATCCTTCATGCCCTGAGAGTTGATGTTGGCCTTGCTCCAGTCCTCGGTGAGCATGTAGTCGCCGTTGGAGGTGTAGGTCCAGCTCCACATGTTGTAGGAGGTGTCGATATCCATGCCGAAGCGGTCAGCCGTGGTCAGCTCCTTGGAGTATTCCACCAGCTCATCCCACGTGGTGGGCGGGCTTTCGGGATCCAGGCCAACTTCGGTGAAGGCGTTCTTGTCATAGTACATCACCACGGCGGGCTCCATCATCCACGGATAGGCGGCATAGGCGTCGCCCACGGTGATGAAGCTCTTGGCAGAATCCAGCAGGTCGTCCCACGCGCTCTGAGGAATCATGTCCTTCAGATCCAGGGTGTAACCCATGCGGTAGAAGTTTGCCACGCTGGCATAGTCGGCGCAAATGATGTCAGGCGCATCGTCCGCCGCGCGGGCAGCCGCAATGCGCTCGTTCCACGTGCCACCGTCCATCAGGGTGAGATCCACATAGAAGGGACGCTCAGGGTTTGCGTTGAAGTTATACGCCTGCGTCTTCAGCCAGTCCTGATTCCAGGTTTCCCACATGATGCACCAGAAGTTCACAACCGTCTCGCCCTCCTTGGCGGGCGGGGCTTCAAGGGTCGTGTCAGCATTTTCCGCCAGGGCAAAGGTCGTCATGCTAAGCAGCATGGCCAGCACCAACAGAATGGAAAGGAAACGTTTCATTGGGGTTCCTCCTTTTGAAAATGATTATACTTTGAACAGGCTGCCTTTCGCGCATAACCTGCATCAGAGTCCTTGGGGAGTCATCTCAATCATCATAATTTTCCTGGGTGGAAGGGTAAGCTCCAGATCCTGCTGCTGCCCCAGCCTGCGCCGCTCGGGCTCATGCACCGGATCAAAATCCGTCAGAATCTCCGCATCATAACCGCCAGGCAAATGCACCGGCACCTTCACCTCGCTGAGCGATGTGTTCACCAGCAGAATCGCCCGCCCGGGATGTTCCTTCAGCCCGCTTTCCCAGGCTGCGGCACGCACCACCGGCAGCTCGATTTCTCCGCTGAAGCGGCTCTGCGCACCATGATTGTAATGCCAGTAGCGCTTTTTTTCATAAAACGGCGGCATTGGGGGTTCCTCCAGCATCCGGCCATAGCTCAGGTAGGGGTTGCCTGCCCCGGTTCGCAGTGCCGCAAACTGCCGCAGATACCGCGCCCGCCCCGGCGCATATTCGTAGCCGTAGCTTTCAAAAGGCCAGTAGTGCTCGTCGCTCCGGGTTTCCACGCCATCCATGGCTTCCATGGGGCTGTATTCATCGTTGATCTCATACAGCCCGCCCCACAGATAGGTTTTCGCCACCGTATCGTAAAATAGGTCACCGATTTCTTCCACCAGCTTACCCCAGCCGTCCATGCGCACCGCGCCGTATTCATGATATACGGCTGCAAACAAGGGAATCAACTCCGCCTGCCCGGCATTCAGCTGCTTTTTGTAGGGCCACATTTCCAGTGCGGAGGCCGGCTGCGCGCCTGCCCGCGCCTGATAAAAATCCAGCTGAGGAAGGAATACTTCGTTCATCATTTCCGTGCCGATGGGGAAGTATCGTCCTTCCGCCTTGCCGCAGGCGTCTTTGGTCTCCTGGTAGAGCCGCTGATACGCCTTTGTCACCTGTGTGCCGCCGCCCTTGGTGTGCTTGTGCTTGTCGGACAGGCATACATGCAGCAGATTGTTGGCGGATATATCGTAGTACATTCCATCCGGGTGATGGTTCTCCGTCAGGCAGCGGTCTCGCTCCACATGCAGCTTGTGCGTGTATTCCTCGCACGGACACATCATGTAGAAATTGTAGGCATCGCAGCTGTAGGTCTGGCCTTGGGGCGGAAATACCTGCCGTGCCTTTTCCAGCGCATCCGCATCTTTTTCACCCGGGTGCACCAGATAGTCAAACTCAAAGGGTGCAAAGTGATCTCCGCATTCCCGAATCGCCGCCAGGTTCTGTTGGTTGAAGTTCCCCGGCAGCCATTCCTCCAGCGCTCCGGGCACATGTCCCACAAAGTCCTGCTTTGTCCAATCCGGGCCCAGGATATGGAAAATGCTGCTGCCAATATCCTGATGATATCGCCTGATGTAGGCTGTCCGGTCATGGGATGCGGTAATGCCAAAGGTTGTCAGCCCCGTGCTGCGCATCAGCCATTTGCAATGGCGGCGCTCCGCCACCTTTCCCATGCTGCACCAGCTTTGTTCAGTTGCCCATGCCTTGTAGCCCTCGGCCACTTCAAACCAGCTTCTTCCCTCCATCAGCCGCACCGTAAAGGGATATTCCGCTGCAAAGCTCTTGCCTTTTCCCATGTCTTCGGCGATGTACATCATCGTTGCTTCCATGCCATCGCCGTTGCGGTACAGGTTCAGCCACTTGGCATGGCTTTCCCCATCCTCCGCCGTAAAGCGCAGCCCGCCGGCCCCTTTGCCATAGTAGGCAAAGCACTGCATGGATGCGCCGGAAAAGCATTCCGGATAGGGGGCATAACGGATGCCCTCACCCGGGGCAAAGCAGTCCAGCGGATCATGCACCAGCAGTCCCGTGGCAAAGGCGTGCACCATTTCCATGTGCTCTGCCCACTTGCCCATGCCGCCGATCACAGGGTATTCCACCAGCACCACTTCGCTGTCCTGCGCTGCCTCCAGGCGGGACGTAAACGCTGCGCCGTCCTCCAGCAGGGTGATTCTCCCATGCAGGCGACTCCCGTCCTCCAGCTGCCAGCAAACGCTCGCGCCGTTCTCCTCCGCCTGCACCCGGCAGGCCGTGGCCTTGGTCAGTGTCAGGCGGTCATGCGCATTTGCGCGCGTCACACGAAAAGGTTCCTGCGCGCATACCGCATAGTCCGTTTGCCGCTGTTTGTCACGGATGCGCATAAGGTTGCCCGTGTTGTCCGCAATTTCCACCAGGAGGCGTGTGTTTTCCAACTGCATGGTTTTTCTCCCTTTTACTTCCGCTTATAACTCAGCTGCCACGTCTTCACAAATTCTTCCGCCAGGGTGTTTCTCTGCACTGTATAGGTTCCCTTGGTGCCGCTCAGCGCTTCATCGCCCAGCTTGGCAATGTTGCCGCTGATCTCCTGGTCGCCCAGCGCTTCGCAACCCTTGAAAGCCGCCTCGCCCAATTTGGTCATGGTATAGGTGAGCTTGAAGTTCTTCAACTGAGCATCGTTTTCAAAAGCGTGCGCGCCGATGGTGGCAAAATTATCCGTGAACTTCACGCTAGTCAGCGCTGTGCATTCCGCAAAGGCATATTCGCCGATGGCCAGCACATCCTGCGCCTGGGAGCAATCCACCGTCACCAGATTCTTCGCTCCGCGGAAGGCGTTGTCCGCAATAAAGGTTGGGCCAAAGGGAAGGGTATACTGCGTCATGGCGCTTCCCTGCGGATACCACACCAGATACTTGCGGCTGTTGTCATACAGCACGCCCTGATCGGTGGTGTAGGTCGCATTGCCGCTTGCCACTTCAAACTTTTCCAAGCTGCCGCAGTCCACAAAGCAGCCTTCGCCGATGGCGGTCGTTCCCACCGGCACGGTAAAGCTTTTCAGCGTCTTGCAGCCGCGGAATGCATCCGTGCCGATTTTCGTCACACTGTTCGGCAAGTGGATTTCTTCCAACGCTTCGCAATTTGCAAAGGCGCCGTCATTGAGCATCAGCAGTCCTTCGGCGGCTGTCACCTTCGTTACATTCTCCCGCAGGAAGGAGATGTTCTTTGCATTTTCAGGCACCGTCAGCTCCGTCTGTGCACCGCGATAGGCCAGCACCACGCCATCGCCTGCCATGGGGTATTCGCCCTCAAGCGCTGCCAGATACGGTGTACCGTCCAAGGCATGGGCGCCGATTACGCTCAGCGTCTCCGGCAGTGCGATCTCCTCCAGCTTTTCACAGCTTGCAAAGGCGTAGCGGCCAATGATGGCCACATTGTTTCCCAGCTGGAATTCCTTGAGTGCTTTGCATCCCTGGAAGGCCTCATCGCCCACACCCAGGATCTCCGCAGCGTATTGCACGCTTTCCAGCGCTGTGCAGCCACGGAATGTCTGCGCAGAAACCCGCTGGACGCCCTTACCCAGCACCTTCACCGTTTTAAGCGTCACGCAGCCGTCAAACGCGCCTGCGTCCAGCACGCCCACGCCGGCGGGCACGGTCATCTCCGTCAGGCTTTCGCATCCGCTGAAAGCACCCGCTGCAATGGAGGTCAGGCTCTCCGGCAGCGTCAAGCCGGTCAGCTTCGCACAACCTGCAAAGGCTTTCTCGTAAATCTGGGACAGTTTGGCGGAAAGCTTCACTTTCTCCAGCTGCCCGCTGCCTTCAAACGCGTCCGCAAGGATTTTTGTCACCTTGTCGCCCATTTCAACGTTTTTCAGCTGGCTGTGATAGAACGCTTTTGCACCAATGGTGGTGATGGTGTCCGGCAGCGTGTAGCTGTCACCCGCCTTGCCCTGCGGATAGCAGTACACGGTCTTCATCTTCTTGTGATACAAAACGCCGTCCACCACTGTGAAGCCAACGCTGTTTTCGGACACCGTGATGGCTTCCAGCTTTGGCAGCGTGTAGAAGGACGGATCGTCAATCTTCGTCACGCTTGCCGGAATGGTGATCGCGGTCACATGCGGTGCAAAGGCAAAAGCCTTCTCGCCAATCTCTTTCACGGGCTTTCCGCCTAGGGTGTCGGGAATCACAACTTCCGCCGCTTCTCCCTGATAGCGCACAAGGCGTGCCCATTCCCCGGTACTGTTCAGCACATATTCAAATTCCTGCGGCCCTTCCGGCTCCGAGCCGCACGCCGTCAGCAGCAGGCACGCCAGCACTGCCACGGCAATCAACAACAACCTCTTTTTCATCCTCATGCAACCTCCTTCGGCGGTCTTTTTTTCTGACGCTTTGTTTGTTTATGTATAATTTGGCTCTCATCTTTCCCTCTTAGACATTATAGTGCATTTCCTCCTCTTCTGTCGTTATCCTGTCTTTCCTTCTATTTAACCGATTCTCTACTTTCTCTCCTGTTCTCAGCATTTTCTGCACCAATTTTCTTTAAACAGCCACTTTTTTCCTTTGTCATCATCTGAACGCCTTTCATTTTCTTTCTCTCTTCATGACCAAGCTTCTGTTTATCACCTCTGCTCTGTACTTTTTCCTTCCTTTCCTGTTTATTTATTGTTAATTTTTCTTCTTACATCTGTCTGTTTTCTATTAAAAAGAAACATTCAATATCGTTTTGCTTTTTCCCTCCCATTTTTCATAAAAGGTATTTTTGTTAAATTCAATGCAATTTTTGTTGTTCGCTTTCAGCTTCCAACATTCGCGTCCAGCCCTTTCCGCATCCCACTTTCTCCGAACTATGAATGCTGTTTACACAAAAAGGGAGGCTACCGCTTGGAAAAAGCGGTTCCTCCCCTCTCTTGCATTGGTGTCAGAAATTTCTGCTCATATCATATTTGCTGTAGAAGTCACGGCGGAAGTCCAAGAAGCGATCCTCCGCAATGGCCTGACGAATTTCCTCCATCAGGTGGATGAGGAAACGCAAATTGTGGATGGATGCCAGCCGCCCGCCGGTGATTTCCCCGGCCTTGAACAGGTGCCGGATGTACGCCCTGGAGAAGTGCTGGCACGCATAGCAGTCGCACTCTTCATCAATGGGGCCGAAATCATGGGCATACTGGGCGTTTTTGATAACCACACGCCCCTTGCTCGTCAGCACGGTGCCGTTGCGGGCAATGCGTGTTGCCAGCACGCAGTCAAACATGTCCACGCCCCGCAGCACGCCCTCCAGCAGGCAGTCCGGCGTGCCAACGCCCATCAAATAGCGCGGCTTGTTCACCGGCATATAGGGCGCAATCTCTTCCAGCATTTCGTACATCACAGGCTTGGGTTCACCCACGGACAGGCCGCCGATGCCGTAGCCGATAAAATCCATGTCCGCAAGGGTTTTCGCGCTTTCAATGCGCAAATCCTTGTAGAACGCGCCCTGCACAATGCCGAACAGCGCCTGATCCTCCCGGGTATGATGCGCCTTGCAGCGCGCCGCCCAGCGGTGGGTTCGCTCCATGTTGATCTTCGCCGTGTCATAATCGCAGGGATAGGGGCTGCACACGTCAAAGGCCATCGCAATGTCCGATCCAAGCGCCTGTTGGATGTCCATGGACGTCTCCGGGCCGATGAAATGCCGGGATCCGTCAATGTGGCTTTGGAAGGTCACCCCTTCCTCCTTGATGGTGCGAATGCCCGCCAGCGAAAACACCTGGAATCCGCCGCTGTCTGTAAGAATCGGCTTATGCCAATCCATGAAGTTGTGCAGCCCGCCCGCTTCTCGGATCAGCTCCTCGCCCGGGCGCAGGTGCAGGTGATACGTGTTGCTGAGCAGAATCTGCGTGCCGATCTCTTCCATTTCCCGGGGCGTCATGGCCTTCACCGTGGCCGCCGTGCCCACAGGCATATAAATCGGCGTTTGAATATCGCCGTGGGGCGTATGCAGCACGCCCAGCCTTGCGCCGGACTGCTTGCAAATGTGCTTCAATTCATAGGAAAACCCGTTGTTCAATGGAAAACTCCTCTCTTTTTGCAAAAGGGATTTCACGCCGCAGCGCAGGCAGCATAACCCGCCGCATCACACATCCAGGTGCTTGGCTACCCTCTCCTCCGGCGGCGGTGGGGTCATGTAATCCGGTCCGAACAAAATCGTCAGCACCTCGTCATACTTTTCGGGAATCAGGCACGGTATTCCCTCAAAGGGCACCGTTATCTTCTTCTCAAACTGTTCCGGGTGCCACACGTGCATCATCAGCTCAAACGCGCCGTTGGACATGTGCAGGTCATTGCCCGTTTTCACCTTCGTGGATACCTGCTCATAGCGCTTTGCTTTCCATGCATAGCTGAAGGGCAGCCCCAGCACGTGTGTTGCATGCAGCAGGATGCGGTTCTTCAGCCCAAAGCGGCTGTAGTCCACATGCTTCTTCATCATACCCTGCAGCAGGTGCAGGTGCAGGTAGTGCAATTTCCGCTTCAGCCCCGGCGCCGGCAAAGGATCCAGAATGAAAAAGTCCGTGAATGCCGCCGCCTTTTCCGGGTCATGGTTCATCACCCGGGGCGTCCACGTATCCAAATATGTCAGTTCAAACCGCTTGTCGCACTCCTTGGGATATATCTGCCGGAACTTGGTAAATTCCTCCCGCGTCATCAGCAGATCCACATCATCGTCCCACGGGATGAATCCCTTGTGCCGCACCGCGCCCAACAGGGTGCCGCACATCAGGTTATAGGAAATGTTGTGCCGGTTGCACACCGCCACAATGTCCCGCAGCTGCTCCAGCAGCTCCGCGTGGATTTCCTCCAGTGTCAGTTTGCTCTCTTCCATCTGCGTCCTAATGCTCCTTTACGGTTCGGCGCTTTTCTCCCCGTCATGGCTGCTTAAGCCATTCCAGCGTCCTCGCGCAGATCGCCTTGTCATCCATTTCATATACGCCGCGCAGATACTGCTGCGTGCCCACCACGCAGGAATACACGTCCGGCATGCCGATGCGGTGCAGTTTGCAGCCCGCGCCGGCTTCCGCCAGCACCTCCGCCACTGCAGAACCAAACCCGCCTACCACGTTGTGCTCCTCCACCGTCACCACATGGCGGAAGCGGCCTGCCAGCTCACGAATCTTGTCCGCATCAATGGGTTTGATGCACGGAAAGGATACAACCTCCGCCGATACGCCCTGAGCTTGCAGCATGTCCGCCGCACTCACCGTCTGCGTCAGAATTCCCCCGGCAGACAAAAGCGCCACATCCGTGCCTTGCCGCAAAGTCAGCGCTCCGGGCAGCCGCCAGTTCTCCACAGGCGCTGTGTGCAGCGTCGGCTCACCGCCCCGTCCCAGGCGCAGATAGCACGTGCCCGGGGTTCGCAGCATCACCGGCACCACCGCCTCCACTTCCGCCGGGTCACCGGGCGTAAACACCGTCACCCCCGGCAGCGCGCGCAACATGGCCATATCTTCTGTGGCATGGTGGCTCATGCCAAGGCTGCCGTACACAAATCCACCGCCCACGCAAACCACTTTCACGTTGGCGTCATGATAAGCGCAATCGTTGCGAATCTGCTCCAGGCAGCGCAGCGTCGGAAAATTGCCGATGGAATACGTCAGCACCGTGCGGCCTTCCCGCGCCATACCGGCAGCCAGGCCGGTCATGCTTTGCTCGGCAATGCCCGCGTTCACAAACTGCTCCGGATACGTTTCCCAAAATGGGCGCAGCACACCAAAGCCAAGGTCGCCGGTAATCAGCGTCAGCC
The DNA here is from genome assembly GCA_934647165.1 of uncultured Clostridia bacterium. GTDB lineage: Bacteria > Bacillota > Clostridia > Christensenellales > Aristaeellaceae > CAKUFA01. The sequence goes on along the minus strand of CAKUFA010000002.1, from coordinate 41,493 downwards.
TGGGATCCTGCGCAGCTTCGCGCATCAGCGCACGGGTGAATGCATCTCTCATGGCCTTTGCGCCTCCAGTTCCTTCAGCGCCGCTTCGTATTCTTCTCCCTGGGGCGTGCGGTAATGCCAAAGGATGTCGTTTTCCATAAAGCTTACACCCTTGCCCTTCACCGTCACCGCAATGATTACGGTTGGTTTCTCTTTGCCCATTGCGTCCTTTGCCTGCCGGAAAGCCTCCTGCAGCGCGTCCACATCGTGTCCATCCACTGTGATGACGTTCCAGCCAAAGGCGCGCCATTTGTCTCCAAAGGGCTCCAACGCCAGGGTGTTTTCACAAAAATCAAGGGATTGCATCCGGTTGTGGTCAATCACCGCAATCAGGTTGTCCAACCGATACTGGTGCGCCTGCAGAGCCGCCTCCCACACCGCGCCCTCGTCACACTCGCCGTCGCCCAGCACTGCATACACCCGATGCTGCTTTTTGTCCAGCTTGGCCGCCAGCGCCATGCCGCTTGCCACGGACAACCCGTGCCCCAGCGAACCGGTAGAAAACTCCACCCCCGGCACGCCTTTGTGGCTCACATGCCCCGATAGCCGCGATCCGTTCTGATAGTGCGTCTTCAGTTCCTCCACCGGAAAAAAGCCGCGTTCAGCTAGCGCCGCATACACGGCCGCGCCCGCATGTCCTTTGCTCAGGATCAGCCGGTCCCGCTCAGGCATGCATGGATTTTTCGGATCCACATGCAGCACGCCTGTGTAAAGCACCGCCATAATCTCTGCCAGGGAAAAAATCGCGCCGATATGGCTGCCCCGGCTCAGGTGCGTCATTTCCAGCCCATGGCGGCGGATCAGCCACGCCAGCACCCGCGGATCCTCCGTGTGGATTTTCTCCGTTCCAAAGGCTGCGTGCGTCCATTCCGTATAGGTTTTTTCAGGCATGGGGCGCCTCCTTGTGCGCGGCGGCCTTTTCGTCCGCCATTTTCTTCGCCTTGCCAAACACCCCGCCAATGGTCTCAAAGAAAAGCTGACAATCCAGCGGGAAGGATTGATGCATGGCATATTCCACCCGCAAGCGGTTCTTTTCCGGCAGGATATATTTTTCAAAGTTCTCCACGGGGTTTTCTTCGCCCACCAGCTCGTCCTGGGCAATATACACAATGCTGGATCGGTCGGTGATGCCCGGCCGCACCCACAGGATGCACTGCTGCTCCTTGGTGTACTGGGTGGTATACAGCAGCAGTTCCGGCCGCGGCCCTACAAAGGACATGTCGCCCTTGAGGATATTAAACAGCTGCGGCAGCTCATCCAGTTTCAACCGGCGCATCACGCGCCCGGCACGGGTCACCCGGCTGTCGTTGAGCGCCGTGCATCCGCCGCTCTTGTCCGCATCCACCACCATGGAGCGAAACTTGAGGATATAAAAAGGCTTGTTGTGATACCCGCCGCGAATAGCGCGATAGAAGACCGGCCCCCTGGAGTCAAGCTTCACCCACACTGCCAGGGGCAGCATCACAATGCACCCGGGTATCAGCAAAAGCAGTGCCAGCAGAAAGTCCAGCACACGCTTCACCACATGGCTGTAAAAAGGGTGGGACAGTTTCCCGTCCCATCGCGGAAGATTCGGCATCTCCTGCTTGTTCATTGTCAATCATCCTTCCATGGGCATTGGGTTTCATTCTCCGGCGCGTCTGTTTCGTGTGCACGGAGAAAGCGGCTGTGCCGCGCACTTGCGCCTCACATTTCCTGCATCCGCTGCAGCAGATCGTTCAAATGTTCCAATTCTTCCTCGGAATAATAAGTCAGCACAATTTTGCCCTTGCGCGCGCTGCCGGTCAACGTAGCACGGATACCCATGGTTTCCCGAATGCGGCCTTCCAGCTCCTTAAGCTCCACCGGCAGCTGCCGCAGCCTGCGATGTGCTGCGGGCGCTGCCGTGTTTCCGCCCCTGCGCTGCGCCGCCATCTCCTCCAGCTGCCGCACGGAGTATCCCTTCTCAATCGTTTCCTTGGCCAGCGCGGACTTTGCGTCGTCTTCATCCAATCCCGCCAGCACGCGGGCATGCCCTGCTGACAGCTGTCCCTGACGGATCAGCTCCTGCACATCCTGGGGCAGGGTCAAAAGCCGCAGGAGGTTGGCAATCGCCGGGCGGCTCTTGCTCAGCCGAAGCGCCACTGCCTCCTGGGTGTAACCACACTGGCGCATCAGCGCACGGATGCCCGACGCCTGCTCCATGGGGTTCAGATCCTCCCGCTGCAGGTTTTCCACCAGCGCAATTTCCATCTGCTGGATCACGTCCATGTCCCGCACAATGCAGGGCACTGTATCCAGCCCGGCCATGCGGCTGGCACGCCAGCGGCGTTCGCCGGCCACAATGCGATAGCGTCCGCCCATCTGCGGCGTCACCAGAATGGGCTGCAACACGCCCTGATCGCGGATGGACTGCGCCAGCTGGGCCAGGGATTCATCCGGGAAGCTGCGGCGAGGCTGATCCCCGTTCGGGTCAATATCCCCGATAGCAATCTGCTGAATTCCGGCTTCCATTTCATCGCTTTCCGGCAGCAGCGCATCCAACCCTCGTCCCAGTCCACGGCTCTTCTTTGCCATATGCTCTCCTCTTCCCGTGATCAATTTGTGCTTTGCATCCCCAGTTGAAAAAAACCTTCTCTGTCCCTTTGCCACTGCAAAAACCGTTTCTCCTGGCTTTGCAAAGCACAAGGAGTCCGTTGCAAAAACGCAGAGTCCCCGATGCCCCGGCTTTGGGAAAACGCAGCATACGCCGCTTATTCCTTCACTTTCACGCCATTGTCCCGCAAAAATTCCACTGCCAGCGCACGATAAGCCACCGCACCGGCAGAGCGCGGGTCATATACATGAATCGGCTCGCCGTGGGACGGCGCTTCGCCCAGGCGCACGCTGCGCGGAATGGTGGTGGCATAGACTTTCTTTTTGAAGTGCTTCTTCACCTGATCCACCACTTGCAGCCCCAAATTCGTGCGGCCGTCCAGCATGGTCAGCAGCACGCCCTCGATGTCAATCCGCGGGTTAATGGTGCGCTTGACCCGGCTGATGGTGTTCATCAGGCTCGTCACGCCTTCCAGCGCATAGTATTCGCACTGAATGGGGATCATCACCCGATCCGCCGCCGCCATGGCGTTCAACGTCAGCAAGCTCAGCGACGGCGGGCAATCAATGAAAATAAAGTCATAATCGCGCTGAACCTGTTTGAGCTCCGTTTTCAGGCGAAACTCCCGCTGCTCCACCTCCACCAGCTCCAGCTCCGCCCCCGCCAGGCGAATATCTGCCGGCACAAGGGACAGGTTCGGCACCCGTGTGGGACGAATGCAGTTTTTGAGCGGCACACGCCCCAGCAGCGCTTCATATACGCAGTTTTCCCCGGCCTTGAGTCCATAGCCGCTGGTTGTATTGCCCTGCGGGTCAAGGTCAACCACCAGCACACGCTGTCCCATGTCCGCCAAAATGGCCGTGAGATTCACGGCAGTGGTCGTTTTGCCCACGCCGCCTTTCTGGTTGGTTATTGCGATTGTTTTCGCCATGCTGCCTCCCTCTTTCGGGGGTCAAAACGCTGCAAAGCGCAGCGGAATCCATTCGTTTTTGCTGCCAGAGGACATACAAGGTGCACCTCCGCGCAGTCCAAGCGCACCCGTTGCGCCGTTTTTTTGTTCGTTAAACAGCGCACCCCCACAGGTACTTGTTTCATTATACTGTTTTTTGATGGGATTGTAAAGCACACCGCGCCGTGAAAACACTGCGAAGGTTTGCCAAAATTCCCGGTGCAGGCTGCCTTCTTTCCGCTTTCAGGCGGCTTATTCACTTGACCGGGAGGAGATATTCCTCCTTTCCAGCTTCTCAACGCCATGCAAAAGCCCTGCGGAAAGCTTGCTTTCCGCAGGGTAAATTCCACCAGCAATAATCTCGGGTCTTTTTTACAGCAGGTGTGCGCACGCTTTGTCAAAGGAAATGAACGCCTGGTCGCCCACTGCGAAAATTTTCTTGTTCACAGGGCAGTTGTCAGCAATTTTCACCAGTGTGTCGCCAACGCGCACATGATAGTTCTGATAGCTGCCCATAAAGCAGCTCAATTCCACCGTGCAGGGCAGCATACCGCTGTCTCCAATAGCAATGGCCTCAGGGCGCAGAACAATTTCGCACCGGTCACCCTTATAAGCATTCACATCGGAAAGCACCGTGACCACCTTGTCGCCAACGCGCACATCCGTCTCCTGCGGGGTGGACGCTTCCACCACACCGGGCAGGAAGTTGCACTCTCCAATGAAATCTGCCACAAACTCGCTGTTGGGATGATAGTAAATTTCCATAGGCGTTCCCATCTGCGCAATGACGCCCTTGCGCATGAGAATAATCTGGTCGGAAATGGACATGGCTTCCGCCTGATCGTGGGTCACGTAAATGGCGGTAATACCCAGCTTCTGCTGAATGCGGCGAATTTCCGTGCGCATCTGCACACGCAGCTTTGCATCCAGGTTAGACAGCGGCTCGTCAAACAGCAGCACGCCCGGCTCCACCACCAGAGCCCGTGCCAGCGCCACACGCTGCTGCTGGCCGCCGGAAAGCTGGTTGGTCATGCGGCCTTCCATGCCGGAAAGCTCCACCATGGCCAGGATTTCCGTCACCCGGCGCTCAATTTCCGCTTTAGGCACCTTGCGCAGCTTCAGGCCATAGGCCACATTGTCAAACACGTTATAGTGGGGGAACAGCGCATAGCTCTGGAACACCATGGCCGTATCGCGCTTGTTGGGCGTCAACTCGTTGATCGCCTCGCCGCCTAGGTAGATTTCCCCTTCATCCGGCGATTCAAAGCCTGCAATCATGCGCAGGGTCGTTGTTTTGCCGCAGCCGGAGGGTCCCAGCAAGGTGATGAAGCTGCCCGGCGCAATGTCCAGGCTCACATCTTTCACCGCATAGAAGTCTTCCCCTGTTTTGGGATCCTGATAAATCTTTGAAATATGGTCGAGCTTAACGCCTTTAGGCTCCTTAACCATTTGCCACAACCTCCTTGCGTTTGGTGGTTTTGCCTGCTTTCTGCTTTTTGCTGGTGCCAAACCCCTTCATGACCAGGTTCATCAGCATAATGGACGCATACACAATGGCGATCAGCACTGTGGCATAGGCGCAGGCAACGCCGTATTTGCCCTTTTCGGCAAATTCATTAATCTTGCAGGTGATGAGCAGGTACTTCGGCGTCACCAGCAGAATGATGGCGGAAATAGCGGTGATGGACCGCACGAACGATGTGACCAAACCGCTGAAGAATGAATCCTTGATGAGGGGGAGCGTAACGGTCATAAACACGCGGCCGCTGCCCGCACCCATATCGTAAGCTGATTCCTCAATGGATTTATCAATCTGCCGCAGCGCGGAAATACCGCTGCGGGTACCCACCGGCAGGCTGCGCACGATGAAAACAATAATCAGGATCAGCCCCGTGCCGTAGATGCCCTCCAGAAAGCCCGTGTGGAACACGCCTGTGGCAAAGCCGCGGATATAACCCACGCCCAGCACCGTGCCAGGCACGGCCATGGCCAGCATGGACACAAACTCAATGAAGGCCTTGGAGCGGAATTTCTTCTTCACCACGATATAGCTGATAATCATGCTCAAAAGCGCGGTGATGGGCGCGGCAATGATGGACAGGATAAAGGAGTCGCGGAAAGCCTTGAGCCCGTCGTATTTCATCATGTACTCAAAATGCTTGAAGGTCAGGCTGTAATCCTTGCCCCAGAGCTTGAAAAGCGCGCCGAAGGGGATGGAAATGTACATGAGCACCACAAACGCGCTGACCAGCGAGCACAGCGTGATGAGCGGAATCCGCACACTGCGGTCGGTGATAAGCATGCGCTCCCGGCTGGCTTTGCCGGTGAGCGTCTGCGCGGTTTTCCGCTCCAGATAATACTTCTGGATCAGGAAAAGCACCAGCGTCAACATCAGCAGGATAATAGCCATGGCCGATGCGCCCGCCTTGTCGTAGGTGCCGCCGGTTACCTGCAAGTAGATGGTTGTGGCCAGCGTATCATAGCTGCCGCCAATCATCATGGGGTTGGCAAAATCAGCCACGGACTCGATGAAGGTAACCAGAAACGCATTACCGATGCCGGGCAGCATCAGCGGCAACGTCACGGAAGTGAACACCTTCCAGCGGGAAGCGCCCATATCACGGCTGGCTTCCTCCAAGGAGGGGTCAATGTTCTTGAGCAGACCCTTCATCATCATGTAGCACACAGGGAAAAAGGTGAGGATCTGCACAATGGCAATTCCCTTGAGCCCATACACATCCGCATCATAAATTCCCAGAATGGTGCGGGTGATGATACCCGAACGGCCAAAAAGCAGAATCATGGATAAGCTGAGCACAAAGGGTGGGGATACCACCGGCAACATACTCACCACATCAAAAAGCTTCTTGACCACCCGGGAACGGATGCGGACATACACATCCACATACGCGAAGAGCAACCCCAGCAGTGTGGAGCCGAGACCGGTTATCAGCCCCAGCACAATGGTGTTGGAAAACGCCGTGCGGAACCGCGCCATGCCCAACACACGCCCGAACACGCTCAACGTTAGCCCGGTGGCCGCTTCATAAACGCTGTCCACCAGCAGCATGGCCAGAGGATAGAGGATAAACAGCGCCAGGAAAACCAACAGAATGGCAATGGTGATAACCAGCAGGGGATCACCGAAAAACTTCTTTCTGTCCAGGCGCTTGCTGTTTGCCGTTGCCACGGCTGCACCACCTCAACTATCAAATTGATTCACAAAGGGGGAATGGCCGTGAACCATCCCCCCGGAAAAACTGCAAACCATTGCCCGCGGGCCACTTTTGTCCGCAGCATTTTTGCTAATCTTACTTCGTCTGGAAGCGATCGTCGGAGCCAACGGCGTTGAAGAAATCTTCCACATACTTGGAGGTGTTGGCCTTGGCGTCAGCAAAGTCATAGTCGATCACGTTATCAGGATCCAGGCCGAACTCAGCGGCTTCCTTGGGCTGCTCGGCGTTGTCGATCACCAGGAACTGATAGCTCTCGTTGTCCTTAGCCAGGTTCACACAATCCGGGCTGAGGGCATATTCGATCCACAGCTTAGCGGCGTTCATGTGCTTGGCGCCCTTGAAGATGGCGGTTGCGCCGATTTCAAAGGAGGTGCCGGAAGAAGGAATCACCAGCTGGATGTTGTCATAGCCGTCCAGGATCTGGGTGATGCCGTCATGCAGGAAACCGATGCCGATGACGCACTCGCCGATGCCAACTTTCTTGGAGGGGCCGGAGCCGGACTTGGTGTACTGCGCGATATTCTTATCCAGCTCCTTGAAGTATTCCATGGCCTCGTCAAGGCCCTTCTTCTGCACCATGGTGTTGATGACCAGCTTGGCCGTGCCGGCGGTGGCGGGGTTGGACATCCAGATCAGACCCTTGTATTCGGGCTTGATCAGATCATCCCAATCCTTGGGCGCTTCCAGCCCCAAGCGGGTCAATTCATCGGTGTTGACCATGAAGCCCAGGATGCCCTTATAAATGCCGTACCACTTGCCATCGGCGTCGCGATAGTTAGCATTCACCAAGTGGGAAGCGTTCTTGGCGTCATAGGCTTCCAGCAAACCGGCGCTGGCCGCTTCCGCATAGGGATCGGAGGTGCCGCCGAACCACACGTCCGCGCTGGGGTTGCCGTTTTCTTCGGTGATCTTGGCCTGCACTTCGCCCGTGGACAGGCGCTGATAGCTCACCTTAATGCCATAGAGCTTTTCGAAGTTCTGGCAGGCCGCGGAAACATAAGCTTCCTCAGCGGAGCCATAAACGATCAGCTCACCGTCCGCCTGTGCGGCAGCCAGCAGATCCTTATCCACTTCCTCAGCGGACGCAAAAGCAGCGCAGCTGAGCACCATCATAGCCGAGAGCAGGATTGCCAGGAATTTCTTCATAATGGAATCCCTCCTATGGAGTTGTATTGTTCCTTCCGGGAACTTCTGAGTCCATTATAAACGTTTGTTTGGTAGTTGTCAATAAAGGATTGAGATAAATTACATATTTTATTCCCAAAAGGTTTTTCTGAACATCGGCGCTGCTCATCGGCAGTCCGCACCGGTCACGCGCCGAGCAGCTCCGCCGCTGCCGCAAGGGACGGGAGCACCGGCATGCCCGTTGCATGCAGCGCCGCATCCTCCTGATGCCCTCCGGAAATCAGCAGGCAGCGGCACCCGGCAACCTGCGCCACCTCTGCGTCATGGGTGGTATCACCGAGGAACACCGTATCCGCCGGATGGATCCCCTTGCTTCGGAGATAGTCCCCGGCCAATGTCACCTTGCTGGCCGCATAGATATCGCCAAGCCCCAGCACATCGTCCAGCATTCCGTTCAGCTCTGGATAGCGTGCCACCTGCTCGTGCAAGGTTTTCGCGGGACTGGCGCTGATGAGCGCCTGCCGGAAGCCCGCCGCATGGAAGCGGCGCAGCGTATCCGCCGCATCGCCGCGCAAACCGCACTGTTTGGACGCGACCGTGTACTCCTCCAGCCACTCCCGGGAAACCTGCCGAAATGCGTCGCCCGTGATGCCTAGCTCCGCATAAAAATCTGCCACGGGATGGCGAAAAAGGTGCCTGTACTCCTCCAGGGTGATGCGCCGCAATCCCCGGCGTTCAAACACCCGGTTGTCCGATGCAATCATGACCTCCACATCGTCCAGCAGCGTGCCGTTCCAGTCCCAAATAATCGTCATCGCCGTTCCTCCTCAAAGTTTTCCGATTATCATACGTGACCTTCCCGCGACTGTCAAGCAGGGATTTTTGCCCGCAGGGTCGAAAGAAAACATGTTTTAATGAAAGGAGTCGAAGCCCATGCCCGACTGGCTTTCCCGGATAGTGCCGCTCACCGAAGCGGACGTGCCGCAAATGCTCCTGCTACAGGAAAAGATGCTCCTGGCGCTGCCGGACAAGCGGTGGTATTTTCCAAATGCACCGGAAGAATTCGCACAGGATACGCGCTGCGGTTATGCCTGCGGCCTTTGGGAAAAAGGCGCGCTGATTGCCTTCGGGGTCGCATGCGCAGGGGAAACGCATCCCGGCGGCTGCTACGCCGCCAAGGTAGGGGACGAGAGCGCCCGCTCCTTCGATTTCCGGGATGTTATCGTGGATCCGGCATGGCGGCGGCAGGGGATTCACAGTGCGTTTCTGACCTTTTTCCGCCGCCGGGCAGAAGCGCTTGGATGCCGCGCCATGTATGCCACGGTTGATCCGGACAATGTACCTTCCTTCCGTTCTTTTGAAAAAGCAGGGTTTGTGCGGCTACGGGTTATGCCCGCCTATGACGGGCGTATTCGCGCGTACTACCGCCTTTTGCTTGGCAATGAAGAAGCATGTCACCCAAAGAAGTGACGGACGCAGTCGTCCCTTCCGCACATTTTTCTTCTATGGACGGCCTTGAAACACACAACGCACCATCCGCAAGGAGGATTTTCCATGGCGCAGCCACAGCTTACACCCCAGAGAAAGAAAAAGCACTCCATTGGGCGAAGGATCCGGCGTATTGTGCTGCTGCTCCTGCTGGTTTATGCAATCGTCGCGGTGCTGCCCTACGCTTTCCCGCCCAAGGCGCAGCTTGCCGAAAATTGGTTAGAGAACGCCCTGTCCGACGCCAATGTGGACAGCGCCACCATGCTTGAAACCGGAAGCGAAGCGCTGGATATGCGACTGCGGCTCATCGCAGGAGCACAAAGCAGCATCCAGGCAGGCTCGTACATCTATGCCATGGATGAAAGCGGCACGCAGGTGACCGCCGCCCTGCTGGCCGCGGCTGACCGCGGTGTGCGGGTTCAGCTGATCATCGACGGGCTGATCGGCTTTGTAAACCTAAAGCTTGACCCGGCGGCCTACGCCCTCGGCAGCCACCCGAACGTGGAAATCCGCTTCTACAACCCGGTGAATCTGTTGGATCCCATGGGACTCAATGCCCGCTATCACGAAAAATTTTTTGTGGTGGACGATGAATGGCTGATCCTGGGCGGACGCAACGTGGCGGATGAGTTCCTCTCCCAGGAAGGGAACCCGAACTATAACTACGACCGCGACATTCTGCTGCACCACGACCGGGAAGGCCGCGGCGCATGCCAGCAGGTGGCGGAGTATTTCGACGCCATGTGGACTTCCACGTTGTGCGCCGCACGGTATGAAAGCGTGCCAGGTCTGCTGGCAGGCAAAGTTTCCGCGGCAGCCGACCGGCTCCGGGAGATGTGGGCACAAATCCAGCAAACCCGTGACCTGACCCTGCCGGATTTTTCAGCCTTTGCTCCGGTGGACAAAACCGCGCTGCTCTCCGGTGACATCAGCGCCCGCCCCAAAGCACCGCTTGTTTATGCCAAAATGCTTGACCTGATGGGCAGCGCCAAAACCCGGGTCATCCTGGAAAGCCCCTATTTTGTGATGGACGCCCCCATGCGGGACGCGCTCTCGCAGCTGTGCGCCCTTGATACGGACGTGACGCTCATCACCAACTCCGCCGCCAGCGGCAACAACATCATTGCTTCGGCGGACGGCGTGTTCCATCGCGGTATGACCAACCGCATGGACGCGCGCGTGCTGGAGCAGCAGTCCGCTTACAGCATGCACACCAAATCCATCCTGATTGACGATTGCCTGAGCGTATTCGGCTCCTTCAACGTTGACCCCCGTTCGGCCTATATCGACACGGAGCTGATGCTGGCCGTGTACAGCAAGCCCCTGGCCGCGCAACTGGGAAATGGTATGGACGCGCTGATTGCCCAGTCCTCCCCCGTAAACGAGCAGGCAGAAGCCGTTTACGCTTCCGCGCCGCAAAGTGTGATGCCCTTCCTGAAGGGACTGACCATCTACGTGCTGTCGCCTTTCGTGAGCCTTTTCCGCTTCCTGGCCTGACAGGCTTTCCAAAGACCCCGCCTCTTTTATCTTTGCCTATAAGGAGTCGTTCTTTCATGCGTATCGCATCCATGTTGTCGGAGGACGCCGTTCGCCTGTCCTGCGAGGTTTTCCCGCCAAAAAAATTTGAAGGACTGCATCAGGCCGAGGAAGCAGTGAAAAAAATTGCTGCGCTGCACCCGGCATTCATGTCCGTGACCTATGGCGCGGCAGGCAGCACTGCCAACCATACCCTGCATCTGGCAAGCGTTGTACAGGCATGCGGTGTTGAACCCCTTTGCCACATGACCTGCGTACAGTCCAGCCGCGATCAGGTAACGCAGCTGCTTTCCACCATGCAGGATATAGGCATCCGCAACGTGCTGGCCCTGCGGGGCGATTTGCCCCGGGAGGGCGAACCCTGCCGGGATTTTCCCTATGCGTCGGAGCTGATTCGCTTCATCCATTCAAAGGGCGACTTCTGCGTAGGCGCGGCATGTTATCCTGAGGGACACCCGGAAAGCGGCGGCCGCATGCAGGATATGGACTATCTCAAGCGCAAGGTGGACGCAGGTGCGAACTTTCTGGTAACGCAGATGTTCTTTGATAACGGCATCCTGTACAATTTCCTCTACCGCGCGCTGCGGGCAGGCATTGACGTGCCGGTGTGCGCAGGCATCATGCCCATTTGCGATGCACGGCAGGTGGAGCGGGTCATCAAGCTGTCCGGTTCCATCATGCCGCCGCGATTCGCCACCATTGCCGACCGCTTCAGCCATGACCCTGCCGCCATGACGCAGGCCGGCATCGCTTTTGCCACCGAGCAGATTGTTGACCTAGTTGCCAACGGCATCCGGCATATCCATCTTTATACCATGAATAAGCCTTGGATTGCGGAAAGAATCATGGCCAATCTGTCCGAAATCATCCGGTAATCCTTTTGCATGTTCGCATTTTGAAAGCTGACGCAGGGAGGTCGCTGCCATGATAAGCCTTGGCGATACATTGATTTTCTTTGATGGGGGCATGGGCACGCAGCTGCAGGCCGCGGGACTTACGCCGGGCGAAAAGCCGGAAACCTGGAATCTTCTGCACCCTGAACGTGTGCAGGCGGTTCATGCGCGCTATCTTGCTGCAGGAAGCGATGTGGTGACCAGCAACACCTTCGGCGCAAACCGCCTGAAATACGGCAATGATACGCGCCCGGTTGTGCTTGCCGGGGTGAAGCTTGCCCGACGCGCCTGCGAAGAGGCAGGCCACGGCCATGTGGCGCTGGATATCGGCCCCACAGGCAAGCTGCTTGCCCCCATGGGCGATTTGGCTTTTGAGGAGGCCGTGGCCATCTTTGGTGAAGTGGCCGAATGCGGAGAAAGCGCAGGCGCTGATATGGCGCTCATTGAAACCATGGCCGATCCTTATGAAATGAAGGCCGCTGTGTTGGGCGTGCGGGAGCACAGCCGGCTGCCCATCCTGGCCACCATGACCGCCGACGGAAACGGCAAGCTGCTCACCGGCGGCACAGTCGAAGCCATGGCTGTGTTGCTGGATGGGCTGGATGTGGACGTCATCGGGCTCAACTGCGGGCTGGGCGGCGAGCAGATGCTGCCGCTTTTGCAGCGCATCCGCAAAGTGACGGACAAGCCCCTTCTGGTGCAGCCCAACGCGGGTTTGCCCGTTTTGCAGGATGGGCAGACCGTCTTTCCTGATGATGCGGCAACCTTCGCCGTGTATGCCCGGGTACTGGCGGAAAGCGGCGCATGGCTGCTGGGCGGCTGCTGCGGCACTACGCCGGAGCACATCCGCTGCATGATTGAAGCCTGCCAGGATGTGCGCCCTGTTCCCATCCCCCCTGTGACGGACATGTGGATTTCCTCCTCCGCCATGGCCGTGAACATGAGTGAAAAGCCCATCATTGTGGGCGAGCGTATCAATCCCACAGGCAAAAAGGCCATGAAGGAAGCCCTGCGCACAGGCGATGAAAGCTGGCTGATGCGCGAGGCGCTGCGCCAGCAGGAAGCGGGCGCACAGGCCTTGGATGTAAACGTGGGGCTTCCTGGGCTTGATGAAAGCGCATGGATGAAAAAGGCCGTGAAGGCTGTTCAGGGCGTATCCATTCTGCCGCTCCAGCTGGATTCCGCCGACCCTGCGGCGCTGGAAGCAGGGCTGAGGTGCGTGTGCGGCAAAGTGCTGATTAACTCCGTCAGCGGCAAACAGGAAGTGTTGGAGGCGGTGCTGCCCCTTGCCCGCAAATACGGCGGGTGTGTGGTGGGTCTGCTGCTGGATGAAAGCGGCATCCCCGAAACCGTAGAAGGACGCATGGCCATTGCCCGGCACATTGTGCAGGCATGTGAGCACGCCGGCATTCCCAGGCGGAACATTCTCCTGGACGCGCTGACCATGACCGTGTCCACCGGCGCGGACAACGCCGTCATCACCCTGGAGACCATCCGCCGAATCAAGCAGGAGCTTCACGTGGGTACTATCCTAGGGGTAAGCAACGTCTCCTTCGGCCTGCCTGCACGCGGACGGTTGAATGCAGCGTTCCTGCCTGCGGCAATGTTTGCCGGGCTGGATGCCGCCATTGCCAATCCGCTGCTGCCCGAGGTGATGGACGCTTACTGCTGCGCCCTGGCTCTCACCGGCAGGGACACAGGCTGCGCGGGCTATGTGGCGCGCTTTGGGGATGAGGCCGCCGCACCCATGACCCGGCAGGAGCTGACGCTGGAAGAAAGCGTCTACTGCGGGCTCGAACTGGACGCCCGCCGCCTGGCTCAGCAGCGCCTAGCGGAAGGCGAAGCGCCCCTGCAGGTGGTGGAAACACGGATGTTGCCGGCCCTGAGCCGCGTTGGCAGCGATTATGAGCACGGCAAGCTCTACCTGCCCCAGCTGGTGATGGCCGCACAAGCTGCCCAGTCCGCCTTTGCCGTGCTGGAAATCGCCCTGGCTTCCAGCGGAGAAAAGCGTGAGAGTGCAGGCGCCCTGGCCCTGGCTACTGTGGAAGGCGATGTGCATGATATCGGCAAGAACATCGTGCGGGTGCTGCTGTCCTCCTATGGCTTCGAAGTGTTTGACCTGGGCAAGAATGTGACCCCGGAAGCCACGCTGGCCGCCGTTCGGGATCATCACTTGCACATGGTTGGCCTTTCCGCCCTGATGACCACCACCGTTCCGGCCATGGCCAAAACCGTAGCGCTCCTGCACCGGGAAGCGCCGGATTGTAAGGTAGCCGTCGGCGGTGCGGTGCTGACGCAGGAAATGGCCGACGCCATAGGCGCGGATGCCTATTGCGCGGACGCCATGGCAACCGTGCGTTACGCGCTGGCGGTGCTGGGGCACAAATGAATGCCGGATTCATGCAAAAAAAGCGCCATGGTTAAAGGAGTGATTCCTTTTCCATGGTGCTGCAGCATGTCGACAAAGTGGCTTTGCCACTTTGTCGAGTTTGCATTTTTCACTGTCAGCAAAGCTGACGGCCGTGAAAAATGGAAGGAAGGGTTTCGCCTTTGGCCGAAACCACCCCGCCCGACCGGCATAGCCGGTCGATACGAATCCAGTCAGAGGGGCATCATGCCCCTCCGACACCTTCTCATAGGATTTGTCGACATGCTGCAGCGCCATGGTTAAAGGAGTGATTCCTTTTCCATGGCGCTGCTTTTATGCTCGCTGAATCGGTCTTTGTTCCGGCAGGGGCAAGCGCATCCTTATTTGGGCATGGACACTGCCGCGCGTCCCGTGCCGACCACCTCACACGCGGGGCAACTGGTCGGCAGATATACCGTATCGCCCTTTTGCAGCACCCGTTCTCCGCCCTGCCAGCGCAGCGTCAACGCATGATCCAGCGCTGTGAGGAAAGCAAAATCCTGCACTGCCGGCACCGGCACGGCATGTCCTTCCTGCGCATGGAGCAAATCAAGGGTGAAGAACTTCTTGTCCAGCACACGGGCGCAGGGTGCGTCCGGTGCAGGCACGGGATCCAAGGCAAAGTTCAGATCGGTCACCGCCAGCGCTTTGTCCAGGTGCAGTTCGCGCTTGTTGCCTTTGGCATCCACCCGATCCCAATCATAGAAACGGTACGTAATATCGGAGGATTGCTGAATTTCATAGAGCACAATGCCCGCACCGATAGCATGCACGCAGCCCGCGGGGATATAGCACACATCCCCGGGCTTCACATTCACACGGCGCAGATAGCCGCTCACCGCCGCGCCCGCCTCACAGGCTGCGCGCAGCTCCGGCAGGGTGGCGCCGGGCTTGATGCCGTAGACCAGCTGGCTGCCTTCCTCTGCTGAAAGAATCAGCCAAGCTTCTGTTTTGCCCAGCTTGCCGCCTTCGTGCTCATGGGCAAACGCATCATCCGGATGTACCTGCACGGAAAGTGCATCCTTTGCGTCAATGATTTTGAGCAGCAGCGGGAATGCTTGATGGGCGTATTTTCCCGCAAAGGCTTCGCCATAGCGGGCAATCAGCTCCGGCAGCTTCGCGCCCGTGGGGTCGGTGCTCTCCAGCCCGGGAATGCAGCTGGCCTCCAGGCTTTCGCCCGTGGGCTGCGTGATCTTTTTGCCATATTCTTCGCCAAGCTTTGTGCCGCCCCAGGGGGTTAACTTGCCGCCGCGAAAAGCGGGGGTCATGGTCACAGGCAGCAGGGGGCAGTCCGCCGTGAGCGGCTTTTCCAGGCAGGGATAATTTCTCGTCAGATCCGGCGGATAATGCGTCGCCCCCACCCTGCGCATGCCGCGCCCTTCATAGAGCGCCAACGCGCGGGTGTTGGTTTCCAGCGTGTCGCAGCGCAGGCAGTCGCAGCCCATGCCGCGGAGGATGTCCTCCACGTCATCCAGCACCAGCCGTCCAAGGCCCTGCCCCTGCGCTTCCGGCAAAATTGCCAGGCGATGGAAGCAACCGGGCTTCACACCAAAAAGCCACGGGATGGCGTTAAACTGTTCCTCCCAGTGATGATCAACGGTCACTGCGCACAGGATGCGGCCTTCCCGCCGCACCACATACAGTGCGCCTGCGGCGATATCTGCTTCCGGCATGCCGGGCGCAGGATATTCGCCCATCTCCCATTGCTGGATGCCCTGCGCATGCATGTGCTCGGTCGTTTGCCGATACAGTTCATAAACCTCTTTCTCATCGCCGACATGTGCTTTCTCCAGCACCTTCATGCTAATTCCTCCCCATGCTCGGTATACATTTCATACAGATGAGCATACAGGCCGCCCTTTTTCATCAGCTCTTCATGTGAGCCCATTTCCTCAACGCCCTTGTCCGTAAGCACCCAAATCACATCCGCACCACGGATGGTGGTCAGCCGGTGCGCAATGGTAAAGGTGGTGCGGCCATGCGCAAGCTTTTCCAGGGACTGCTGCACAAGGCGTTCACTTTCGTTATCCAGGGCGGAGGTTGCCTCATCCAGCACCAGAATGGGCGGATTTTTCAGAAATACCCGGGCAATGGAAATGCGCTGCTTCTGTCCGCCGGAAAGCTTCACGCCCCGCTCGCCCACAAAGGTATCGTACCCCTCCGGCAGACCCATAATGAAATCGTGCGCACCGGCAAGCTTGGCGGCCTCCACCACTTCCTCCCGGGATGCACCGGGCTTGCCGTAGGCAATGTTTTCATACACGCTGCCCGAGAAGAGGTAAACCTCCTGCTGCACCATGCCAATAGCGTTGCGCAGGCTCTTCAGGGTGATCTTTTTCACGTCCCTGCCGTCAATGAGGATGCTGCCCTCCGTTACATCATAAAAGCGGGGAAGCAGGTTGCACAACGTGGTTTTGCCGCTGCCGGAGGGGCCAACCAGCGCGATGGACTGGCCGGGCTGTACTTTCAGGTTCAGGTGATGGAGCACCGCATGGTCGCCCCCCGCATACTGGAAGCCCACGTCCCTGAACTCCACAGCGCCCTTCACATCGCCAATGGGTTTGGCGTCCGGGCTGTCCTTAATTTCGCTGGGCGCATCCATGATTTCGCAAAAGCGTTCAATGCCCGTCATGCCCCGCTGAAACTGCTCGGTAAATTCCACCAGACGGCGTATGGCGGCCAGCAGCATCTGCGCATACAGCAGATAGGCCATAAAATCCGATGCCGTCAGCGTGCCCTGGCGGATAAACAGTGCCCCTGCCACCACAATGATGATGTACATCAGCCCGTCAAAAATGCGGTTGGAGGTGCCAAAGGCCGCCATATACTTGTAGGACAGCGCCTTCAAATCCAGGAAGTGCTTGTTGCCCTCGGCAAACTTCGCCTCCTCGATTTCTTCATTGGCAAAGGACTTTACCACCCTGATGCCCAGCAGGCTGTCCTCCACCTGCGCATTGATTTCACCCACCTGGGTGTTGCGCAGCTTGAAAGCGCGGCGCATTTTCCTGTTGTAATAGCGGGTAAACGCCACCATCAGCGGCACCACCGCAAACATCATCAGCGTGAGGGGCACATTCATGCCGCACAGGATCACAAAGCTGACGATGATTTTGATAGCCGCAATCAGAAATTCCTCCGGGCAATGATGGGCAAACTCTGTCACCTCAAACAAATCGGAGGTGATGCGGGCCATAATCTGCCCAACCTTCGTTTCGCTGTAATAATTGAAGGACAGCTGCTGCAAATGATGGAACAGATCGGCACGCATGTCGTTTTCCAGCTTGGTGCCCATGATATGCCCCACGGACTGCATAAAATAGTTTGCCGCAGCGTCAATAACCCGCAAGAGCATATACAGCCCGCCCAGCTTGAAAATGAACGCCACCGTCAACGAGGCAATGTCCATCGTGGCGCGCTGGGTAATGGCGCGCACTAACATGGGCAACACCAGTTCGCACACGGTGGTGAAGGCCGCACAGCACAGGTCAAAGGCAACTGTGCCCTTATATTTTCGGAAGTAGGGAAGAAAGCGGCGGATGAGATCCGAGGTTTTCATGATTTGCTGATCCTGCATACTTCTGATGCTCCTTTCGTATGGCTTCCATTGTATCATGGGTGCAAGGAAGGTTCAAGGGCAAAAAGCGCACCTGCACCCATGCTTTTGCAGCAAGGTGGCTCCGTTGCAAATAAAAAAGCGGACAAGCTGCTGCCTTACAGGCCTTGCCGTGCAGCTTGTCCGTTGTTTGGAGTTGTTGTTTGCCGGGTTTTACTTGGCGTATTCCGTGCTTCGCGTTTCACGGATCACGTTCACGCGGATTTGTCCGGGATACTCCATTTCCTTCTCGATCCGCTTGGCGATTTCCTTGGCCAGGATCTTCGTGCCCTCGTCGGTCACATCATCCGGCTTCACCATAATGCGCACTTCGCGGCCGGACTGAATGGCGTAGCACTTCTCCACGCCGTCGAAGCTGTTGGCAATCTCCTCCAGCTTCTCCAGGCGCTTGATGTAGTTCTCCAGGTTCTCGCGGCGGGCGCCGGGGCGGGCGGCGGAGATAGCGTCGGCAGCCTGCACCAGCACGGCTTCCACAGTCTGGGGTTCCACATCGTTGTGGTGGGCCAGGATGGCGTGCACCACATCGGGACTCTCGTGATACTTGCGGGCCAGTTCCGCGCCCAGCGTCACGTGGGTGCCTTCCGCCTCGTGGTCAACCGCCTTGCCGATATCATGCAAAAGACCGGCGCGCTTGGCCAGCTGAACATCCGCGCCCAGCTCTGCAGCCATCAGACCCGCCAGGTGGCTGACCTCAATGGAGTGCTTCAGCACATTCTGACCGTAGCTTGTGCGATACTTCAGGCGACCCAGCAGCTTCACCAGTTCGTGGTGGATGCCATGCTGGTTGGTTTCGAACACGGCGTTCTCGCCAGCTTCGCGAATCTGGTTTTCCACTTCTTTGCGGGCTTTGTCCACCATTTCCTCAATGCGGGCGGGATGGATACGGCCATCCATGATGAGCTTTTCCACAGCAATGCGGGCGATTTCCCGGCGCACGGGGTCGAAGGCGGAAACAATAACCGCCTCGGGCGTATCGTCAATGATGAGGTCAACGCCGGTCGCCGTTTCCAGCGCGCGAATATTGCGACCCTCGCGGCCGATGATGCGACCCTTCATATCATCGTTGGGCAGGGCAATGACAGACACGGTGCTTTCCGCCACATGGTCGGCAGCGCACTTCTGAATGGCCAGCGCAATGATGTTGCGCGCCTTTTTCTCGCCCTCTTCCTTCGCGCGGGACTCAATGTCGCGCACCATGGCAGCCGCATCGTGATAGGCTTCCTTCTGCACACGCTCCACAATGATCTGCTTGGCCTCGTCCTGCGTCATGGAAGCGATGCGTTCCAGCTCGGCGTTCTGCTTGGCCGTGAGCGCTTCCGCATCCTCCTGCATTTTCTGAATTTCAGCAGCCTTTTTGTTCAGGTTGTTTTCCCGTGCCTCCATGTTGTCGGCCTTTTTGTCCAGCGTTTCCTCGCGCTGGATCAGGCGGCGCTCGGTGCGCTGCACTTCAGCGCGGCGGTCGCGCAGCTCACGGTCGTTCTCGGCCTTTTCGCGGTCGTTCTCAGCCTTGGCCTTCAGGATTTCCTCCTTGGCCTCCAGCACCTTTTCCTTCTTGTACTCATCGGCCTTGCGCACCGCGTCGTCATACAAGCGCTTGGCGTATTCTTCCGTGCGGCCAATTTTCTTTTCCGCTTCATTTTTTCTGTAGGTATAGCCGCCATATGCACCGGCGCCGCCGGCAATGATCGCGGCCAGCAGAATCCATAGCCATGTCATGTTTCCGATCCCCTCCCTTTCATCAAATTTCATTTTGCACTGTGTCATTTTTCGACAAAAGCCGCGCGCACCCCGCAGGGTTCGCACGGCCTGACTGCTTTGACGCTTCGCCTGTTTTACCTGTTGAACGCTGGCAAACAGGCAGAATACGCCCGTTTGCGCTTCACAAAAACCACCTGTTCGGCATAAAGGCACGTTAATGTGCCCGCCGGAAGGAAGAAACGCACACGTTTCCCCGGCAATTTCTATGCAGCCGACCGCACTTTTTATACCGTGCAGCCGCCGAAAGGATACGTCCTGCATGCAAAATCCGCTGCCGGACGCCTGAAAACAGGGGATGTCTATCGAAAACAGCCCGGGCGGAACACGCCTCCCGTCAGCCGATCGCTATCTATTGTAACGTTTTGTTCCGTTTCTGTCAAGTGCAGGGGCATACATTCCATGGCAGCCGTTTTTCCGCAGCACGGCCTGCTCAGCGAAAAGCCCCTTGCAGCCGGAGGGTAAAACCCGGCCGCAAGGGGCTCCTGTTTTGCATAGGGATCAATAAGCCTTGGCAAAGTAAATGATATGATCGGCCTTCTTGCCGCAGCACACGCAGGTATCGCCGCAGCCGTCCGCGTCCTGGTCGAAGGGCATGTTGCGGCTGGAAGCGTTGAATTGCTCCTTGATCTTGTCCTCGCACTCGCGGCTGCCGCACCAGCGTGCCTTGGCAAAGCCGCCTTCCACCACCTGGCCCAGCTCTTCCATGGTCTTCACGGGCTTGGTGTGCTCATCCCGGAAATTCTTGGCCTGGTTGAACAGTTCCTGCTGGATATCGTCCAGCAGCGCCTGCATTTCGCCCGCAATGCCGTCCAGCGCCAGGGTGGTCTTCTCGCACTTGTCGCGGCGGAACACCGTCACCACGCCGTTTTCCAGGTCGCGGGGGCCAACCTCCAGGCGAACCGGAACACCCTTGAGCTCCCAGTCGTTGAATTTGTAGCCCGCGGACACGGTGTCGCGGTCATCCAGCTTCACGCGGAAACCGGCTGCTTTCAGTTCCTGCTCCAGCTTTTCGCAAGCTTCCGTCACGCCGGGCTTATGGGCGGCAATGGGCAGAATCACAGCCTGGATAGGCGCAATGCGCGGGGGCAGGCGCAGTCCGCGGTCATCGCCGTGAGTCATGATGATGGCGCCGATCAGCCGGGTGCTAACGCCCCAGCTGGTCTCATGCACATAGGTCAGCTTGCCTTCCTTGTTCTGATACTGGATGTTGTAGGCCTCGGCAAAATTGGTGCCGAAATTGTGGCTGGTGCCGGCCTGCAGTGCCTTGCCGTCGTGCATCATGGCTTCCATGGAATAGGTAGCGCGGGCACCGGCGAACTTTTCCTTTTCGCTCTTCTGTCCCACATACACAGGCAGCGCCAGCACGTTTTCGGCAACCTCGCGATACACGTTCAGCATTTGGAGCGTCTCTTCCTGAGCCTCCTCCGCGGTGGCGTGGATGGTGTGACCCTCCTGCCAAAGGAACTCGCTGGTGCGCAGGAAGGGACGGGTGGCCTTTTCCCAGCGCATCACCGAACACCACTGATTATACTTCAGGGGCAGGTCGCGCCAGGTCTGCACCCACTTGGAATACATGGTGCAAAAAATGGTTTCGCTGGTGGGGCGCACTGCCAGGCGCTCCTGCAGCTTTTCCGTGCCGCCCTGGGTAACCCATGCCACTTCCGGTGCGAAGCCTTCCACGTGCTCCGCTTCTTTGAGCAGCAGGCTTTCGGGAATCAGCATGGGGAAGTACACGTTCTGGTGCCCGGTCGCCTTAAAGCGGCTGTCCATCGCCTGCTGAATCTGCTCCCAGATGGCGTAGCCGTAGGGGCGGATAATCATGCAGCCGCGCACGGGCGCATAATCGCACAATTCGGTTTGCAGGATCACGTCCGTATACCACTGGGAGAAATCCTCGCTGCGGGGGGTAATGTGGGTCACAAATTCCTGATTTTTCTGCTTAGCCATGGGGAAACGACCTCCTTTTTCATCGGCGGCGGGAAAGAAAAAAGCCCCCGTCGCTGCTTCCATTTGCAGGGACGAAGGCGTGCTTCGCGGTACCACCCGGCTTAGGACAGGCCAAACGCCCATCCTCACTCATTGCGCCCGATCACGGGGGCGAACCGGCGGGGATTGGCCGCGGCTCCGGGCTGGGATGGCGAACGATCCCCCTATGCGCCTCCCACCATCGCGCACTCGCTTGACCGGGGCTATCCCTTCGCCGGGCCCTTCAAGGCTGATGATGGCATGATACCACAATGCGCAGGGATTTGCAAGGGATGTTCCCTGCATGCGAAAAATCTTGCCGTTTTCTTAAGGCAATACCGCACAAATGAGTTGGTGCGATGGCGAATGCATTTTTTGTCAGATGCGATTGCAGAAATCGAAGGTTTACTGGAGGTAAATCGAGATTTCTGCAAGAAGCAGATGGCAGAAAAGGCATCGCCAGCGCTGCCGACGAATTGTGCGGTAGTGCCTTAAAGGAACATGCGCTATACTTGATGCTCGTTCAGCCAATTGACCTTTAGGAGAATCCTCTGTTATGGAAATCAGACCCTATACGGAAAAAGGTTTCCCTGCCATGGTTCGCATCTGGAACAAGGTCGTACAAGATAGCGACGCTTTTCCGCAGGAGGGGCAGCTTGACGATCAAACAGGCGCGGCCCTTTTTTGCTGCGCAGACCTATTGCAGCGTTGCGGACGGCTGCGGAAACGTTATTAGGCTTTATATCCTGCATCCCAACAGCATCGGCCGCTGGGCAGGCACATTGGTGAAAAACTGGTTCTCGATTGTCTCGCGCAGGCAAAGCGGCACGGGTTTGGTATTTTGCCGTTTAACGCGGTGGTTGAAAACAACCTTCACGCACGCCACCTGTATGAGCGGCTGGGCTTTGTGCAGGCCGGCACCGTGCCAAACGGGTTTACGCATGAAGGATGGATCCTATCAGAACATCTGCCTGTATTATCACGAAGTTTCATCCTGCATCGCCGCTTGTGTTTTCCGTTTTCGCCCCTTGCGGAGCCATTTCGGATGCCCGTCCCAGGCGAGCCCGTCAGCCCCGCTTCAGTGAATAACGCTCGCTTTTCTGATGTAAACCAGCTGCTGATCCGCGTCATAGACAACCAGCTCTTTGGACTTTTCCTTCCAGCGATAGTATCCGTTGCCGCAGCGCAGCATGGCCTGCATGTTGCCGTCAAAGGAATCCTTACAAAGAGGATGGCTGCGAATATCGTCCGCCAAAGGAAGAGGTTCCCATCCGTTTTGCCGGGCATAGGCCTCAAACTCCGGAATATTGGAACTGATTGCAAAGATCATCAGCTTGTCATAGTCTCGCCCTTCGGTGAATCGATCAAGGGAATAGGTGCATTTGGGCGCCTGTGAAAACAGGAAGGAAACCGTTCGCTCAAGGCTGGTGGCTTGTCTTATGCCGCCCATGCGAATCACGGTCGGCAGGTGCATGAGTGCAAGAATCGCAAGGCTCACGAAGATTGCGGCAAGCAGCCGCTTCTTTCTGGTCACCGTGGAATGAAACGCTTCCGGCTCTTTCGGCATCGTGCCCAGCTCCTCTCGTGCATGCGTCACCGGCGGGATTGGAGTATTCTTGCCATTTTCTCCATGCGGTCTCGGTTGTTTTCAAGGAAAGTCCGCGTGCTGCGGCAAAAACGGTACAGGCCGGTTTTTGCATCCCGCTCGCGGCGGCAGCCATTGCGGCACAGGGGATAGACCGGGCAGGCGCGGCATGCGTCCGGCACCGGAAGGGAGGTTTCGAAAAACTGCTGTCCCACATCGCCTCGCGCCATTTGCCGGAGGGACTTTTCCCGCAGGTTACCCATCTTCCATTCGTCCAGCGCATAGAAATCGCAGGGATACACATCCCCCGTGCTTTCCACCAGAAAATTGACGCTGCAAACGCCGCGCATGGCACAGCTTTCCGGCGGCATGCCCAGCAGCATGCCAAGCAGATTGTCAAAATTGCGGATGCTCAGCATCTCGCCGCGATAGAATGCCCTTTCATAGCGCTCAAAGGCCGCCTGAAGAAACGCCCCATAGGCCTCGTCCGTGAGAGGGGAAGGCCCGGGGGTTCCGTCCATGCCGTCCATGCAGGGGATAAATTGCAGGTATTCAAAGCCTTGCAGCGCGTCCAGCACCGCGTCCGCCCGGGCAGCCACCTCACCGTTGACAACGCACAGGATGTTGGTATCCACCCCTGCCCGCAGCAGGCGAAGGACGTTATTCCGCACGCGGTGGAAGGTTCCCTCGCCCTTTGCATCCCTGCGCAAATGGTCGTGAGCAGCTTCGCAGCCGTCCAGGCTGACCCCAATCAGGAAGCGATTTTCCGCAAACAGGGCAATCAGCTCATCGGACAGCTCCAAGCCATTGGTCTGCACGGCGTTTTGCACACGAATGCCGCGGTTATTATATTGCGCCTGCAATTTGAGCAGGCGGCGGAAGAAATCCACGCCCGCCAGCGTCGGCTCACCCCCCTGAAAGGTGAAGGTCGCCTGTCCGTCAGCATAAACCATCACACGCCGAACCAGTGTCTCCAGCATTTCCGCATCCATGGCAGGATAAATTCCCTGCCCTCTGCGTGCCATTTCATCCGCATAAAAGCAATATTTGCAACGCATGTTGCATGCTCCCGATACGGGCTTGACCATCACGGTGACTGCCGGCATAGCGAGTTCTTCCTTTCTGCGCAAAGGGGATCAATCATTTTCCGTTTCGTCGTTTTGTCCTATAGCCGCCATGGCCGCGCCGGTCAGGTTTGCATTTTCCGCATGTACGATGCGAAAGCGCATGCCGCTTTCCGCAAGGTGTGCATCCAGCAGCTGCTGCAAGCGCGGATTTTTCCAATACGTTGTGCCTTCAATGGCCAGGAACACTTCGTCCCCGGTCTTTGCGCCGCTTTGGCAGGCAACGGCCAGCAGCACTTGCGCAGCAAGGCCGGCAGCGCGCATTATCAGCGCTTCGCCAAGCGAGCGCAGCGCCTCTGCCGTTGCCGGAGTAACCATGGCTTGGTTCAGGCCGCAGGGCGTGGCGCCTTCATTCACCAGGGCGGACACATCCGCAGCAGTCACCTTTTTCAAATCGTTTGCAATCCACTCGTCACCGGGCGCAAAACAGCCGTACTGCGCCGCTTCATCCACAAGGAGCTGCATCAGCATGCCTTGATAGGCGCCGGAAAACATCTTCTCCAACGGGTTCTGATTTTTCTCTTCCGTCGCCATGCGGAGCATGAAATCCAGAAACGAAGCGGGAGCACCGTCATATCCTCCGGCCTCAATGTTCACAATGCTCCGCCCGGGCAGGCCGCGCAGCGCATCCGCCTTACCAATGCGGCGGTTTTCCTCCCCGTAGCAGCAGTTGAACCCCGTGCCAAGGATCATGCCGATGCACGCGCCGCCAGCGCTTTTGGGGAACGAGGCCAGTGCGCCCAGCAGCGCCGCTGTGGTATCATTGAGCACACGCACGCGGGAGGGGCTGGGCGCGCCCAGCGCCCGCATGGCTTCGCACACCCCTTGTCCCACCAGCTCCCCGGCCAGTCCATCCACCTGCAATTCCTTGTCCAGGAACATCACGCGGGCGTCGCCGTCCGGCTGGATCTCTGCGGAAAAGCTGAAGCAGATGCCCA
The DNA here is from genome assembly GCA_934647165.1 of uncultured Clostridia bacterium. GTDB lineage: Bacteria > Bacillota > Clostridia > Christensenellales > Aristaeellaceae > CAKUFA01. Next base: position 16,262 of record CAKUFA010000002.1, on the reverse strand, counting down.
GCGGCAGGCCAGGCCGCATCAGCGCCGCCGCATCCTGGGAAAGCGCGCGGAAAAACGTGTTCCTGTTAAGCTTGCCCTGGGTGCCGGGCATGGGCCGCTCCCTGTGTGCCAGCACCTGCACGCCGTTTTCGTCAAGGCGCAGGCGCGCAGTGCGCAGATGGGTTCCGCCCGCATCCATCACAAGTGCTTCACCGGTGCGCGGCTTTTCGCCAAGCGGCAGGTAGGAAGGGAGCATCAGCAGACTGCTGCCCTCGCCGTTCAGCCCCTGCCGCATCTGTTTGCGGAAATTTGCCGCCATGGAGGAAAGGGCGCCGTCATCGGTCATGAAGGAAACGGAGCGCAGGAAGTCCTCAATTGTTCTCATAGCTCTTTGTCCTTTCTGCGTCGCCTGCTAAAAACAGTTTTACAGTTCAATCTCCAGCCTGACGCAGCGGCCAAGGAACGTAACATCGCTCAGCGCCAGCGTCTTTGCGTCATACTCCCGGTCATAGGATTGCAGCAGCACCTGGAAACGCTCCATCACCTTCACCTTGCGCAGCGCCCGGTGGCCGTCGTATTCTACCAGCATCACCGCGCCGTCCACAGGGCTTTGGGCCGGCACCACCAGCGCCACATCCCCCGCATGGATGCGGAAGCCGCGCATGCTGTCGTCCGGCGCAAGGAAATAGAACACCTTGTCCGGGTTCGCGCCTTCGATTTTGCCGTTTTCAATGGGCAGCAGGCGGTAATCTACAGGTTTCATAACGGCGTTCATCACCGGCACACGCTTGAGCACGCTGGTCAGCGCGTCCAGCCACACGCTGCCGGTCACGCCCTCGTCCTTTTCCTGGGTGGATGCGACCACCTCGCTCTCCTGCACGCGGGGGCGGGGTTTAGCCATTTGCTTGGCCATCTGCGGCTGCACCTGCGCCAAATCCACCGTGGCGGCAATATCGTCCAGGGAAAAATCCGCCTCGGTCTGTTCCCGCAAACCGATGGTTTTGAGAATGCGCCGCGCCTGATCGTCGGCAATGATGCGTGTTCCGGCCTCCACCGCAATGATGAAGCTTTCGCTCACTCCGCACTTTTTGGCCACCTGCTTGGGCGTCATTTTTTGCCGCACCCGCTCAGTGTGGATTAAATCACCCAATCTGCTCATAATCCAAAAACCTCCATTTCTTGTTTTCTGCGTTTTGCCTTCACAAAAGCGCTGTGCAAAAGTTTCTGTTTTTTATCCCATCAACGTCAGTTTCGCATAAAAGTCTTCCAAAATGAACCGGCTGTCAATGCGGTCATACACGCGAATGGTGCGCTCCGCATCCTCCGCGCCGTAACGCATGTCGTCCAAAATGGCGGGCGTATGCCGCGCATGCCATGCGCCGCTTTCCTCGCACAGCAGAAGGCCAATGGCCGGGGAGTCGCCCAGCACGCGGTATTCCGCAGGCTTGCGCAGGCTGCTGTTGTTGAAAGCCACCACGTTCTCCGCCAGATACTGCCCGATGCGGCCGTGTGGACGCACCCTGTCATACAGTTCGGCAAAGGATACGGGCATCATGCTGTAGGTTTCCCGCGGAACCTGCCACAGCGCGATGCCGGAAGCAAACACCTCCTGTGCTGCCTGCAGGTCGCTGCGCAAGTTGGGTTCCATGCCGCCTTCCGGAGTATTCAGCCCGCCGATCCACACCGCAACAACATTTTCCCCAGCCAGCGCAGGGCGGCGGCGAAGGGCAAGTGCCAAGTCCGTCAGCGGACCCAGACAGGCCAGATACAGCGTCCGGGGATCGCTCCGCGCCGCTTCGTCAAGGATCATTTGCGCCCCGGGTGACAGGGTATCCGGTGCAATCTCCGCCAGCTTGCCCACCGCGCCATCCGCCACGGGAACACAGCCTTCGCAATCCATCAGCCGCAGCAGCTTTGCCAGCTCATCGGCGCTGTCGCGCTGGCTGTCCGGTTTTTTCCACGAAAAGTGCGTGGGAATAACGCCCCGCACCTCCAGCGATTCGCTCAAAAGCGCATGCACGATGGCAAACTGATCGTCCACCTCGTTCTTCACATCCGAAAGGATCAGCACGCGCTTTTTCTTTTCTTCCGGAATTTCAAAGCTCACCATGCCGTCATTCCTCGCTTTCCAGCGCTTCCCAGCGCTGATATAGCCGCTCGATCTCCTCTTTTTTCTGCTGATAGGCGCGGGATAGCTCCGTGGCTTTTTCGGCGTTTTGATAAGTCTCCGGTGCGGCCAGCTGCGCCTCCATGGCCTCGGCTTCCTCTTCGGCATGGGCAATGGCTGCCTCCGCCTGCTGAATGGCCGCACGGCGCTCACGCAGGCGCTTTTCTTCCTCGCGGGAACGGCGCTTTTCCTTGTCCATGGCCGTTTTGGTCATCTGCGGCGCATCGCCGTCAGGTTCCTGCATACGGTTGATTTTCTCAAAATAGTCATCATAGTTGCCCAGGTATTCGCGAATGCCGCCGTTTTCCAGCACACAGACCTTGGTGGCAAAGCGGTTGATAAAATACCGGTCGTGGCTGATGGCGAGAATGGTGCCCGGAAACCCCTCCAGCGCGTCCTCCAACACCTCGCGGCTATCCATATCCAGGTGGTTGGTGGGCTCGTCCAGCAGCAGCAGGTTGTCCTTGCGCAGCATCAGCTTGGTGAGCGCTACACGCCCTTTTTCCCCGCCGGAAAGGGTGGAAATGGGCATCAGCACCTCATCCCCCGTGAAAAGGAACATGCCCAGCGCGCCCCGCACCTCGGTTTGATCCAGGCGGCGGAAGTCGTCCCACACCTCGTCCAGCACGGTTTTGTTTTCGTGCAGGTGCGCCTGATGCTGGTCATAATACCCAATGTCCACGCCTGCGCCCAGGCGAATGGTGCCGCCATCGGTTTTTTCTTCGCCGATCAGGCATTTGAAGAGCGTGGATTTGCCCACACCATTGTCGCCAATGAGCGCCACCCGGTCGCCTGCGCGCAGGTGCAGCTTCACATGGTCAAAAAGCGTGCGTCCGTCAAAGCCCTTCTTCAGCTCCTCCACCATCAACACATCTTCGCCCGTGCGGCGTCGGCAGTCAAAACGAAAGTGGATGGCGCTTTCGTCCTTGGGTTTTTCCAGCCGCTCCACCTTTTCCAGGCGTTTTTCCCGGCTTTCGGCTGCGCGGATGGACTTTTCCCGGTTGAACTGGCGGTAGCGGGCAATGATGGCCTGCTGTCTCGCAATTTCCTTTTGCTGAAGCTCGTAGGCTTTCATGCGAATCTCAAAGCGCTGGGTACGCTGCGCCATATAAGCGGTGTAGTTGCCGTCATAGCATTCCGTTGTGCCAAGGAGCAGCTCGCACATACGGTCACACACATGATCCATAAAATACCGGTCGTGGCTGACCAGCAGCACCGCGCCCCGATAGGTGCGCAGATATTCTTCCAGCCAGGCGATCGACTTGAGATCCAGGTGGTTGGTGGGCTCGTCCAGCAGCAGCAGATCCGGCTGGGTGAGCAGCATCCGTGCAAGGCACAGCCGCGTGCGTTCGCCGCCGGAAAGCAATCTTGCCTTCTGCTCCTGCTGTTCCTTGCGGAACCCAAGCCCTGCCAGCACCCCCTGCACGGTGGAGCGCCAGCCAAAACCGTTGCTGCGCTCAAAATCCCGCGTCAGCTGATCATACTGGCTGCCAAGGCGGTGCAGCAACGCCTCGTCCTGCACCGCATCCGCCATTTGATGCTCCAGCGCGCGCAGCTGTGTCTCCATGCGCACCACTGGTTCAAAAACGCTCTCCATCTCTTCCAGCACGGTCTTGTTTTCATCCACCATACCCTGCTGGGCAAGATACCCGAGCCTGAGCCCCTTTTGCATGGTGATAACGCCGCCGTCGGAGCTTTCCAGGCCCGCGATGATCTTCATCAGCGTGGATTTGCCGCAGCCGTTGACGCCTACCAGTCCCATGCGCTGCCCTTCCTGCAAAACAAGGGACGCATCCCGCAGCACCTGATTGGTGCCAAAGCTTTTCTGAATACCCTGAAGGGATAGTAATATCATGCCTTTTACCTCATTGCCTGCGGGGCTCACGCTACAGCATGTTCCCGCCTGCTCACCAGTATCTTGCCGCTTCCAGCGCCAGCAATGCGGCCGCCAACACCGTTTCCAGTCCATTCAGCCGCCCATGCCCACGCTTTCCATGCACCCAATAGGCCGCCAGGCCAACCAACGCAGCGCCGCACACAGCCGGAAGCAGCTGCACGTGCTGCACCGGATAAAGGCTCCACCACAGCGCAGCCGCGTTATATGCACCGTGCAGCAATATGCACAGGGAAAGGCTGTCCGTCCCCAGCAGGCATGCGCCCAGCAGCAGGCCGCAGCACACATGCCCCGCAAGACCGGAAAGGGAACCATGCATCAGTGTAAACACCGCCGCGGAAAGCAGCCATGCGCCCCGGGGACGCATCTGTTTTGCAAGGCCACGCTGCAATAAGCCGCGGAAGAAGCTTTCCTCCGCCACGGCGGGCATCACCACCAGCGCAAGCACCGCCAGCACACTCTCCGCAGGCGTTGCAGGCAGCGCCACTGCCGACGCGTGCGTGCCGACCATGCGCGCCCACACATCACCCAGGGCAGAAAATGCATACTGCGCCAATACCCCTGCCGCCAGCACCATGACCATATATGCCGGACGTGGGTGTGGCCTATGCAAAACGCCGCCGCCCAGCAGCACCGCAGGCAGCAGATAAATCAGCCCCTCCTGAAGAATCAAAATCACATACTGCGTCGCCGCGCCCTGCGCAGGAAACAGCCGCTGAAGCAGCCACGCCGCAGGAAATCTGAGCCCATACACCGTCAATGCCGTAAGAAGCGTCCTGGTTCCCGTCCTGCTGCTCATGCGTCCTCCCTGAGGGTATACACATTGCCCACTTTGTCCCGCCATGCAAGGTCAAGGGTAAGGTCTTCCCCAAGCCGGATGCCTTCCAGTTCCACGCGGGATTCACTGGTCATCATGGCCAGATCGGGTGTGTTGTTTTCCCCGCTCAGGTGGCCGAGAATCACGTTCTTCACCCCGGAAGACGCCAGTTCCACCAGCGCTTCGGCGCAGGCGTCGTTGCTCAAATGACCGTGGTTGCCCAGAATGCGCTGCTTAAGCGCAAGCGGATAGTGCGGATTGGCGCGGAGCATATCCGGATCATGATTGCTTTCCAGCAGCACCAGGCTGCTGCCTGCCAACGCATCCCGCACACGGTGGGTAAACTGCCCAAGGTCGGTAGCCGTGGCAATGCTCATGGCGCCGCCGTAGAGCCTGTAGCCAACAGGATCCGCCGCATCGTGCGGGATAGCGAAGGGCACCACCCCCAGCTGCCCCAGATAGAAATCCTGGGCCTTGTCAAAGGTGACCTTCAGCTCCGGCGGCACCGGGCCAAGCTTTTTCTCCATGGCGCGCCAGGTGGCGGCTGTGGCATACACCGGCAAACGGTAACGCCTCGCCAGCACGCCCGCGCCGCTGATATGGTCGGAATGCTCATGGGTAATCAGGATGCCGTTCAGGGTCTGCGGCTCCACACCGATGGAACGCAGCGCCTCTGTGATGGCCTTGCCCGGCTTGCCCGCATCAATGAGCAGGCGGGTTCCGCGATATTGAACAAACAGAGCGTTGCCGCTGGAACCGGAAAACAGGGGACAAAAGATCATTTCCAATAGCGTTATACCTCAGTGCCTTTGGTGATTAAACTGCCGCACGCTGCAAAGCGTCGGCAAGCTTTACCCTTCGCCCTCCGCCGCAGGATTGGTCACGGCAAGGATCGGCTCTTCATACGCATCCCAAACCGAGCCATGGGGCGCGTCATAGAAGGTCATGATTTCGTGGGTCGTTGGATGTTCAAAGGTAAGCTTATACCCCCACAGGGCAATCTGCTGCCCGGGGATGCCGTTGCCATAGCGATTGTCGCCCCACAGCGGTGCGCCCGCATGCGCCATCTGCACGCGAATCTGATGATTTCGCCCGGTTTCCAGCCGAATGGCGCACAGTGCGCCGGCTGGCCCCCTTGCCAGGCAGCGGCCGTGAAGGATCGCCTCCTGCGCGCCTTTGGCGTCTCCTTCGCAAACCTCCACACGGTTGAGCCGCGTGTCCTTCACCAGGTAGTCCACCAGGGTGAACGTGTCCTTCACCTCACCGCCGGCCACACACAGATATTCCCGCCCCATCTGATGCTGCTGCATCTGGCTGCTGAGCCGGGACGCGGCCTTGCTGGTGCGGGCAAACACCATCAGCCCGCCAACGGGTCTGTCCAGGCGGTGGACAAGGCCAAGATATACGTTGCCGGGCTTATGATATTTCACACGCACATAGTCCTTCAAATAGGTCAGGATATCCGTATCGCCGGTTTGATCCGCCTGGGAAAGCATGTTGGGCGGCTTCACCGCCACCAGCACCTGGTTGTCTTCATACACGATCTTCGGCATAGCTCCACCTTCCGCTGGCTCCGCAGGGCAGCACGCCGCCGGTCGTCACAGGCAGGCACAGCTCCTGGCTGTCCACCCTGCCGCCCAAACGGGGGGTGACGCATTTTTCCAGCATATTGCTCAGCACACTGGCCTGAAAGCCTGTGGTGTAGCTGTTGATGAGGTAAAACAGGGGCTTGTCGCTGAGCACCTGCGCACAGGTATCCACCAATCCGTAGAGCTCGTTCTCCAGCTTCCACACCTCGCCGGACGGGCCGCGGCCATAGCTTGGCGGATCCATCAGCACGCCGTCATAGTGGTTGCCCCGGCGAATCTCCCGCTGCACAAAACGCAGCGCATCCTCCACAATCCACCGGCAGCTATTTTCGGCAAGGCCGGACAGCTCGCGGTTTTCCTTCGCCCACTGCACCATGCCCTTGGCCGCATCCACATGGGTCACATGCGCGCCTGCCGCTGCGCAGGCAAGGGTTGCCGCGCCGGTGTAGCCAAACAGGTTCAGCACCCGCACATCCTTGCGACCGCTTTGGCGGATAAGGTTTGCCATCCACTGCCAGTTGGCCGCCTGCTCCGGGAAAAGCCCCGTGTGCTTAAACCCTGTTGGGCGCACCCAGAACTTCAGCTTGCCAAAGCGGACGACCCATTTTTCAGGCAGCCTGGCAAGAAACTCCCACTCTCCGCCGCCCCGCTCGGAGCGATGATAGTGCGCCTGCGCCTGTTTCCACAGCGTGGGGTTCGCCTTGGGCCAAATGGTCTGCGGGTCGGGGCGGCGGAGAATCACATCGCCCCAGCGCTCCAGCTTTTCGCCGTCGCCGGTATCCAGCACTTCATAATCCTGCCATGCATCGGTGAGGAACATTCGCTTTCTCCTTTTCCGCGCGCGTCACAGCCGCGGGAGCACATCCTGGTGCAGTTCAATCATTTTATCCACCAGCTCTTGGCAATAGAGGCGATCAAGTCCCGCCAGCGCCGGATCCAGCTCCACGCATTGGCGCAGCGCCGTGCGGTCGCCGGTGGCTGCCTGCGCTGCCAGCGCATTGGTTTCGGCAATCTCGCCGCACACTTCGGCCAATTCGCCCGGCAGCTGATAGCCATGGGGCTTCTCTTCGCCCTTTTCAAGGGTCAGGGGTGCTTCTATGATAGCAGATTTCGCCAGCTGTGGCAACTCTCCGCCATTGCGCCGTGCCACGGCAGGGATGGTGATGCTTTCCCTGCGCAAAAGCGCCAGCGCCAACTGCATAGGACGGATGGGCGGCGCTTTGCTCAACAGCGTCACCTGCGCCATGGCGCCCTCGCGGCTGCTTGCGCCTTCCCGTCCCACCGTGTTCATGTGCAGAATGCGTTCCTTGCGCTGCTCCACACTTTCGCCAAAGGCAGGCTCCTCTTCAGGGATATAATCGGGCTGGGCAGGCAGGAACTCGGCATGATCCGTCACATCGCCCACAGGCAGCGCACCGTACCAATCCAGCCATCGCCGGGCAAGGCGACCCAGCTCGTCCTTTTCCGCACGCGCTTCCAGCTGCGGCAAAAGGTTCTGCCCACTAGCCGTATCCTTCATTTCCAGCAGGAAAGCAAACCCGGGCAGTCCTGCCGTCACAGCGGTCACCGTGCTTTCCTTGCGGCTCATTTTCTTGCACAGGGTATCCACGCCGTTTGCGCCGCGCAGGGGCGTTCGTCCCAGCGCATAGCATCGGAAGCCCTGCCGGATAAACAGCGCTGTTGTGCGTGCAATCGGCTGGCCAAGGTTGATGACCAGCGCGTTCGGGCAGCTTTCGCGCATGTCCTCGCACAATTCCAGCACCAGCTGACCGGCGCGCAGGGTGTGCATCAATCCGCCCAGGCCGCCGTTGACGCGCGCCTGCTCGGTTAGCCCCGGATCGTTCTCATCCGTGCCGGAAAGGGCTTCCCTGTCCATGCGGAAGCGGCTGGCCGGCATGCAATCTCCCGCATACAGCACGCAGTCCGCGCCCGCCAGTGCCTGCGCCCGGTCGCCCGTGGCGTGGAAAACAGCCGGAAGCTGACTGCGGGCAATCACCGCGTTGGCATACTTTTCCAGCACTTCCTGCATGGCGGGATTCCCCTCCTGCACCGTCACTTCCGCGGCTTCCTTTCCGGCAAACAGCAAATCGGTCAGCAGTGTGGGCAGCAGCGTGGGCACATCCTGGCCAATGAAAGCAAACTTCATGTATAACTCCTTCTAAAAGCGATTGCGGCGCGATGCGCGGCTTGTCCGAAACCTTCGCGCCGCCCTGTACAAAGGCATGCGAGGGAGGGGCTTCCCTTGTCGAAGCCACCTCCCTCGCAGCGCCTTACACGTGTTTCCGAATGCTGATGACAGCCTTTTCGCCGTTGACATCCCACTCCTTGGCGATGAAGGAGCCGTCCGCCTCTTCGCGGTCAAGGGTGAGGGCGAGCACGCCATTCATAATCATTTCCCGGGATGCGTCAATGGCGCTCGCCAGGGTATCGCCGCAGCTGTAGCGCACATCAATGCGGTCGGTCACCTCAAAGTCCGTATCCTTGCGCATGGTCTGGATTTTGCTGATCACTTCGCGGGCATAGCCTTCCTGCACCAGCTCAGGGGTCAGGGTGGTGTCCAGCACCACCGTCACACCCTTGTCCTCCAGGGCCGTGAAGCCTTCCTTCTGCATGGGCTCGGTGAGCACGTCTTCCTTGGAGAGGGTCACAGCGGTGCCATCCACTTCAAAGGCAACCTGTTCGCCGCGTTCAAAGGCCTCCACCACGTCGTTGCCGTCCATCTGCGCCAACTGCTGGCTGATTTTGCCCAGCAGCTTGCCGTACTTCGGCCCCAGGGTGCGCAGCTGCGGCTTGAGCTTGTGGGTGGTGTAATCCCGCGCGCTGTCAGTGAAAATCACCTGTTTCACGTTCAGCTCATCCTCGCAGAGCACCTGATAGGCCTCGTGGAAGGACGCGCCCTTCACAAACAGGCGTGCGGCAGGCTGGCGCACCTTCATGCTGGCGGCGTTGCGGCAGGCGCGGCCCAACTGCACCACTTCCAGCAGTGCTTCCATCTGCTGTTCCATGTCCTTGTCGATGGCTTCTTCATCGCACACAGGGAAATCGCACAGGTGCACGGATTCCGGCGCGCCAGGAATGTTGTTGACCACCAGGTTCTGATAAATATCCTCGGCCAGGAAGGGCACAAAGGGCGCAATCACCTTGCTGAGGGTCACCAGCACATGATACAGGGTCGCAAAGGCGGCTTCCTTGTCACCGGCCATGCCCTTGCCCCAGAAACGTTCACGGCCGCGGCGCACATACCAGTTGCTCAGCTCATCCACAAAGTCTGCAATCGCGCCGGCAGGCTCGGTGATGCGGTATGCGGTCAGGTCGCTGTCCACGCGGGCAATGAGGGAATTCAGCCGGGACAGAATCCACTTGTCCATCAGCGACAGCTGCACGTTCTCCAGCGGATGCTCCTTGGGGTCAAAGCCGTCAATCTGCGCATACATCACAAAGAAGGCATAGGTGTTCTTCAGCGTGCCCAGCACCTTGCGCTGGCCTTCCATCACGGCCTTCTCGGAGAAGCGCTTGGGCAGCCACGGCGCGGTGGTGGTGTAGAAATACCAGCGCAGCGCATCGGCGCCGAATTTATCCAGCATTTTGAAGGGATCCACCACATTGCCCAGGTGCTTGGACATCTTGTGCCCCTCGGCGTCCTGCACGTGACCCATGACGATGCAGTTGTTGAAGGGCGCGCGGTCGAACAGCACGGTGGAAATTGCCTCCAGGGTGTAGAACCAGCCGCGTGTCTGGTCAATTGCCTCGGAAATGAAATCCGCCGGGAAGTTCTGCTCAAACTTTTCCTTGTTTTCGAAGGGATAGTGCCACTGCGCAAAGGGCATGGAGCCGGAATCGTACCAGCAGTCAATCACGTCGTGCACACGGTGCATCTCGCCGCCGCACTTCTCGCACCGCAGCGTCACCTCGTCAATGTAGGGGCGGTGCAGCTCAATATCCGGGCCCGGATCCTTCACGGCCATTTTGCGCAGCTCCTCAATGGAGCCGACCACATGCACATGGCCGCATTCGCACGTCCACACCGGCAGGGGCGTTCCCCAATAGCGCTCACGGCTCAGACCCCAGTCGATCACATTTTCCAGGAAGTTGCCCATGCGGCCTTCCTTGATGTGCTCAGGCATCCAGTTGATGGTGCGGTTGTTGCGCATCAGGTTATCGCGCACAGCCGTCATCTTGATGTACCAGGTGGGGCGGGGATAATACAGCAGGGGCGTATCGCAGCGCCAGCAGAAAGGATAATCATGCGCAAAGGGGATAGCCGCAAACAGCAGCTTGCGCTCCTTCAGATCATCCAGCACCATGGGATCGGCCTTTTTCACAAATACGCCCGGCCACTTGGTCTCCTTGGCCATGCAGCCCTGCGTGTCCACCAGATTCACAAAGGCGATGCCGTTTGCCTTGCACACGCGGTTATCGTCCTCACCAAAGGCAGGGGCGATGTGAACAATGCCCGTGCCGTCTTCCATGGTGACGTAGTTGTCCGCAATGACCACCCACGCCTTGCCGCCCTCGGGCTCCACAAAGCGATACAGCGGCTCATATTCCATGCCCACCAGGCTCTGGCCGGGCATTTCCTCCAGCATCTCCACTTCCTTGCCGGCAAACACCTTTTCCACCAGTGCCTTGGCCATGATGAACGTTTCGCCCTCGCAGTTGAACTTGCAATAGGTCGCGCCAGGGTTCACGCACAAAGCAAGGTTGCTGGGCAGCGTCCAGGGCGTGGTCGTCCATGCCAGGAAGGAGGTGTTTTCCATGTCCTTGACATGGAAGCGCACAATGGCGGAAACTTCCTTCACGTTCTTATAGCCCTGCGCCACCTCGTGGCTGGACAGCGCCGTGCCGCAGCGGGGGCAATAGGGGGCAATCTTATGGCCAAGGTAGAGCATACCCTTGTCGTAGATCTTCTTCAGGCTCCACCATTCGCTCTCGATATAGTCGTTGTGGTAGGTCACGTAGGGGTGCTCCATGTCCACCCAGTAGCCCACCTGGTCGCTCATCTTTTCCCACTCGTGCAGATACTTCCACACGCTCTTTTTGCACTCGCCGATGAACGGCTCAATGCCATACTGCTCGATCTGCGGCTTGCCGTCCAGACCCAGCACCTTTTCAACCTCCAGCTCCACCGGTAGGCCGTGGGTATCCCACCCGGCCTTGCGGGTGACGCTCTTGCCCTTCATCGTCCAGAAACGGGGGAACAGATCTTTGATAACGCGGGTTTCAATGTGGCCGATGTGGGGCTTACCATTGGCCGTGGGCGGGCCGTCGAAAAAAGTGAAGTGCTCACCGCTTCCGTCCCGGAGCTTAAAGGACTTGCGGATGATGTCCTGCTCCTTCCACTTGGCCGCGATCTCATGCTCGCGTTCCACAACGCTCATGTCCGTAGAAACCTTGTCGTACATGGTGTGATTGCCTCCTTCATGCTCTGTCACTTCGAAAGGAATCGCCGGGCACAAAAAAACGTCCCAGCGCTGACAACTGCTGGGACGGATCTTTTCATCCGCGGTACCACCCAATTTGACGGCGAAGCCGTCCACTCTGCGCAGCGCCGGAAAGCGCCGCCTTCTCTGTAACGGGAGATCCCGGGCCGCCCTGATGATTTCAGGCCACCTCACTCCGGGGTGATCTGCCATGCTCCTCTTTCCTGCCGGACTCGCACCCTTTTCCGGCTCGCTTCAGGCGCGGAGCATAACCGTCCCCTTCCCAGTGAACACCAAATATTATACACACTTTGCGCCCTTTTGCAAGCCTCCGCATCCAAAACATGCAAAATTGTCAAAAATCAGCCCTTGACGTGCTCCTGAAACCGTGCTATAATGAGCAAGCTGGTTCTATCGGGAGAGATGGCCGAGCGGTTGAAGGCGCTGGTCTTGAAAACCAGTGATGTCGAAAGGCACCGGGGGTTCGAATCCCTCTCTCTCCGCCAATTTCATCCTCACTTGACATGGAGAAGTACCCAAGAGGCCGAAGGGGCTCCCCTGCTAAGGGAGTAGTGTGCGATAAGCGCAGCCCGGGTTCAAATCCCGGCTTCTCCGCACAAAAAACCTGCAAGCGTTGCTTGCAGGTTTTTTTGTACCCCCAATGGCCGGAAGCAGCTTGCGCTCCCGGCCTGTCTTTCTTTCACCCGCGTCAGACGGTCTCTTCCGCAGGGGCAATCTGCCCCACAATGGCGGAAGCACGATACAATAACCGCACAAAGGTATGAGCCTCAATCTTGCAGCCGTCCATCAGCCAGCGCACAACCGCATCGCGGTAGATATTCACAAAAAAGTCCACATAAAAGTCAAAATGCTCGTCATGGGCAAAGTAGGCTTTCAGGCGGCCGCTCATCAGCGGGCGAAGCACGTCTCCCAAATATTCATAAAAGGAGTTCTGTCCCGTCTGTTTAAGGGCAGAACGATAAAACGCCTGATTCTTCTGAAAAAACAGGCAGAATCGTTCCAGTGCGTCCACAGGCGCCAGCGCGCTGTCCTGCTGCTGATACTCTTCAAAAAAATCCGTATAGAAGATCCAGTTCACCAAATCATACTTGTCACGGAAATGATAATAGAAGCTCTTGCGATTCATGTCACAGGCATCGCAGATATCGCCAACGGTAATTTTGCTCAACGGGCGCTGGCGCATCAAATCCTTCATGGCATAGGCCAAGACCTTCTTGGTGATACCTGATTCGGCCACGGTGCACTCCCCTTCCACTTTCCATGGAATCACTTTAGCAGCGCAAGATGACATCAATGTGAACGAATGGGTCTAAAATAGCATTTCATGCATCAAAAGCTGCAGAATCAACCGGATTGGTGATCGCGTTTTAGCAAAACAGCCTTGCCGTCACGTGCCGCCGGTTGCTGTGAGCAGCTGAAGCGATTTGGTGAGCGTTGACAGTGCGTCATCGTTCATTTGGGGCGCCGTCAGCGCATACACCGCATCCTCGGATTGGGCATGCAGGCGAATGCTCTGCTGCGATTGCATTTCCACCGCACGCAGGCCGCAAAGGGAAACGCTTCCGGCTCGGTTCAGGTGATACGCTCCGCGCTCAATCAGCGATAGGGCACGGGCAGGATAAATGGTGCGCAGCTGCACCACGCCGCCGTCAGACAGGGCATAGGTCAGCTCCAGCACACGGGCAAAGCCGTTTTCAAAAGCCGTGTCAAAGCTGGCGCCCTGCTGCAAAACAGGCCCCGCGCCTGAAAGAAAGGCCATCACCGGCACAGGAAAGCGGCTGATCAACTCGCCAAGCTCCGCCTCGTCCGCAATGTGTTCGGCAGGCGCGGCAGGCAGCAGCGCCTGGGTTTCCAGGGAAGGCGTATCGTCCTCGCCGGTGGGCTGTCCCAGCACCACCGCCAGATAAAACACAACCAGCAGCACCAGCGTGGTAAGCGTTGCGGCGGCAACATGCAGGATCTTTCCCCAAACCGGCTTCTTCCGTGCCGGGTTCCGCTTTGCAGCCATGGCGTCAGCTCCTTTCATGTTGCCATTATAAAGCCTTGCCGGGAAGGCTGTCAAATATCCAGCCTGCCAAGGCGCGGTTTAGATCCGCTTCCATACAGCACCGCCGGGCACATCGGTAATTTCAATGCCCTGTGCCTTCAGCTCGTCCCGGATGCGGTCAGCCGCGGCAAAGTCGCGCGCCTTTTTCGCCTGCGCGCGCTGGCGCACCAGTGCGTCAACGGCAGGGTCGCCCTCGCCCTCCACCGTGTAGCCGTCGGTCGTGCTGGCGTTCTTTTTCGCCTCCGCTTCCTCTTTGCGCATCTCGGCGGCTTTCTTTGTCAGGTCAAGGCCCAGCACGGTGTCAAAGCTGTCCAGCAGCGCCAGCTTGCTCGCGTCGTTCAGGGGAGCCTTCAGCACATCATAGAGCGCCGTAATGCCCAGGGACGTGTTCAGGTCGTTGCCAACCTGCTGCAGGAACTGCTCACGATAAGGCGTCATCGCTTCCTCGTCCGCCTGCCCCTTGGCCGGATCGAGCGCCGCCGTCCGGCGGATAATTTTCTGATAGGCCGCCTGTGCGTTTTGCAGGTTTTCCCAGGAGAACACCAGATTGCGGCGATAGTGGCTCTGCAGGCAGAAGAAACGGTAGCTCAGGGGATCAAAGCCCTTTTCTTCCAGCAGGGATACCGTAAGGAATTCCCCCTTGGACTTGGACATTTTGCCCGTGGCCGTATTCAGATGGTGCACATGGAACCACTGCGGGCACCACGCATGCCCCAGATAGGACTCCGACTGGGCAATTTCATTGGTGTGGTGGGGGAAAGCGTTATCAATGCCGCCGCAATGCAGGTCAAGATATTCTCCGTTGTACTTGATGGAAATGCCGGAGCACTCAATATGCCATCCGGGATAACCAACCCCCCAGGGCGAGTCCCATTTCAGCGCCTGATCCTCAAATTTGCTCTTGGTAAACCACAGCACAAAGTCGTTGCGGTTGCGCTTGTTCAAGTCCTCCTCCACGCCTTCGCGCACGCCCACAGCAAGGTCTTCCTCGTCATGGTCGTTGAAAATGTAGTACTGCTTGAGCTTGGAGGTATCAAAATACACATTGCCGCCTGCCTGATAGGCATAGCCTTTTTCCAGCAGCCGGGTGATGATGGCGATGTATTCGTCAATGCAGCCGGTGGCAGGCTGCACCACATCCGGGCGTTTGATGTTCAGCTTGCGGCAGTCCTCAAAAAATGCATCCGTGTAAAACTTAGCAATCTCCATCACCGTTTTGTGTTCGCGCCGCGCGCCTTTGAGCATCTTGTCCTCGCCCGTGTCCGCATCGCTGGCCAAATGTCCAACATCGGTGATGTTCATCACACGGTTCACATCCAGCCCTTCATAGCGCAGGAATTTCTCCAGCACATCCTCCATGATGTAGCTGCGCAGATTGCCGATGTGGGCAAAGTGATACACCGTAGGGCCGCAGGTGTACATTTCCACATGCCCGGGGGTATGCGTCACAAATGGCGCTTTCTGATGGGTGGCAGAATTGTAAAGATACATGCTTTGTCTCTTCCTTTCGCATCAAAAAAATAGAAAAAACGCCCCCAACGCCCGGAAAATCCGGACGCAAGAGGCGACTTGACTCGCGGTTCCACTCCTGCATTGTACTTTTCGGAGCCGGTCACGGCGCTCCATACCGGGCGGCATTGCCCGCCGCGCTCCCGGGCGCACGTTCACACCCAGCGTCCCAAGGCCGCTTGCAGTCCACGGCGGCCTCTCCCTGAAGGGGCGCAAACAGGCGCTACTCTTCCCGCTCAACGCGCAGTTATAGTGTACCATCAGCAGGGACAGGAAGTCAAGGGGCAAGCAGTAAGAATCCTGCTGCGCGCACCCGGGAGGATGGCACAGCCGCGCAAATGCATCTGTATACATATACGGAACCGGCACGCACTTTCGATCGTTACGCAATCATTTTATCGCTCTTTGCACGGTTGCATTTCCAGCATAATGTCTGGAGATTATCCTCCACTGTCTGACCACCTTTGGGCACAGGGATAATGTGATCTATCTCAAGTAGCAGGTTAGGCTCAACATGGGTGGAGTTCCCACAAATGCGGCAAGTAAAATGATCACGAGTTTTGATAAACTCACGCAGCTTTTTCGTCATCATGGTTCGTTGCGCTTTTGCAAAGGCTTTTGCAGTAAGCTTATTTTCCAACGTCTTAATAAGTTCTGCAATAGTTTCTTCTGTCATCGGAACGGTAAATGAACGTTGCGCCATTCCGCCACCAGAAGTAAAAATTTGTATGGCGCTGGGCTTCCCGGAGAAATCCGCAGATGTTCGCCTTGCGCAGTACGAGAATGGTTCCAGAACGCCCAAAGCGGACGTGACCGCTG
>CAKUFA010000001.1 GCA_934647165.1 uncultured Clostridia bacterium | reverse complement strand
GTATAATAATACTGGCTGCCAAGCGCCGTGTCATAAACAAATTGCCGAAGCTGATGCATCATCTTCGGGGCAGTTCCTTCCCCCAATACAGCATCCACCATGGCCGTCACATCGTCATATGCCTCCACTCGCAGCAGCAATCCCTCAAGCAACAGGGCAATGTCTTTGTCCGTGGCGGTGTACGTTGTGCGTGCCGTGCCCCCATCACAGGTATCACCGGCGAAGCTCCCGATCTCTTCCATGCAAGGCAGGCTTGCCGCCCAATCCATGGTTTCCTCCAGCAATTCATCAGAAAGCTGACCCCAATCCACCTGTTCGGCCAGCTTCCGCACCTCTGCTAAGGGCACGCATAAGGCGTATCCCGGAAGGATGGCGGACGTGGCCCTCAGCGTGTCGTTTTCCACCAGCACGGCCAAATCCATCACTTCCATATTGTTCAGGCTTGCGGACAAACGAATACCGTTTTCCTGCACCTGTGCCCGAAAGGTCAATGCATCCACAATGGACTGGATCATGTCCTTCGTGGATTGGCCGACATACCGCATTCCCTCGGCATAAGCTTCGACACCCGCGATGCTGTACAGCTCACTGTTTGTTTCCAGCACTTTGTCCACATCCACGCTGTAGCTCAGCTCATACTGCCTTGCCTGCGCCTGCGATGCGCCAGGCAGCAGTGCCAGCAGCACACACAGCAGCCAAATGATTCCCCTGCGCATGGTGCATGCCTCCCTTTTACTTCACATCGGTCTGCGTTGCCGCATCGGTTGCGCTAGCCATATCCGTCTCCGTGCTTTCCGGCAAGGGCAGCTCCGAGGGCGTCGCCTGTTCACGCTGCAAGCGCCGAACAAGCTGCGCTGCATTGTCCACAAGGGTTGTGACAAATTCACTCTTCTGCGCTTCCGTCAGCCTGGAGTAGCGTTCGCTGCCGGTCATATCCATGGGCGTAATGGTCCACGGGGTTGTGGTTTTGGTTTTGCTTGCCAGCGTCAGCGTAGAACCATCCACCGTGATGCTGCCGTCCACTTCCAGGGTTGTCGGACTCGTTTGCGCATTTTTGCTGTGGAAATGGATGCGCATCTTCCCGTCCACAGGCGTAAAGTCCTGATAATCCTTCCGCGTCGCGTCATTTTCTTCCAGGTGGGACAAATCAGGTTCTGCATGCAGTTCCCAGGTGGTCACATCATGCTCTCGGGTGTCGCTGTCGGTAGAAGTAGAATGAATTTTCCGCAGCGTGAATGCCGCAGATAGCGCCTTATTTTCCTCCGTAGGCGTCATCGGAATCACCTGCACAACACCCTTCCACTGGGCGCTCTCTGCCGTGGAGGATGCTTCCCGGCTCACATATCGCACGGTTTTTTCCGTACCCTCAAGGGTAAAGGTCGTGCTTTCTGCATCCTGCACAAGGCACAGGGTCGTATATCCGCTGTCATTTTCCGGAAGCGGCAGTTTCACCTGTGTGGTGACAGTTTCGCCCAGCATGGTCATGGTTCGCTCAAGCACCAGTTCTCCTTCCACTGCAAGACCGCGGATGGATGATTCGTAGAAATACAGCAAATTGGGATTCAAATAGGCATTCTGCTGCTGCTCTGTCATCAGACCCTTGAGGAGCGACTGCAGCCTTTCGTCGCCCAGCAAATCGCCAAGCAGCGCCACCGTTTCATCCTTCACCGCACTCACAGGCACCTGATAGCGCACCAGCATAACCGTTTCGCCCTTGTCATCCTGCGAAACGCTGGGGGCCGCAGCAAAGCTGTTCAGCCACATTTCCAGCGCAGCGTAGTATGGTTCAAGCACCGGCGCCCAGTCGCTTTTCCAGGTGTCAGCCGGAATCTTCGCCACATCCAGCGCCACCGAATACAAGGCTGGGATTTGCGTTTCATCAAGGCCCAGCAGCGCGCCGAATACATCTCCGCCCGTTGGCCAGGTCAATGTCACACCGGGCACAAGATCGCTTTGCACGCCCAGTGTATCCCCATCAAGGAACAGGCGCGCCACATTCTGCTGCGTACCGTTTTCCTCAACAAACAGTTCCGCATCCAGCTGCCCATCTGTCGTGCGGATAGCACGAACCTGCACATCTGCACCGGACAGAGGGGTAACTGCCTTCGCCCAGTCGCTTTCGCCATCTACACCCCATGTGATGGTTCCCTTGAAGCCGCTGCCAAAGTCCATCTGCCGCATCATCTTTTCCGGCAGGGTATAGCTTGCCGCCAGGGCAAAAGTCGGCAGCATCAAGCACAAGAGCAGGCACAGTAGTTTTTTCATCTCGCATCCTCCTTCAGGGCAGCCTGAGCGGTGTCAACCACCTTCTGCCAGGTCGCTTCATCCATGTCGGCAGAAAGATACAGGGTGTCATCCTTGGGCAGTAGCACCAACGGCCGAATAAGATCCGTTCCCACCGCGTCAGCCACCTCTTTCCGTACGTCAGCCAGCTCCTTTTCCCCCAGCGCGGACAGATTCACCACATTTTCGCTCAGCATCCAATCAAAATACTCACCGGCCGCAACCTTCACATTCACTGTCGCTTTGGCCGTCACGCGGTTCAGGCGGCTTCCTGCCCGTTGTTCCACTTCCACTGTGCCGGACACATAATCGTCCGTTGCATCGGTGCCGGCAAGCGTCAGGTTCGGCGTCAGCATCAGCTGTTCCTTCAGGTCTTCATCTTCAGGCGTGTTCTTCACGCTCAGCGTTCCTGTCAGCGTTGTCGCCCCATTCTTCTGCACCGCCTTCAGGTCACAGTCCACCGCAAGGATATTTTTCACCTTGTTCTGTACCTGCTCGTGCTTGGCCGTCAGCGTCAGGGTCGTGGTCGAATTTTTCACCTTTTCCACCCGGGTCAGTGTCACAGTGTTGCGATCGCTGCCTTTTAACGCAGGCGATTTCAGCTGGAATGTATCCCGTATTTCGTTGTCCGACCGCTTCATGCTCCAGGTAATGCTCACATTGCGCAGCTGTTCCTCGCTTGCTCCGCATTGACCGCTGTAGGTAACCTTCAGCAGCTCGTCATCCCCTGAAAAATAAGTGGTAAAGGTTTGCTTGCCAGAGAAGATGAGGCTCTTCACAAGCGTCTGCACCCGGCCTTCAACACACAATCCGCCAAGGGCTTCCGGAAGTTTTGGCGCATCCTCGCGCGGCACCACATAAGTGGTCTTTTTGCGCGCCGTGCCCATCTTTTCAATGGCCGTCTTGATGGTCTTTTCCTCGCCCCAGTCGCTTAAAGCCACATTCAGTCCACAGGCTAGGTCGTATGCATCAGTCAAATAGGAAAGGGTGCTCTCATCCATGCCGAAGACAGATTCATCTTTTTCTCCCAAAAGCAGCGACAATGCATCGCTCTCCGTCCCCGCAACATAACACTTGTCCGGCATGCTGGACAAAAGCATCTGTGTTTCCGTGCCTGTCTGCTTCTGTCGCATGTTCAACGCTTCATTGCCGTCCACCAACAGCCGCAAACTGGACCAACGCTCTTCCTCCAGTTTCTGGGTGTTCACTTCCAGCGTTATATGCTTGAGGAGTGCATTGAGCCATCCTGTGCGTGTTTCGTCAAAGGGTATCCATTGGGATACATCCACAGACAATGTGATGCGCAGGGGCTTCTCGTCCAGCTTCCAGGCGTTTATCTGCGGAAGCAGCATCGCCTCCGCGTGCGCAATCCCCGCTGTCATACACAGCAGCATCAGCAGGCACACAAGCCGTTTCAACCGTTTCATTTTCGCCACTCCTTCTTCGGCACACGCCGGCGTTGCCGCCGCACTTGCACATGCTGCGCGCGTGCGTCATTCGTCTCGGTTCAGGCAAAAATCCCGCAAGGTTCTTTTTACCTCGTCAGGATCATCCATCGTATTGATTTTCGCGCGCATTTGCGCTGCTCCGCGCAATCCGTGCAGATACCATGCAATGTGTTTACGCATCTCCTGCACGGCAATGCGGCGGCATTTCCATTCAAGCAGCATGTCATAATGTCTGAGAATGGTGTGCAGCCGTTCTTCATCCGTTGGCATGGGTGCGTCCAGTCCCGCCATGCGCGCCTTAATTTGCCGGAAAATCCATGGATTTCCCATCGCGCCACGGGCGATCATTACACCGTCCACGCCGCTTTTCTCCATGCTGCGCATGGCGTCTTCCGCCGTGAAAATGTCCCCGTTGCCAATCACCGGCACCTGCACAGCTTTTTTCACCCGGGCAATCATTGTCCAGTCAGCCGTGCCGCTGTATTGCTGCTGTCTCGTTCTGCCGTGCACGGTGATTTCGCACACACCTGCATCCTCCGCGCGCCGAGCCATATCCACCACGTTGATGGAGTCTTCATCCCAGCCCAGGCGGAATTTCACGCTCACGGGCAAGGCGCTTGCCTTTACCACTTCGCTCATGATGTTCTGCGCCAGCTCAGGCGTGCGCATCAATCCGCTTCCCTCGCCTGAACAGGCCACCTTGTGCGCAGGGCAGCCCATGTTCAGGTCAATGCCGTCATACCGGCCACAGCGCGACAGCTCCGCCGCCGCTTTGGCCATCACATCCGGTTCTTTGCCAAAAAGCTGCAACACCAGCTTTGGTTCCCGCGGATCCCGTAGGAGCAGCTGCTCAGTTGCAGGCTGCCCCTTGGGCGCACACAGGTAACCCATGGCGCTGACCATTTCCGTGTATGCGCAATCGCATCCCTGCTCAAAGCACAAAACGCGAAACGGCCAATCCGTCACCCCTGCAAGCGGGGCAAGCCGAACGGTTTTCATGCCTTCGCACTCCGCGGCAGCAGTGCCAAGCGGCAGGGCGTTTCCGCATAGGGGGTCAGCACCGCTTCAAAGGGTTCCCCCTCCGTCTGCGGCCGCACTGGCAATTCGGCAGGAACCTTGCCCGTGCATTTCCAGCCAGGTACATGCGCCACAGGAACGACCACCTTGCCGTCTTTCTTTTCCGGTGCGCCGCACAATGCCACAGCCCACCGGTCGTCTGCCGGAGCGTAAGCCATCAGCTTCGCGCCGCAGTACACTGCCGCACCCTGGTGATAACCCTCTGCCACCCGAAGGGTTTCTTCAAAGGACACCTGCACCCGGTCACCGTTTCGCCACACACGGTTCAATGCCAGATATTCGCCGGGTTTTCCCTCATCGGCACCGTCTTCGTTCACGCGGATATAAGCGTCGTCCGTCCATGCAGGAACCATCAGTGCAATCTCTGCCTGCACGTCCTCCTTCGCCTGCACGCCCAGCACGTATTCGCCATTGTTGCCCGCGATTTCCAGCTCCATCGCCGTGCCGTTCACCTTCACGCTGTATTTCCCCGGCAGGTACAAATTCACCCGCACACCATTCATGGTCTGCGTTACGGCGCATTCCGCAACAGCCGTCCATGCCCGGCTCAGCCGCGTGAGCGCACGCATCGCCTGCGCGTTGCCCTCATGCACATGGAAGCAGTCCTTCGTGCCGCAGTTTGCCGCAAGTCCGTTTACCCGCTGGAAGGGCAGCAGACTGTTGCCCACCATTGCGGCGCTTAAACCGTTCTCCATCATTTTTTCCAGTGCACCGGCTGCCCAGGACGCTTTTTCGTCCACGGCAAGCTGCATTGCAAAGGCTTCCGCCCACGCGCCAAGGCAGGCTACGTCCACCGCACAGGCGCTGGACAAGCCGCCAAGCATCTCGTCGGAGGTCACGCCGCCGCATACCGCGCCATGCCAGCGGCTGATTTTTTCCCAGCCATCTTTTGCCGCGCGGTTCTCCGCGCCATTGCCGCTGAAAACAGTGCTTGCAAGGCAAGAGCGCGCACCATCCGCCAGTGTTTCGCCATGGCACAGCAAATATTGCCTTGTGTAGAAGCCGGCCTCATCGCCTGCTTCCCGCGCCATACCTTCCTCCAGCGCTTTACGGTCAAGCGCCTTCTTAGCCCCCTGCTGCACCGAAAAAGTATGCAGTGCACCGCTCCAGTCCATGCTCAGCTGGCGCAGTTTTTCGCACAGAGCCGTCAGTCCTTTTCGACCCGTTACACGATACAGGTTGCACAGGAGCTCCATCAGGTCGCCGGGGCGCACACGGATCTCTGCGCATTTTTCCACATCATCCCAGTGGCTGCTAAGCCAGGCACACCAGCGCATCATGCTTTCCAACACTGCTCTGTCAGGCTTGGCGGCATACATCGCCCATGCAGCGCGCATAACCTGCAAGCCCTCCGGTACAGGCAGCGACAGCTCTCCGTCTTCCGCCTGGTTTTCCAACGCCTGGTTCATCCAGGCAGACACCTGTTCACAGCCCTCTTTGTCTCTCAGCGCCATGCCGAGGCGATAGGCACTCTCCCACAAGGCGCGGTTATCCTTTGCATGCTCCATGACCAGCGCGTATACTTGCCGGATGCGATTGTCCTCCAGCTTCACCTGACCGGGGCGCAGCGGCAGAGCCTTCAGCTCCGTCAGGGGTGTTTTTCCATATAACGGCTTCAGCGGCACGGTATTCCCTCCATCTTTTCAATCAAATGCACATTGCACCAGAATGATTATACGACATTTGCGCCCGATGCGCAAGGAAAACCCACTGCTTTATGAGCAAAAGCGCTTGACAGGCTCACCTGTGCGCGCTATAATGGCGATGGTTCCACAAAAAGCATAGCCACTTGGAGCTTCTTCGGGGCAGGGTGTAATTCCCTACCGGCGGTATAGCCCGCGAACTGAGCCTTGTTCTCAGCCGATCCGGTTGAATTCCGGAGCCGACAGTATAGTCTGGATGAGAGAAGAGCGCTGAAATACGTATATACGTTTTTCCGCCCCTGAAAAGCAAGTTGCTTCCAGGGGCTTGCGTATTTCATAAGGAGGCTTTTGCCATGAAGAAAACCCTTTCCATCCAGTACCTGACCCGTATCGCCGTGCTTACCGCCCTTGCTTCCATCCTCTTTCTCATTGAGATTCCGGTGGTCGCTTTCTACAAGCTGGACTTGAGCAACCTGCCTGTGCTGCTGGGCGCGTTTTCCATGGGACCATGGGCCGGTTTGGCCATTCTGTTGCTCAAATCCCTCATTGGCATGCTGCATTCCACCAGCATGTATGTGGGTGAGTTGGCCGATTTCATCATGGGTGCAGCCATGGTGCTTCCCGCCGCATTCATTTACAAGCATCACAAAACCCGCAAAAACGCCCTCATCGGCATGGTGGTCGGCACTATATGCATGATCGTTGTGGGTGTGCTGGTCAACTGGCAAATCATGCTTCCTTTCTACATGACCGCCTATGGTATGCCCATGGAGGCTGTTGTCGGCATGGCGCAGAAAGCCGTTCCCTTTGTGGATACGGAATGGAAGCTGCTGCTGTGCGTCACCGCACCGTTTAACCTGCTCAAAGGCGTTGTGCTCAGCGCGTTGACTTATGTGCTTTATAAGCATCTTTCTCCCCTGCTGCACGTGCACGTTCGCTGAAAATAAACCGAATTTGAAGGAGCGATCCAAATATGTTGACACATTCCCCGGCAGAAACACGCGCCCTCGGCCATCGCCTTGCGCAGCTGCTTTTGCCGGGGGATGTTCTTCTTTTATGGGGCGACCTCGGAGCCGGAAAAAGTGAACTGACCCGCGGCCTTGCCGATGGTCTTGGCATTTCCGGCCCGGTGAGCAGCCCCAGCTTTACCATCCTGAATGTGTACGAGGACGGATGCATTCCTCTATATCACTTTGACTGGTACCGCCTGCAAAGCTCTGAGGAGCTCTATGAAATGGGGATGGACGAATATCTCGGCGGCGACGGCATTGCCGTTGTGGAGTGGCCTGGGCAGTGTCCGGACGCCATTCCGGAGGATTGCCTGTCCATCACCATCACCCCGGTGGACGAAACCACCCGCGAGATTGCCTTCTCACCCCGTGGTTCTTTCCGTCCCCTGAACCTTGAGGAGTAATAACCATGAAACTTCTGGCTGTTGATACATCCGGTCCCGTATGTGGGGTCAGCGTACTGGTGGATGGCGTTATCCGCTATGAATGCGCTGTGCAGAACAAGCTCACCCATTCGGCTAACCTCATGCCTATGGTGGATACGGCGCTGTCCGCCTCCAGCCTTTCGTTGTCTGATCTCGATCGGCTGGCCGTGGTCGTCGGCCCCGGTTCCTTCACCGGCGTTCGCATCGGCGTGAGCACCGTGAAAGCGCTGGCGCATGGCGCAGGCAAACCCTGCGTTGCCGTCAACGCACTGGAAGCCATGGCCGCGGGTGTAACGGAGTTTTCAGGTGCCATTTGCCCCATTCAGGATGCACGTGCCGGCCAGGTCTATGGCGCGGCCTTTTCCGCCGCTCTGCCGCCGGAGCGTCTTTTGCCTGACGCACCCATGAAGCTGGAGGACTATGTGACGGCCATCAGCGCCATCGGTGATCGTTTTCTTTTTCTGGGGGACGGGATGCCTGTACACCGCGCACGCCTTGCCCAGCTGCTGGGAAACAGCGCAGTGTTTGCTGCACCTCATCAGGCATTTTTGCGCCCGGCCAGCGTGGCTGCACTGGCCGAGCAGGCAACGGAAACCCTTGATTATCTTCAGCTGATGCCCCTCTATCTCCGCGCCCCCAACGCAGAGCGGTGCAAGCAGCTTGTGGAGGCAAACCATGCAAAATGAATGTATCATCCGTCGTATGACGCTGGCGGATGTGGATCAGGTGGTCGCCATTGAGGCGGCCACTTTTGCCATGCCCTGGAGCAAGGAATCTTTCCAGCAGGAGCTGACACGGAATGTAGCTGCCCGTTATCTTGTGGCAGAGTTGGACGGGAAGGTTATCGGCTATGCCGGCGCATGGGTCATCCTGGATGAAAGCCACATCACCAACATCGCCATCAGCGAAGCTTATCGCGGACATGGCTACGGCCGTAAGCTGACCGAAGCGCTCATGCAGTATCTTTCCAACCTCGGCGCAGCTTACGCCACATTGGAAGTTCGCCGCAGCAATGAGCGCGCGCAGAATCTCTACAAATCTTTGGGATATGTCGGCGTTGGCTGGCGCAAGCGCTATTATGAGGATAACCGCGAGGACGCATTGCTGATGGTTTGCGAGCACATGCCCCTAGCGCAAGAAGACTTCATCGAACCTGAAACGGTCACTGAATGAGAGGAGGGTATCTCCATGCGCGCCATTGTTGCTATCGGCGGCGGCAACCTTGCCAGCGGTGAAACCCGCGCCATTGATGAAGCCATCGTCAGCCTGACGGACAAGCTCACGCCCCGCGTGCTGTTTCTGCCCACCGCCAGCCACGATCATCCCGGATACATTCAGGAGGTTCAGAAAGCCTATACCGCACTTGGCTGCACGGTTGAAGCCCTATGCCTGTGGAACTCTCCCCCTGACCCATCCTCCATCCGCGATGCCCTTTTGAATGCCGACATTGTGTATGTGGGCGGCGGCAACACGCTCTCCATGCTGAACCTGTGGCACACACTCCACGTGGACGATGTACTCCGGGAAGCATGGGCGCGCGGCGTAGTGCTCAGCGGACTTAGCGCCGGCGCGCTGTGCTGGTTCGCCCATGGTGTGACAGATCAGGTTGGCCATGGTACTGACTCGCTCGCATGGATGAACGGGCTCGGCCTGATTCCCTACACCCTTTGTCCTCACTATGATGAGCCATTCTGGGCCGCTTTTGACTGCATGGCACAGCAGGCGCCCACCCCCGCCATCGCGTTGGAAAACGGTTCTGCGCTTATGGTGCTGGACGGCCGCATGACGGTTCTGCATGCCCAGGAAAACGCTTCCGCATGGCTCTTCCGTCCGGGACAGCCTCGCCAGCGCTACGAGGGCGGCTTTCTCTAATTCATCTGTCTGTTCTTTGCCGGCGCGAAATTCGGGCGTGTTCCATGGCCGGAGCTGTCACACATTCTCCAAGCACCGTGAAACTGGAACCGTGACAAGGGCAGCACCATTGCCGCTGCATCTCATCGTATCGCATGCGGCAACCCATATGCGGACATTTGGGCGTCCCGGGATGGAACGCTCCCGCAAGATATGCAGCCCCCTGTGCTGCCATGCCTTTCGCCACAGCCTTCTGCGCTTTTCTTGCAGGTGAAAACCATGCGGCATCCCGCTCAGGATAATCCAGAAGCTGCGCACACAAAAGGTCGGCTGCAAGTTTCGCGCCTGCCACTCCCCAACCATTATACCCCGTTGCCATCAGCAGCCAGTCATTGGATGGATCCACCCGCCCAATCAATGGCAGACCATCCCTGCTCCACACCTCCTGCCGCATAAGCGCATTTTCGATTTGCCAGTCGCCCATGACCCTTCGAATTCGCCCTTCCGCTTGCCGACAGGCTGTTTCCTGCCTGCGGCTGCCTACATGCCCTGCATCGCAGCGCGCCAATTCGCCGCCTGGAATGGCGCGATAGGAAACGCCGGAAAGCATCACATGGGTCCCATAGGCCGGTGCACCGCCATGCAGGGTATACATCACCCCCATGCGCTGTTCCATACGCGCAAGGGTCACCGTCGCTTTGAGTCCCGCAGGTATGCCAGTCGCCAAAACAACAGCTTCGGCCTGAACGCTCCCTTCCGGCGTATACACGCTTCGGTTATCGATCGCCGTCACCGGGCTATGTTCATAAATACCGGCGCCATGCCTTGCAGCATCGCGCGCCAGCTCCTGTCCATAGGCAAGGGGTGACAGCATCCATTGCCCCGGCAAAGCGATGCTGCTCAGCACCGGCACAGGACAGCCACCTGCATCCTCCATAGGCACAAACGGCAACTGCAGCCGTTCTTCCAGCGCGAGTGCTCCGCGCCAACGTTCAGCTTCTCTCCTGCTTCTTTCATGCAGGCATACCTCTGTTGCCGCCAGACCGCACTGATAATTTCTGCGGCGGCAGGTATTTCCCACCTCCCGCACACATCGCTGCATCCACCTGGCATAGCTGCGCGCTGCATCGTCCCCTGCGTAGCCAGCGATGGTTTCATAGCATCCCTGCACTTGAGCGGTCACGATGCCCATGCATGCCATGCTTGCACCATGGAGCAGCTGTTTTGCCTCCAGCACAATGGTTTTTACCCCATGTGCCGCCAGGTCGGCTACCAATGTCAGCCCGGTAAAGCCGCCGCCTACAATGACTACATCCGTGCGTCTGCGCCCTCTAAGGGATGCATATTCCGTCCACAAGGCATTCTCCTGCCATGCCGGTAAGTCTTTCATTCATCCTTCCTCCTATGGCTGTGTGGCCTCTCGGTTTATTTCCCGGCTTTGCCTATCCCCCTCTTGCAACGCACGGCAAAAAACACTTTTCCATGGAAAGAACCGCTTTTAGCCTGTGCACACTCTCTTCACCTCATACATAGGAGGTTCCTATGGCAAACGTTCTTGTCACCCACGGTGTTCCGTTGGAGGGTTTTTCCGCCCTGTCCACCCACCATACCTTGTTGGTTCCGGCACCCTTCACCGCTTTTTCCCGCGATGAGCTGCTCCAAATGATCCCGGATGTTTCCGCCATCGTCGCCTGCGGAAAGATAGACAGTACGCTCATTCGGGCAGCAGGAAAGCTGCAAATCATCGCCAACTATGGTTCCGGTTATGATGCAGTGGACGTTGTTGCCGCTGCTTCCTGCGGCATTCCCGTGACGAATATTCCGGAAATCACGGCTCACGCCACAGCGGAGCTTGCCGTTGGACTGATGCTTGCCGTGTCCCGCCGTATTGGCGAAATGAACCTGCGGGTGCGTGCAGAAGCAGAGCAATCGCTGTTTACCATGGGTTGTGAAATGGGGCATACCCTGCAAGGCAAGCAGTTAGCCATCATCGGCATGGGGCGCATTGGACATAGAGTTGCACACCTGGCCGAAGCCTTCGGCATGCAAGTGCGCGGCTTGCGCCGACACGATGTGCCCGCCGGTGTTCCTTTGCATCAAGCTGTTTGCTCACTCGTTTCCGGGGCAGACATGGTATCTCTCCATTGCCCGCTGAATGATGAAACCCGGCATTTGTTGAACGCACAAGCCATCGCATGCATGAAGCAGGGTGCAATCGTCATCAATACTTCCCGCGGCACAGTCATTGATTGTGATGCTTTGGCAGACGCACTGGCCACCGGTCATCTCGGCGGTGCCGGACTGGACGTGTATCCCAACGAGCCGGAAATTCCGCAGCGCCTGAAACAACTGCGCAATGTGGTGCTTACGCCGCACGTTGGCACCAACACCACCGAAACACGGTTTGCCATGGCACAAGCATGCGCCAACCAAATCCTGGATGCACTCCATGGCGTGATACCGCGAAACGTGGTGAACGGCGTGCAACAGCTCCGAAGGATGCCATAACCAAACGCGCAACACATGATTTTCACCTGTAAAGCAACACAATACTTCCTTTCAAAGGCCGTTTTGCAGGAGCAAAGCGGCCTTTTTTGTATGCGAAAATATGCAAAAAGCAGCGGAGAACCCCCATGTTTCTCCGCTGCTTTTTGCAGCAATGATGCACTTTTTATTCGTTATTTCTTGTTGCGGCGCAGGAAAGCAGGTACGCCACGATCATCCTTCTCCATGGAAGAAGGCTGTGGAGGCGTTTGCATCGGCTGTTCAGCGGGTGCAGATTGCACGCTGCTGCCGTTAAACTGCTGCATATAAGGCTGCTGCGGCTGCTGATTAAACAGCGGCTGCTGGGTGTTGCCATAGCCCATAGGCTGCCCCTGCTGCGGCGTGCTGTAGCCAAAACCAGGCTGATAGCCGGAGGAAGCAGGCATCGGCACACCCATAGGGGCAGGCCGAGCCGTGTTCACAAACCCGGGGATTTCGCTGCTGGCCTGCTCATCTGCTTCATAATCTGCTGCGGCAGGTGTTTTGGGGGCGCTGGCAAAGCTGCCGAAGCTGCCTGCACTATAACCCGTACCAAAGAGGCGCTCCTTCTCCAGCTCACGAGGCTTCTTAATAGGCTCCTTGGGCGGGAACGGGGTTTTTTCAAAGCCGGTAGCAATCACGGTGATGCGCACCTCATCGCCCATGCTTTCGTCGATACCTGCGCCAAAGATAATGTTGGCTTCCGTATCGGCTGCCTGCATGACGAGGTTTGCAGCCTCGTTGATATCCACAATGCTGATGTCTTCACCGCCAGTGATGTTAATCAGCACAGCGCGCGCGCCATCAATATTGGTCTCCAGCAGCGGGGAAGAAATCGCGTTCTTGGCGGCTTCAACCATGCGGTTTTCACCCTTGCCAACGCCAATGCCCATATGTGCCATGCCGCCGGACTCCATCACGGTCTTCACGTCAGCAAAGTCCAGATTGATGAGCGCAGGCACGGCGATCAGATCGCTGATGCCCTGAATGCCCTGGCGAAGCACATCATCGGCAATGCGGAAGGCCTCCAGCATGGTCGTTCCCTTGCTGACCACCTGCAGCAGCCGGTCGTTGGGAATCACCACAAGGGTATCCACCCGCTGCTTGAGGTCGGCAATGCCCATTTCGGCATTTTTCATGCGCTGCTTGCCTTCAAAAGCAAACGGCTTGGTGACAACGGAGATCGTCAGCGCACCGATATCCCGGGCAATTTCCGCCACAATGGGCGCTGCACCCGTGCCGGTGCCGCCGCCCATGCCGGCAGTGACGAATACCAGATCGGCGCCCTTGAGCGCCTGCGCAATTTCCTCGCGGCTTTCTTCCGCCGCGCGGCGCCCCACCTCAGGCACTGCGCCTGCGCCCAGACCCTTGGTCAGCTTTTCACCAATCTGAATCTTGGTCTGTGCATTGGACAGCGCCAACGCCTGACGATCCGTGTTGATGGAAATGAACTCCACGCCCCGCAGACCCGCGTCTACCATGCGATTGACAGCATTATTGCCACCGCCGCCGCAACCAACGACTTTGATGGACGCAAAACTGGTCTGGTCATCTTTCTGAAACTCAATCACGTTTCATCCCCCTGACTTCATTGCGAAATAATTCGGAAGAGCGGTTGCATCAATACCCCAGCAGACTGCGGAAAAATTCCTTTACCTTGCCGGTGAAACCGGTGGCGGGCTGACGCTTCTGCTCGATGGTGTCAATAATGAGATCCATCAAGCCCAGTGTGCTTGAAAAAGCATGGCTGTTGAGCTTGGTGGTGCGCTTGGGTGTTTCGCGCACGGGGCGCTCCAGCTTGCCGGAAAGATAATCCTTACCGCCGCGGTTGAAAGACAATCCGCCGCCCGTCAAGTATATATTGCTCCAGTTGCCCAACTTGATGCCGCTTTGATCCACTGCTTTTTGAATTTCTTCAGCAATTTCATCCACCCGTGCCTCGATAATCTCCCCCACTTGTTCGCGAGTGAAGGTCATCGGCTTGCCGCCCTCGGCCGCAGGCACATCATAAGTCGTATCCGGCGCGGCAAGGCCAAACACGTACTGCCGTTTTATTTCCTCTGCCGCGGACAGCGGAATATCCAGCCCCATGGCCAGATCTGCCGCAATATTGCCGCCGCCGATCTCAACCGTATCATGGAAAATGAGCGCATCGCCCTCCATAATCATGATATCGGTATTCAGATAGCCAATATCGATAAGCTCTGCCGTGCGGTCGCGGTCCTCCTCCGGGAGATAAAGCATTGCCTCGCCCGCGGGGGTCGAGAAGAAGCCCGCCACGTCAATACCCATTTCGCGGATACGGTTGTTCACATCATCCACAAAAAACTGATTGGCCACCACAAAGGAGATGAGGCCGCTGAGCTGACGCCCCTTCAATCCCACAGGTTCCAGGGTCTTCTTATCATCATCCACGGTAAACCACGCCGGGCTGGAATGAATGACCACACCAGGCAGCTTGTCCAGATTAGCGGCGGCCTGCTTGAACACGTCCTTCACATCGGACGCGGTGACCTGGGGAGCCGTGCCCTTGAGGTCAATGGTCACCTTGGTGGCATACACCCGGGTGAATGCGCCCGGAACGCCAATATTCAGCGCATGGATTTTACGATGGCTCTGGCTCTCCGCTTCGGAAACAGACTGGCGAATGGCTGCATCCAGCGCGGCAGGATTGTTCCACCCTTCCTCCAGATAGCCATCATAAGCGGCGATACCCGCGCCCACGATATCACACCGCTGCGAGCCGCTATTTTCCGCGACCAGGGTAACGATCTTGCTTGTGCCAAAGTCGATGGCCGCAACCGTGGTCTTCATAGGTCCTTCATACCCCCTGTTTCTCGGGAACGTTGATGGAAAACGTTCTCAGGACATTATACCACAAATACCGTCCCATTGAGAAGAACAATCTTCGGCGGGCGTGCCTGATGCCCTGTAAAGGACAGCACAGCTAATCCATCCAGTATATCATTGCCATTATACCCGGTTTTTCCATGGATTGCAAGGGTTTTGACCGCCATGGAGCGGCTTTTCGTGTTTTTTCCTGAAAAAAACCAGCCGGAAACAGACGTTATTCCGTCTCCGGCAGGAAGGTAGGCGCTTCGGGGTTGCTTACGTCAATGGTGCCGCTTCCCTTACCCATTTCATTCAGTTTCCGGCGAATGGAGAGCATCGCTTTCAGTTTGGCATGGATGTTGGTTGCGTTTCCCAAACTGACCGAGTACCCCTCGCTGGTTTCCAGCAGGATATGCGTCATATCCGACAATTTGATTCTGCTGATCTCCTGCTGCGCTGAAAGCACCTCCAGCTCCACAAGCAGCTCCTGCATGGCGGAAAGCTGCTCGGTGTTGTTGACGCTGATCACGCGCCCGACGTCGCACCCATACTGGCCGGCAATATCCATGCCGCTGAGCTGGGGCAGCACGCCCACAAGCACATCAGTCTCGCTTTCCTCCAGCACCATACCCTTATGATCGATGGTGTAATTCACCCCGCAATAATTCAGCACGGCAGCCGGTGTGCGTTCCTTCACACGGATAACAACAGTATTGGGCATGACGCATTCCACGCCCTTGAAAATGAGGTATCGGTTACTCGCAATACCTTTGGCCACCTCCGATGCGTCCACCCGTGTGATGCTTTCGCCAATCTGCACACCGCTGGCGCGAATCACTTCCTCCGCCGAAACACGGTTGTTACCAAGCACCTGCACCGTGCTCACCCGGAAAACCATGCCGTAAAGCACAAACGCCACCAGGGCAATTACACCAAGGGAAATCAGCACCCGGCGCAGCACATGATTGCCCGCATAGCTGCTCTTCCCAGCCTGTTTCGGTACGCTGCGCTTCTCAACCGGCCGCCGCCAAAAACCATTCAAATGGATGTACACCCGATGGGAACGCTGCTTCTTCAGCCTGCGATCGGCTCCCGGCTCTCCAAAGGGATCCTCCGGTTCCGGCGCAGGCACATAGGAGGCGGAAGCTTGTCCAACCGGCGGGCAGGGCACTGAGCCCTGCGGAACATAGGATGCCGGCCTTTGCGGCGGATACGGCACGGACGGCTGCGGCGGAACAGGCGCGCTGCCCTGTGGAACATAGGATGCCGACCCTTGCGGCGGATACGGCACGGATGACTGTGGAACAGGCGCGCCCTGCGCGGCACGAACTCCCCTGGAAAAATCCTCTCCCAGCGCCTGCGTTCCGTGCGTATCCTGTCTGCGATAGCCATACCCCACAGGCGGCCGCACCTGACTCATGCCATCCTGCACAGGCCGCCTTGGCGCAGCGGATGACGCCTTCTGCGGATCATAATCATAGGATGGATGCTGCATGTGCTTTCGCCTCCCTTGCTATGCGTTCTGTACGCGGCGAATATCCGCGCCCAGAAGCGACAGTTGATGTTCCAGATGATCATAGCCCCGGTCAATCAGCGCCGCCTGATCAACCTGCGTTTCGCCCTGTGCCTTCAGCGCAGCCAGAGTCAAGGCTGCACCGCCGCGCAAGTCCCGTGCAGCCACACGCGCACCATAAAGCTGCTCTACCCCGCGCACCACCGCTGTGCGGCCGCTGCACAGGATGCGCGCACCCATGCGGTTCAAATCACCTGCATGGGTAAATCGGTTCTCAAACACATTCTCTACCACTACGCCAGTTCCTTCCGCCACGGTGAGCAGCGCCAGC
The DNA here is from genome assembly GCA_934647165.1 of uncultured Clostridia bacterium. Lineage (GTDB taxonomy): Bacteria > Bacillota > Clostridia > Christensenellales > Aristaeellaceae > CAKUFA01. The sequence continues at coordinate 140,899 of CAKUFA010000001.1, read as the reverse complement.
ATTTGCACCTGCATATCGGTGGGGAATCCCGGATGCGGCTGCGTTTGCAGCTGGGCGAAAGCACGAAGTCTGCCCGGCGCAATCAAATGCAGGCAGCTTTCCGCCTCATGCACGGTGCAGCCCATTTCCCGCAGCTTGGCAATTGTTGCGACCATATCGTCCACAGGCGCGTTCAACAGCTCTATTTCGCCGCCGGTGATTGCCGCTGCCGCCAGCAGCGTGCCTGCTACAATGCGATCCGGGATTGGCTTCCACACCGCGCCATGAAGTTTCTTCACGCCGCACACCTTGATGGTGTGTTCGCCCGCGCCCCGCACATCCCCGCCCATGGCGTTGATGAAGCCCTGCAAATCGACAATTTCCGGTTCACGGGCAGCGTTATGGATGGTAGTTGTGCCCTCAAGAAGCACCGCAGCCATCATGACGTTTTCCGTCGCGCCGACGCTGGGGTAATCAAAGTGAATTTCCCCTGCATGCATGTGCGTTCCGTCACAATGGATGAGGCCCCCCTCTTCCGTCACCCGAACGCCAAGGCTGCGCAGGCCATTCAAATGAAGGTCAATGGGGCGCAGGCCAATTTCACACCCGCCGGGATAAGTCACCGTTGCTTGATGGAATCGGCTGAGAATGGGACCCAGCAGAAAAATGGACGAACGAATCTGCTTGGACAGGCGATCCGGCATTTCCCAGGTATGTAAATCCATGCTGTCCACGGTAACATCTCGTCCATCGCGCCGCGTTTTTGCCCCCAGAATCGTGAGGATTTCCAGCATGTGCTCCGCATCCGTGATGCAGGGCACGTCATGCAGCGTCACCGGCTGTTCGGTCAGCACTGACGCTGCAAGAATCGGAAGCACCGCGTTTTTCGCGCTGTCCACGCGCAGTTGTCCTTCCAGCCGCTTGCCGCCACGCACGAGAAACGAATCCATTCCGGCCACCTCCGTCTTTTTACGTGCTTCAGCCTATGCTGCACGTCGAAAGTGGTGCGCGGTGGAAATCCGCAAGCAGCCATTCAGAATCATCCGTCCATTTTGCCGGATGTGCGGGAAATATTCATGAGGATCCCTACCGCCGCCATGGTAATGGAAATTGATGTGCCGCCCGCGCTGAAAAATGGAAGCGGAAGACCCGTGGTCGGCAAGAGCCCAATGACCACACCCATGTTAAGGAATGCCTGCACAGTAATGGATACGGTGATGCCGGCCGCCAAGAGAGAACCGAACTTATCCCGGCAAGCTGTGGCAATACGGATGCCACAAAAGGCAAAGGCCACAAACAGCGCGGCCACAGCGATGCATCCGATGAGGCCGAAATCCTCTCCCACAATGGCAAAGATGAAATCGCTCTCCGGATAAGGCAGGTAGGCATATTTTTGCCTGCCCATCCCCAGCCCCATGCCAAAAACGCCGCCAGAGCCAAAGGCAATCAGCGACTGGCTGAGCTGGTAGCCCTCATCGCTCATCTTAGCAAAGGGATCCCGGAAAGAGAGCAGCCTTTCCCGCCGGTAAGGCGCACTCCATGCATAGGCTCCGCCAAGCGCCAAGCCGGCAAGCGTCAACAGGCCAATGTGTTTCCACCGTGCGCCCGCCATAAGCAGCATCAGCAGGCTGACAATGAGAATAGAACCGCCGGTGGACAGGTTCGGTTGCGCCATGATGAGCAGGAAGAAAAGACCCGGCACCAGCAGCACCGGTACAATGCCCCGCCACAAGCTTCGCACATTGTGTCCCATCTGCGTCAAAGTTTCGGCAAGATAAAGCACCAGCGCAATTTTGGCAATCTCGGATGGCTGAAAAGAAAGCCCGCCGATGCGCAGCCACCGGCGGGAGCCATTCAAATACTGTCCAACGCCCGGGATGACCACAAGGCCTAGCAACACAAAGCTGACCGTAAGGCTCCCCCATACCACCCAGGCCTGATGCCAGAAACGATATGGGATGCGGCTTGTACACAGCATGGCCACAGCCCCAAGGCCGATGCCTAGCAGCTGGCGTTTCACCTCGCCAAAGGGATCGGCCGTGGCAGAAGCGGTGTAGTAAGTGGCGCTCAAAAGTGTGATGAGCCCCGTGAGCAGCAACAAAAACAGCACCACAATCAACGTTGCATCCACCGGCGGGCGCTTGCGCTGCACACGTACAGGAACAGGCTGAGGCATAGACATGGGAGTACGCTCCTTTCAGCCGCGCATCTCATCTGCGGCTGCCGCCCTTGGGGGGAGCGAAGGGAAGCGTTCATTTTTGCTTGGGACTGTAATCCGTGCCATACCATTTTACTGGGCCGGCGTCTCTTTCAGAGCAGCGACAATTTCTTTGAAAATCCGCCCGCGCGCTTCATAATCCGAGAACATGTCAAAGCTGGCGCATGCCGGGGAAAGAAGCACATTCCATCCTTCATGGCTCAAAGCCCGGCAGGTATCAACAGCCTCCTCCAGTGTTTGGGCATGATGGATGCGGGAAGCCGGGTAGCCTTCGCGCAGGAGCGTATCCTCAATCTGTTTGGCTGTCACACCAATGAGCACCGTTTCCCGCATCATGGGCGACAACAGCATTTCCCGCACAAGCGGCGTGAAATCGCAATGCTTGTCATAACCGCCCAGGATGATGGCCGTTGGGCGCGTCATGGTTTGCACCGCTTTGATGGTTGAGTCCACATTGGTACCCTTGCTGTCATTGATGTAGCGCACGCCATCCAGTTCGCGCACAAACTCAATGCGATGCTCAACCCCGGCAAATGTGCGCAGGCTATGCCTGATCACTGGCGCAGGCACGCCCATGGCCGCCGCCACACAGGCCGCCGCCAGCGCATTTTCCAGATTGTGCGGCCCCGGAATCCGAATCTCGCTCACATCGCACACAGGCTTTTCTTCACGATCCAAACGGACAAACATGCGCCCGTTCCGCACAAAAGCGCCATGCTCCACTTCCTTTTTGCGTGAAAAGCACAGCACGCGGCTTTTTACTTGCGGAATGAGTGGTTCAAGCGCAGGATCGTCTGCATTGAACACAGCGTAATCCTCGGGCGTCTGATTGCGGAAAACGCGCATTTTCATGGCCGTATAGGTGGCCATATCACCATGACGGTTCAAGTGATCCTCCGTGATGTTGAGCAGCGCCGCCACATGCGGGTGAAAGGTATCCGCCGTCTCCATCTGAAAAGAGGAGATTTCGCACACCACCACATCTTCCCGCTTGCTGGTCAGCCCGGCCAACGAATACGGATAGCCGATATTGCCCACCACGTGGGTCGTTTTGCCCGCATTTTGGAAAATTTCTCCCAGCAGCGAGACGGTGGTGGTTTTGCCGTTGGTGCCGGTAACTGCCACCAGTTCGCCCGGCGTCAGTTGGCTTGCCAATTCCACCTCACCGATGACATAGACGCCGTCCGCCTTAGCCTTTTGCACAAACGGAGCCGTATCCGGAATGCCGGGGCTAATAATCAGCACCTCTTGTCCAGGCAAGACTTCCATTGCCGGACAGCCAAGCGCCCAGGTGATTGGCAGCTCCGCTAACGGGGACAGCACATCGCCCAGCTGTTCGCGGGTTTTGCTGTCGTTCACCGTCACGCATGCGCCATGTTTGCACAAAAGCTGTGCCGCCGCCACACCGCTGCGCGCCATGCCAACAACAAGCACTCGTTTGCCTTCATACTGCATCAGAAATCACCCTCCTTTTGCGGAGCCTGGAAAGCATCACTTCACCAGCTGGAGCCCGTTGAGGGACAGGATGGCAATAAGCGACAGAACGCCGGTAATCACGGCATACATGGCTCCGATCTGCGTTTCGGAATAGCCGGAAAGCTCAAAATGATGATGAATGGGCGACATCTTGAAAATGCGCTTTCCATGGGTTGCCTTGAAGTACACGCGCTGGATGATAACGCTCATGGACGACATCACCATAGTGAAGGAAATGAGCAGCAGCATCAGCGGCTGACGTAGCAGCATGGCCATGCCAACCGTCGCCCCGCCAATGAACATGGAACCCGTGTCCCCCATAAACACCTGCGCCGGATAATGGTTGAACCGCAGGAAACCCATGGCCGCGCCGCTGACCGCCATGGCGAAAATAGCCACCGCGTAGTAGTTGTTGTTAAACATGGGACTGTTGAGCGCACTGACCGCACTGAGGAAAAACAGCGCCATGATACCCCATGCTGCGCTTCCCACCGCGCACACACTGGAAAGCAGTCCATCCAGCCCATCCTGCAAGTTGGCACTGTTGACCATGAAAATGACGGTGATGCTCATGAGCGGGATATACCAAACGCCCAAGTCCCATTCCGTATTCAGGAATGGCACAAGGATCTTTGAGCCCACCTGCGGATGCAGGTAGCAATATACGGAAAAGCCAACTGCCACCAGCACCTGACCGGCAATCTTCTGCCACGGTGTCAGCCCAAGAGAGCGCTTCTTGGCCACCTTGATGTAGTCGTCCAGAAAGCCCACCAGCATTGACAGAAGGGACACAGCCAGCAGCGCAAGCATGAAGTCCTGCCAGCCGTACCATCCCTTTGGATGCAGAAGCAGTGTTGTCACCACCACAGCGAAAACCATCATCAGTCCGCCCATGGTAGGCGTGCCCTGCTTCGCCTTATGCGCCTGTGGCCCCAAGTCGTAGATGGTCTGACCAAACTTGAGTTTGCGCAGCCAAGGGATAAACTTCGGTGCTGTAACCAACACCAGCACAATGGACAGTAACAGAGAACCAATCATCCTTTGCATGCCTTATGATGCCTCCTGGCGTTTGTTTATGGCTTCAAAACCGAACGCTTATTGTTTTTCGCCCTTTGCACGAAATTCAGCCAGCAACTCCTGCACAACCACTTTTTCGTCAAAGGGACGTTTCACGCCCATGATATCCTGATAGGTTTCATGTCCCTTACCTGCAAGCACAATGATATCACCTTCTTTGGCAATGGTCATAGCACGGCGAATGGCCTCCCGGCGGTTCTCGATAATCTCATAGGGCTTGCCTGTGAGATTGATGCCTTTTTCGATTGCCTCAAGGATTGCCATAGGATCCTCTGTGCGGGGATTGTCCGATGTGAGAATGCACAGGTCTGCCAGCCGGCCGCCAATTTCACCCATGATCGGGCGCTTGCCATGGTCACGGTCACCGCCGCAGCCAAACACGGCAATGACCCGACCGCGAGTGAATTCCCGCACTGTTTTGAGAATGTTCTCCAGCGAGTCCGGCGAATGGGCATAGTCCAGAATGACGCGATAGGGCGTGTTGGTAGGAAGCATTTCAATGCGTCCGGGCACGGACTCCATATGCTCCAGCCCCAATCGGATATCTTCGGTGGAAATGCCCAGAATCATCGCGCAGCTGGCCGCCGCGAGAGCGTTGTAGATATTGAACATACCCGTCATGCGCAGATGTACCGGCAGATTGTGCATTCCCTGCAGGCGCACGTCAAAATTCACGCCGTTTTCGCTGATTTCAATATCCCGTGCAAACAAATCGGCTTCCGCACAGATGCCATAGGTAATGTTGGGCACTTGCAGCGCATCCAAAATGCGGGCAGAGGTCTCCTCGTCCGCGTTGATCGCGGCATTTTTCACCATGCCGGTGGTAAAGAACCGCTTTTTGGTCTCAAAATAGTGATCCATGGTCAGAAAGTAATCCAGATGATCTTGGCTGAGGTTGGTGTAGCATCCTACCTCAAAAATCATGCCGTCCAGTCTGTGCTGATCAATGGCATGGGCGGATACCTCCATGCTCACCACCTGCACGCCTTCATCTGCCATGATGCGCAGCGTCTTTTGCAGGTCAATCGGATCCGGCGTGGTGAGGTTGCTTTGCAGATGCCGCTGGCCGATCATGCTGCCTGTGGTGCCGATGAGGCCGCATTTATAGCCCGCCTGCTCGCAGATGGACTTAAACATATAGCTGGTTGTGGTCTTGCCTTTGGTGCCGGTGATGCCCACCAGCTTCATTCCGTTTGCCGGGAAGCCAAAGAACGCCTCCGCCGTCCGCGCCATGGCCGCGCGGCCATTGGAAACCAGAACCTGCGGCACATCAAGCTCCGGCAGGAACCGCTCCACCAGCAGCGCGACACAGCCATTCTCCACCGCCTGGGCAGCGAACTTGTGCGCATCAAACCGGGCGCCTGTAAAGCAGCAGAACAGCCCTTCGTGGGTCTGCTGTCTGCTATTGCTGGTGATGTCGCAGATGACTGTCTCCATATCGCCGCGCGTCTCCACGGTGTAGGGCATATCCTGAATCAACTCTCTGAGCGTCATTGCTTTCTCCTCTTTTCATTCCCGACAAAGGTGGAAATCACGGCTGCGCCAGTGTTATGCGCACGGTACTTCCAGGGGAAACGTATTCCATGACGGCAGGGTTTTGGCTGATGCATAGCCCTGCTCCCGTCAAATCAATTTCAAGGCCGCGCTGATGCGCAAGCCGTGCGCAGTCCAGTCCGTTCATGCCGGAAAAATCCGGCACGCAGACAAGCTCTTTCGGTGTGGCGCTTTCATCCTCCACCGTGTAAACCATCACATGGCCGCCTTGCCTGAGCTTTGCACCTGCGGGCGGCATCTGACTGAGTGCGACATTATTCACGCCATCTGTCATGATTTCCAATCCCGCATCAGCCAGTTTACGCCTTGCAGCCGAAATCGTCAAGCCCATGACGGCAGGAACCGTACATTCCGGCAGCGTTTTTTCATTTTCCGGCTCTATTTGCATGTATTGCAGCACTTCTCCGATCACCTTCCCCGCAAAGGGCGCTGCAGTAGCAGAGCCATAATCCACCGGCACTTTTGCCTCCTTGACCACCACCAGAACCGAAAAGAGCGGATCATCTACCGGAGCAAAACCGTAAAAGGAGCCGATATGTACATCCCGTGTGATGCGGCCATCCTTGTATACCTGGGCGGTTCCTGTTTTTCCCCCTACCAGATAGCTCGGCACGCGGGCGTTTTTCCCGCCGCCCTTCTCCACCACGTCAAGCAGCAGCGTACGCATGACGGCGCTTGTTTCCGGCGTCACCGGGGTTGACACAACACTGGGTGCAAAGCGTTCCAGCACATTACCGTCCCTATCGCGAATTTCCTCCACAAGACGCGGCTTCATCAGCTTTCCGCCGTTGATGGCGGCATTGGCGGCCATCACCAGTTGCAGCGGCGTAACCGCGACCGACTGGCCAAACCCTATGCGTGCGAGATCCACATTGCGCACATACCGCGGTGCAATCAGGATGCCGCCGGATTCGCCCGGCAGCTCGATCCCCGTGGCTTTTCCAAGGCCAAAGGCCGTCAGATAGCGATAGAAGGTATCTTTGCCCATGCGCAGCGCAAGCTCCACAAACACGGGATTGCAGCTGTTTTGCAGCCCTTCCGCCATGGTTTCCGCACCATGCGGCCTGCCCCAGCAGCGGATGGTGTCCCCATCCACCTTCACCTTTGCCGAGCAGTAAAACTGATCTGCCGGACTCGTCACCCCTGCATCCAGCGCAGCGGCGGCTGTGAGAATCTTGAAGGTTGACCCCGGCTCATACACATCGGAAATGGCCGTGATGCGCATAAGTTCCGCGAGCCTTGCCGCATCGGATCTCGGCGGTTCATTAGGATTGTAATCCGGTTTCATGCACATGGCCAGGATACCGCCTGTTCGTACATCGCTGACGATGCACAAAACACTTTCCGCTTCGTTGACCTCCATGCATTCCCGCATGGCCTTTTCGCAGATTTGCTGGATCGTGGCATCACAAGTGAGCTTGAGGGTTAATCCCGGCTGCGAAGGTATGTACCAGCTTTCCGTGCCGGATACCACGCGGTTGCGCGCATCAACCTGGTGAAGGAAGCTGCCTTCCTGCCCTTTGAGAACAGACTCAAACTGCTGCTCCAGCCCGCTTTGCCCAACGCTGTCCACATTGGTCAGGCCAAGCACCTGCGAAAGCGTATCGCCATAGGGATACCAGCGGCTGGTGTCCTCATCGAAGGTAATGGCAGCAAGTCCCTGGGACGCAGGCGCCTGTGCTTTCAACTGCCGCAGCCTGTCCACCGTTTCGCGTGTCACCTGACGCTTGAGAATCACCGAGCTGCGAGTTTTATCGGCCAGCTTTTTCCGTGCGCTTTCCCTGTTGAGAGAAAGCACGCCCTCCAAAGCATCCAGGAAAGCATCCGCATCCGGCACAAGACGCGGATCGGCACTGACGACATAGGACGTGGCCGACATCACCAGCACGTTGTTGCGGCAATCCACAATATCGCCCCGGCGAGCTGTCACCACGCCCTCCTTTGTCCATTGACTGACGCCCCGCTGCAAAAGCGCATCGCTCTCCACAATGGTCAACTGCCCCACCCGAAGTGTGACCAACAGAAACAGTGCGCCAAGCATGCAGGCAACCGCCAGCATTCTCTTGCGTACAAGCAGTTCAGGGTGCATGCCCCGACCTCCTCACGCAATGATGATGAAAGTGTTATTCTCCAAGAATGGCAGCCAGTTTATCGCTGCCAATCACATCTCCCGTGAGCGTCACCGGTGCTGCCACCGTTGCCGGCAGCGTGATTGAAATCACATCCACCGACTTGGCAGGAATCATGTTCATCTGCGCCGCCTGGTAGCCCACGTTGATGTCGCTGGCTTTTTGAGCCAGGGTTTGCTCCTTTACTTCATTGAGCCTTTTCTGGCTGGCAATGCTCTGCGTCAGGTTATTGACGGCATTGCGCTGGCTTTGATTAGCCACCATACCCATGATGAGTGACAGTGCGAGCACAAAACAGAACAGCGCGATCATCACCACACCCCAGTTGTGCCTCACGCCCTTGTGGCTGATTACCGGTGCAGGCTCCACATAGGCGGTATCCGTCACCGGTTGGCGTAGCTTACCGGAAAAGCCCAGTCCCAAAACGCCTTCTGCGCCGCGGCCATACCATTCGCTGGCATCCTCTACTGCGTCCACGCACACATTCATGCGGCCGCGGGTGGTATTGTTAACCGTTCCTTTCCGCATATCCTGTCTTTTCATTTTCGCCCCGCGGCGAGAGCGTTCCACATACGCCCCCTGCGCCATCATGTCTATTCACTCCTTCCAGGGTCAAGAACCATGCTCCATGTTCTGCATCAGCAGGTCGATGCGATCCAGCAAGCCCGGCAGATCGTTCTTGAACTGCTCGAACTGCTCCTCGCCCGCAGGCCGCGCCACAATGCGAACGAAATCATTATTACCTGCAATGGTTACATCCTTTTCCTCTCCCAAAATCCGCTGCCGGATGCGGGAAGGCAACAGGATACGCCCCTGCGAATCGCACTCCTGTCCGCGATAACATAGTGCGTCAAACTGCTCCAGGTATCGCTTCAAGCCGCTGTCAAACCGGCTGATCTTTGCATATCCGTCCCGCAGTTTTGCCCACACCAGGTTGGGGTACAACGCGATACTTTCAAAGTTAAAGCTCGGACCAATATAGAACGTATCCCCAAGTCCTTCACGGAACGCCAAAGGCACAATAATTCGCCCCTTGCTGTCCAGACTGTGGGAATACTCGCCGATAAAAATCTTGTTGTATTTTTCCAAAAGAGCGGCATCCTCCGCGCTTTGGTTGTGGACAGAGCAATCGCCAGACGGATCGATTGGCTGCTTTTCATCCATCCGGTTCATCTCCTTCCACTTTCACCCACGCTTTTATCCTACGATCTCCATTTTAACCCACCTTTTCTTTCTTTGCAAGGGGTGCGACAGTTTTCTCTTTTCTTTTTACGCGCTTATTTGTTGCATTAGAAAACGATATTTTGTCATACTTTTTTCATTTTCCCCAAAGCTGTTCTTATTCAACGCCACGTGTTTTAAGGCATAAAAAAAACGTTTCGCCTTTTGGGCGAACGTTCTTTCTGCTTGATTTTTGTATTCAACGCATAATATGTTTGCAAAACGTAACAAACTTTTTTTCTGCCTGCTCACGCTTCTGTCAACGGGAGTTCCGCAAGGCGAAAATCCAGCGCATCGCAAGAAGTCAAACAATAGCGAATGCCGTGATGCATGCCGTTAAAGCCTGCGCGGATGCCTGCGCCATGAAGATGGCCATACGCAACCGTGTGCACGGGGTAGCGTTCCAATAGCGCCGTCACCTCCGTATCCCGCATCATATCCAGCAAGGGAGGAAAATGTGTCATCACCACCAGGGGTTTGTCAGCCTTTAGCGCCACCGCTGCTTTCAGGGACATTTCCAGCCGCATCAGCTCCCGGTTGGCAATTTTCCTATCCTCTTCAGAAAAGCCGGCGTCTCCTGTTGGAAGCAGCCAGCCGCGGGTACCGCAAATCACCGCCTGCTCCGTTTCCACCGCATCGTGCTGCAGCGCCTGCATGCCTGCAGGAAGGTTGGCTCTCACCTGACCGATTGCGCTCCACCAATAATCATGGTTGCCCTTAATCATCAGCTTGCGCCCCGGCAAGGCACCAATGGCCGCGAGATCCGGCAGCGCAGCGCGCAGCTGCATCGCCCAGGAAATATCCCCTGGAATCAGCACCACGTCTTCCTCATTCACCCTGGCGCACCAGTCAGCGCAAATGCGGTCAAAGTGGTTTTCCCAATGGGCGCCGAAAATATCCATGGGCTTTTCCTCGCCCCCGGGCAGGTGCAAATCCCCAATGGCAAACAGGCGCATTCGTGCTTCCTTCCTCACTCAGCATCGCAGCGGTCACTGGTCATCCTCTTCCTCATCGTCGTCGTCCTGGTTTTCCTCGTCTTCACGGACGCTCTCCAGGCTCAGCTCGTTCTCTATCTCGCCGTATTCCTGGGAAGGAATATCATCATCAATCTCCGGGATGATTTCATCCATTGTGCTCACGGAATCCATTGCGGCAATGGTGGAAGAATCCACCGGTTCTTCGGTTTCCTCATTGTGGCCATGCCCGTCGTCACCGCCCATCTCCTTGAGACAGAACAGGCATACATCCCTGCCGGGCAATGCAGGCGCCTCATTGCACACGCTGCACAGCTCCACTTCGTCCTTGGGCGTTTCGCCCTTCATCTCCCGCAGGCAAACCTTGCAGTATTTTTCATTTTCAGTGATGTAATTCAGTTCGCAACGGGGGCACTTAATCAGTTTCATGGATGATCCTCCTCTTTCCCGGGCTTGGAACCCGAAAACCAGCTTATTTTTTCCATGGCAACAGGTTGCCATTTCATTTGACGAATGGCAGGCACAAATGTTACAGTATAGTTACGAATTGAAATACATTCGTAACTATACTCTTGGAGGTACAAACGACATGCAAAAGCAAACTGCAATCCTTGCAGCCGCGATGCTGCTAACAGCCGCCCTGCCCACTCATGCGGAAGTTCCGACCTCCCAATTCGGTTATCGCGGTTGGCCCTATCGGCAGGAAACGAACTGTGCGGAACCGGTAATGACACCCGTCCCCACGCAAGCTCCTGTTTTGCCCACAGCAGCGGCAACAAACACACCCGCATCAACCCTCTGTCCCACAGAAGAACCGGCAAATCCCACCACGCCTGCACCTGCGCCCACGGAAGAAGCGCCTGCGCCCACCGCCGCGCCAGGCGCGCAGCCAACGAAGTCCCCTTCCATGGATGAAGATTATACTACCGTTTCCATCTCTGTGCAAGAGCAAAACGCATGGAATTTGCTCAATTCCGACCGAAAAAGCAACGGATTGTCCGCTTTGGCTCTTGATCCGGAGCTTTCCCGTCTGGCGCGTCTCAAATCCGAAGACATGCGGGACAAAGGATACTTTGCCCATGAATCGCCCACTTATGGCCGCGTGAGCGATATGTTGGATCGTTTCGGATATACTTTCACCGCTGCCGGGGAAAACATCGCCCATCATGCGAACATCACCAAGGCGCAGGCGGCCTTCATGTCCTCCGAAGGGCATAGGCGCAACATTCTCTCTTCCTCCTGGACAAAGGTTGGCATCGGCGTATGCATGGATAAAAACGGCTATGTGTACGTAACGCAGATTTTTGTACGGTAAGTGCATACCAAAGGGCTGCTGATGGAGCTTCTCCTGTCAGCAGCCCTTTTCTTTTGCCGTTATTGCAGATATGCGCACCACTGTTCCGCGCTGCGCTGCCTATCCCAATAGGTGCACAAGCCACGGCGCATTCCTTCGACCCCCGGCAGCGAAATACCTGCTGCTGTGAGAATGGCGCGGCCTGCCACGCTGCCCCGCCTTGTTGAGACGTTCGTGTCGGCCCTCTTTTCCGGCTCCGTTGTGCTGATAAACCCTTCTATCGTATGCGGCCACAGCATGCTGCGGCGAGATATGGAAGTGCTTCTCTGTGGCAGCGCCGACAGCAGCGCCGCCTCCTGCCGCGTCATGGCAGGCTCATGGGCATAGACATATCGCATCATCACGGAACAGACCTCCCACAGCCCATGGTTTCAGTTGGGCTGCTCCATGCTATGCGCCTGCGCATCGTCAGGTTCATCGCGCAGCACTTCTTCAATGCGTGCAAGCAGTTCTTCCCGCCCCGTGCGATCCTCACTGGAAAAGCAAATGATCTCCCACGGCTGCACAAGCAGTGCACGGCAAATGGGTGCCAGCTGCTTCTGCCTTGCTCCGCGGCTGATCTTGTCCGCCTTGGTAGCAATCACCGTAAAGGGAATGTCCATCTGCCTGAGGAACGTATTCATGGTTTTATCGTCCTCCGTGGGTTCATGACGAATATCCACCAGACAGAACACATGGCGAAGCTCCTGCGCTTTTTGAAAATAGTCCTGCATCATTTGTCCCCAACGTGCCTTTTCCTGCTTGTCCACACGGGCAAAGCCATAGCCGGGCAAATCAATGAGATGGAACCCCTCCTCGCCATTGAGCCGAAAGACATTGATGAGCCGTGTTTTGCCCGGCGTAGCGCTGGTTCGCGCCAATTTATTGCGGCGGCAAAGGCAGTTAATCAGGCTGCTTTTGCCCACATTGCTCTTGCCTGCAACCGCAATCTGCTTCAGCCCTCGCCCGGCAAAATCGCCATAGCTTGCCATGGAAGTGATAAACTCAGCCGTTTTGATTTCCACTGTCGCTCTCCTTGCCCGGCTGCTTCACCAGGGCGTTCTTCAGCACATCCTCAATCTGTTCAGCCGTCACCACACGGAACTGGCTAAGCACATGCGGCGGAATCTCTTCCAGATCCTTCACATTCTCTTTGGGGATAATCAGTACGCGGATACCCGCGCGATAAGCGGCAAGACTCTTTTCCTTCAGGCCGCCAATGGGCAGCACACGCCCGCGCAGGGTGATTTCCCCCGTCATCGCCACATCCTGGCGTACAGGGATGCCTGTCAGCACGCTTACCAACGCCGTGGTCATGGTCACGCCCGCGCTGGGGCCGTCCTTGGGCACTGCGCCTTCAGGCACGTGAATGTGAATATCCTTGTCCTTGTAAAAGTCATCCTTGAGCCCCAGTTCCCTGCTGTGCGCACGCACCCAGGTAAACGCCGCTTCTGCAGATTCCTTCATCACATCGCCCAACTGCCCGGTAAGTTGCAGCGTGCCCTTGCCCGGCATCACGGCGCACTCCACCTCCAGCATTTCGCCGCCCACGGTGGTGTATGCAAGGCCGTTGACCACGCCGATACGTGGTTCCTTTTCAGGCATTTCTCTTGTATAGCGTGCCGCGCCCAGATACTGATGCAGCACATTGCTGTTCACCGTCACCTCGGTCACATCGGTATCCAGCATGGTCACCGCGGCCTTGCGCACCACTTTGGCAATGGTTCTTTCCAGCGTGCGCACGCCTGCTTCGCGGGTATACCCCTCGATAAGTTCACGCATCACCTTATCGCTCATGCGCACTGCTTTCGGCTGCAAGCCATGAGCCTCAATCTGTTTGGGCAGCAGATGCCGCTTGGCAATTTGCAGCTTTTCTTCCTCTGTGTAGGAGGGAACCTCAATGATTTCCATACGATCCAGCAGCGGTCCCGGAATGGTATCTACCGAGTTAGCAGTTGTGATGAACATCACCTGGCTCAGGTCGAAAGGAAGCTCCATGTAGTGGTCGCGGAAAGCATTGTTCTGTTCCGCATCCAGCACCTCCAGCATGGCGCTGGCCGGATCGCCGCGCATATCGCTGGACATTTTGTCAATTTCATCAAACAGGAACACCGGATTCATGGTGCCTGCCTGCTTCATCCCTGCGATAATGCGGCCCGGAATCGCACCAATATAGGTGCGGCGATGACCTCGAATTTCTGCCTCATCCCGCACGCCGCCAAGGGACATTTGCACAAACTTGCGTCCCACAGCCTTAGCAATGGAGCGGACGATCGACGTTTTGCCCACGCCTGGCGGGCCGACAAAACAGAGGATCGGGCCTTTCATATCCTTTTTCATGCGCAGCACTGCCAAATATTCAATGATGCGCTCCTTCACCTTATCCAGCCCATAATGGTTTTCCGCCAACACCTTGCGCGCACGCTTGAGGTCCAGGTTGTCCGGCGTTGTTTTGCCCCACGGCAGATCAAGAATCCACTCGATATACGTGCGGCTCACGCCAATCTCCGGCGTGCCTGGCGCCATGCGGCTAAGCCGTTCCAGCTCTTTCTCGCACTTCTGCCGCGCCTCCTCATTCAGGGGCGTTTTTTTCATGCGTTCGCGCAGGTCGTCCACATCGGTGGAGTCCGTATCGCCCAGCTCGTTCTGTATGGCTTTGATGTGCTCACGCAGATAATAGTCCTTCTGGTTTTTTTCAATCTGCTTTTTGATGCGGGCCTGCACCTGCTTTTCCACGCCTACCAGCTCGGTTTCCCGCGCAAGGATACCGCACAGGCTCTCCAGTCTTTGGCTGAGATTCAGTTCTTCCAGAATCTTCTGCCGGTCTTCCACGCGTGTGAGCACATTGGCGGCGATAATATCGGCAATTTGCTCAGGCGCATCAACATCGCGCACGGAGTTGACTGTTTCCTGTGACACACGCTGGCTTGCTTTTGCGTACTCTTCAAAATAATCCTGCGTAGCACGCACCAATGCCTGCAGTTCCACATTTTCCCCTATGGAAGCATCCTCCACAGGACGGATATCGCCCAGCAGGCAGGGTTCTTCCTGTGTGATGGCTCGAAGCTCGCCTCTTTGCTCGCCTTCCACCAGCACGCGGATAGAATCACCCGGCAGATTCATCACCTGCTTCACCGTAGCGATGGTGCCCACATGACACAAATCCTCCAGCGCGGGGTCTTCCACTTCTGCATCCTTCTGTGCAACCAGAAAAATGTGCTGATCCTCTGTCATTGCCTTTTCCAGTGCAGCAACAGATTTGGCGCGACCTACGTCAAAATGCAGCACCATGTGCGGGAAAACCATCAGTCCCCTGAGGGCCAGCACCGGCATGGTCAGCTCGTTTTTTTTCTTTCTAGGCATACTTTTCCTCCCGTGGCACAGCTTTGGAGAGACTGCTTTCTCCCCTTGTGTGCAACAAAACCTGCCGGATGGGTTGATTCCGGCAAGGATAAAGTATAGCGGATATTTCCTGCTTTTGCAAGGGGAACAGCAACATTTGAAAGATCCCCGCCGTTAACCCTGTGCGATTCGAACCGCGTCTTTCTCCTGGATGCCTTCCGTGGCAGTGATCGGCAGCAGCATCTGCTCCAATGCCTGGCGCACATCCGTCAGGCGCACAAGTTCCACACCTTCCAGCTGCACCGTATCCGCCGCGTTTTCATCTGGAATAAACACCCGATGCAATCCCGCCTGATGTGCCGCCGCAATCTTGGCAGATACGCCGCCCACGGGCTTCACCCGTCCCTGCACGGAAATCTCTCCTGTCACTGCTGCGCTCCCGTCCACCGGCTGCCCGGTGAGCGCACTCACCGCAACAACCATCATCGCCACCCCTGCGGATGGGCCGTCAACTGGCGCGCCGCCAGGAAAATTGATATGCAGATTGCGTGCCCCCAACGGAAAGCCAAGCTCCGAAAGCAGTGTGCGCACGTTTTCGGCGGAAATTCGGGCAGTGGATTTTCGGCGCATGCGATGACCGTCCTGCCCCAGTTCTTCTTCTTCCACAATGCCCGTCACCGTCACTTCGCCTGTGCCCGGGGTCGATACAGCTTCGATTTCCAGCACTGTTCCCTCGCCCGATCCGCTTACTGCCAAGCCATGCACGGCGCCCACCCGGCAGGTTATGTCCGCCTGTTGGCACGGCCGCGCGGCATACCGGCCGGATTGCACCACCCACTTCACATCTTCCATGGTGATGACTTTCCGCTCCTCAAGTTGCGCCAGGCCTGCGCACATTTGAACAATGTTCACCGCATCGCGGCCACACGCAGCATAGCGCCCGATGGTCTCCGCTTCCTGCCGCGCCATGGAATATCCTGCACGCTGCGCCGCACCGGATGCAATATCCGCTATTTCTTCCTGCGTCAAAGCACGGAAAAACACTTCCATACACCGGGAACGAAGCGCCGGAGAAATTTCACTGGGACTGCGTGTTGTCGCTCCCACCAGGCGAAAGTCTGCTGGGAGTCCGTTTTTGAAAACTTCATGGATATGCCGCGGAATGCTGGTGTCATCAGGATTATAATAAGCGGATTCAAACATCACCTTGCGATCTTCAAGCACCTTGAGAAGCTTGTTCATCTGAATGGGATGCAGTTCGCCGATTTCATCCAGAAACAGCACACCCCCATGTGCTTTGCTGACAGCTCCGGGTTTGGGCTGCGGAACGCCCTGCACACCAAGCGGCCCTGCACCTTGATAAATGGGGTCGTGCACAGAGCCGATCAAAGGGTCCGCAATAGCTCGTTCATCAAAACGGACGCAGGTCGCATCCATCTCAATAAAAGGCGCATCCTTTCGGAAAGGCGTGCCGGGCGACTGCCTTGCAGCCTCCAGCACCAGGCGAGCCGCGCAGGTTTTGCCAATACCCGGTGGGCCGTAAATCAACACATGCTGCGGGTTCGCGCCGCACAAAATCGCCTTGAGAGACTTTATTCCGTCCTCCTGGCCAATGATATCCTTAAATTCCGCCGGCCGCACCTTTTCCGCAAGCGGTTCCGACAGGTGGATGCTCCGCATGGCGTTGAGCTTGTCCATCTCCCGGCAACTTTCCCGCCGTGCCAGGGGCTGCACCTTTTTCTGCTGTTTAAGCTGGCGGTAGAAATACACGCCCACCACCACCGTCACCAGCATTTGAATTCCGATAAGAATCCCGTTGACCACACGCTCTCCCTCCATTTCTGGAGATAGGATGAGCGAAACGCCCGGGAAACATGTGTGGAAATCCTTTGCGGGACAGTTTCCCTTTTGCAGCATGATTGCTACAGAAAACCCCCGGCAGTTCATGCCGGGGGAATATTTTATGGTCTGCATATTCAGGCAAGGCAGGATGTGTCAGCTCCATTCGCCGTCTGTCCCGTTCCTTCTCCATGGACAACCTTCGGTTTGCCGCCGTTTACCGCATCCTCGTCGATGATGCACTCTGTCACGGTCTTGTCATCAGGCAGTTCAAACATGGTGTCAAGCATGATATCTTCAATAATGGCGCGCAGTCCGCGTGCACCGCACTTGCGGGCGATAGCCTGCTTCGCCATGGCACGCAGCGCCTCCGGCGTGAAGGTCAGCTTGATACCATCCATATCCAACAACTTTTGATACTGCTTGCAGAGGGCATTTTTCGGTTCTGTCAGAATCTGCATCAACGCGTCCTCATCCAGCTGATCCAGCGTGACAACGATGGGCAAACGTCCCACAAATTCAGGAATCAGGCCAAACTTGGTCAAATCTTCCGGCCGCAGATCCTTCAGCGCCTTGCTCACATCCGTGTCCCGCTTGCTTTGCAGCTCCGCGCCAAAGCCCAACAGTTTCTTGCCCACGCGGCTTTCAATAATGGGCGCAATGCCATCGAATGCGCCACCGCAAATGAACAGGATGTTTGTTGTATCAATCTGGATCAGCTCCTGATGGGGATGCTTGCGCCCTCCTTGCGGCGGTACGCTGGCCACCGTGCCTTCCAGAATTTTCAGCAGCGCCTGCTGCACACCCTCACCGCTCACGTCACGGGTGATGGACGGGTTCTCGCTCTTGCGGGCAATTTTGTCGATCTCATCAATGTAAATGATGCCCCGTTGAGCAAGTTCAATGTCATAGTCCGCCGCCTGAATCAGGCGCAGCAGGATGTTTTCCACATCCTCGCCCACATATCCTGCCTCGGTGAGACTGGTTGCATCCGCAATCGCGAAAGGAACATTCAGCACCCGTGCCAGCGTCTGTGCCAGAAAGGTCTTACCGCAGCCGGTGGGACCCACCATCAGGATGTTGGACTTTTGCAGCTCCACATCATCCTTTTGGGCTTTCTGGTTGATGCGCTTGTAGTGATTATACACCGCCACGCAAAGGGCGCGCTTGGCATGCTCCTGCCCCACCACATAGTCATCCAGCACAGCCTTCATGGCCGCTGGGGTGGGCAGCTCTTTCATTTCGCCCTCATCCATATGGCCCATGCCCATGTCGTCGGCAATGATTTCCTGGCAAAGCATGATGCACTCGTTGCAGATGAATACATTGGGGCCGGCCACCAACCGCCGCACCTGATCCTGCGTTTTGCCGCAGAAGGAGCACCGATGAAGCGTGCCGGAACCACGGGTCGGATAATCGTCTTTGGGCATGATAACCTCACTTACTTCCCCTGTTTTGCCCGGGGCTGATAGATTTCGTCAATAATGTGATAGTCAAGGGCTTCCTGTGCAGTCATAAAATAATCGCGTTCGCAATCCTGCTGCACTTTCTCCAGTGGCTGTCCGGTCATGTCGGCCATCATGCCGATCATCTTTTTCTTGGTACGCATCAACCATTCGGCGCGGATCGCCACATCCGTGGCCTGACCCTGCGCACCACCCAACGGCTGGTGAATCATCACTTCAGCATTCGGTAAAGCAAGCCGTTTGCCCTTTTCGCCAGCCATCAGCAGGAATGCGCCCATGGAAGCCGCCATCCCCACACACACCGTTCGCACAGCGGGTTTGATATACTGCATGGTATCATAAATTGCCATGCCGGCCGTCACCGAGCCGCCCGGGCTGTTGATATACAGGCTGATATCCGCATCCGGGTCTTCCATTTCCAGAAAGAGAAGCTGAGCCACAACCAGGTTCGCCACGTTGTCGTCAATCTCCCCGCTCAGGAATACAATGCGGTCTTTCAGCAACCGGGAATAAATATCAAAGGAGCGTTCGCCCCTGCTGGTCTGTTCAATGACCATGGGTACCAGCGTCATGATCCATACCTCCTTTACGCCCGGCTTTCTGGGCAGCCCATCTCTAGCATATGCCAGTGCTTACCCTTTTATGCCAGGAAAACCATTTTTGAAAATGCAGATGCGAGAGACGCCCGGCAGCTGTGCCGCCCAGAACGTCTCTCGCCTGCTGTGGCCGCTGCATCTTGCTTTTCAGCGGTCGAATATGAAGCTAGCCACAAGAGCGCTTACTCAGCGTCCTTGGTCTCCTCGGTCTTTTCTTCGGGCTTCTTCTCCACCACCTTGCAGTCGCTCTTCATCAGATCGACCACCTTCTGGATGGCGGCGGTGTCAGCCAGATACTTGCGCTGCTCGTCGGTGAGCGTCTTCTTGAACTCTTCCACGTCCTTGCCCACGCGTTCGGCCTGCTCAGCAACCTGCTTTTCCACTTCTTCTTCCGTAGGCTCAATGCCCTCAGCCTTGCGGATAGCATCCAGCACCAGCTCCACCTTCACGCGATGCTCTGCTTCGCCGTGGTACATGCCGCGCACCTGATCCATGGTCTGACCGGTATACTTGAGATAGTCTTCCATCCGCAGACCCTGATACGCCATGCGCATCTGCATTTCGCGCATCAGATAGTCCAGCTGCTCGTGGATCATGGCGTGGGGAATATCCATCTGGGCATTCTCCACGGCCTTTTCCACCAGCGCGTTCTCCACGGAAATCTCATTATTCTTCTCAGCGCGCTCGTTCAGTTCCTTCACGATGTTGGCCTTGTATTCGGCAAAGGTGTCGAAATCACTCACATCAGCGGCGAAATCATCATCCAGCGCGGGCATTTCAACCTTCTGGATGCCGTTGACCTTCACATGGAACACCGCGTCCTTGCCAGCCAGATCAGCCGCATGATATTCTTCGGGGAACTTGACGTTCAGATCCTTTTCCTCGCCAATGTTCATGCCAACCATCTGCTCTTCAAAGCCCGGGATAAACTGATGGGAGCCAATGACCAGCGTCTGCTTCTCCGCAGTGCCTCCGGCGAAAGCAACGCCGTCCACGGTGCCGGCATAGTCCAGGTTCACCGTGTCGCCATCCTGCACAGGACGGTCTTCCACATCCACGGTGCGGGCAGCCTTCTGACGATCCTGCTCAATGCGGGCGTCAACATCGGCGTCGGTCACCGCCTGCTTTTCCACTTCGACCGTCAGACCCTTGTAGTCGCCCAGGGTCACATCAGGGCGCACAAACACTTCGCAGGTGAACTTCAGATCCTTGCCCTCGCCAATCTCGTCCACATTCACTTCGGGACGATCGACCACTTCCAGACCCTCAGCTTTCACGGCCTCGTCGTACACTTCCGGGAAAATGGCTTCCAGCGCATCATCATAGAACACGCCTTCGCCATACATGGTCTCAATCAGCTTGCGGGGCGCCTTGCCCTTGCGGAAACCGGGCACGGCAATGCGGCCGCGATTCTTCAAATAGGCATCCTGCAGCGCCTTGTCGAACTGCTCGGCAGGCACGACAAAGGTCAGCTTCGCCTTGTTACTGGAAATCTTCTCATAGGTATGACTCATTCTAAACCCCTCCTGCGTTACCCTTGGGGCAGTGATGCCCACTTATGGGTGTGCCTCTGCCCCAGGCAGAACGCACTACATTGTAGTTTATCACACTTTGACAAAGGATGCAATACAGCCTCACAAAAAAAGTGTCACCCGCAGGTTACCACGGATCGTCCACCGCCGCCACCTGGGCAGATGTGCCGATTCCCAGAATTTCCGCCGTTCTCCGGGAGGAAGCGCGGGGATTGTTCTTGTTCACCTGGCAGAGCTGATGTCCCATGAACAAAATGCACGACGTTTGTCCGCCATCGAGATTAAATGCCGTCACGCAGCCTTTTTCCAGCAGTTTTTCTGCCAGAAAAGAGATTCCTGCGCCCCGGCTCTTGGTATACCGTCCCTCCAGCATCATGGCGAAGTAGTGCCCCTTCTCCACCATGCCGATGGCTGTTCGCTGGGCGGCGCTTGTGCCGTATTTCTTCAGGGCAGCCGTGTTCAGCTCTCCATCGCGGATCAGCCACGGGCCAAAGGCCAGCACATCCGTTGCTCCCGCCTCCTGATACTGCTCCGCCGTCAGTTCATTGGACCAGTAAACCTGCATATCTCCATCCGGGAACAACGCCAGCGTATCCAGATTCGGAAAATTTCCTTTGTTCTTGGCCAGCGTTCTATCGGAGATCATCTGTCCGTCCCGCAGAATGATGCCCACACGCTTCCTTTGGCTGATGCGCAGTTGGGCGTAATCGCTGCTCAGGGCAAACACCGTCTGGTTTTTCCTGGCAATTTTATAAGGCCATTCCTGGCTTTTCATGCGCTTGTCCGGATCATTGGGAATCATGCGAAACACTTCCCCGTCCCGGCTCCAGATTTCCGCTTCAAACCACTGTTGGTTAGGCTTTGTCTGTGTACGGCGATAGATTTCCACCTTCAACGTCTGGCTGACATAGCGCCATACGCCTTCTTCCGCATTTTCGTACACGAATTCGCCCTCATTCAGAAATCCGTCCGCATTCAGTTCCGGAAACTCGCCCTCTGCCAGCGCTGCGCCGCAAAGCAATGCCAGCGCAAGCACCAGGCTCAGCAAACGCCGCATCATCCGCACTCCTTCACTCATCGCCCATCATCCGATGCAGTACTTCCTGATAAGCCTGTTCCACATTGCCCAAATCCCGCCGAAAGCGGTCAATATCCAGCGGCTCGTGGGTGCGTGCATCCCAGAATCGCGCTGTATCCGGGGTGATTTCATCCGCCACAAGAATCTTTCCATGGAAGCGGCCAAACTCAAGCTTGAAGTCAATCACTTCAATGTTAATCTCTTTCATATAGGCGATAAGGATATCATTCACCTTACGGGCGATATCGCAAATCTGTACCATTTCTTCCCGCGTGGCAAGCTTCATGGCCTCAATGTGGGTAAAATTAACAAGCGGATCTTCCAGCTCATCATTTTTCAGCACACATTCGATCACCGTGGTATCCAATTTGGTGCCCAGCGGATAGCCAATGCGCCGCGCCAGGCTGCCCGCCACTCTGTTGCGCACCTTGATTGCCACCGGGATGATTTCCACCCGCTTCACCAAGCTCTGGCGTGCATCCAGCTGGCGGATAAAGTGATTTTCGATCCCATGCTCGGTCAATATTTCAAAAATGTGCTTGCAAACGGCATTGTTCACCTCGCCCTTGCCAAGGATCCGGCCGCGCTTGAGGCCATGAAAAGCCATGGCTTCATCTTTGAAATACACCACACCTTCATCGGGATTATTGGTTGCGTACAGGCGCTTGCCTTTGCCTTCCTTCAGCAGCTCGCCCACTTCCACCATGCTTTCAGTTCCCCTCCATTTTCTTTGCAGCCAGCGCTGCAAAAACATGCAAGTATTTTAGCAGAAAACCAGCCTTTCTACAAGAGCCAATGTAAGGATGTGTCGAAAAACGTCATTTTGCATCCTTAGAATAGACCAGCAGCAGTGCGCCCGTCTCAAAGGCAAGCCGCGGGTGTGCCTGTCTCGCTTCATTGCTCACGCCCAGCGGATCACGGTTGGTCAGCGCAGCGTTGTCAAGCTCCCATTCCGTCCCCGTCAAACAAATTCCAGTCACTTCCGGCGTAATCGCCAGCAGCGACAGATGCCTTCCTTCCATGGGTGATAGGGTGTATGTGCCGGGAAGCAGCGCCGTCACACGGTTGCAGCGATCCGCCATCCACACATCCTCGCCGCGCATGGCGCAGGCGTACAGGCACTGCATGTTACTGATGGTGTGGTCAACTCGTCCGCCCAGGCAGCCTGCAATGTGAAACGTTCGGTACCCCCGTTTTCGCCCCTCTTCCAAGCAGACTTCCATGTCCGTGTCATCCTTGTGCACCGGCAGGCGGTGCACCGGCACCCCCTGCACGTGTTCCAAGGGCATGGAATCAAAGTCCCCGATCACCAAATCCGGCACAATGCCATGGCGAATCGCCGCGTCATAGCCGCCGTCCGCACACAGGATCAGGTCTCCCTCTTCCCTGCGCAGCCACTCAGCTTCCTCACCCTCATACAGCGGCGCAATAATCACACACTTTCCCATTGTATTGCCCTCTTCGTCACTTCGTTTGCACGTTTCCGTTGTAGCGGATATAGCCTCCTCCGCCTTCGCCCTCAAAAACGGACAAGGTTTCCCCTTCCACGGCTATGCTGTGATAACTCACGCCGTCCGCTCCATAGACTGCCAGCACATATCTGCCCGTCAAATATTCTGCGTTCCCGGACGAATAAACTGCATAACGTGCTTCCTCTCCCGTTAGGCGCATGGATGTAGGCGGTACGTTCACTTCGTCCTCCGTATCGCAGAAGCGGAAGCTCCCATCCTGCTCCATCGTCATGCCATTGCCGAGAATTTCGCCTCCGCCAATAAACGCCCATACCCCCATAAGCTCTGCTTCCACATCCGACACACGCAGGTTTTCAGGCGGCAGCAGATCGGCAAGCGCTACAAACCCACGGCATGGCTTTCCGTCCGCCTCTGTTTCCACATAGGCCCAGTAAGCATCTAACCGTCCAAAGCAGTGCAGCGTTGTGCCCGCGTTCAATATCTTCATGGTGCCTGCCGTGCCGTGCGGGTCATCCGTCAAAACCGTATCCGTTGCGCAGTTAAGCGCCACTGTCCGATCCGCAAGTTCCGGCACGCTATCCGGCGCATTTTGCGGTGCGCGCACATAACCCACTCGGCGCTTTGACGGAGTGATTTCATATTCAACGAGCCACCATTCCCCCTCTGTCGCCAGCACACGAACACCTGCCGACAGGGCGACTGCGGCCTTCCCATTCGCGCCGCGCCACGCATTTTCGTCTGGCGCGGCATAAACCGGAACCGTTTTCCTGTTAGCAATGCTTACTTCTGTTCCGCCTGTCATGCACGGATTGCCCAATGCCTCCATCACGGTGTTGCGTTGCCACACCTCTGCCGCTGTCCGTGGCAGCCTGCCCGAGCAGTAATTTTCTATCGTAATTTTCCCCGTTTCCCATGCATAAGGAAAATTGACGCCGTCGTCCACCCAATAGCTCGTTCCATCGTCGCTGAGCGTGAAGGTCATGCTGCTCCCAACGTCGCTGACCTGCCGCAGCAGCAGCGTCCGCGGCTCCCTACTCGTTTCGTTCATCCAAGCAAAGGCAGCTTTTTCGCACCACATTGGATGTCCATATTCATTGTAGCTATTTTCCCACACCGGCGCAATGGTAAAGCCGTTTTCCTGCCGCGTCATCCATACTTCAACAGGCTTTCCATCCACCGGCTGCGCAGCAGCAGCAGGATAGTGTCCAAGCAGTTTCATCTTGCCGTTTTGTTCGCGCTCCGCCAGCATCAGAAAAGCTTCGCTGCCGTTGCTCATTCTCGCAGCAATGTCCTTTTGGCCGATTTTGCAATTATCCGACAGTTCCGGATAATCTGCATAGGCTCTGTCACTTTGCAAGAATTTCAGCCAATCGCCGCTGCGTCCCCACGGATTGTCAGCCATTGCGGAAGAGCAGCAAAGCAGCAATGCACACAGCAAACACAAACAGCGCTTCATATTATCCTCCATGAATGAAAAAGGAGACAAGCGTGATGGCTTGCCTCCTTATGAAATCTGTCAATTAAGCTTCGGGCGCATCCTGGGGCAGTTCGTCCGCAGGCGTCTCGTCGGTTGCAACCAGCTCGAACTCAGCGCCGCCGGGCACTTCCTCACCGTAGTCAAAAGCTTCGTCTTCCAGCACCTGACGGATGCTCAGGGAGATGCGCTTCTTTTCGGGGTCAACGCTCAGCACCTTCACGCGCACGGTCTGACCAACCTGCACGGCGTCTTCCACCTTAGCCACGCGGTTGAGCGCGCACTGGGAGATGTGCACCAGGCCGTCCAGGCCGGGCTCCAGCTCCACAAAGGCACCGAAATCGGTGATACGAACAACCTTGCCCTCCACGATGGAGCCTTCCGGATACTTCTCCTGGGCATTGTCCCACGGACGGGGCTGCAGCTGCTTGTAGCCCAGCTGAATGCGATCGCGGTCACGATCCAGGGACAGGATCTTCACGTCCACTTCCTGGTTGGGCTGCACAACTTCGCTGGGATGCTTGATACGACCCCAGCTCAGGTCGGTGATGTGGATCAGGCCGTCCACGCCGCCAACATCCACGAAAGCACCGAAGTCAGTCAAGCGACGGACGATGCCATGGATAACCATGCCCTCTTCCAGCTTGTCCCAAACTTCCTTCTTCTTCGCAGCGGACTCTTCCACCATCACGGCCTTGCGGCTGGCAACGATGCGCTTCTTCTGCTTGTCCACTTCGATAATCTTCAGCTTCATTTCCTTGCCGACAAAGTCAGCAATTTTTTCGACATAGCGCTGGCTCAGCTGAGAAGCGGGCACGAACGCGCGCACGCCGCCAACATCGGCAATCAGGCCGCCCTTGACGGCTTCCTTACCAACGCCGTCAACATATTCACCCGCTTCGTACTTGGTCATCAGGGCTTCCCAAGCCTTGCGGTTGACAATGTTGCGCTGGCTCAGCACCACATTGCCTTCGCCGTCGTTGACCTTGACGACCTCAACCTCGATCTCGTCGCCAACCTTCACGTCCTGCTGGAGCAGGTCGGAGCGCTTGATCAGGCCGTCGGCTTTGTAGCCGATGTTCACGCACACTTCGTCGTCCGTCACCTGAACGACAGTGCCCGTAACGGTCTGGCCGGGGCGAATCTTGACCAGCGTCGCCTCGACCTCAGCCATGAAGTCCTTGTTTTCGATGTCAGTCATGCGGGTTACAACCTCCTTAAGTGAACCATCCGGTGTGGATGCGCCGGCGGTTATTCCTATGAATTCGGAATCAATATTTGCAAAGCCCGACGGAATATCCGCCGCACGCTCTACCAGAATTGTCCGCGGGCACCGCGCTTTGCAGGCCGCGTAGAGCTTTTGGGTGTTGGCGCTGTTGCGTCCACCTACCACAATCATAGCATCTGCGCGCTCGGCCAGCTCCTTCGCCTCGCGCTGCCGTGTCTCTGTTGCCGAGCAGATGGTACAGTGCTTTTCAAGCCGCCGAACCTTCTTCTCCAGCATAGCGATAACCGCTTCCCACCTGTCTGGCGGGAAAGTCGTCTGCGCTGCGGCAATGGCATGATCCATCACAGGCAACGCTTCCGCTTCTTCGGGCGATGTCACTGTATAGACCTGGCTGTGCGCCCAGCCTGCCGTGCCGCGAACCTCCGGATGATCCCGTTCGCCAACCAGAATCACGGGTGTTCCGTCCGATGAGCCTTCAGCCACAATGCGGTGCAGCTTCTCCACAAAGGGGCAGGTAAGATCCGCCACCTCGCACCCCAGTGTGCGGAGTGCTTCCAGCGTTTCCGGAGGCACGCCGTGGCTGCGAATGAGTACCATCCGCCCAGCCGCTTCCTCCGGCGAACGAACCGGCGGCACGCCCTGCGATGCCAGCTCCTCTACCACCTGTGGGTTGTGGATCAGTTCCCCCAGTGTGCAGGCAGGTTTTCCTGACTGCGCCACCTTTTCCGCGGCTTCCACCGCGCGCTTGACGCCCATGCAGAACCCCGCGTGGGCAGCAACTTCCAGCGGCATGGCCAGCTCCTTTCATAAAGGCTCTGTTGGTTATTCGTTCGCCGTAGATTTTGAAATTCCTTCTTGTCTTTGAAAAAAAGTCAAATTATTTCATTTTTCGCTTTCCGCAGCCTTTGCCATGTCGGCATATGTGGCGGTGATTCGTTGCAGCAGTGCCTGACAGGTATCCTTATTTACACCCTGCGCACGCAAATCATCCGTCGGAATAGGGTCGCCCACATAGCAGTGCGTCCGATGGAACATGTGATACTTGGGCGTGATATACATGGGCACCAGCGGCGCGCCGCTGCGCAGGGCGATCATGGCCACACCGCCTTCGATTTCGTCCATCAGCCCTGTGTGGTGCCGCGTTCCCTCCGGAAAAATGCCAAGGATTTCCCCATTGCGGATGGCGGAAATGCAATGACGCATGGCCATCATGTCCGTTCCATGGCGGTCAACGGGAATAATGTGCATATTGCGCAGCACAAAGCTTGCAATCTTGTTCTTCACCAGTTCCTTTTTGCCAAGGAAGGTGATGTCATACTTCTTGATTATATAAGCCATGATAACCGGATCCATGAAAGAGCGATGATTGGAAATGAGAATATACGGCGGTTTCTCCGGCAGCCGTTCCTTGTGGTGGTAGCGCACCGGCGACAATGTGTGGAAAAAGATTGCTGCCAGGAAGCGGGCCAGCGTATAGAAAAATGATTTCTTCTGCCGTTCAGGCTTTTGCTCCTGCTGTTTTTCTGCCTCACGCATTCTTTTTCGCCTCCACAACCCGCAAAATAGCCTCCACCGACTCATCAAAGGTCATATGCGTTGTGTCCACCACCACCGCGTCTTCCGCTGCGCGCAGAGGATCCACCGTCCGGTTCATATCCTGCTCGTCACGTTTGTGAAGGTCGGCAAGCACCTGTGCATAGTCAGCCTTTACGCCGCGCTTTTGCAATTCGGCATACCGGCGCATGGCGCGCGCCTCGGCTGACGCAGTGAGATAAATTTTCACTGTGGCATTTGGCAGCACGCGAGTGCCGATATCCCGGCCATCCAGCAGCATATTCTGGCGCGCCGCAAGCGCCTGCTGAAGCGCCACCATTGCCGCGCGCACCGGCGCATATTGGGCCACCGTGGACGCCGCCATGGACACGCGTTCCGTGCGGATAAGCCCTGTTACGTCTTCGCCATCCAGCAGCGTATGCTGGCCATCCGCCGCATAGCGCACATCAAGATTGATGCGTTTGCAAAGCGCGTCCACCTGCGCTTCGTCTTCCAGGTTAACGCCTGCGCGCAGCGCCGCCAGCCCCACTGCGCGGTACATCGCCCCTGTGTCCAGGTGCAAAATGCCAAGGCGCGATGCCACCGCATCCGCCACTGTGGACTTACCTGCACCCACGGGGCCGTCCAATGCAAGGTTCAAAGGCATCCTTCATCGCTCCTTTATTGATTCTCTCAGCCTGTTGGGGCTCAAATGGTTCTGTGCCCCATGCCGATGCACACCTCGTTGAGATGCCCCAGCCCAATGCCGAAGAACACCGCCACCGCCACATGCTCCCCGCGACGTGCGACGCCGATCTTTCCGCCGACATTTAGCCCCAAAGCCTTGCCCGTCACCTGGCTGAGCGCTTCCCTCGCCGCACCGGCCACCGCGCCTTCCTCATGGTGTGTTTCGCCAATCAGTTCCTCGCGCTTGGCGCATACCACCGCGCGCTCCACAATCCGCATCACAGACTGCACAAACTCTCCGCCGTAATCGGCAGCCGCCGCACGGATCCCCTGCACTGTAAGGTTTTCCTTCCACTCGCATTCCTCCTGCCGCGTGGCGGACATGGCCATCATCACCGCTGCCCGCGCAACCTCGCGGCTGTCGCTCTCTCCTGACGTCAATGCTTTCGCCCCCTGTCTTTCAGGCATCAATTACTGATTATACAGCACATTTTCTTCTTCGGCAAGGCGCTTTTCGCAAAAAAGCCGCTTTCAAGAATTGACACATCCCCCCGAAGCGTGGTATCATGACATGCGTGCGAGGTGACCAGACGATCGCGCGCCGCAGGGCGTGAGGAAAGTCCGAGCACCGCAGGGCAGGGTGCCGGCTAACGGCCGGTGGAGGCGACTCCAAGGAGAGTGCAACAGAAAGAAACCGCCGGGATTGCCCGGTAAGGATGGAAAGGCGAGGTAAGAGCTCACCCACGGCTTGGCGACTTGTCCGTGCTGTAAACCCCACCTGGTGCAAGATGCGTATGGGACATATGCGGTTGCCCGCCGCGTCCCGGTCATCGCTTGAACCCGTGCGGCAACGCCGGGTCTGGATAGATGATCGTCCTCGACAGAACTCGGCTTACGGTCACGCTCGCACATCTTTTTTATTTTCACACGAAACGGGGGTCTGCCCATGAAACGGATTGCAGCAGCACTTTGTTGCCTGCTTTTTTTGTGCCATCTTTCCTGCGCCGCCGCTGTTGAGCACGGTTTTCTTGTTTATCACGGCGATCGGGAGCAGAACCGTATTGCCGTCACGGTGGACGATTGCTATGATCTGAACAATCTGTGCCGCGTGCTGGATCTATGCGAAAAGTACGATGTACCGGTTACCTTCTTTGTGGTCGGCACCGCCCTGCGGGAGGAGGATCGCGAGATCTGGCAGTCCGTGCTCGATCACGGCTGCGAAATTGGCAACCACACCTATGGGCATGCCAGTCTCATCAAGTGCGACAACCGGCAGATTCTCAACCAGCTTCTGCGCACACAGCAGCAGCTGGACGCCGTGCTCGGTTATCATTATCCCATGAACGTCATGCGCCCGCCCTACGGCAATACCCAGCGCGCCAACGGCACCAGCGTTTGCAACGCCATCGCTTATGCCGGTTATGCCCACGCCGTACTGTGGGATGTCAGCCAGACAAATGCCCAGAAAGCGCGCAAGGCTGTGCAGAACGGCAGCATCCTGCTCTACCACACCAACTGGAAGGACGTTGAGTGCTTGGAAACGCTGATTCCTGCCTTGCTGGAAGACGGCTATGTGCTATGCACCGTCAGCGAGCTCCTCGGTCTTGACGCACCTGCTACCAGCACCGACCTGTACACCTTCCACATGGAAGATTACGTGAACTGAATTTTACTATTCAAAAGGCGGACTCCCCTCGATTCGGAAGTCCGCCTTTTGCTTGCTTTTATTTGGTCTTTTTCAGCCGAATCACATTCCAGCTCAGTGCAGGGAGAACTATGTCCAACTGTCCTCCGTCCATCGTTCCGCCCTTGCCGGCCACAGGCTTTACCTGCTCCGGGTCAAGTTCGGTATTCACAGCCTTCACATCATCGTGGTGCAGCAGGATGTGTTCGTCCAACCGCAGCGCGCCGAATCCGCGCAGATCCGCCGTCAGATGAATATCCTCCTGCATGTCGCGGTTCACTGCAAAGATGGTCACCGTTCCGTCTTCATCCACCGTAGCAGACGCATCCACCAGCGGGACGGCCTCATAGTCTTTGCAATCATAAACAGGGCTCTTCATAACAGGGCGCAGCGCCACGCCGCGGCCATACCGCGAAGCGTGCATCAGCGGATAGAAAATTGTCTGTGCCCACGCTCCGCCGCCATTGCGGGTCATAATGGGTGCAATCACATTCACCAGCTGCGCCATGCAGGCAATCTTCACCCGGTCCGCGTTGTTCAGGAAGGTAATGAGCATCGCGCCCACCAGCAGCGCATCCTCAAAATTATACACATCCTCCAGCAAAGGCAAGGCACGGTTCCACTTGCCGCGCTTCCAGATCTCCTTATCCTGCTCGTTGGAATGATACCATACATTCCATTCATCAAAGGACAGGTTCAGCTTCTTTTTTGCATGCTTTCGTCCGCCCACGGCATCGCAGATGGACACCACCGTTTTGATGAACGCATCCAGATCCATCGTGCGTGCAAGGAACTCCGGCGTGTTGTTGCTGCGGTTGGCGTAGTAGCGATGCAGGCTCACATAATCCACCTGGTCGTAGCACTCGCCAAGCATCTCATACTCCCACGTGCCGAAAGTCGGCATGGTGCTGCCGGAAGAGCCGCAGGCTACCACTTCAATGGAAGGATCCACCCACTTCATCAGCTTGGCGGCCTCGCACGCCGTGCGGCCGTATTCTACCGCATTTTTGTGCCCCATCTGCCAGTTGCCGTCCATTTCATTACCCAGGCACCACAGCTTGATCCCGAAGGGATCCTTCGCGCCGTTCTTCACGCGCAGGTCGCTCCAGTAACTGCCGCCGGGATGATTGGCGTATTCCACCACGTTTCGGGCAGCATCCGGGCCGCGGGTGCCAAGGTTTACGGCATACATCACTTCGGTATCCGCTTCTTCCGCCCATTTGACAAACTCGTGCAGCCCCACCTCGTTTGTTTCCGTTGTAAACCACGCAAGGTCCAGTCGGGAAGGACGCTGTTCCTTCGGACCGATGCTGTCCTCCCAGTTAAAGCCGGACACAAAGTTGCCGCCCGGATAGCGCACAACGGGCACACCCAGCTTGCGCACAAGCGCAATCACATCCCGACGAAAACCGTCTGCATCAGCCATGGGATGACCCGGTTCATAGATGCCGCCGTATACCGCGCGCCCCAAATGTTCAATAAATGAACCGTAAAGCCGCCTGTCCACCTGCCCGATGGCATAGTCATGATCCATAATCAGCGTTGCCTTTTTCACGGAAAATTCCCCCTTTTGCAGCATTTTCGATCAGCTATTTATAGCGTATCATGTTGCACATGTCTTGTCAATCACCAAATGAAACATGTTTTTGAGCAACTCTGCCCTTTCCCATCATGCATTATCATACAAAAGCTTCGCACATTTGCCGCTCAGCATTTCGTGCATGTCCTGCACGAGCGTGTCCACAAAAGCCTGTGTGACCTGGTTCGGTATTGTATCAGCCACATGGCTGATGACCAGATGCCGCCCGCAGCTTGGATAGAGCACCGGCAATGTCACAATGCCTTCTCCCGCGTCACCCCAGGTTTTTTCCGGCCAGAAGCCCACGCCGCATCCCAGTGCAATCAGGTTGCGGATAGTTGCGGGGCTATCCCCCTCATAGCTCCTGATGGGCGTAAAGCCAGCCTGGCGACACCACAGCGCGCACAGATCACTGAATTTTCGGTTGCCCGCCAAGGTGATGAATGTTTCCTCGCGAGCCTTGGCCAAATGCACGCTTTCCAGCCGCGCAAGGGGTGATTCACGCGGCACAGCCAGCATCACCCGCTCGTCGAATATGTGCCCCTGATGCACACGATCCCGCAAATCGCAGGTATCCACAACCACGTCCGCGCCCGCTCCGCTTTCACCCAGCATCAGGTCAAACTGGCACTCCGGGTGCGCTTTGCGATAGCGGATCACGCACGCCGTCACCACTGTGGATGCTGCCAACACCTTCAACCGAATGGTGTGATCCTCCTGCTCAGCCACGCGCCGCAGCTTGTCCGGTATTGCGTCCAGCAGATCCAGCGGCTCTGCCAGCAGAGTCCGCAGCGCGTGCCCCGCCGGCGTCAGCACAATGTTGCGCCCCTTGCGTGCGACCAGGGCATAGCCCAGTTCTCCTTCCAATTTACGGATGGCTTTGGTCAGCGCAGGCTGCGCAATGTGCAGCTGTTCCGCCGCTCTGGTCATGTGCTCCAGCTGTGCCACCGCCATGAAATACCTCAACTGGCTCAATTCCATCCCAATCCCTCCATTTATATCCAACGGTTATCAGTATCATAGTAATGATATATTTTACATTCATCTTTGTCAACGTTAGAATGCACCTCGTGCGACAAAAAGAGGGAGGCTCTTTCACATGAAGGATTTAACGACAGGACACCCGGGCAAAGTGCTTTTGAGCTACACGCTGCCGCTTTTCGGCTCCATCATTTTCCAGCAGCTGTATAACATTGCCGACAGCTTTGTAGCCGGGCGCTACATCGGCACAAGCGCATTGGCGGCCGTTGGCAATTCGTATGAAATCACATTGATTTACATTGCCCTGGCCATGGGCTGCAACATCGGCGCATCCGTCATCACGGCGGATTTCTATGGGCAGAAGCGCAATGGTGATGTGCGCACCTGCGTGCACACAGCCGTCATCTTTTCCACCGTTTTCGCGCTGGTGCTCACCGCCGTTGGCGTGCTGATATCGCCGTGGCTTTTGCAGCTGATTAACACGCCTGCCGAAGTGTTTGACGATTCCAAGCTGTATTTGGACATCTACCTGCTGGGATACGTGTTCCTGCTTTTGTACAATGTTTCCACCGGTATTTTCTCTGCGCTGGGCGATTCCCAAACGCCCTTTTGGTTCCTTGCCGTTTCCTCGGTGAGCAACATTTTTGTGGACATTCTCTTCGTCAAAACCTTCCACATGGGCGTTGCAGGTGTTGCATGGGCAACCTTCCTTTGTCAGAGCCTGAGCGGTATCGCAGCGCTTGTTGCAGTGCTGCGCAAAGTGCACACGCTCAAGCATGATGGCGACAGCCGTGCCTTCTCCTTCCCCATCCTGCGCAAAATTCTCCATGTGGCCATCCCCAGTGCACTGCAGCAGAGCTTCATCTCTGTCGGCAACATCATCATCCAGAGTATTATCAATACCTTCGGCACGGCAGCCATGGGCGGTTACGCAGCCGCTGTCAAGCTCAACAACATGACCATCACTTCCATCACCGCCATCGGCAACGGCCTGAGCAACTATGCTGCGCAGAACATCGGCGGCGGCATGCACAACCGAGTGCACGCCGGCTCCCGCTGGGGCATGCTGCTCGGCGGCTGCTTTGCATTGGCTTTCACCGCAGTATACCAGCTGCTCAGCAGCCAACTCATCGGCCTGTTCATCACCGATGGCGATGCTGCCGCCACACAGGTTGGCATCCTGTTCCTGCGCATTGTTACACCGTTCTATGTGGTCATTTCCATCAAGCTCATTTTCGACGGCATTCTCCGCGGTGCGCAGCAGATGGGTGCATTTATGATCTCCACCATGTCTGACCTGGTGCTGCGTGTGGTGCTGGCCTGGATTTTCTCCGGCATTTGGGGAATCACAGGTGTGTGGCTGGCGTGGCCCGTGGGCTGGATTGTCGGTGCAATCATTGCCGTGCTGCTCTACCAACGCTGGCATTTGCAGCACCCGCAGCTTGATATTGCCTGATGTTTGTCTGCCAGCACAATCCCGTTCTCCTGACTTTGCAAATTCCGTTTCCATCACAGAAAAAAGCCGTTGATGAGGCATGCTCCCATCAACGGCTTTTTGATTCTTGCTTTACATCTTCGTTTGCGCCGTATACAAATCATAGTAATAGCCGCGGCGTGCCATAAGCTCCTCATGATTGCCTTGTTCCAAGATGCCGTGATTGCCGATATACAGGATGCGGTCACAGCTGCGGATGGTAGACAGCCGGTGCGCAATGATGAAGCTTGTCCGCCCCTGCAGCAGCACTTCGATTCCCTGCTGCAACAATCTCTCCGTTTGCGTATCAATCGAGGATGTCGCCTCATCCAAGATCAGAATCTTCGGATCGGACAAAAGCGTGCGTGCAAAGGCAATCAGCTGCTTTTGTCCCTGACTGAGTCCGCTGCCGCGCTCGTTTACCCGGGTATCATAGTGCTGGGGCATCTGCTCAATGAAGTCATGAGCCCGAACGGCCTTCGCCGCCCGAACAACCTCTTCATCCGTTGCATCCAACCGGCCATAGCGGATATTGCTCATGATTGTTCCGCTGAAAATGAAGCTGTCCTGCAGCATGATGCCGAGCTGCGTTCGGAGCGATTCCAGCGTAACCTGTGAAATATCCTCCACTGTGCCATCCTCGCAGTGCAGGCTTATTTTGCCACCCCGCAGATTGTAGAAACGGCACAGCAGGTTGACCACCGTGGATTTGCCTGCGCCTGTTGGTCCAACCAGTGCAATGCGTTCGCCAGCCTTTACATGCAGGTTGATGTCTTCCAGCACGGTCTGTCCTTCTTCGTAGCCGAAGGTCACATGGTCAAAGTCCACCGCACCGGTGATGGCTTTGAGCGGCGTTGCGTCAATGGCGTCCGCCACTTCCACCGGCTCGTCTATGGTTTCAAAAATTCGCTCCAGATAAGCGATGTTGTTCACAAAGGAGTTGTAAATGTTCGCAAGATTGGTGATGGGCTGCCAGAAGCGGCTCACATAGGTACCCATGGCCAGAATCACGCCGAAGGATACTATCTCGCCACCCATCCAGTACACACCCGCCACGTACAGGAAGGTGAACACAATCTGCGTCAGGGTTTCGGAGGAAAGCCACACGGCGTTGGACACATAGATGGCGCGCATCCATGCCTTGCGGCATGCTTCAGCCAACCGGGTCATAATGGAGATATTTTCTTCCTGCCGTGCAAACAGCTGGCTCAGCCGCGCGCCGTCAATAGATTCAGCAAGATAGGCGTTGTAGTTGCTGTTTTTGTTGCTCTGCATCTGCCAGGCTTTGCGCTGCCTCGGTTTTAAAAGCATCACGATCGTCACAAAGATAGGCAGCCCGGCAATAATCACCGTGGCCAGCGTTGCGTTCATGGTAAACATGAATACAACGATCACCGCAATATTGATAATCTCCAGAATGCTGTTGATGATGCCGTTGGACAAAATGTCACTGACGGAGTTGACGTAATTGATAACACGCACAAGGATTTTACCGGCCGGCCGGCTGTCATAATAGCTGAAAGGAAGCTTTTGCAGGTGGTGGAACAAATCCTTGCGAATGTCGTAAATAATTTCCTGGCTGACATGCGCCATGATACGGCTGCGAATAAGCGTGAAGAGAATGCTCACCAGAATCAGCACTGAAAAAATGATTGCCCAATGGATGAGTCCCTGCACGTCTTTGTTGGGCACAGCCACATCCAGCACCCATTCCATGATGCGCGGCGTATACAGCGTGGCAATGGAAGCGAGAATCGAAAGGGTCAGTGCCAGAATCATCTGCACTTTGTGCCGCCCGATATAGCCTGCTGCGCGCTTAAGGTGTTTCCAGTCAAACGGGGACTCAAGGGTTTCATCCTGGTCAAAACGGTTGCGTGCCATCAGCCCTCACCTCCCTGTACCGGCAAGTCATTTTGCAGGCAGTATGTCTGCCAATAGTAGCCATGCTTTTTCAGCAGCTCTTCATGGGTTCCGCGCTCGGTGATGCGTCCATGTTCAAGGATCAGGATTTCATCCGCATCTTTCACCGCACTGATGCGCTGGCCGATAATGATCTTCGTGCATTCATAAGGCAAATGCCGCAGCTGCTGCTGGATATACTGCTCGGTTTCGCTGTCCAGAGCAGAGGTCGTGTCGTCCATGATGAGGATGCTTGGCTCCATGGCCAGCGCGCGCGCCAGAGCAATGCGCTGCTTTTGACCGCCGGATAGACCAACGCCGCGTTCGCCAATCAGCGTATTGTAACCGTCAGAAAGTTTCTGCACAAACTCGTCCGCCGCAGCGATGCGTGCAAACTCATGCACTTCTTCCTCCGTCACTTCCGGGTTACCGAAGGCAATGTTCCCATCCACCGTATCCGAAAACAGGAACACATCCTGCGTGGCTACGCCAAGCCCCTTGCGCAGCTCCTGCTTGCGCCATGCGCGTACATCGCAGCCGTCCACCTCAATTTTGCCGCCTGTCACATCATAGCAGCGCGCCAGCAAATTGATAAGCGTTGTCTTACCTGACCCTGTAGGACCCATAATTGCAAGCGTACCGCCTGCTGGCAAGTCGAAGGATACATCCTCCAAAATCTGCTGACGGTCAAAAGCGAAGGACACGTGATCGAAGCGCACGCTGCCCGCCATTTTTTCATGGTGCACAGCGTCCTTGCGATCCTTGATATCCGGCTTTTTATAATACAGCTCCATGACCTTGGTTGCGCAGGTGTTAAAGCGCTGCACATCGTTAATCATATTGCCCAGCTGGCGCATGGGGTTGGACAGCGCCCAGCTCAGCTGCGTAAAAATGGTCAATTCACCTGGCGTAATTTCCCCCACAATGATGAAATAGCCGCCAAGAAA
Organism: uncultured Clostridia bacterium; assembly: GCA_934647165.1. Lineage (GTDB taxonomy): Bacteria > Bacillota > Clostridia > Christensenellales > Aristaeellaceae > CAKUFA01. Next base: position 104,127 of record CAKUFA010000001.1, on the reverse strand, counting down.
CACCGTAATCAGCGTCATGGCGTTGGCCAGGAATTCAATCATCGGATAGAAACTCAGCCATTTTTTGTTGATGGCCAGCTGCGCATCACGAAAAGCGTCGTTGCGCTCGCCGAAGGTTTCTTCCTCAAATGCTTCCCGCGCAAAGGCTTTCACCACGCGGTTGCCCGCAATATTTTCCTGCGCCGCGGTATTCATTTCGCTCAGCCGTTCACGCATGGCCATGAAAAGCGGCCGCACCTGTCCGGAATACAGCTTGGTGATAAGCATCAGAATCGGCGTCACCACTACAAGGCTCAACGTCAGCTTCCAGCTCACGCAGAAAAACAGCGTCAGCGCGCCGATGAACATGAACACGGAATCCACCATCACATAGTCCATGTAGGAGATAAAATGGCGGCACCAGTCCAAATCGGCAGACATACGCGTCATCAGATCGCCCGTTCGGTTACGGTCAAAAAAGCGCGTATCCTGATACTGCAAACGAGTAAACAGCTCTCTTCTAAGGGTGAACACCGTGTCCTGGGATGCGGTTTCCAGCTGAACAATCATCAGATAGCGCAGCCCTTCCCGCGCCAGCTTGACCACCAGCATGATAGCCAGCAGTCCCAGCAGCGGTTCCGGATTTTGCGCCACAATGACTTCGTCCACCAGCCTGGCCGTCAGTGTCGGATTGACCAGCAACACCAGACTGGTCACTGCGGAGATGGTGAGTGCCAGGAGAATGCGCTTGTGCGACTTTTCGGACGCGCAGCCCCACAGCCATTTGATTTGATGCATGAACTACCTCCGAACCCTTCCTCGTTGTGGAAATAAACGATTTTTTGCGGGCAGACAGGCCGCTATACGCAGTTATTGTAGACCATTTAGGGCCATTTGGGAAGCCCAAAAAAACACTTTTTTCTGGTGAAATTAAGTCTTTTTTTCATTTTCGGGCATAGACTGCTTCATATCCCGCCTGAGAAAGGAAGGTTTTGCCCATGAAGCGACTTTTTGTCATCCTATCCCTCCTGTTGAGTTTTTGCCTGGCTGCTTCCGCAGCCTGCGCACAGTCCCTCACGGTTTCGGAGCCCGTGCACCTCATCGGCTATCTGCCCCTGTATGTTGCCATCCATGAAGGCTACTTTGCCGATGAAGGGCTGGAGGTCAATGTAGTGCAGGCTACCGGCGGCGCACATGTGACAGCCGTCGTTTCCGGCGACGCCTTCGCCGTCATCGGCGGCGTTGACTCCACTGCCCTCGCAAACCGCGGCAATGCGGATCCACTGGTTTCCATCGTCAACTGCGTTGACCGTGCCAACGTATACCTTTTTGCTGCCAAGGGCTTATCCCCAGCTTCCTCGGCTGATGCGGACATGGCAGCCTTCCTGCAAGGCAAACGGATCATTGCGGGACGCTTTGGCGGCTCTCCCAACCTCCTCACACGCTATCTGCTCCGGCAGGTTGGGCTTGATCCGGATCAAGACGTGCAGCTGATTGAAAACGCCGACGCCGCCACCGTGACCGCCATGCTTCAGCATGGGCAGGGCGACATTGGCAACGGCGGCGAACCACAAATCAGTGAAGGGATTGCCGCCAACGTGTGGGAGGAGCCTTTCGTTGCCTTTCCTGACCTTGGTCCCTACGCCTACTCTGTGCTCAGCGTTAAGCAATCCACCATTGAGCATCAGTCGGATACCTGCCGTGCCTTTGTGCGTGCCATGCTGCGCGGCCTCCATGCCGTGGCAGATGACCATGACCTTGCCGCACGTGTGCTTGAAGCAGAGTTTCCCACCCTGACAGCGGAAGGGCGCGCCGCAGCGCTCAAGCGTGCCTGGGATGACCATCTCTGGTCACCGGACGGTTATATCTCCGAGGACGCAGTACGCATGACCATGACCGTTTTGTCCGCTTCCGGCCTGTATGATGAGCCATGGGATTACCACGCGCTGGTCAATATGCGTTTTGTAGAAGAATTAACCCAGTAATTCTCGCTAAAAACTTCATTCACACAGATTTTCCATTGAAATAGGGCTTGCATTTACAAAAAAGCTGTGCTATAATCATTGTGTTAACCGCATGGGATTATAGCTCAGTTGGTTAGAGCGCCACGTTGACATCGTGGAGGTCAGAGGTTCGAGCCCTCCTAATCCCACCATTGCCCGAAAGCCTTGATTTATAAGGACTTTCGGGCTTTTTCTTTTGTTTGGAATGAGGGTGTTTGGCTGGAATTTGTGGATGCATAAATATAAAAGTTCAACTTTTGGTGCAACTCACTATCTCGAAAACCGTTGATATATAAGGGCTTTCAGGCGATTTTTTCGGAACTTCCCGGCATACTTCTGGCCTTTGAAAATGAATAATCAGGCCAATACTGCATACTGCTTATTCATTTTCTCAAGGTGCGCCCCTTGCCCGTGCAAAGACCATTGCAAGGACGGAAGCGCACCGCATTTATGAAACATCTTCGGAGGATGCACGGCAGGAAGCCAAGGCGGCGGGCGCGGATGTGGTAAAACAATGGGACGCAATGCATGACAGCGACATCCGCCCAACGCACCGGGCGCTTGACGGGCAGATTCGGGAGACAGACAAGCCCTTTGAGAGCAGCAGCGGGCGCAAGGCACGGTATCCCGGCGATTTCGGCGACCCTGCCGAAGATTGCAACTGCCGCTGCGTGGCGCTGACCCATGCCAGGTGGGAACTGGATGCATCGGAACTGCAAACGCTGAAAGACCGTGCAAAATTCTTCGGGCTTGACAAAACGGACAGCTTTAAGGACTTTGAAAAGAAGTACCTGAAAGCGGCTGAAACCGTTGAAAATACTGGGAAAAGTGGTATAATAAAGGGGAAGAAATCTGCCGTTCTTGACGCAATTTCTTCTGGCGAAGTTTCAAAAACTGTGAATGCTGCAAAGCAAAACAGACACATGCGAAACAGCACAAGTTACATACCTGGAAGAAGCTACATGCTCGCTGAAACCGTTGCAGAGGTTCAACAGGTTATTGATGAATTGCATGGAACTGGGGAGCCTGTTCTTGATGGAAAGGGCAATTGGGTTCACAAGGAACGTGTAAGGAATGCTTCCTTGATAGGGGCTGCGGTTACGATGGATGGAAACGAAACTGAATCGCATGTGGGAATGATTGTCTATTCCAAGACAGGTGCGCATATGTACCCGATAAAGGAGAGTGAAGAGCAATGAATATCAGGAAATATTACGGGAGAAAGGTCTTGATTACTACCGAAGAACAGAAAAAGTTCGCAGGTACAGTGATTGACTATATATTTCCCGAAGATAACGTCCCAGAAGGTGAAAGCATTGTCATTCGCTCCATTGATGGGGAGCTGATTGAGTTCCGGCCTGAAGAAATTAGGGAAATTGAAGAAGTCAGGTGAAAAGCACCCCTGCACACGCAAGGTGCTTTTTTGATACTTGCCACCAACTTGCAACAAACTTACAACAAACGTGCAACCAACTTGCAACAAACTTGCAACTTACAAGCAAATTAGAGAACCGTTGAAAATGCTGGGATTGCAGCCTTTCTGACGGTTTTCTTTTTGAAAAAATCAAGTTAAAAGGAGTGGTATCTATGGACATTACTACTATGGGAACTGTACTGGCAATCGTGGTCATTACCTATCTGATCGGCCTTGCGGCAAAGGCAATCACAGCAATCAGGGATGAACTGATTCCTGTGATTGTGGGCATTGCAGGCGGTGCGCTGGGTGTGCTTGGCATGTAACATCATGCCTGAATTCCCCGCAAACGACCTGCTGAATGCCGTTGCTATCGGTATTGTGTCCGGCCTTGCGTCTACTGGCGTAAATCAGGTATACAAGCAGCTTTCCACCTCCCCTACGGAAGGGGTGAAGAAGGATGGCGTATAACCGTAATATTCCTATTTCTGAAGTCATATTGAGTTCTTTCAACTGCGCAGTGCATAATCTCTTCTGCAGATTTCGCAAAATTTTCAAAAAGGTGTTGACAAATTTCCAGAAACGTGTATAATGTCTATTGTTGGCCGCGAGAGCGCGAAACGATATGCACCATTAGCTCAGTTGGTAGAGCACCTGACTCTTAATCAGGGTGTCTAGGGTTCGAGTCCCTAATGGTGTACCATAATAAAACGCTAATCTTGATACCAAGGTTAGCGTTTTTTCATGCATTGAAAAGCCTTGCCCCATCAGGCTTTTCGCACTCTGCTGGATGCAAACGCCCCTTGCCCTACTCTCACGAGTGGGTGCAAGGGGCGTTTTCTTTTTTGTTTTTCAGTTTTAGCAGATTCACCGGCTACCGGCTGGGTGCAAAATAAAACGATAGCTCTTTTTCACCGTTTTAATTTGCCAATTTCTCTCCGCCTGGCATTACTCAAATTCTACAACCTGCGTCCAGCGAATGAGGAAGTCTTTCTCCGCACCATGCTTCTTGGTCATCTGTGCAGCAGCAACGATTGGCAGCCAACGTTGGACATACTGCATGGCAATGTCATTCTTTTTGCAGAACAGTTTCAGATACAGATCCGCCTTCTTCTGATCTTCCAGTGCAAACTGGAGATAGGTGGTGGCGGCATCGGCAGAGGCATTGCCGATGGCCGCATGCGCCCAGTCGAGGATGTAAACCTTGCCATCGTTGCCAATGAGCACGTTGGACGGGTTGAAGTCGCCATGTGTAATCTTCGTGTGCGGCTTCATGTTTTCAAGGCGGACATGCAGCTCATATCGTGTGCTTGCGTCCAGATCATCGCGCAGGGACGAAATCTGCGCGTTCAGCTTATCCTTAAGATGCCCCATCTGCTTGCAGGTGTGGTGATGGATATCGCTCTGAATCTGCACAAACTGTTCCATCAACGCTTCCAGGTTTTCCGGCTGTTCGGCCATCAGCTGCGCCATCGTTTTGCCATCAACAGCTTCGATAATCAGCGCCCATCCTTCGCCGGTGTTCTTCATTTCCAGCAGCGCAGGCACATTCAATCCGGATTCCTCCGCCAGGGCATGGTTAAACGCTTCCTTGATGACAGCGCTCTTGGGGTAGCCCGCCTTGAACTGTTTAATGATCTTGTTGCCATCGCGATACACGGTTTTGGTATTGCGTTCTACGATAATTTCCCTGCTCATTCGCCGGATCCCTCCTTATGCCTTTTCGCCGTAGTATGCCTTGAGATACATCGCCTTGATTTCCTTCAGCAGCGGATAACGCGGGTTTGCGCCAGTGCACTGGTCGTCAAACGCATCTTCCACCATTTGATCCAACGTGCTCATGAAGATTTCCTCGCTGATGCCATATTCGGCAATGGACTTCTTGATGCCGATTGTGGCCTTCAGCTCCTCAATCTTGTCAATGAACAAATCAAGCGTTTCTTCATCGTTCTTGCCGCAAACGCCGCAGAAGCGTGCGCATTCCGCATAGCGTGCCAGCGTATGCGGGTGGTCATACTGCGGGAATGTACCCATCTTTGCTGGCACTTCCGCCGCATTGAACCGCAGCACATGGCAAATCATCAGCGCGTTGGCCACACCGTGGGGCAGGTGATGATATGCGCCAAGCTTATGCGCCATCGAGTGGCAGACGCCGAGGAATGCGTTGGCAAACGCCATGCCCGCCATGCAGGACGCATCCGCCATCTTCTGGCGCGCTTCCGGATCAGCCGCACCGTATTCATAGGCACGCGGCAGATAATCGAACACGTTCTTCATCGATTTCAGCGCCAGGCCATCGGTGTAATCCGTTGCCATCATCGAAGCATAAGCTTCCAGGCCATGGGTCAGCACATCGATACCGGAGGCGGAGGTCAGACCCCGCGGCTGGTTCATCATGTTGTCCGCATCCACAATGGCCATGTTTGGCAGCAGCTCATAGTCTGCCAGAGGATACTTCGTGCCCGTGCGGTCATCGGTAATCACGGCAAACGGCGTAACCTCGGAGCCCGTGCCGGAAGAGGTCGGGATGGCAACGAAATATGCTTTTTCGCCCATCTTCGGGAAGGTGTACACACGCTTGCGGATATCCATGAAGCGCATGGCCATATCCAGGAAGTCCACCTCCGGGTGCTCGTACATCACCCACATGATTTTACCCGCATCCATGGCAGAGCCGCCGCCCAGCGCAATGATGCAATCCGGCTCGAACAGCCGCATTGCCTGCGCGCCCTTGAGTGCGGAAGAGAGGTTCGGATCGGGCGCGACATCATAGAAGCAGGTATGCTGAATTCCCATTTCATCCAGTTTCTTCTCAATCGGCGCAACATAGCCGTTCTTATACAGGAACGTATCGGTGACGATGAAGCACTTCTTCTTGCCCATCACCGTGCCCAGCTCATCGAGCGCCACCGGCATGCAGCCCTTCTTGAAATACACCTTCTGCGGCGCACGGAACCAGAGCATGTTCTCTCTCCTCTCAGCAACTGTTTTGACATTGAGCAGGTGCTTCACACCCACGTTTTCGGAAACCGAGTTGCCGCCCCACGTACCGCAGCCCAATGTCAGTGACGGCGCCATCTTGAAGTTGTACAGGTCGCCGATGCCGCCGAAGCTGGAAGGCGTATTGATCACGATGCGGCATGCTTCCATGCGCTCGGCATGTTTCATGATCTTTTCCTTCTGCGCCGGATGGATATACAGGGACGCGGTATGACCATGGCCGCCGTCGCACACGAGTTTTTCCGCCTTATCGAGCGCTTCGTCAAAGTCCTTGGCGTGATACATGGCCAATACCGGAGAAAGCTTCTCGTGGGCAAATTCTTCCGAAAGATCGACGCTCTCCACTTCGCCAATGAGAATTTTTGTCTCTTCCGGCACTTCCACGCCCGCCAACTGGGCGATGGTGTGCGCGCTCTGACCAACGATTTTCGCATTCAGCGCACCGTTAATCAAAATCGTGTGGCGAACCTTATCCAGCTCGTTCCCCTTGAGGAAATAGCATCCGCGCCGTGCAAACTCTGCACGCACTTCATCGTAGATGGAATCAAGCACCGTTACGCTTTGTTCAGAAGCACAGATCATGCCATTGTCAAACGTTTTGGAATGGATAATAGAGCTGACAGCCAGCTTCACATCTGCCGTTTCATCAATGATAACGGGGGTGTTGCCCGCACCAACGCCCAGCGCCGGTTTACCGGAGGAATACGCCGCATGAACCATGCCAGGGCCGCCTGTCGCAAGGATGATATCCGCCTCGTGCATCAGCTCACCCGTTAGCTCAAGACTCGGGAACTCAATGCAGCCGATAATCCCTTCTGGTGCGCCGGCCTTGACAGCCGCTTCGTAGACAATGCGCGCAGCCTCTGCGGTACATTTCTTTGCTCGGGGATGAGGGCTGATGAGAATGGCATTTCGGGTTTTGAGGCACAAAAGCGCCTTAAAAATCGCGGTAGAAGTAGGGTTAGTCGTCGGAATCACTGCCGCGACCAGACCGATCGGTTCGGCAATTTTCTTGATACCGAACGCCGGATCCTCTTCCAGCACGCCGACCGTCTTGGTGTTACGATACGCATGATAAATATACTCGCTGGCATAATGGTTTTTGATAACCTTATCCTCCATCACGCCCATGCCGGTTTCCTCAACTGCCATCTTGGCCAGGGGAATGCGCGCTTTGTTGGCTGCCATGGCCGCTTCAAAAAAGATGTGATCCACCTGTTCCTGTGTGAACGTTGCAAACTCGCGCTGTGCCTTCCGCATAAGGGTCATGCGCTCCTGAAGCGCTTCCACACAGTCAATCGGTCTGAGTTCCTGCATAATGTTCAACCTCCTGATTGCTTTTGTCCAGCGATACGCGCTTGTTATTTCCTTGACGATTTGCATTATACTCTCGTTGATTTCGTTTGTCAAATATCAAACAATCTTTTTTGTAACGAGTTTTTCCTGCCGTGTTTTGTCTATTTTATATGATTGTTATTTTTCTTGCATTCTTGATTCTCTTTTGCACTATGAGAAACGCATGGTTCTTTCTTTTTTAAGAAGTTTCTTATTAATATGACATTTTCTTGATAAAAGGAACTTTTCCTTCTGTGAAAAATGTGTTATACTTTTGACTAGACCATTCCGGGCACATCTGTCCGGTTGATAGGAGGAATCCTGATTGTACACTGAAATGCTCATCATTGGTGCAGGCGTAACCGGCTGCTCACTGGCTCGCGTTCTCAGCCGCTACGAAGGATCGCTCACCGTCATTGACCGCGGAAGCGATGTAGCGGAGGGAGCCAGCAAGGCCAACAGCGGCATTGTGCACGCAGGTTTCGACGCACACCCCGGCACACTCAAGGCCAAGCTGAACGTGGAAGGCGCCAAAATGTACCCTGCGCTGTCCGAGGAACTGGGCGTTGCCTACAGTCGTCCCGGGGCGCTGGTCATCGGCTTCACAGAGGATGACCGTAAGACATTGGAGACGCTGCTGGAGCAAGGCCGGGAAAATGGCGTAGAAGGACTGCGCATCATTGAGCGCGACGAAATTCTCGCCTTGGAGCCCAACTGCAACCCCGATGTACTCTGTGCACTGGATGCACCCACCAGCGGACTCACCAGCCCTTACGAAATGACCTTTGCCCTGGCTGACCACGCCGCACTCAACGGCGCTTCCTTCCGCCTGAACACGGAAGTGACTGCCGTGCGCCATGAAGATGCGGACAATCTGTGGCATGTGACAACCACCCAAGGCGAATACACCTGCAAGGTGCTGATTAACTGCGCAGGCGTTGGATCCGCCAAAATCCACAACATGATGAGCAACGATCCGCTGACGATCATCGATCGCCGCGGCCAGTATTACCTGCTGGATCGTATGAATCCCCTGCCATTCCACAAGACCATGTTCCAGTGTCCCACCAAGATGGGCAAGGGCGTGCTGGTATCCCCCACGGTGCACGGCAATCTGCTGCTTGGTCCTTCCGCAGAGGATATTCCCGACGAATTGGATACCCGTACCACCGCCGACGGCCTGGCTTTTGTGCTGAACAAAAGCCGCCTGACCTGGCCGAACGCCACCACTCGCGGCACCATCACCAACTTTTCCGGCATTCGTGCGCACGAGGCTAAGGGCGACTTTGTCATCGGCGCCGTGAAGGACGCACCCAACGCCTATGAAACAGTAGGCATCGAGAGTCCCGGCCTGTCTGCCGCCCCCGCCATTGGCGAAATGCTTGGTGAAATGATCGCCGCCCAGCAACAGTTGGTGAAAAAGAGCGACTACAAACCTGCTGTAAAGCTTCCCCGCCCCTTCTATGCCATGACCACCGAAGAGCGTGCCGAGGCTGTGAAGCGCAATCCGCTCTATGGTCGTATGGTCTGCCGGTGCGAAGTAGTGACTGAGGCAGAGATTCGTGCCGCCATCCACCGTCCCGTCGGCGCAACATCTATTGACGGCGTCAAGCGCCGCACCCGCGCAGGCATGGGTCGCTGCCAGGGCGGTTTCTGCTCGCCCCGCGTGGCGGAAATTCTCTCCGAAGAGCTTCACCTTCCCATGACGGAAATTACCAAATGCGGCGGATGCAGCTATTTGCTCACTGGCACCATCCATGATGCAATCAAGGAGGAAAAGTAACATGACGGTGATGGAAAACGGTGCCCTGCACGTGGACGTGCTGATCATCGGCGGCGGCCCCGCGGGTCTGGCTGCTGCCATTGCCGCCCGGGAGGACGGCGTAGATAACCTGCTTGTGCTTGAACGCGAGCATAACCCCGGCGGTATTCTTCGCCAATGCATCCATAACGGCTTCGGCCTGCATCGCTTCAAGGAGGAGCTCACCGGTCCCGAATATGCCCAGCGCGACATTGACCGGGCGCGTGAATTGAACATCAATATCCAGTGCGACACCACGGTGCTTTCCGTGGAAGCCGACCACACGGTAACATGCGTGAGCGCTGAGCATGGCGTGCAGATCATCAAGGCAAAAGCCATTGTGCTGGCCATGGGCTGCCGCGAACGTCCTCGCGGAGCGCTGGGCACCCCCGGCACCCGCTGCGCCGGTGTTTATTCAGCAGGCACTGCGCAAAAGTTTGTAAACCTGGAAGGCTACATGCCCGGCAAGCGCGTGGTTATCCTGGGCAGTGGTGATATCGGGCTGATTATGGCACGCCGCATGACCCTGCAGGGTGCTAAGGTACTCGCCTGCGTGGAACTGATGCCCTATTCCTCCGGCCTGAACCGCAACATTGTGCAATGCCTGAACGACTTTGATATTCCGCTGTATCTGAGCCACACCGTTATTGACATCGAAGGTCGTGAGCGTCTCACCGGCGTAACGGTTGCTAAGGTGGACGAAAAGCGCCAGCCCATTCCGGGCAGCGAAATTCATTTCGACTGCGATACCCTGCTGCTCTCCGTGGGTCTGATTCCCGAAAACGAGCTCAGCCAAGGCGCAGGCGTGAAGCTCTCCCCCCTCACCAGCGGCGCGGAAGTGGACGACCAGCTGCAAACCAGCATCCCCGGCATCTTTGCCTGCGGCAATGTGCTTCACGTGCATGATCTGGTGGATCATGTGTCCAACGAAAGCTTTAAGGCCGGGCACGCAGCAGCAACCTATGCCCGGGGCGAAAGTTCCGCCACACCCACAGTTGCCGTGAAGGACGGCGATGGCGTGCGCGGCGTGGTACCTCAGCGCATTCATCTGGGCGGTACGCAGCCGGTGGATTTGATGTTCCGCCCAAGCGGCGTGTTCCGCGGTGCAAGTGTGGTTGTCCGCAGTGGCGACACAGAGATTGCCCGCAAAAAGGCGCCGATTTTCACCCCTGGTGAAATGGCCGTTGTGACCCTCAAACCGGAAGTCATCGCTTCCCTTGGCGCACAGGATATCACCGTGACGATGGAAAGAGGCTGATTTATCATGGAACAGACGATTACCTGCATCAACTGCCCTGTGGGTTGCCGCATGACCGTCACCCTGGAAAACGGTCAGGTAACCGGCGTGACGGGAAACACCTGCAAGCGCGGAGAAAAGTATGCCCATCAAGAGTGTGTTGCTCCTGAGCGCATGGTCACTGCGGTGATTTCCGTATCCGGCGCCGCCATGCCTTTGAGCGTCAAAACCCGCACGCCTATCCCCAAGAAGCTCATCCATGCGTGCATGAAGGAACTGGCCGATGTGCAGCTGACCGCCCCAGTGAACGCAGGCGATGTGGTGCTGGCCAATGTATGCAACACCGGCGTGGATGTGATTGCCACCAAAAGCATCGGCTGATTCTCCTGTTGTATGAACCGAACATGAAGTTTTTCTTTCCCCCTTGTGGTCGGGGGCGTTTCCTGCTATAATAACCCAAGTACCTGATTTTGAAAGGAGTTTTGCCCCATGACCCTTACGAATCTTCTGCTTGGCATCAGCACTGCGGTTGCAGAAGGTGCCGCCACCACTGGCGTTGCCGATGCTACTGCTGCCGCAGGTGCTACCGATGCTGCCACGGGCGCTGCCGGTATTGTAAGCCTGTTGGTCTCCCTCCTCCCAATGGTGCTGATTTTTGTTGTGTTCTATTTCTTCCTCATCCGGCCCCAGAAGAAAAAGGACAAGCAGGTTAAGGACATGCTGGCCAACCTGAAAGTGTCTGACCGCGTGTGCACCATTGGTGGTATTTATGGCACCATCACGGCCATCAAGGATGATACCGTAACCCTGTCCGTTGGCCGCGATCACGTAACGCTGGTGTTTGCCCGTTGGGCCATCCGTTCCGTGGAAGAAGTTGCCATCGAGAACGATGCTGAAGCGCTGAACTAACCCACTGTCTATCCTGCATAAAATAAAGGAGCTCGCCCGAACGCGTTATTATGTAGAGGAAGGTTTACCCCTCCTCGTCATGAGTCGCGAGAAATACAAGTAATTCAAGCAGTTATGGCTTGAAGGGAAACCTTCAAGTACATAGCTGCTTTTTTGTTGCAGCAGAAAGCGAGGACACCCCCATGAAACTGACCTATCGCCGCTGTGGAAACTACTACCTGCCCAACATCGGCATTCCTGCCGAGGACATGCGCCCGCTTGGCAAGTACGGCAGAATGCGCCTGCGCTATCTCCGGGAGCATCGTTCCCTCCTGTTCAATCAGCTCCTGCTGTCCGGTAAGCTCATGAAGCATCTGTACAGCATTGACGATGCCTGCCAGGAACGCCTGGATCTGCTGATTCCTCAGATGAAAGCAGCCGAAGGCGTTACCGAGGACTTGAAAGCTGCCGACCAGATGGAATAGGTACGCCGCATGAACAGTATTCACAATCGGATTGAAGAAATGCTGTTCAGCGAGCTTATCTATGACTGAGAAACTGTGCCACATAGCAAACAGGCACGAGCCACCTGCCCGTGCCTGTCTCCCCAAGAATCAGATGGAGGTACTTATGAAGAAACTGCTCAAGCTGCCCCTGCAGATAGCCACTCTACCTCTCATTGCGATACTGCTGGTGTTCCAGCTGATTTCATCCATCATTGTTGGATTGACCTCCATCGTAACCAACCTGCTTGCAACGGTATTCCTCTTCGGCTCCATTGCAGGATGGATCGCCAACGCTCCCAGCAGACTGATCTTCCAGACGATGGCCCTTGGCATCTTCTTCGCCTTTGCTCCGCACATCGCTGGATGGCTGCTGGGGAAGGTAACAGACCTCACGCTCGTTCTTCTGGACTTTCTACTGGCTTGATGCATCAGGTCTTCTTGCTCGCCTTTTTCCGGCACTCGGCAGAACAGAACCGTGAATCTGCCCGGGGCGCATAGAACGCCATGCGGCAATGCTCGCACAAGCTCATGGGATTCTTCGCATCGGTCAGTTTGACAGAGAACATGAACTTCACTGTCAGCATCAGCGAATGAAAATCCCACACGATGACCGGGTGCTCCCGCAGCGCCAGGTGATAGGTAGGTGCATTGCCCTCAAAACATGCAAGGCTCTTGCGGTACAAGTTCAGCCCATTCTTGTCCAGGATGTCCCGGTCTTCGTAATACAGGTATGTTGACATAAAGGTGAACGCCCAGTCGAGGAACACTTCCTTCAGCCACTCATAGGGTTCGCCGTAGCTTCGCATGAAGGAGATCGCCTTGGCGCGTGGATCGTCGCTGAAGGTCAGAGACAGCGCCGCTTCATCCCGATCACTGCCGGACACATTCCAAATAGATTCAATTCCGCGTTTGCGGAAGTCTGGCATCTTGAATGGAAAGAAGAATTTCATGTAGGTCAGTGTGTCCATGGTTTCCTGCCGAATGAACTGGTTTTTCGGAAGATAGACCTTTTCGTATTCCACGAAATTCGGCGTGGTGGGAAAGGCAGTCATCATGCCCAGTAGACCGTAGTTGCAGACGAAGGTGTGGATCGCGGCTTTAATCTTCTTTTCAGGCAACTTGTGAATCACCAGCAGCCCGATGTTGACCGCATCCAGCACCAGTTGGTCAGCAAGCGGCGTGGTGTTGTAGACAGAAGCCTTGGCATCAGCCGTGGGCAGAAGGTACTCCTTCCCATCTGCTGCCTTTCTCCACTCATAAGAGGCATACTTGGCCCAGTACGCGCTGGTATGTTCAAACAGGTTCGTCATCAGAAGAATGCCTCCTTTTCGGTGGAGTGTAATCACGCAGGAATTCCTTCTCCAGGTGGATCAGCTCGTCGCCGTCCTGTTGCAGCACCGTCAGGGCTGCGTACAGCTTCCGGTGGATGCGCCGCTGGACGGTATCACAAACCTTGCGGATGTTGCGCTCTGTCTGGCCGCGCAGCTCCGCCAGCTTCTGTGTCGAGTACAGCCTGATACCCAGGAAGAACAGGATTTCTTTGTGGTCGAGCTTCAGATTCATCACGATCTCCCGCAGGTGTGCCCGCTCGGTCAAATCGTGCATGGCGAAAAGGCACGTGTTGAGATAATCGTCAAAATCGCCCCGACAGATTTGTCGGAAGGTCGGCTGACTCATACTGTGAGGCAGGATGTGGCCACCGGGGAGCGCACCGCTCTCCAGCGGGACATCGCCTCGCAGGGTTTCATAACGGCGTTCCCGGCGCATACGGCTTTCTTCTTCGCGGTCGTACCAGTCAACCAGTTCCTGAAACTCGGACATGGTTCGGGCAGACAGTTCCAGTCGGCGGAGAGCTTCTTCACGGACGCTCTGGGCTATGCGCTTTCTTAGTTCAGCAGAGGATCGTGTTTTGTCAGCATTGCGTCTGCGTTTGCCTGGCTTGGATCGTGGCAAGGATTCCTCTGATCCATCATCGACTGACCAGTCCTCGGTATCATCCTCACTGCTGAGTTCACCGGGCATGTTGTTCCACGGCAGCTCTTCTTCCGGGATCTCATTTCCGTCCTCATCGTACAGGGGCATAGCGAGCATTGTGCTTTTTCGCATATTCAATTTCTTTCCGAACGGAATTTCCAATATGACCGTCAATGTTTACAACATAAATTCCATCACTCAAATCAATTTACGATAATGAGCCACTTCCAAAACCTTAATATCTTCATCTGTCGGAACAACATTATCTGGAAGATATACACATTGAAGAACATTGAATTTTTGCTGCGTTTCAAGATAATATGCAATACTTTTCATTTCATTTGCAAATCGCATACTTCCGCAAATAGTAACTGTTTTCATTGTAATACCTCCAAAATATTCTGCAACCTATCCACAACATAATCTGCCTGCTGAAAATCATTCATAGGTATTTGATATACAGAAAAGCCCTGCTTAACCCATATTGTTTTCATTCCGAGTTTATTAGCAGGTTCAATATCATTGTCTATTCTGTCGCCAATCATAACAGCATTTTCGGGAGGACAGTCTGCACGGCTTATACAGCGGAGATTTTTATTTTGGATATGTCAGGTTGTGCGTCGCGCCTCGCCTTCTGCGAGGCGTGACCCCTGCATTGCGAGGCGCGTCTGTCACGCGCCGTGCCCCGGACAAGCAGCACCACAGCACCACGCGGGAGCATCCGCAACCGGAGGGGCTCAAGAAAGATCGCGCGAACGGGATTCGTAAGGGGTGAAACCCCTTAAGCAGAGTCCAGAGAAGGAGTCTCTGGTCAGCCGGTTGTGCAGGGGTCGCGCCTCGCCCTCTGCGAGGCGTGACCCCTGCACTGCGCGGCGCGTCTGTCACGCGCCGTGCCCCGGACAAGCAGCACCACAGCTCCACGCGGGCGCATCTGCAACCGGAGGGGCTCAAGAAAGATCGCGCGAATGGGATTCTTAAGGGATGAAATCCCTTAAGCAGAGTGCAGAGACAGCGTCTCTGTCAGATTGTCAAGGCAGAGCCTTGACCGAGAGACCAGAGAGCAGCGCTCTCTGGTCACCTCTCCAGCACAGCGTCCAGCTGACGGCTGAAGACCGTGGCGGCGGCGCCGATGATGCCCGCGTCTTGGCTGAAGGCGGTTTCCACACACACGGGAGCCTCCTCGGGCAAGGCGGCGCACAGGGCGTCGGAGATCTGCTGGTGCAGCTGCGGCCCCAGCAGTGTGGGGATAATGCCTGCCAGCACGCACAGATCCAGATCCAGGGTCATGACCAGGTTATATATAGCGCCGGAGAGCAGGGGCAACAGGTAGTCCCGCAGGGCAGCGGCGGTTTCGTCGCTCAGGCGGGCCCCGTCGTGCAGGCGGACGCCGAAGCGCTCCTCCAGCGTCTGCAGGCAGACGGCGCGCTCCAGGGTGTCCTGGGGCTGTCCGCGCCGGGGCGCCCCCAGCGCAGGATGCAGCAGCATGTAGCCGACCTCACCCAGGCGGCAGCGTGCGCCCCGCTGGAGCTTGCCGTTCATGCGAAGGGCGCCGCCGCAGCCGGTACCCAGGGACATGTACAGCATATCCTTGCCCTGGCCGCTCTGCTGGCGCAGGAAGGCTTCGCCCTCGCAGGCGATGTTCACGTCGTTTTCCACCAGCAGGGGCATATGCAGTCCCTGACAGAAGTCGGGGAATATCTCGCAAAAGGGCGTAGGCTGCGTCAGGCCCATGTCGCTGTAGCTGACGATGGCGCCGGCCTGGGGATCCATATTGGCAGGGAAGCCGATGCACCCGCCCAGCACGTCGGCGCTGCCGGTCTGGCGCACCATGCCCGCAATGGCCTCGCTCAGGGGCGTCAGGTCACGGGTGCGGGCAAAGTCACCCAGTTCGATGGTTTCCCGCACCAGCACGCTGCCGGTCATGTCCGTCATGCCCACATGGGCATAGCGGCCCTCGCATTCCACGCCGATGGCCCGGTAAGCGCCGGGCTCGAACTTCAGCATGTGTCCGCGGCGGCCTGCGCCGTCCATGGGCTCGATTTCCTCCAGTTCCCGCAGCAGCCCTTTGGCGATGAACTCATCCACCACCTTCATGACGGTAGGGAAGCTCATGTTTGTTTCTCGGGCCAGCTGAGCCCGGCTGAGCTTTTGGCGCTCGCGGATCAGGTCAAATACCATCCGGCGGGAATTTCTGCGGCGCGCGGCGGGATCGATCATGACGGATAACCTCCAGCAGTGAGGATTGTTGCGCTGTTCTTTATCATACCATCATGACTGCAAATCGTCAAATGCCCTGCGAAAAGATTATTCAGTTTTTTTCGGAAAAAGATTGACTTCCCGGGCGGGAAGTGATAAGATAAAAACAAATACTAAAGCACATTTAATAATTTGGGAGGAGATCATAATGCACGAGGAAAAGGTGCGTCTGGTGGACAGCCAGATTCAGCAGCTGATGGAGATGGTGAAGGAAAGGGAGATCGAGCAGGTGTATTTTGTAGCTTGCGGCGGCTCTCTGGCCACGCTGCAACCCGGCAAGTATACCCTGCAGCGGGAGACGGACAAGGTGTTCGCTGAAAGTTATAACGCTGCGGAGTTTGTGGCTGATCCCCCTGTACGGCTGAACGAAAAGACCCTGGTGGTGCTCAACTCCCAAAGCGGCGGTACCGCTGAGACGGTTGCAGCTGCCAGGCTGGCTGCCGAACGCGGCGCGCTGACCACGGCTTTCACCACGGCCCCCGGCTCCGCCATCGAAAAGACCGTGGAGCAGATCATTTACTATTATGACAATCCTGCCGATCCCTTCCCCGCCGTGCTGACCATCTTCCCCGAAGTGGTGAAGCTGACCTGGGCGCTGCTGGATACCCTGAACGGCACCTCCTGCCTGGGCGAGGTCAACGAGGCCATGCTGCGCCTGCAGGGCACCATGGACAAGGCCTGCGAGCAGTACCTGGACGCTGCCCGCAAGTTTGCAGCGGAGTACCGGCATGAGGATCTGATCTATACCATCACCGCTGGTCTGAACAGCTGCGTAGGCTATGTGATGACCAACTGCCTGGTGATGGAGTCCCTGTGGAAGCACTCTTCTCCCATCCATGCGGGCGAATTCTTCCACGGCGCCTGCGAGGCGGTGGACAATACCACCACGGTGCTGGTGCTCATGGGCATGGGCAAGACCCGCAGCCTGGAAGAGCGCGTGGTGAAGTTCCTGCTGCGCAAGACAAAGAAGCTGATTGTGCTGGACGCCAATGCGCTGGACATGAGCGAGTATCCTGCTTACCTGCGGGAGATTGCCTCCACGCTGGTGCTGAACCGTCTGTGTGCGCTGTATATTGACGAGATGTCCTATGTGATGGGCCATCCAGTTTCCTCTCGACGCTATATGGGAGTGGAGAAATACTGATGAAACTGCTGGGTATTGGCGACAACGTATTTGATCATTACCGCTGGCGCAAGGAACTGTATCCCGGCGGCAACAGCGTGAACGTGCCCGTGCTCGCTCGCCGCTACGATGGCAGCGAAACCGGCTATATCGGCCTGATTGCCGATGACCGGGAGGGCAGGCACTTTCTGAAGGCACTGGACGAGGAAGGGCTGGACGTGAGTCGTGTGCGCATGATGCACGGCGTCACCGCCCGCAACTACATTGAGATCGACGAGCAGGGCGACAGACACTTTGTGGGCAACAATGGCCGCGAAACCGCCCAGTATCAGTCCATGCTGATGCTTACCCCGGTGGACTACGCCATGATGGAGCAGTACGACCTGGTGCATACCTCCATTCACAGCTGGCTGGACATGTACCATGTGGCCATGAGCCGCTGGGCGCCTCTCTCCATGGATTTCTCCGGCGAGTATACCCGCATCAACATGGGTCAGCTGTGCCCGCTGCTGCGGTTTGCGTTCTTCTCCGGAGGCGACAAGAGCGAGGAGGAAGTCCGTACCCTGGCCAAGGCTGCGGTGGACAATGGCGCCAAGACTGCCGTGGTCACCATGGGTTTGCGTGGCTCCTACCTGCTGGAGAAGGGCCGGGAGCATCGACAGGAAGCCCACGCCGCGCAGGTGGTGGACGCCCTGGGTGCAGGCGACTCCTTCATCGCGGCGTTCCTGGCCAGGTATCATGCCAACGGCGGCGATCTGGCTGACGCTGCAAACGAGGGCAGCGCCTATGCGGCCCGCTGCTGCGGCCACTACGGCGCTTTCGGCCACGCCATTGCGGAGGAATAAGGCATAAAACAAGGGGGAGCGAATCTGTCCCCCTTGTTTTGATATTTGTTTTGCGATACAATCAATACAGGGGCCGCGACCCGTGAAGGGGAGAAAGTAAATGAATCAGCACATGACCATGATGGACTATATCCTCCTGCAGCCGGAAACCATGCAGGAGATTTTCGACAACCGTCAGGAAAGCCTGAAGGACTTCCTGGCCTTCTACCAGCAGGTGCAGCCTGACCATGTGTACATCATCGCCAGCGGCAGCTCCTACAATGCCAGCTGCGCGGCCAGCGTGTACATGAGCCGCGCTATGGACGTGGACGTCACCGTGCACTGCCCCTCCCAGGTGCCTGCTATCCGCGCTGCACGGCCGATGATCATGGCCGTGTCCCAGGGAGGCGAATCCACCAATACCATTGCCGCCATCAACGCGCTGAAGCAGTATCCGCTCATCGCTGTGACCGGTAAGGAGCAGTGCACCATCAATACCATGTGTGACCGCCGCCTGCCCATCGGCTGCCGGGTGGAAACCGTGGGCCCAAAGACCATGGGTTACACGGCCACCATCTACACCTTCAGCCTGCTGGCGCTGGAGGCGGGCTTCCTGTCCGGGAAAATGGATGCGGATACCTACGCCGCCCATGTGGAGATGTTCTCCCGGGTGCCGGAAGACTGCCGGGAGAATATCGCTCGCACCGACGCCTTCACCATGAAGCACCTGGACGCCTTCAGCAAAATGCAGAAGATGGCCTTTGTGGGCAAGGGCGTAGGCGGCGAAATGGCCAAGGAAGGTGCTCTGAAGGTACTGGAAACCCTGCTGGTGCCCGCCATCCACTACGAATACGAAGAATACCTCCACGGCCCCCTGTGCGCCATTGACGACAGCATGGCCGGCTTCTACATGATCGCCGAGGACGGGGACAAGGAGCGCATGCTCAAGGTAGCTCAGGCCCATCAGGAGATGAACGGCTGTGCCTATATCATCACCGGCGATGAAGCCATTCGGGGCGAGCATGTGCTGAACCTGGTGACCTCCGGCGACGACGCCACCGTGCCCTTTGAGGTGATCCTGCTGCCCCAGTTCATTTCTTCCGAAGTGCCGGTGAATCTGGGCACGGTGAACAAGGGCATGGCGCAGTTCCGCAAGTTTGACGATCTGGTCAAGATGAAAGCAAAGCGATAAGGATGTGAGCGTATGAAGAAGTACATCCTGGGTGTGGACAGCGGCGGCACGGCCTTCAAGGTGCGGGCCATGAGCCTGGAGGGCCAGGTGCTGGCGGAGTATGAGGGCATCCCCTGCCGGCATTATCAGCTGGGCGAGGAGGAGACCATCCGCCGGATCAACCTGAACATGGACGCCATTCTGGCCCTGTTCGACGGCAGGAGAGAGGACTGCCTGGCCATCGCGGCGGCGGTGAGCGGCATTGACTCCCCGGAGGATGAGGAGATCGTGCTGCGCATCTACAAGGCGCTGCCCGGCTTTTCCTGCCCCATCACCTGCCTGAACGACGGCGAAATGACCCACTATGCGGTGACCGGCGGCGTGGGCGCGCTGGTGATTTCCGGCACGGGCAGCATTGCCTTTGGCCGCAACTCCAAGGGCGAAAGCGCCCGTGTGGGCGGATGGCTCTTCACCATCCTCAGTGATGAGGGCTCCGGCTCTTACATTACTCGCAAGGCGCTGTTCCATTATTCCCGCTTCCTGGACGGGTGCGTGGAGGAAACGCCGCTGATCGGCCTGATCCGGGTCAAGCTGGGCAACCTAGGCCGCAAGGATCTGATGCTCTTCGCCACGGAAATCGCCACGCCACCGTGGACCACGCCCTCTCTGTCGGTGGAGGTGAACCAGGCGGCGCTGGGCGGCGATCCCTACGCGCTGGACATCCTGAAGGACGCGGCAAAGTGCACGTCCACCCTGGCGGACGAGGTGATCCGCCTTTTGCACCTGGACGAGGAAGAGGAGCTGCGCGTAGGCGTATGGGGCAGCGCGCTGGTGAAGAGCAAGCTGCACCTTCAGTACTTCACGGAAAACGTGAAGGCCAAGTATCCTGCCGCCAAGATCATTCTCCCCGAAAAAGATGCCTGCGACGGCGCATGCATGATGGCCCTGGCTAACGCCAGGTCATAAGAATTTTGCTTGCAAAATCCTTATGAGATCTGCGCTGCGGTGCTGGTCGGCTGACGGGTCAGCCTCCCGGTCGCGCCTTCGCGTAAGGAAGCGTTCTCTGACGAGAACGCACGAAAGCTGCCGCACATGTCGCCAGCTTTCGATTACCGTCTGCCGACGGCGAATTAGTCGCACAAAAAACCTCCGCTGTATATTCTGCCAAATGCCTATATGCAGGGGCATACTGCCGGTGTAAACATGGCAGGCGGTAATGAAGTTTTTGGCAAAGCCATTCCGATGAACTCCATCGGGTTCTTTGGTCTGCATATTATGACCGCCGGAACCTATGAGGGCGAAATGTATGAAGAAAAGAGCGACAGTACATTAAAAAGACTGTTTACAAAGGATGGATTGTTAAAAGGATTTAATCAGATAAATAATACCGCGAGCACAATAAAACTGTGTGCTGGCGGTATTTCGTTATGAATGTCTGAGTCTATCAACCATCTTTTGTGTTGCGATCAGTTGCCGGTAAGAAATGTGTAAACACCCTTGACAAAACAACGCGAAAGGGTGAGCTCCTTTTTGATGGCCGCTATCATTTCAGCTGATTGTACGCATTGGAGAAATAGGACGTATCTTCCATCTTGAACAAATAGCTGGAGGAAGCATATTTCCCTTTTTCCGTGATCTTGAAGGTCACGCTTCCGTTTCTTGCCAAAGCGTCCAGCACCTTGTTTTCATATCCGCTGTCGATATAGATTCGATCACCGCCCTTATACATGGTTCCTGTCATGGATACCTTTTTGCCATCCGGGTCAAGCATCAGGATATCGTAGTTTGTTTTGTCATAAGAGCTTTTGACCACATTCCTTCCATATTCAGCCAGCTTGATGGCAACGCTATCCTTGTCAATCAACCAAATCACATACAGGGTAGAGTTTGTTGTGGCTGAATTGCTGAACGTTCCTAGCACATAGTCTTTCGTTGTCATGTATCCACTCGTTGTGGGGTTGTTGAACTCATCCACGTAATACCGCAGCTCCCAAATGCCCGTGTTCGTGGGATCTGAAGCACCCGCAGCCGCCTTTGCGGTGCTGATTCGTCCTTCCAACTCCTTTTGTAAGGCTAGCATTTCTTCAAGAGACATGCCATCCAGATACGTATAATCCTGCGCCATAGCAGAGAATGACACGCACAGCAACGAAAGGATCAAAACAATGGCCAAGAAAAATCTTTTCATTTGTATTTCCTCCTTTTCCCCGTTCGTTTCCTTACTTTGCTTTCAGGCGAAAATGTTCCGTGTCCTTTATCGCTTCCAGCAACGTGTAAAGCTCATTGTGCTCGGGATCATATTGTAGCTGCAGGGACACATTGTCAAACACAAAGATGCCGGATACCCATTGTTCCTGCTGCTGAAAAGCTGCTAATACCGGCGCCTTCGATGCATTCAGCCACACGGTGATATTGGCTGCATCTTCGGGCGTTGCCACCATGGCCAGCAGGGTTTCCATCATGGAGTAAAAATACTCCGCCACATCTTCCTCATTTTTCGGATAGATCCGCCAGCTAATCCCACCCTGCACGGCCTTTCCATCCTCTGTGCTATTAAGCGTCACATAGCCTTCAGGTCCGCCTGTTTTTTCTCCGAAGGAGTACATGCCGAGCATGGACCACATAACGTTCTTATTCGCATGTCCGGTTTCAGCCATGGTATACCAGATTTCCTCTGCATAGTCCGCCGGTGCAGCCGAATTGCTCTCAGCCAAAGCCATGGCGCATGTGGCCAACAAAGCCGCGCAAAGGAGCACTGCAACAATCTTTTTCATTTCGTGTTCCCCCTGCCGGTTTATTTATAGGCTCCGCAGTTCTTGCAGCTTACAGTGCTGTTGGGGTTGTGGCTGCCGCATTTGGAGCAGGTCCATCCATCCTGAAAAGTCTGCACCTCTTCTCCTTTTTGTGTGCCGCAGTTCTTACAGCTCATGCGGCTGTTGGGATTTTGGTTGCCGCATTTGGGGCAGAGCCAGCCTTTCTCAATGCTGTACTTTTTCCCATCGCTAGCAACAACAATCTGGTTGCCGCTTATTGTTTCCGGCTGCTTTTCCTTGTCTGCCGCTTCCCCAAGCGCGTAGATCATCGTTGCCGACACCCATGCGCCGAGGATGCCTCCCAGCAGCACCAGCAAGCCCCACCAGAAGCTTTGGCTAAACATCATTGCAAAGCCGGAAATCACCGCGCCGATTGCACCCGCCACCAGTTCCACCTTGGCAAACCACTTGACATTTTTTCCCGTGTTGGAAAAGAACAGCTTTTCCATGCTTTCCTCTCTCCTTTTTTCGCTCAGTTATCTTCTGTGGGCGCAGGTGTGTTCAGGTCATCGGAAGCGCTTTCCGTGCCCTGCACGCCATTTTCATTGAACAGGGTAATAATCGAGTAGTCGTCTTTGTGGTTTTGCAGATAGCTCTGCTCAAACACGCCGGCTTCCTTGCAGGTCTCATAGAATGTCTTAATGGCTGCCAAATCGGTGTTTTCAAGCCATATCTTATCCGTATAAGAGCCCATTTTGACAAACACACCCTGCGGATATTCTGCCAGATCCTGAAGCATCAGCATACCCCCAAGGTACATCGGCTCCACGGAGCTATCCGTTGCTGTGTAATACTTCGACGAGCTGCTGCGCGAGCATCCGGACACATCCACGTTATAGCGGTTTTCGCCATTGACGATATAGACATCCGTCATACGGTCGTCATAGTACGGCTTGCTGCCGCTCCGTGCAAAAATGAATCGCGGAATCACAACGCAGCTTCCCGCACTATAAATCACTTTCAAATCCATTCTGATTTGATAGGTTGTTGCAACAGAGCTATAGTTGCCCGCACCAAGTATCTTACTGCCATCCTTATCAGCTAAAAACTCAATGGTCTGCGTCTTCGGATAGATTTCCGCATTAAACTTGAAGTTATCAAAGCTGCATTCCCACCCCGCTTTTTTGAACACTTCCATGTCCACGCTGGTGTAAGGAGCAAATCTGTCCAAATCACTCATATCCGCCAAGGCTGCCGCGCTTGTCATCACAAGCACCATCGCAAGCAGCAAGCTAATAATCTTCTTCATTTTTCTTTCTCCTTCCGTTCTGTCATCTTTTTTGCGGATTTTTTATCGCTGCACTGTCACTTCGCCCACCACGATGCTTTGCCCGCCGGAAACAAAGAAGCTCATTGCATCGGTCTTCAGCTTAATTTCAACATCAACGCACTTTGCATCCGCAGGCACGTCAATGTTTGCACTGCTGGATCGCCCGGATGCAAGCGCCCCGGTGAGCTTGTAGTCAATCACAACATTGTGGGTGCCGGGTGTCAGCATCACATTGAAATCAGCCCCGCTGGACGCGGATCCAACCATTGTGCCGTCCACCAGAACCATGCCGGTGTTTGCACATCCCGCAAAGCTCTTTTTGCGGTGAAAATGCACCCGAACCTTTTTGTTTGCCACCGGTGCGCCGCAGTTCGGGCATGCCGGCGCCTTGTCGGAAATTTCCTTGCCGCACTCCGGGCAATGAATCAAAGCCATCTTTTTTCCTCCTCTACATGATTCGTTCTTCTTCTACACCAAGGCATACGTCCTGTGCGTCAAACCGGAGCGTAATGGCATACCCCGCTTCTCTCCATGTCCGCAGCACACAGCCGTCTGCCCGTCGGCTTATCTCATCGGGTCCACGCCCTGTTTTGCGCAAAATATCCGCGTAGGTGTGTCCCCAATAGGTTTTTGTTGCGGCCAACCGCCTGCGCAAGGGTCGTTCTCCGCTCCTGTTTATCAACAGAAACATGGTCAGACCGCCTGCCAGAAAAGTTGCAACAACCCATTCCAAGTCCAGCATCGATCCTCCCTTCCTTCATTTTCGGATTTCCGGCATTTCAGTACGCTTTCACATGCTTCATGTAGTACTCTTGCACCGTCTTCACATCGGTTTCCGCCATTTGTGTGCCATATTGCATGGTAGTTGCACCCTGTCTCCATAACACGCCTTGACCAAGAATCTTCCAGAAACTCACTTCCTGCTTTAGCGCGTCATCAATGTTTGTAAGATCATGCATATCTTCGGTTTCAAGCAGCGATATATTGTAATACTCGTTCAAATAGGTACCAAACCCATTTGGCGCAGTAATTTGGAATGTGAAATCCCAACTTTCTATTGTGTCAAAAAGATTGTGCATATACCAAATATTTTCCACCGTCAGATTCAGCGGCGATTTGAACGTTTCACCCATGGCTGTAATAATTTTTTCTGCAAGCGGCACAGCATCCTGTTGATCTTTTCTCTTCTGTGCATCCCATTCTTTCTGCCTGTCAAAGCTCTCTCTTGCACTTTGCAGCGTTCCGTAGTTTTTCACTTTCTGTTGGTCTTCCGGTTTCAGGGCGGCATAGGCCGTCTCCGCCTCTTCGATTGCCTTTTGACTGTCCAGTGTCACGTTCCCGATGGCGTCAATTTTCTTTTCAACACCCTCCACAGAAGAGCACCCTGTCAGCAGCAGCGCACAGCAAAGCGCCAGCACCATCGCCGCAATCCGTTTTCCCCAGTTCCGCATTTTCCAAGCCTCCTTGTCTTTGGTTGCACTGCTATCCTACCGGCTCTGGGACGATATGTCACGCTCACGTTTTTTACATTTGCCTTTTTTTATGCTCAAATTGTTTACATTCCGTGGTTTACATGTACATTTACGTTTACATTTCCGTTTTTTACGCCCATTTACGCCTGTTTTTCTTCTTGGTACAACAAAAAAGCGGACATGTCCGCCTTGACAGTCCAAGTGACTGTCGCAGCATCACATGTCCGCTTGTGGGTTTTTGGATGTCGTTTTTTCCTTAACCCGGAAAATCTTTTTACAGGCGAATAGGTTCTTTCTGCCCTTTCGCCTCAGCAGTCTTTACCGGCTGTACTTCGGCCGCGCCGTATAGGTGGTGTGCAGGAGCTCATGCGCCTTGTGGCTGTTGGGCTCACCCAGGAAGTCCGCATACGCTTTCTTGACTTCGGGGTTCTCATGGCTCTTGCGCATGGGCTTGCCCGCATCCTCTGCATACAGGGCAGCCGCACGCACCGCACGAGGATCGCACTCCATGCGCTTCTGCGCGGATACAATAGGCTGACCGCCGCCCGTCACGCAGCCGCCGGGGCAACCCATAATCTCAATAAAGTGGTAGGTCTTCTCACCGGAACGGACGCTGTCCAGCAGCTTGGCCGCGTTGGCTGTTCCGTTGGCCACTGCCACATTCAGCGTCACATCGCCAATCTGGATGGAAGCTTCCTTCACGCCTTCCACGCCGCGCACCTGTGTGAAGTCCACATTCTCCAACGTCTTGCCCGTCACAACCTCATAGGCTGTGCGCAGGGCGGCTTCCATCACGCCGCCGGTCGCGCCGAAAATCACGGCGGCGCCGGTGCTTTCGCCCATCAGCGGGTCGAAATCGCCATCGGGCAGGTTGGCAAAGTCAATGCCTGCTTCTTTAATCATGTGCGCCAGCTCACGTGTGGTGATTACCTCATCCACATCCCGCATGCCATCATGACCCAGCTCAGGGCGGATCGCCTCATACTTTTTGGCCGTGCAGGGCATCACGGAAACCACCGCGATATCGTGGGGATCAATCCCCGCCTTTTCGGCATAGTACGATTTGATCATCGCGCCTTCCATCTCATGGGGCGATTTGCAGGTGGACAGGTTGGGGATGAAGTCGCTGTAATAGTGTTCGCAGAACTTGATCCACCCCGGCGAGCAGGAGGTAATCATCGGCAGCACGCCGCCATTCTTCAGGCGACCCAGCAACTCCGTGGCTTCCTCCATGATGGTCAGGTCAGCGCCGAAGTCCGTGTCAAACACGCGGTCAAAGCCCAGGCGATGCAGCGCCGTGGCCATTTTACCCGTGACGCTCGTTCCCATCGGCAGGCCGAACTCCTCGCCAAGCGCCGCGCGCACAGCAGGCGCGGGCTGCACCACCACATGTTTCTTGGGGTCGGCAAGCAGCTTCCACACCGCGGCAGTGGAGTCCTTCTCATGCAATGCGC
This sequence comes from uncultured Clostridia bacterium, assembly GCA_934647165.1. Lineage (GTDB taxonomy): Bacteria > Bacillota > Clostridia > Christensenellales > Aristaeellaceae > CAKUFA01. The sequence goes on along the minus strand of CAKUFA010000001.1, from coordinate 77,607 downwards.
CAGTGGGGCAAGCCGCAATGCACTGGCCGCAGTTAATGCACGCCATATCCACCAGTTTCATGTTCCACGGAGATTCAATGGCCGTCACAAAGCCACGGTTCACCGGCCCGATAACGCCCACGGCCTGCGTCTTGTTGCAGGCAGCGACGCAGCGGCGGCACAGCACGCACTTGTTATTGTCCCGCACAATCGACGGGGACAGGTCATCAATGTCATACTTGTTCATGGAGCCGGCAAAACGTTCGCCATCCTCCACACCCAGCTCCTGGCAGAGCTTCTGCAATTCACAGGTCTGGTTGCGCGCGCAGGAGAGGCACTTCTTATCGTGGTTGCTCAGCAGCAGCTCCAGGTTAACCTTGCGCGCCTCACGAATAGCGGGCGTGTTGGTTTTCACCACCATGTTCGGGCTCACAGGCAGCACGCAGGCAGCCTGCAGGGCGCGTGCGCCCGTGTCCACCATGCACAACCGGCATGCACCGATTTGGTTAATATCCTTCAGGTAGCACAGCGTGGGGATGTTGATGCCCGCCCGCTTGGCGGCTTCCAGAACCGTCGTGCCGGCAGGGACTTCAACATCTACGCCGTCGATCGTAAGTTTCACAAGCTGATCCATTTGCGTATAATCCTCCCTTTAGCACGCTTTAGTTCTTAGAGATGGCGCCGAAACGGCACTTTTCGATACACGCGCCGCACTTGAGGCACTTGGTGGTGTCAATGTGGTGCTGCTTACGCACCTCGCCGGAAATAGCGCCTGCCGGGCAAACCTTCGCGCACAGCGTGCAGCCGCGGCATTTGTCGCCAATCACATAATTCAGCAGCGCCTGGCAGTGGTGTGCCGGGCAACGCTTTTCCTTGATGTGAGCTTCGTACTCATCTCGGAAATAGTGCAGGGTGGACAGCACCGGGTTAGGTGCCGTCTGTCCCAGGCCGCACAGCGCCGTGGCCTTGATGTTCTTAGCCAGTGTTTCCAGCTTTTCGATATCGCCTTCCTCGCCTTTGCCATTCACAATGCGTTCGAGGATTTCCAGCATGCGGCGAGTCCCGATACGGCACGGCGTGCACTTGCCGCAGCTCTCATCCACCGTGAAGTCCAGGAAGAAGCGGGCGATGTCCACCATGCAGTTGTCTTCATCCATCACGATCATGCCGCCGGAACCCATCATGGAGCCAATCTCAATCAGCGTGTCATACTCGATTGGGATATCCAGATGTTCGGCCGGAATGCATCCGCCGGAAGGGCCGCCTGTCTGCACAGCCTTGAACTTTTTGCCGTTGGGGATGCCCCCACCGATATCGTAAATAATAGTGCGCAATGGCGTGCCCATGGGAATTTCCACAAGGCCGGTGTTATTGATTTTGCCGCCCAGTGCAAACACCTTCGTACCCTTGGAGCGTTCCGTGCCGATGGAGGAATACCATTTAGCGCCCTTCAGAATAATCTGAGGAATGTTGGCATAGGTCTCCACATTGTTAAGCACCGTGGGCTTGCCAAACAGACCCTTCACTGCCGGGAACGGCGGCCGGGGGCGAGGTTCGCCGCGCTTGCCTTCAATGGAGTTCATCAGTGCCGTTTCTTCGCCGCATACAAACGCGCCCGCACCCAGGCGGATGTGAATATCAAAGTTGAAATCCGTGCCGAAAATGTGCTCGCCCAGCAAGCCGTATTCATGCGCCTGTTCGATAGCCACCTGCAGGCGCTTCACCGCAATGGGATACTCCGCACGCACGTAGATGTAGCCTTCGCTTGCCCCAATGGCATAACCGCCAATGGCCATGGCCTCCAGGATTGCATGAGGGTCGCCCTCCAGCAAGGAACGATCCATGAACGCGCCGGGGTCGCCCTCGTCAGCATTGCAGGCAATGTATTTCTGATCCGCCTGGCTATTGTAGCCAAACAGCCACTTTTTACCTGTCGGGAAGCCGCCGCCGCCGCGGCCGCGCAGTCCGGAGTCAATCACTTCCTGAATGACCTGTTCGCGGGTCATTTCCGTCAGTGCCTTGGCCAGCGCTTTATAACCGTCAAAGGCAATGTACTCGTCGATATTCTCGGGGTCGATCACGCCGCAGTTGCGCAGCGCGACACGCTTTTGCTGCTTATAGAACCCAATCTCGTCCAGGGATTTCTGCACGCTGGACTCATGGGTAGCATGATCCACATAAACCAGGTGCTGCACCTTGCGTCCCTTAAGCAGATGCTCGGATACGATCTCGTCTACATCCTCCACCTTCACCCGGCTGTAGAACGTTCCCTCGGGGTACACAATGACCACAGGGCCGGCTTCGCACAAGCCAAAGCAGCCCGTGCGCACAACCTTGACCTCTTTGTCAAGTCCTTTTTCTTTCAGTTGCTCCTCAAAGCGCTCGATCAGCTGATGGGAACCGGACGACGTGCATCCGGTGCCGCCGCAGACCAGCACATGCGCGCGATAAAGATCCATGGGTGTTCCTCCTCACTCTGCCGGTCTTTCGTTTACTTGCCAGCCTTCTCCGCCGCGCCAATGGTGTACTCTTCCACAGGGCGGCCGTTGACAATGTGCTCTGCCACAATCCGCGGCACCATTTCGGGGGTCACCTTCACATAGGTCACCTTTTCCTGCCCCGGAATAAACACATCCACCATGGGCTCATAGCGACACATACCCACACACCCTGTCTGGGAGACCGTCACGTGGTCCAACTTGCGGGTATTGATTTCATCCACAAATTTGAGCATCACCGGGCGTGCGCCCGCCGCAATGCCACAGGTTGCCATTCCCACCACAACACGCGCGGCGTCATGCACTTCTCTGCGCATGGCAATATGTTCCAGCGCCTGTTGACGGATTGCTTCCAATTCAGCCAAAGATTTCATGATACACACCTCCAAAGATGGGGTTGATTGCTTCTTCCAGCGCTTCCTTCAGCCATGCCGCAACGGCAGGTTCATTCAACGGAACGCCCTGCAACGCCTGCCTGACCTCCCGAGTATCGAAAACACATTCGCCCTTCACGGTTTTTCCTTCAAAGCGAAAATCCGGTGTTTCAGGGTTGGTCAGGATAAGGCTGAGCAACGTGCCCGGCAAATCACCCAGGGGCAGGCAATCAATGTTGCCTGTATCCATGGTTGCCTTGAGAACCGTTCCTTTCCCCAGCTGGCTTTGCAGCGTAAGATCGCCCCCTGCGCGTTGGGCGTTCTCCTGCATCAATGGGATTCCCATTCCCACCTTGCGCGTGGTGCGCGTGGTGGCGAAAGGGCTTGTCACCCGCCGCATCAGTTCTTCACTCATGCCGCGTCCATCATCTGCCAGGGTCAAGGTCAGCCATCCATCCGCACCGATTTCAATGCGGATAACAACCAGCGCCGCGCCTGCCGCGATGCTGTTTTGCGCCAGATCCAGCACATGCAGCGATAAGTCCCGCATGTCAGCGATACTTGGCAATAATGTCCGGTACCTGATCAGGTGTCAGGCGTCCGTATACCTCATCGTTGACCATCATCACAGGCGCCAAACCGCATGCGCCCAGGCAGCGGGTGGCGTTCAGGGTAATGCGGCCATCTTCCGTGGTTTTGCCTACCGGAATGCGCAGCACTTCACTGAGCTTATCCAATACCTTTTGGGAGCCCTTCACATAGCAGGCTGTACCCAGGCATACGCCTACCACATACTGTCCCTTGGGCTCCAGGGAGAACTGAGCGTAGAACGTAGCCACGCCATATACCTCGGCCAGCGTTGTGCCCAGTCCATCGGCAATGATCTCCTGCACATCCATGGGAACATAGCCGAAAATGTTCTGTGCTTCCTGAAGCACGGGCATCAGCGCGCCTGGTTCACCCTTGTGGCGCTCGATTGCTTCCTGCAGCAGTCCATACTTTTCCTTTTGATCCGGCATGATTGCAGATTCCCTCCCTCGTTTACCATAAAGGATGCAGACAGATTTAACCTGTCATAACAAACTTGCCATCATTTTAACATATGTTCTTCGGAAATGAAAGAACCAAATAGTACATTTTTCGTGTTTTCAACAAAAAAAGCCATCTGCACAATTTTCTTTGTGAAATTTCAGTCATGATTTCCATGGAGAATGGCCTCAAATAATCCGCCGACAGAAAAACGGGATGTTGGCAAATCGAATTCTGCTTCCAGTATCGCGCCTAACTGATGGGCATCAGAGGCATGGGTCACCATCCGTCCCGCAACCGCTTCTTCCGAAACCGGCAGCGCCTTCCACACTTCCACTGTGGGAAATTCAAGGTCAGGCGGCATCATGCCCAGGTTCATCAGCAATCCGTTTGCACCGCGGTTAATGTGTGCGGGCACCGCCGCTCCTCCAAGGCTTTGAATGTAGTCCACACACGCATCCAGCGGCACGTCTGTCGCACCGATAAGCAGCCGCGTTTCCTCATCCACCACCTCGTCATCGGTATTCATCACCAGCTGGTTGCCGAAAAAATCCGGCCGGTTTTTCATCTCAGGCAAATGCCGCGAGAAGTATTTTCCTGCTTCTATCGCCGTCTCTACCGTGCGGAAATAGCCCAGCAGATGCACCTCTTCCCGCGTGGTCACCTCCAGTCCCGGCAGCAGGATCAGGCCATAGGCATCCGCTGCTTCCTTCACATATGGAAGATTGCGCGCTGTGTTATGATCCGTCACCGCAATGGCCTGCAGGCCCTTCAAATATGCCATGGCACAGATGTTGGCGGGCGTCATGTCATCGCTTGCACAGGGCGACAGGCAGGAATGGATATGCAGGTCAGCCAGCATGGCTCACCCCTCCCGCTTCTGCCCAGGCAGCCCGTGGGACGCCATCCGTGCACACAGCTCATAGGCGGTCAACTCGCTTTGCAGCACCGTCACGCCCTCCTCACGCGCCTTTTGCAACGATGCTTCCTCCATGGCTATGCCCTCCGGCAAAATCACAGCCGCCATATCCATCAGCGCCGCCACGGCAATCACATTGATGTGCGTCTGCACCGTCACCCACGCCATACCCGGTTGGCCATGCGCCATCACCCAGCTGAGCAGGTCGCAGGTGTAACCGCAGCTGACTTCCGTCTCTTTGTCGGTTTCCGGGGTCATATCCTTCGCGCCGGTCACTGCCAGCAGCTCTTTCAGGATCATGCTCGTTCCATCCTTTCGTGTCACTCGCGGGTGGTCTGCGCAAGGCTAACCATCTGTTGTGCCATAATTTTCAACTGTTCTTTCATGATGTGGATACAGTCCATCTCCCGTGCAAAACCCTGCACAATGTCCTCGGCAAAAGTTCGGCAGGTTGGCGATCCGCAAGAGCCGCAGTCATAGCCCGGCAAGCGTTTATAAATGTCTTCAATGCGCTCCATCTTGCGCATGGCTTCCACAATGTCGTCATCCAGCTTCATGGCGCCGTTGGGCAGAATCGTCTTCGGACTATAGAGCGGATACTTGGTCAAAAAGGATACATCCACCTTCAGGTCCGGATGCAGGCTTCTGTCCCCTTCCACCAGGCGGCGGATACTATTGCGTGCAACATAGCTGTTTTCAAAGTTCAACGGTCCGCCCACGCAGCCGCCCGTGCAGGCAGAACCCTCAAAAAAAGTCAAATCGTTCAGCTTATTGTTTTCAATTTCTTCCAGCACACGGATCACATTTTCTATGCCATCCACCGCCATGGAGTTTTCCGGGCACACAGCAAAGGCTTCTCCACCGCTGTTAGCCCATCCCACACCGTAGGAAGTGGCGATCATCAGGCTTTCATCCGCCGTATGGCTCCGCGTATGGCTGGACAAAAGGCCGTAGATTTCCAACACGCTGATTGCTCCATCCACCGCGCTTTTCTCATGGCCAATCGGGCTGCGAATGGCCGTCACCTTGGCCGGGCAAGGCGTAATAAAGAAGCAGCCGATTTCATTTTCGGGCACCTGATGCTTGCGCGCAAACTCCCGTTTGGCAATCAGTGCCGCCACTTCCATGGGCTGGCGAATATCCACAATGTTGGGAATCAGATCCGGAAAGCGCACCTGAATAAGCCGCACAATGGCCGGGCACGCCGCAGAAATCAATGGGCGTGGAAGCTCCGGCTGGCGCAGCTTTTCACGGATGGCACGCGTCACCACATCCGCTCCGCGCGCCACCTCAAACACATCGTCAAACCCCATGTGCTTCAGTCCAGTCAGCACCTGCGCAATGCTCTTGAGATTTTTGAACTGTCCATACAGAGATGGTGCGGGCAGCGCAATTTTATAGCGGAATCGCGTAATGGCGCTAAGCGGGTCTGTCACCGCCACCTTGGCATGATAATCGCACACGCGGATGCACTCGCCGCAGTCAATGCATCGCTCATCAATGATGTGCGCCCGTCCGCCTCGCACGCGGATCGCCTCGGTCGGACAGCGCTTGAGGCAGTTGGTGCAGGCACGGCATTTCTCTTTTTCCAAACGAACGGAGTGAAATCTCTTCTCCATGGCACTATCCTCAGCTCTTCAAATCAAAGCTCATCATAATGTTCGTTCCAACACCCACCTGGCTTTGGATATCAAAATGGCTGGCATTGCGGCGCATGTTGGGCAATCCCATGCCTGCGCCAAATCCCAGTGTGCGCGCTTCTTCGTTGGCAGTGGAAAAGCCTTCCGTCATAGCCTTGTCAATATCCGGGATGCCCGGGCCTATGTCGTTTGAAATCAGCGTCACCTTTTCCGGTTCCACCTGCATGGTCAGCGTGCCGCCCAAGGAGTGAATCACAAGGTTCAACTCCACTTCATAACTGGCTACGGATACACGTCGAAGGACCCCCGCATCAATGCCCAGCTGCTTCAGTTTGCGCTTAATGGTCGCTGATGCCTGTCCTGCTCTCACATAATCTCCCGCACTCACGGGAAACACCTCTTCCAGAAAAACGGACATAAGCGTAACTCCTTTTACTGCGTCTTTCCCTTTGTACCTGGCAACCCACGCAAGTACAATTCCCCACAAGCCGTATAGGTCGTCATCTCCGTTGCAACAATCACCGTGCCCGTTTCCCGCGCCATATCCAGCATCTCCTCGCTGGGTCTCTTGCCGCGGCTGAAAATCACACACACAATATCCAGCATTTCGGCCGTGCGCATCACATGCGGGTTAATCAATCCCGTAATCAGCACCGTTTTCTCTTTCACAAACGCCAGTACATCGCTCATCAGGTCGGATCCGCAAGCTGTTTCCACCGTGCGCTCCAATCCTTCCGGTGCAGTGAGCAGCTCGCCCTCCACCGCCTGCACAACTTCCCTGATCTTCACTGCCATTCCTCCTCCGCCTGCCTGAACGGCAGGCTTGCATCTCATGAATTTTCCAGCGCTTTCTGCATCTGCGCCAGGCAATCAAACATTGCCATACCGCCCAGCTTCATTTCAGCAGACAGTGCCGTCAGCGTCTTCGTGTTCTTCACCTGATCGTAAATTTTCTCCCATGCGTCAGCTGCGCCCAACAGCTGCTCAATCAAAACGGGTGCCGGGCGTCTAAATCGCTGAATCGTTACGTTTCGCCATAGTTGCAGCTGTTTTTCTATTTCGTCCATTGCTTCCAGTGCGCGCTCACCGGTGCATTCTCCCCGGTCGATTTCCGCAGCCTTGTCGCGCATTCGTGCGGCCGCGCCGTCCAGCAGCGTCGCTCCAGCCTCGGCCACATCAAGCTGTCCGGCCATTCCTGTCAATTTCAGCAGGGTTTCGTCCCTCTGCCAGGCATATAAATGCACATCCATTTTCTGCTTATCCCGCAGCCGGTCACACACCGCCTTCGCATCCTCTTCCAAAGCATAGCAGGCAATCAGTACCCGGTATCGCTCGCCATCCCGCACCATGTACCCTGGCGCACCGCGGCTCGTATAGGCTGCTGCACGCTCCTGCGCCGCTTCCGCGGAAGTAAAGATGCCTGTCTGCACTGCGTACCAGGCCGTTCCGCCAAGCTTCACCTGCCGTGTTTCAATGGTCTCGTCATAGGCATAGGCAATGGGCGTTGCCGTTGGCTGCGCCACCTGTTCCACCTGCATGCCACCTTTTTTCAGCCGCATAGCCAGGCCTGAAAGCACAATCACCGCCGTGAAAAACAGCAGCACCCTGCGCAGCACAGCCTGTCCGCGTCCTCGGGCATACATCCTTTTTTCCATTCGTCCCACACCATCACACCCTTTCGGCTGATGGTATGTTCCTTTGCCGGAATTGATGCTTGCCAAAGCCGACTTGCGGTGGTATCCTTGCCATAGTTGCAATGGGAGGTTTGATTTCAATGCGTTATCATCTGGACACGATTCCCGTTTGGGATGCTTTGAAGCTAGACGGTGAGTGCTTTCTGTGCGCGCTTCGCCGCAAAATTGAACTGGACGAGACCGAACGCTGCCTCGGCGCATCCGTCATGGAGCCGGACGCACGCATCCGTGTGAACGAGCGCGGCTTCTGCCGCCATCATCAGGCGATGCTTTTTGCCACCAATAACCGCCTCGGCCATGCGCTGATGCTGCACACGCATCTGGGCAAAACCCGCGAAAAACTGGTGAAGCCATTTGCCGACCTGCGTAAGGCCGCGAAAACTTATGCCGAAACTTCTGTGACGGACAAGCTCACCGGCAAAGCCGCCTCTGCACGCAAGGAAGTAGAACGACTAAGCACGCAGATGGCACAACAGGTGAATACCTGCGTGCTGTGCGAAAGCATTGAGGAAAACATGCAGCGCTACGTCCGCACCTTTTTCCACCTGTATAAAACGGACAGCGAATTCCGCAAACACCTTGCTGAATCCAAGGGACTGTGCCTGCCTGACGCGGCCATGCTGCTGGAAAAAGCCCCAGCCGAGCTTCCCGCCAAGGAGGTCGCCGCTTTTGTGGAGCTGATTCTCTCCCTGGAAGAAAAAAGCCTTCAGCGCATTGACGGCGATATTGCCTGGTTCATCAAAAAGTATGACTATCGTTATGATGCCGAACCTTGGAAGGACAGCCGCGATGCAGTAGAACGCACCGCCAACAAACTTCGCGGCTGGTGCGTCGGTCAGGAACCCAATCCGAAGGAAAAATAAGTTGTATAAGGTTCGTCCATTAAGCGGCAGCATAGGGAATCTTGTCTCCCCTGCCGCTTTTTTTGTAAAAGCACGTGTTTTGCCGCGCTGATTTACGCTTCTTCAGGCTGGTACTGTTCCAACTGTACCCCAGCTTCTGCAAAAATTTCTAACGAGAACTGATCCGGATAGCCTTCCTGATACACCACGCGGCGAATGCCTGCGTTGATAATCATTTTTGCGCACACGCTGCAAGGTTGATGGGTGCAGTACAGCGTCGCGCCGTCAATGGACACGCCGAGCTTTGCCGCCTGAATGATGGCGTTTTGCTCAGCATGGATCGCGTAGCACAGCTCTGCCCTTGTTCCGGACTGGATGCCCAGCTTGCGGCGCATGCACTCGCCCCGCTCCTTGCAGGTTTTCAGCCCCGCCGGCGCACCGTTGTAGCCCGTTGTCATGATGCGCTTATCCTTCACAATCACACAGCCAATGCTCCGCCCCGGCATAAAACAGCTTGTCCATCCTGCGATCACATGCGCCATTTCCATAAAACGCCGATCCCATTTGTCCATGCCGTTTTCCTCCCGCAAACTTCTTGCATTCATTATACGAAAAACGCCGTCAGGTGTCAAGATTATGCCATGCAAGTGCACCGTCACCGCGCGGAAGATCACTGCCCATGCTGCACCCGCACCGCAAAAAACAGGCATCGGCCAGGAAATCACGTTCCCGCCCGCTGCCTGTTCGTTTCCTTATTTTTCTTGTTCTGCCCCGTTTTCCATGCGGCGCTGCATTTCACGGATGACATTCTCCACTGCCAGCGCTTCCCGGTTCAATTCCTGCTCATTCAATCCTTCGGGCGGAGGCGTCATGATGATCGGTTCGCCAATCATCATTTGGAACCGGCGCCCAATCAGTGGCTCAAACCGGCCGTTGTGGAACACCGGCACCACCGGCACGCCTGCCGATGCAGCCAGCAGTGCAAAGCCCGGCTTGAAAGGATGAATCACCCGATCCTCTTGGCACTTTCCTTCCGGGCAAATCAAAATATCATCGCCCGCTTTCAGTTTTCCGCGTGCAGCACGCAGCCATGCCATGGAAAAATGTTCCCGATCAATGGGAATACCGCGGCAGAAGCTCATCAGCAATCGCAGTCCAACGCTCTTTTCCAGCAGATCCTTGGCTGTCAGCCCCCAAACGCGCCGGGTTGGCAGCATGGTTTCAATCACTGCGCCGTCCAATGCCTGCACATGATTGCACGCAAACACACAGGGCCCTTTGGGAAAATTTTTGCGTGCTTCCTCGCTGGCGAAGACCCGTTTAGGGCGAAAAACCAGCAAAATCAGTATACGAAACACAGCGCGCAGTACATATCCTATTGCCTCGTGCAGCACAGTCCCCACTTTTTTCATCATCACAGCTGATGTACTCCTTCCACCGCTTCGCCAAACGCCAGCGTGCTGATTGCTGCGGCTACTCCATTTTCATCATTGCGCAGCGTCACATAACGTGCAGCAGCCAAGGCCGCCGCCGTGGCATTGCCCATGGCCACGCTCCACCCGGCGCATTGCAGCATGGACACATCGTTATCATTGTCGCCGATGGCCATCACATCTGCCATGGCAATGCCCAAAGTGCCAGCCAGCGCAGTGAGTGCCGCCCCCTTGTTTACGCCATCCGGGTTCATTTCCAGATTGTTTTGCCAGCTGGAAGTGATTTCTATCCCCTGCACGCTTTTCAGAATAGCAGTCCTGAGCGACGCAAGGTCAGCCGTTTCTTCTTCGTCAATCACTACCACCTTGTTGCAACCCCGCAGCGCCATATCGTTCAGCGCCTGTGCACCATAGGCGATGCTGCACCGTCCGCCTGCACGGTGCAGGTGTGTTCCCCACATGACATCCGCCTTTTGCCTGTCGCGTTCTTTTCGGTTCACAACCAGTTCATTTTCACGAAACACGCCATACAGCAGCTCTGTCTGATCCAAAATCGTGCGCATTGCGGCAAGCGTTTCAACATCCATCAGCTTGCCGCAATGCACCTGACCGCCCGGGTGTGTCATCACGCATCCGCCATTCAGGGCTATCACGGCCATATCAAGACCTGCGTCCGATGCAAAAAATCCCGCGTCATCCGGAATTCTGCCGGAGCATAGTGCCAGGCGAATTCCCGCTTTTTGCGCCCGGAGAAGCGCCCGCACGTTTTCCTCCGGGATCATTTTCGGCTGTCGGCTCAGCAGCGTTCCATCCATGTCCATGGCAATCAAGCGAACAGGCATCAGCTTTTCCTCCTGTCAAAACGGGCATTCAATGCGGAAGGTGCGTCCGTCCAACTGCGGCAGTTCACCGCCTGTATTCACCGTCAGCTGGCAGGCACACAGCATCAACCGCCTCGCTTTTTTTGCGCGGTTGAAGGCACGGTCTCCATACACATCGTCCCCCAGCAGCGGATGTCCAAGCGCAGCTAAATGTGCACGGATTTGATGGGTGCGTCCCGTCACCAGGTGCACCAGCAGCCTGCTCACCGGCCCCTGTTCCACGGTCTCATAAGCCGTCACAATAGGCTTTGCGCCCGGCGCCGGATGATCCAGCACCTGAACACGCGCTTTTTGCGCATCTTTGATGAGATAGGCCCTGCACGTAGCCGCGGGCGGCTTCATCATACCGCGGACAAGGCACACGTAGCGTTTGTCCAGCGTCCGCTCGCGAAAAGCACGAACCAGAATTTCCTCTGCCCGAGGATTTTTCGCAAAAAGGATCAGTCCGCAGGTCTGGTTGTCCAGCCTGTGGCACGGAGCCGGCGGCCATGCCTGCGGATCCTGCATGCGCACATAGCGGCACGCCAGTTCCGCCAGGCACACGCCGCCTTTGTCGTCCCTTTCCACGCTGATGCCCGCGTGCTTATTCACAAGCAGCACATCCGCATCTTCATATACCACATCGATCGGGTCCGCCTGTTGCTCCATGCAATATGCCTGCACCCTGTCTCCGCATTTCACGCGCGCATCCTGCTTCACACGCACGCCGTTGATTTTCACATCCCGCCTGCGGAAGCTTGCCTGCCACACGCTTCCGGCTATCTCCGGCAAAAAACGGCGGAGGCATGCGTCCACACGCTGTCCGTCCGCCGAAGCATCTGCCACAAATTCATAGCATGCCATGTCACTGCACCACTGCGGCAGGAATGCCGCACCATCTTGGGGTTTGCATGCAAATCGTGCGCACACCCTCCATCATGGCAGGGGTCGGCTCCATAATCAGCAGTGTGCCCAGCACCTCGTTCATTTCCTCAAGGCTCACGCCCTGCTTAGCCAGCATTCGCAGATCCTCCACTGCCTCTTCTTCACTGATTTCCGGCCGTACCGCGCCATGCAAAAGTCCCAGCATCTGCATGTATGAGGGAATTTCCTCCGGCAAAAGTCCGCCGATGGCGCCCAGCAGCGTGCTTTGATCCATATGCACCGTTTCAGGCGCCGTGCGCGGCAAACCATGCTGAAGCAGCCGTTCCGGCTCCGCCAGCCCCGGATGCAGCAGGATCATGTCGCCCCGTGCATCGTAGATGTAATCATAGGACGCACGGAAAAAGCGCATGGCCAGCTGCTCGCTGTCTTCACTCAGATGCTGCACCACATCCCGGAGCAAATGGCTCAGCGGCTCCTCATAGTGCAGAAAACCGCCGATGTACATCAGCCCCCGCACCGTCGCATCAAAGCGAATCAGCCTCTCCCTCGCTTGCTGATGCTTTTCGTCCGCAAAAACTTCCGTCAAAGGCACCAGCAATGCCTTGGGCAGGCAGATGAACAGCCTGTCATCATCCCGCCATTCCAGGTGGCACCACATCCGTCGAACCAGCGATTCCGCCGGATCGCTTTCTTCCAGTTCCATCAGCTCCGCTTCGCCCTGCAAAACCAGCAGCCGTTCCACCAGCTGATGTTCGGCCACGCTCAGCAGCGCCGCCTCATGTGCAAGCAGCGTCATCACCTGTGCCTGCAGCTTCTCCACGCTGTGCAATGCCATCAGCATGGGATGCTCCTGCGCGTCATAACTGGTGCGCCACAGCTCCTCCACCTGCGTGTTATCGCATCCTTCGAACACGTCAAAAGGCGGATAGGCTGCCAGCCGATCCTCGCAGGCCTCCAGCTGGCGTTCCCGCATCACGCTCATGGTCTTGTCCGCCCAGTGGAGCGAATGATTATTGTTTTCCCGTAGCATGAACCCTCCTCAGCCCCGGCAGCTGTTCCCATTTTGTCCTCTTTGGTGTTTTCGCCGCCGCCATCGCCGGGATGGTCAGAGCTTCGTAACCCAGCCGTTTTCATCTGCCACGCGGCCGTATTGAATGCCCGTCAGCGTATCGTAAAGCTTCTGTGCCACCGGGCCGATGTTGCCATCGCCGATAGTCAGCTTCTCATCCTGCCAGCAAAGCTCGCCCACAGGCGAAATAACCGCCGCCGTGCCCGTTCCGAAGGCCTCGGTCAGCTTGCCGCTCTTAGCGTCCGCAAAAATATCGGCAATGGCAAGCCGTTTTTCTTCCACCTCATACCCCAGCCGCCGCGCCAGCTTCAGCACACTGTCACGGGTGATACCCGGCAGAATGGATCCGTTAAGCATGGGTGTCACAATCTTGTTGCCATAAGCAAACATCATGTTCATGGAGCCAACTTCTTCCACATACTTCTGCTCCACGCCGTCCAGCCACAGCACCTGCGCATAGCCTTTTTTCTCGGCAATTTCGCCTGCCAGGATGGACGCGGCATAGTTGCCTGCACACTTAGTAAAGCCAACGCCGCCGCGCACCGCGCGCACATACTGATCCTCCACATAAATGCCCACAGGCTTGAGCCCCTCAGCGTAATACGCGCCCACAGGGCTGAGGATGATGTAAAACAGGTACTTTTTCGAGGCATGCACACCCAGCTTTGCATCCGTGGCAATCATGGTCGGCCGGATATACAGGCTTGTGCCCTCCTGATGGGGAACCCATTCCGCGTCCATTTTCACCAGCTCTTTGAGACCCTCCAGGGCAAGCGGCTCATCCAAACGGGGCATGCACATGCGCGCGGCGCTGTTGGACATACGCGCCATGTTGTCCTGCGGACGAAACAGCTGCAAGCCGCCGTCCTTGCGGCGATAGCACTTTGTTCCTTCAAAAATCGCCTGACCATAATGCAGCACCACTGCCGCCGGATCCATGGCAAAGTCGCCATAGGGCACAATGCGTGGATTGTGCCACCCCTTTCCCTCTTCATAATCCATCAGGAACATATGATCCGTGAAAATGGTACCAAAGCCCAGTTTGCTTTCATCCTGCGGCTTGGCCTTGGGGTGCGCCGTCAGCGTCACCTGAATTTCCTGCTTCATCAACAAATGCCTCCGCTTCCGCCTTCATCTTCCGGCTCTGAAAACATACAGACGCGCCTTGCGCGTCTATCCGGCATTCTTTATTATACCTTGCGCACACCATCTGTCAAGTGCGGCGCTGTCGAAGGATGACAAACAACGTGTTTTTGGAAAGAATTTTGTCAAGGATTATTCTACCTTCTCATGGAAAGCACGTATTCGTATTATAAGCAGACGCCAAGATGTTTTGCAGATATTGCCATTGTGCTTCCTTTACATGCAGCAAAAGATGCGAATGGCTATGTATGTAATAATGTACATGCTAAATCTATTGGGTTTAGTTCACATCAAAAAGAGCCATCAAGCTTTCAGCTTGACAGCCCTTGTTTCATAATCGCACACTGCAAAATCGAATTTCATTCGGTCATCCAAAATCCAGCGCACATTTTGAATTTACGCTTGCATCCTCTCAGCTTGTTTTTTCACCCCCTGTTTATGCATTTTTCTCCCTCTGCCAATCCACACAAGACCAATCATACTGCCCGCAAGCAGCAAGATATCGCGAAGAGAAGTTGAATGATTACCCGTTTCCGGCACAACCGCAATTTTCATGTTCGTAATCACCCCACCGTTCAGCGCGCGATCTGTTACCGAGGAAGCTACATTCGTGTATTCCGTTCGATAGCCAGCCATTGACACTTCCATCACGTAGTAATCTCCAGGCTCCATGACACTGTAAACTATGAAGCGCATCCTGCGCTTGCAAAGCGCGGTGCTGCTGAAAAATGAAGATGGCATTTTGCCGCTAAAACCGGATACAAAAAATGCTGTCCTTGGCGCAATGGCAAAGAGCATTCGCTATCAGGGAGCTGGCTCCAGCCGCACCAGTCCAACCAAGCTGACGCAGTCATTGAACCTTCTGTCGAATGCTACCTATGCTCCCAGATGCGACGAGCGAGGAAATGCCGCGTAGATACTGACTGCTGAAGCAGTGGAGAACGCAAAGAATGCGGAAATCGCCGTGGTGTTCGCCGGACTGCCTGCTCGGTATGACTCCGAAGGGTGTGACCGGGACGATATGAAAATGCCAGAGGGGCACCTGAAGATGATCGAAGCTGTAACTTCGGTAAATCCGAACACGGTTGTTATCCTGCTCTGCGGCAGTGCTGTGGAATGCCCCTGGTCGGACAGCGCCAAGGCTATCCTGCATATGGGTCTGCTCGGTCAGGCGGGCGGCAAAGCGATTGCTGATCTGCTTTATGGTCATGTTAACCCCTGTTGAAAACTGGCAGAGCGCTAGCCATATCGCTACGAGGATGTGCCGTCCTCCGAGCTTTCCGGCAAAACTGCGGATGCACTGTATCAAGGGGAATCTGCGTCGGCTATCGTTATTACGATAAATCCAGCGTGCCTGTCCGCTGACCCTTTGGCTATGGCCTGAGCTACAGGGAGTTTGCCTATTCTGTGCTCACCGTATCCGACAATACCGTCTCTTTGACAGTAAAAAACACCGGCGCATTCGCCGGTGCGGAGGTTGTGCAGCTTTATATCGGTGCGCCCCAGGATGGAGAACATCATCCCATTCGGGAACTGATGGGCTTTTAGATGGTATTCCTGTTGTCGGGGGAAAACAAGACGATTATGTTCCAACTGACAAACCGTAGTTTTGCCCTTTGGCGGAACGGTTGGAAGGTGCCCGCTGGGCAGTACGCCGTCAGCATTGGCGGTTTGACCGCAGCCATCGAAAGGTACGGCAAAGCACTGCCCATTCCGCCATGGCAAACCGACAGCTGGTATCAAACCTGCGCCGGAAATCCCAATCAAAAGGGCTGGGAAACCACGCTTTACGTACTATACTGTGCTGTATTTTGGTTTTTCTGGCCAAGATAGCACGATTGGGAAAAGTCTTTCTTTTGTTTTGCCCGCATACCTTTTGCGGGAGGCGATTTGAAGCCATGAGCACAAGCATCCGCAAGCAGGCGGCTACACTGACCTTTGCCAACGCGCTCACACGCCTGGCAGGCTTTTTCCTGCATCTATTATTCGCCCGCTGGATGGGCGCGGAAGCTATGGGGGTGATGGAACAAGCCCATGCCGCGCAGATGCTGGCGCTCACGCCTGTAACCTCCGGCATTCCGGCTGCCATGAGCCGCCTGACTGCACGCAAACCCGCCTGTGACCAGCAGGCGGTGCTGCGCGCTGGGATATCCCTCATTCTACATACCGTGCGATGGCTTTTGCCCGCGCTTGTGCTCCTTTCACCTCTTTGGGCTTACTTGACAGGCGGTTTCCGTGCCCTTCCCGCGCTCCTATGCGCCATGCCAGGCATCGTGTTTCTCGGCCTTGGCGCCGTTTACGGCGGTTATTGCTGCGGGCAGGGACGCGCCGCCATTCCGGCTCGTGGTGAATGCGTGGAGCAAGGCGTTCGCATGGCGCTGGCGCTGCTTCTGCTGGCTCTTTGGGGCGGGCGCTCTGTTTCCCTAACCGCTGCACTGCCAGCCATTGCCGAAAGCCTGGCCGCCGTGGCCGCTTGGGCACTGCTGCACCGCTGCTGCCCGCTTTTGCCCTCCTGTGCTCCATCCAGCCGCACATTGGAAAGGCAGCTGTTTTCCCTTGCTACGCCCGCTGTTTGTGCCCGGCTTTGCACCACTTCTCTCCGAGCTGTAGCGGCAGTGCTGGTACCCGTTTGCCTTCAGCGTTCCGGTCTTTCCGCACGGGAAGCTACCGCGCAATATGGCTTATTCAGCGGCATGGCGCTTCCGTTGATGATGCTTCCCGGTATCCTTACCGGCGCTGTCAGCACGGCTGCCGTGCCCGCCGTTGCCCGGCTGGAACAGCAGCGGGCACCGCTGCGCCGTCTGCTTGGGCATCTGCTGCTTGCCGGCCTCAGCATGGGGCTTGCCGCTTGGTTTGCGCTCCGGTTATGCAGCGGCTTTCTTGCCACAACGCTGTATCGTCAACCGGCTCTGTCGCCCATCGTCAACGCCCTGTCGCCTGCGGCCACACTGTTCTCCCTTCAGCAGGTGATGCACGGTGCGGTGACCGGGCTTGGTCTTCAGCGCCGGGCACTCACCGGCACACTGCTTGGCGGTGCGGCACAGCTCATTGTCACAGCTCTTTTGTGTCCCATGCCCGCTTTCCGCATTATGGGTTTCGTGGCCGGGATGTTGTGCGGCCAGCTGCTCTCCTGTTTGTATACGGCGTTTCTGCTGCTTACGCATCTTTCACAAAAAAATTGACGTTTTCCATGTTTCATCTTGTCACTTTTCATCTCTATATGGTATACTCAATCAGGAATATTTCAGACGAAAGCAGAGGCGATTTTACTATGGAAGACGCGGCTATCCGCGCACGCCTTGCGCCTATCCGATGTTTTTTGTTGGATATGGACGGCACCTTTTATCTGGGCGACCGGCTTATCGAGGGTTCATTGGATTTTCTTGCGGCACTTGAACGAACAGGCCGCACCGCGCGCTTTCTCACCAACAATTCCAGCAAATCCGCCCGAGTGTATGCACAAAAGCTTGAGCGGATGCATGTGCCGGCACAGTACCGCGATGTTATTTCCTCCGGCCATGCCGCAGCGCACTATTGCCTGAAGCGCTTTCCTGGCCAGGCCGGATATCTGCTGGGCAACCCCATGCTGCGTGAGGAATTGACCGGCATGGGGCTTACCTTCACCGAGGATGATCCCGCCTATGTGCTGGTTGCTTTTGACACCACGCTGGACTATAAAAAAATGTGCAAGACCTGCGATTTTATTCGTGAAGGCAAACCGTATATTGCCACGCATCCGGATTTCAACTGTCCCACGGAGACCGGCTTTATCCCGGATATGGGTGCAATCATGGCCTTTATCGAGGCAAGCACCGGCCGCAAGGCCGATGTGATTCTCGGCAAACCCTACGAAGGCATTGTGCAGGAAGCACTCGAACGCACAGGCTTTTCTCTGGCCGAAATGGCCATGGTAGGCGACCGGCTGTATACGGATGTCGCCACAGGCGTCAACCATGGCATGACCGGCATCCTTGTGTTGTCCGGCGAGGCTACCATGGCGGATGTGGCTGTCTCCGCTGTGCAGCCCGACCTGATCTTTCCGCGGCTTTCCAGCATGATACCTTATCTTTAATAATTTCATCAACACATATGAGGTGATTGTAATGTTGCAAACCATGTTCCCCGGTATTGCTCGTGCTTCCTCCGGCCTCGGTTTTGGCGCCATGCGCCTGCCCACCATTGACGGCCGCATCGACGAAGCTGAAGCCATCCGCATGATTCGCTACGCCATCGACCATGGCGTGCGTTATGTGGACACTGCCTACCCTTATCACGACGGCGCAAGCGAAACGCTGGTGGGAAAAGCGCTCAAGGACGGCTATCGTGAAAAGGTGATCCTGGCCACCAAGTTGCCGCTGTGGAAGCTGCAAAAGCCTGAAGACATGCCGGCTTTTCTTGACGAGCAGCTCAAAAAGCTGGATGTGGATCACGTGGATTTTTACCTGATGCACGCCGTGAGCGAAGAGCGTTTCAACGCCCTCCAGCAGATGAATTACCAGTCCTTCCTGGATAAAGCCGTGCGGGACGGTAAAATTCTCTATCCCGGTTTTTCTTTCCATGACAACGCGGATACTTTCCTGCGCGTTTTGAATGACTACGACTGGAAAATGGCTCAGGTGCAGATGAACCTGCTGGACGGTGACACGCAGGCCACCCTGGACGGCATTCGCGCAGCCGGTAAAAAAGGTGTTGGCGTTGTGGTCATGGAGCCATTGCGCGGCGGTCTGCTCGCCAATCCGCCCGCGGATGTGCAGGCGCTCTATGACGCTTTCCCGGTGAAGCGGTCTGCCGTGGAGTGGGCATTCCGCTTCCTCTACACCATGCCTGAGGTAGTCACCATTCTGTCCGGTATGAGCACCATGGCACAGGTGGAGGATAATATACGCATCTTTGACGCTGCCACCCGGGAGCCACTCACCGCTGCGGAGAAGGAGCTCTATGCACAGGTGAAGGAGACTTATCTCAGCCGTGTGAAGACTCGCTGCACTGGCTGCCGTTATTGCCAGCCTTGCCCCCGCGGCGTGCAAATTCCCCGCATTTTCCAGGGCTATGACGGCAAAAAGCTGCGTGGGCAAACCAATTATGCCGAAGAATACGCCAAGGTGATTGCCGATGCGGCGGATGCATCCCGCTGCGTCAAGTGCCACAAATGCGAGGCCGCCTGTCCTCAGCACTTGCCGATCACCCGCTATCTTGCCGAAATTGACGCCGAGTGCAGATAAATCACCTTAAGCAGTATCCGTAAACGGACAAGCGCGCCGATGACCTTCTGTCAAATTCGATCGGCGCTCCTGTCCGTTTTTTTGAGAAAAAATGCAGGAGTTCGCTTCTTTGAAAGGCGAACCCCTGCACTTTTTCATGCAAGGTTGTTTTGCTTACCACCATTCTTTTGGCAGATACTTTTTCTGTGCAAGCAGCATGTCGTCAAAGAGCGCCTGCCCGTCGTTCACATCCACCTTGCCCATCTGTGGATCGTTCATAAAAGCGGCAAAGGCCAGCTTGCGGTCGCAGGTCTGTGCTGCGCGCAGGATCATTTGATGGTTGTTCACATGGCGCATGGTCAATCCAAGGATGTCGCTATCCATGTTTCCGGCAAACACGGGTGAAATCTGGTCGCGGCGGAACAGGGCGTTGGTCTCCACCACCTCGCCCAGCGGCAGGTTCGGAATCTGCCCCCGGTTGGGGATGTTCACATTCGTCACCATATCGCCAAGGCCCAGCAGTGCCTTCATCATCAAATGGCCTTCTTCGCCGGTAGCCTCGAACTTTACATCCTCTTCCCCGTTCAAAAGCCTTGCACGGCGCGCCAGGCGCTTCTCCAAATCCTCGATTCGCCAGCTCACCGGCGTCAGGCCAAAGCCCCAGCTCTTCACCGTTTCCGGATCCTTCAAATACCACGGTGGCATAAACTCCGCCAGATGGCGATCGCCTGCCGCAGCAATCTTGCCATAGCGGCGGAACAGGTCAAACTTCACCTTATGCGAGCACTGGAAGAAATCGTTCATCCAGTTGGCGTCCTTGCCCTTGGTGAAGCCGCTGTCATGGTATTTCTCGCTGAACTCCCGGTACACGGGGAACAAATCCATTCCCTTGTAGGATGCGCTGGAGAACCAGGTGAAATGATTGATGCCCTGCACGTTCACGCGGATATCCTGGCGCGGCACATCCTTGATGCCGCACATATCGTCCAGCATGGCCGCGAGCAGCTTCTGGGTGCCAAAGACTTCATGGCAGCAGCCAAACGCCTTGATATCAGGGAACACATCATAGAGCGTTGCCATGCACAGCGTCATGGGATTGGTATAGTTGATGACCCACGCGTTGGGTGCATAATCCCGGATGGCGGAGGCAATTTCCACAAACATGGGGATGGTGCGCAGCGCGCGCATGAGGCCGCCCGGGCCCGCCGTGTCGCCCACAGATTGATACACGCCCACACGCTCCGGAGCATGCACATCGCTCTTCATTTCCTCAAATGTGCCCGGCAAAATGGAAATCACCACAAAATCAACGCCTGTCAGCGCATCTTTCAAGCTGTCGGCCACTTCATACTGCCAGTGGCTCACAGCCTTTTCATGGTGGGCTGTTTTTTCACCAATCAGGCGATTCTTTTCCGCCGCGTCCCGGTCAATATCATAAAGCCGAACCGTGCCTTCCATGCCGCTGTCCATGGCCAGATCCGTCATAAATCCCCACGCCCAGCCGCGCGAACCACCGCCAATATAAGCCACCTTCAGTCCGGTTGCTTTGCCGTCAACGTATTGCATGCTTTCCCTCCTGTTTTTGCACATGCTGTGTGCAGTTTTTCTTTCATTATACACTTTTTTTCGCCTTCTTGCAATCCTATTCGACATTTTACATCCATGAAAAGGGAGTTCATGCCCAAAGCATGAACTCCCTTTTCATGTTATCCGGAATTACTTTGCAGGCGCTTCTTCCACCGCCACAATGCGGCCTTCGCCATAGGGATTGGCATAGGCTTCGCCAACCACGCCGCCCAGCGTATCGACGATATAGTCAATCAGCACCTGATTGTCCAGTTTCACGCCTTCCTTGAGCACCTTCGCGCCCCTGAACATGGCCATGCCGTCGCCGTCGCCCAGCAGCATGTAATTGTGGCTGGCCAGGGTGTAGGTCTTGGTCACATCCAGGTCTTCTCCGCCAACCTTCACATTCTTCACGCGATATTCACCGTCAACGCCGGTGAACATGTTGCGCTCGTCATGTGTGCAGGAAGACGGGATGTACGTGTGAATTTCATAGGTCAGGCCGGACACCTGCATAAAGCCGCCGCACTCGTTGGGCACATCGCGCGCGCCATACTCCAGCGCGTCCAGCACCTGCTGGCCGGTCACTTCCACAACACACATCTCATTGCCGAAGGGATGCACCTTTAGGATGTTGTTGAGCGTAATGTCGCCCGCTTCAATGTTCGTGCGGATGCCGCCGCCGTTCACCAGCGCAATCTGTGCGCCGGACTGATCGCGGTACGCATCGGCACACAGATCGCCCAGGTTCGTTTCTGCCCGGCGAATAATGCGGATGGGCTTGCCCGCTTCGTCTACCGCTGTCGGATCGTCCACCGTCAGCTTCACAGCCGTGTGTGCCACAACCTGGCTCAGCTTGGCGTTCAGTTCGTCCGTCGCCTCTGCAACCGCGGTGGTCACGCTGTTTTCAATGCCCAGCAAATCAGGTGCGGAAATTGCATTGTCCCATGTGTACAGGCCGCCGGTAATGGCGCCGTCCTTGGCAGACACCGTCACATACCCCACGCAGCCCAGCTTGGTGCCGCAGGCAACGCGCAGCACTTTTTTGCCTTCCTTATTGGTCACCGTGGCCTTGTCCGTGTCATGGCTGTGGCCATCCATGAACGCATCAATGCCTGTGGTGTTGGTGATGATATCCGCGTAGGTGTAGGGACGGCAGTTGTCTTCATTGCCCACATGCCCCATCACAAACACATACGCCGCGCCCTCTGCACGGGCCGCGTCCACAGCGCTCTGCACTCCCGCATAGAGCTTTTCACCGGTTTCATCTTCCATGAAACCATAGATGAAATTGCCGTTTTCATCCTGGAAATACTTCGGAGTAGAGGAGGTGATGGTGCGCGGTGTGGTTACGCCCACAAAGGCAACCTTCACGCCTTCCACATCCTTGATGACATAGGGCTGGAACACCAATTCGCCATTTTTGTTGAAGTTGGCGCTAATGTAGGGGAAATTTGCCTTCTTGGTCAGCTCCAGGAAATTCTCCATGCCGTAGTCAAACTCATGGTTGCCCGGGATGGCCACATCGTAGCCAACCGCGTTCATCAGTCCGATGATCGCTTCGCCTTTGGTCATGGTGCCCACAGGCTCACCCTGGATGGCGTCGCCGTCATCCACCAGCAGCACGTTGGCTTTCTTGGCCAGCTGGTCGCGCATGGCCGCAAGCCCCGCATAGCCGAAGCCCTGATCAATGCCGCAATGCACGTCGCTGGTGAACAGAATCGTCAGATCCCTGGTCAGCGCAGGCGTTGCATTCTCCGCCGTTGCACACACGCATGTGAGCAGCATGGCAATCGTCAGCAGGATACCAAGCAGTTTCCTCATGGTTTCAACCCCTCCTTGTTGTCGTTCACAAAAGGGAATGGCCGTCGCATCTATTATACCATATTCATTTTCATATACAAGGTTCTTTTGGCAAAATTTGATATACTTTTTTCCATTTCTTTTTTTCCGAATAAAAACCGGACGCAGTTTCCCGCGCCCGGCAAATGTTTACGCCATATCCAGTGCAAGACCACCGTTGATGATGTAAAACAGCGTGTAGCCATCCACGCTCAGCGCGTCGTGCAGTGCGTCAAAGCGTGTGAGCGTCACAACATGGGTCTGTCCCTGATTGCTTACAAAAGTCATGGTCGTGTGCGGCTTTTCCGTTGTCGTCCATCCATCCGGCAGGCGTCCGGACACTTTAGCCGTCTCCATGCGGATGTAGGCCGCTTCAAACGCCTCATAGGCAATCGTCTCCCCGTTTCGTGTGCACGTTGTGTCATACGTCACGTTGCCTTCCGCGTCCTTCTCCATCTCGTTGTTTTCGCCAACCTTTGCTTCCCGGGTAATGCGATAAATCGTCTCCACCGTATCATTTGCAATGGTCAGGCTTTGCAGGTTGCCAACCGCCACCATCACAGGATAGCGGCTCACCGTGTTCAGCACATCCAGGCTCATGAACACATTTAGGCTGTAATGGCTTGTCAGGTAAATGCTGTCCTCTACCCGCACATAGTCCACATTGTCGTTCTTCGCTCCGCCTACCGTCATGGCAAAGGTGCTTTCCGGCCAGTCTACCTGCGTCACCTTGCCGTCGTCATCCGTGGCGTTGGTAGCAGCAGCCGCCTGATGAATGATGATGTTGAATCGCGGCTCATCAAAACCGTAGCGGGTCAGATTCTCCGCCGTGGCTTCCCCCACATAAGCGCCCAGGCGAATGTTGCTCAGGTTAGCGCGCAGGTTGGTCATGGCTTCTTCGTCTGCCGGATATTGCCAGGGAGCCATCAACTGCCAGCTGCTGTCGGCGTCCGCATCGGTCACTTCACCTGCAAGCTGCCAGCGCATCAGGGTTTCTCCCGCGCCATCCGCAAAGGTGATTGCATCCATCCTCGCCTTGTGCAGCGTCGGCTGGATCACCGGATGCAGCAGCGCTTTCTCCTGCATCAGCTCCTCCGCATTGCCGCTGCTCACGGCATACAGGCGGTCATCGCCATCTACGGTCATGTAGGCCCATGCTTCGTCCTCCATGCCGCTTTCATCGCCAATGCGAAGCGTCACGCTTGCACCGTCCGCATAGTCGATCTTTGCAATAACCCGTGGCGTGTCCAGTCCAAAATCCGCAAGGTGCGCCCGGTATTCCTCCGCGTCCTCCGTCAACACATCCTCATAGGAGATCACCGCCGTCACACGCAAAAGCTGCTCCTGCACATCCGTATCCACAAGGAAACCGTCCTCTGCTTCTCGGAATGTGCCGTCCGCATCCCGGCGGATGCTCCAGCTGTCGCCGCTTCGCATCGTCACTGCAATGCGCTCCACCTGTGCTTCTTCATGCTGCATCACCTCGCCATAGGTGATTGCGGGCTCCGGTAGCGTATCCTGTTTGTTTCGCCTCGTTTGCCACAACACCGCTGCGCTGCCGAGCAGCACCAGCAGCGCTGTGCCGAAGGCAATCCACCGGCTGTGCACGCTGCTTCGCTTTTTCTTTTTTTCAACGCTGTGCATGCATCTCCCCCTTTTACTTGCGGCTGCGGGGCACCAGCACCAGCAGCGCCGCGGCAAGCACCATCAGCGGTAAACAGACCAGAATTACGCTGCCAAGCGTTGTTGCGCGCACAGACAGCTGCGGCCTGACCGCCGCCTTGGCCATAATGCCAAGATCAATAGCCGATCCGTCCGCCAGATACTGCACAGTTGTGACGATAAACTCCTGTGCGTCCGTCATGGCATGCAGGCGGCTGGATGTCAGCAGCGTTGAGCATCCCAACACCACCGCCTTGGAAATGTAACCCTCGCCTGTCACCCGGCGGCATTGCAGGCCCAGTGCAAAAGGCCCCACCTTGTCGCTCTCCAGCTGCGACAGGGACATTTCCCCTGTGGACAAATCACGCAGATACGCTTTATCACCGGATTGAAGCAGCACACGCACATCCAGGTTCTGGTCGCTCTCCTCCTGGTCTTCAAAGGCCCGGCTGCCTGTGAGCAGCAGTGTGTCGGATCCGGATTGAACCAGCTCCATGGTCATATCCGTGGACAGCATCGTGGGGATCAGGTCAATGCGCACATTGTCATAGTAGGTGTCCGGCTCATCCGGAGAGGCAACCACAATGCCCTTCATCGGCAAAATGCCGTAAGAGCGCAGAAGCGACGAATAGTTGGGCATATCCTCCACAGGATCGGTGTAATCACAAGTAAAAAGGATGCTGCCGCCCTGACCCGCAAAGTCGGTGATTTTCTTCAGTTCCGTGTCCATCAGGTCGCGCACAGGTGAAAGAATCATCAGTAAATCCGATGGTTCAAGGGTCGTCTCACTGCTTTGCAGGGAGATATATTCCACATCAAAGTTGTTGTTTTCCAACAGCTCCCGCAGCACCTGCGTGCCGCTTTCATCCAGTTCGCCGTGATCTTGAAGGATCTTCACTTTCGGGATGCTTTCCCGCGACACATATACGATGGCGCTGGTCAGCTCGCTTTCATACTTCAATCCCGCAATTTCGTATTGGCCTTCTTCATAGTTCAGGCTCAGGCTCAGAAAATCCAGCGGCGACAATATACGCCAGCGATCCGTGTCCTCACAGTAGACGATCACGGAATCGTTATTCACCGTCTGTTCGCTGGTGCTCCCGCGGAACTTGGTCAGCAGCGCAGGATTCAGGCTCACATCCGCCTGCTCCCAGGTCACCTTATCGCTGGCCGCAGCATATCGATCCAAAAACTCCAATAGCTGCGCGTCCTCCTGGCCGCGAGTATACAGGGCATAAATGTGCACAGGGTGTTCCAGCTGCGCAAGGGCTTCCACGGTGGTTTCGCTCTGGGTCGTCACCGCATTGAAGGAATAGTCCACCCGCCAGCCATTCCTCTTTTCCAGCGCCGTCATGGCCGCATTGAGCGCCACCAACGCCGCCACAACCACGCAGATAATCGCCGTGGACACTCCGCCGTAGCGCAGCCGCGGATTGCGCCAGAAAGGCATGTGCCCGGTCGTTTTGTTTTGCTTTTTCATTTTTTCACGCCCCCCGCCAGCGCCTGCTGTCCAGGCTGTGAATGGTCAGCGCCAGCAGCGCCAGGGTAAAGGATACGTCATACATGATGCTGGCAAAGCTCAGCTGTCCCATCAGGAAGGGTTCGTTGCGCCCATATAAGCTCAGGAAGCTCAGCGTCTCGCTCAGCCAGGTTTGCTTCACCACATTCACCAGCATGTCCATCATCCACAGCACAAAATTCGCGCCAAAGGCCATCACAGCCGCCGTCACCGGCGTATGGGCACACCCGGACAGGAACAGGTCAAGCGCCAGGAACGCACATCCCTCCAGCACAAAGCCAAGATAACCAACCATCAGCTCTCCGCCGTACACCTTGCCATAAAGAGCCACAATGCCTACAAAAGCAAACGTGCACAAAACCGTCAGCAGCATCACCGTCACCGCGGCCAGATATTTGCCCAGCACAATGCCTGCAAGGCTCACCGGACTTGTAAGCAGCAGCTGATCCGTTCGTTTCTGCCGCTCCTCTGCCAACAACCGCATGGTCAGCACGGGAGAGAGCAGCATCCACAAATAGCTCATCTGGCCGATGAAGGTCATCAAATCGCTTGAGCGCTGCTGCAAAATCTGCAAATAAAACATCACCGAGCTCAGCGCCAGAAACACGCCCATGAACACGTAGCCTACAGGCGTTAGATAATAGCTCTGCATCTCCCGTTTCCAAACAGCAATCAAGCGCTCACTTCCTTCCTCTTCTTTTTCAGCCTTCCGCCGTTGCGCGCAGGAAAACTTCCTCCAGCGTGTCTTTCACCGGCATAAGCAGCTTTAAGGGCGCGTCCAGCGCACACAGCAGGCGGAACAGCTGCGTCTGCGGGTCGCCGCGGTCATTTGCAAGGGTCGAGCATTCCAGTTCTACCTGCGTCACACCGGCATCCTGGGTGGGCAGCACCTTCAACCGCCGCAGGCACGGCAAGCCCTTCAGTGCCGGCAACAGCTGTTTTTCCCGCATGGCAATCACCGCACGCAGACGGATCACATCCCCGCCTTCCGTCAGTTCGGCCATGTCCGCTTCCCGGATCAGCCGTCCTTTGTGCAGGATCACCACCCGCTGGCACAGCTGCTGAATCTCCGACAAAATATGGCTGGAGAAAATCACCGTGTGATTCTGTCCTATGTTGCGGATCAACTCGCGGATTTCCACCACCTGTCTCGGGTCAAGTCCGACAGTAGGTTCATCCAGCACCAGAATGGGCGGATCGCCGCACATTGCCTGCGCCACGCCAACGCGCTGCCGGTAGCCCTTTGACAGGCTTCCCAACCGCTTTTGCGCCACCTCCGTCAGGCCGCACACCTCCATGATTTCTTCAATGTGCGCGTCCATTGCACGGCGTGCAACTTCCCTAATGCTGCACACAAAGCGCAAATAGGCTATCACCGTCATTTCGTCATACAGCGGCGGTTTTTCCGGCAGGTAACCAATGCAGCGCTTGCACTCGCGCGGATGGGAAAGCATATCCATGCTGTTCACCAGAACCTGGCCGGATGTAGGCGGGAAATAGCCGGTAAGCATATTCAGCGTGGTGGTTTTGCCCGCGCCGTTTTGCCCAAGCAGACCCACAATCTGCCCCGCAGGCGCTAGGAAGGACACATCCTTCACCGCTTCGTTCGCGCCATACCGTTTGGTCGCCTTTATCAGCTCGATCATTGCACCCGTTTCCTTTCTCTTTGACAGCTTCTATTATAGCAATTTTTGCTCTTCTTGTGTGTGAATAATGTGTGAAAGGCACGTGTATCCCGCTGAAAAGGGCAAATAATCCCCCATTTTGGTAAAAGTGCGTTGCGTTTTTTCGCGCCTTGTGTTAAAATGAAGGTGCTGAAACATCTGCCTGGAACGGGAAACCATTCCGGGTCATGTAAGGAGGGTATCCTGAATGAAAACCAATTCCGTTATCACCATCGGCAGACAATTTGGTTCCGGCGGTCGCTATGTAGGGCGCCTGTTGGCTGAAAAGCTGGAAATCCCCTTTTATGATAAGGAGCTGCTGGCCGAAGCCTCCAAGGAAAGCGGCATCTGCGAGGAGATCTTTGAAGATCATGACGAAAAGCCGACCCGCTCACTGCTGTTTTCCCTGGTCACCGGCGTGCAGATGCGCCCGGACACCAGCAGCATGTATATGGATATGCCCTTGAACCATAAGATTTTTCTGGCACAGTTTGACGCCATTCGCCGTATCGCCTCTCAGGGGCCGTGCGTGATTGTCGGTCGCTGCGGCGACTATGTTCTGCGCGACATGCCCAACGAAATCAGCTTTTTCGTGAAAGCGGACATGAACAGCCGCGTCGCCCGCGCCGTACACTACTACGGTGTAGACCCGCAAAAAGCGGAGGATACCCTGCGCAAGGCTGACAAGCGCCGCGCAAGCTATTATAACTATTACGCTACCGCCACCTGGGGCGATGTGAACAACTACGACCTGTGCGTGGACACCGGCGCCGTGGGCGTTGAAGGCGCAGTGGACGTAATGGCCCGTTTTGTGGAACTGCGTGAGAAATTTTTGAAAGATGAAAAGTAAGTTGATTCGAGTTCTGCTAGCTTTGCTGCTGGCCGCAGCACTCTCTTTTTCCTGTGCATTGGGCGAAATTGCATGGCCTGCGGCAACAACTGCCGGCCAGCAGGCGCTGATTGATTACATTGCACAGGTAAACGCAAACCTGCAAACCCTGGGGACGGGGCAAATCAACTCCCTGTTCGACTACAGCGTCAGCACAGTGGTTCTTGGCGTAACAGCCGTGGATGATGCGGAGATTCCCGAAAGCGTGGAAATCACTGTGCAGCTGTATGACAACACGCTGAACACGCTGGAATTGCGCTGCAGCGATGCTTCACGCTTCACCAACCTTGCCGCCGCCTGCATTCAGGCTGCAAGCCCTGACACCATCACGCTGGCTGATGCGGCCAAAACTCCCGCCCAGTATGCCCGGAAGGCCATGGCCAACGCCAGCAATTCCTTTGCCGATGAAGTGCAGCCCCTCAACGGCCCCTCTGCCAGAACCTACTACGCATACTACCCAAACCAATACCACAATGGGGTGAACTGGCTGCAAATGACGTTGGTGTTTCCCCTCGTCGGCTATGATGAGGCTGGCGTTTATGCCACACCGGCTCCCAATACGGATAACGGCAACGTGGAGTATGAAGGCTATCAGCCAACGGACGATCTGACCCATTTTGAAGTCTTCACCACCGCCACGCCGGAGCCCGATTCACCCGCCGGTGAAGAAAAACCGTGAGGATGCATCGCGCAGATGCCTTCATGTGGTGACGACATGAGCATATGCAAAAAAACGCGGCACGCTGTGCAGAAAGTTTCTGTCACACATGCCGCGCTTTTTATTGGAATCTGCCGCAGCAATTCTTATACTTGCGGCCGCTGCCGCATGGGCAGAAATCATTGCGCCTGGCCTTGACCTGCGCGCACCGCCTCTTCCCCGTTCCCATGCGCTCCATCTCTTCTTGGGAAAAGCCGTGATAACGCCACTGGGGCACCTGACGGAAAAGCCGCTGAAACATCCCCCTTTCCATGGGGGTAAGCTGCTGTTCCTCCATCTTCAACGCCTCCAGGATGGTCAGATAGGCTTCCTCATCGCCATTGAAAAAGTCCAGCAGCATCGCCACCACCAGTTCTTCCCGATTCATTCCTTTTAGATTGTGCGCAGCAAGCCACGCCAACACAGGCTCATACGCAGCTGCGTTTCCCGGCAACCCTTCTGCTGCGTGCAGAACCTCTTCCACGCCAAAGACCGCATAAGCGCACGTATCCGGATGTTCGCCAAAGGACCTGACCATCTCCTCCGGTTCATCCACATCCGTGTTTACCAGATATTCCCTGCCGTCTGTGTCCATCCAGAACCAGTCGAGTCTGTCAAAGGAGCAGATGGTACAGTTTATCAGCGCCTCCGCAGGCGCATCCTGCGAAAACAGCGGCCTGCACATTTCCACAGCTTTGGTGAAAGGCAGCATGCCATAAAGATTCAGCAGTCCGTTCAAGTAGGCATGATGGAGCTCCATGGCTTGCAGCATTTGCTCTTCCGTTTCCGTCATCCGATCTATGTAGCTGCGGATTTCCGGCAAAATCACCCATTCCCTGCGGGTGCGATAGCACAAGCCAAAGGTGTGCAGATGCATCAGCGCATATTCCAGTTCCGGATCCGCATGAGCCTGCTGAATGGATGCCGTTTCGCTTTTCCCCAGCGCTTTGACTGCCCTGCAGCCGGCAATGCCGGGCGCAGCCATCACAAACAGCAGCGTTTCATCATCGCCAAGCCGAAGCGTGAGCTTTTCAACCAGCTCGTGCTTGGTAGTGTTCTCCTCAACGTCAAGCTGAATCATCAGCGCAGCCCTACGAAGCCTATCCGCGGACAGTTTGTCCAGATTCTCGCGGATGCTTCTCATGAATGATTCTCCTCCCATTCATTCATCAGGTCGTACATCATGATGCCTGCCGCAACGGCCGCGTTGAGTGACTCCGCACCGCCGCGCATGGGCAAACGCAGGCGATGTGTAGCCTGCGCCTGCACAGACGCCGACACACCGTTTCCCTCATTGCCGATAATCAGGCAGAATTGATTGCCGACACCCTGCCGCTGAAAGAAGGGCTCTCCGTCCAGTTGGGATGAAAGGATGCTCCACCCTTGTTCCCGCAAGCCCTGCAGCACGCCCGGCAGGTCGTCCGTCACCGTGACAGGCATGCGGAAAATGCTGCCCATGGTAGCACGCAGCACTTTGGGGCTGAATACATCCGCACATTGGTTACTAAGCAGCACGCCATCAATTCCCGCCGCATCCGCTGTGCGCAAAATGGTGCCCACATTGCCGGGATCCTGCACCCCATCCAGCGCCACAAGGCGCGCACCGGAAGCAGGTGCAGGCTGCATGCGCACGACCGCCGCAATGCCCTGGGGTGTTTTGGTGTCGCACACCGCCGCAAGCACATGCTCCGGCAAGCTGTAAAAAGCGGTGTTTTCCGGCAGCCGGAATGTGTCCGCAAGCCGCTCGTCAACCAGTACCGCCTCCACTGTAAAACGCGACGCAAGCGCTTCCTCCACCATCTTGCGCCCCTCCACCAGGAAGCATCCGCTTTCCCGGCGTGCCTTTCGTTCCTTCAGGGCGCGCCAGGCGCTCACCCGCGGGTTCTTCAAACTTGTCAGGCGCTCGATCATGCGCACTTCTCCTTTGCATCCGCCTTTTGGTTCATCCACATACCCGCCGCCACCGCAACACCGCCAACCAGCATGCCCATGGAGAATTTTCCCATCATTGCATCCAGCAGCATGCCTGTAAAAATCTGTCCAACAAACAGCAGCAATGACATTTGCAATGCCGGCAGCTTCGGTGTAACCACATTGGCAAGCTGCACACCGATCGTGCCCACCGGGCCGCCGAGATACATCAGCCAATCGGTTTTCCGCGCCGGAACATACGGCGCCACGTGGAAGCCTGACACGGCAAAAAGCACTGCGCATCCCACCAAGCCCGTGATATAGTTCATCAGCGTGCTATACGCCGTGCCGCACTTTCCTGCAAGCAAGCCATTGATCATGCGCGCCAGCACCACCGTGAAGCCGGAAAGCACTGACAGAATGACGGCCAATGCCATCGCCCCGGCAGAAACATCCCGGACGCCATCGCCGGACAAGAGCAGCATCATCAGGCAGCCAAGCGCCATCACGCCGATGGCCAGCGCTTTCATGGCACGGAACGGTCGCCTGCGCACACCCAACAAGCCGAAATGGTCAATCACCGCCGAGCTGACCGCCTGCCCCACCAGCGCAAGCACCAAATTCAGCGTGATGCCCAGCGTCACTACGCCTGTGTTGATGAAAACCGTTGTTGCAACGCCCACCACGCCGCCCATGTACAGCTTCCAGTCCGCCCGGCCAGTCGGCTTCATTTTGCCAAGCAGAATCAATGGAAGCATGGCCAGCAGAGCCACGGCATGAATCAGCAGCGGCGCAAGCCAGTTGCCATAGGCGACCGTCATATCCGCATTGAGCGAATTGGCAACCGAGTTCAGCGCGCCGTATAAAACAGCCAGCAGCATGTATTGCATGTGCAGATTCTCCTTATGCAGGCATCAGTTCACGCCGCGGAAACCCTTGCCGATAATTTCACCCGTGTTCGTAATCAGCAGGAACGCCCCGGGATCCATCTGCTTGACGTGACGGCGCAGAAGCACCGCCTCCCGCCGGTTAACCACAGTGAGCAGCACCGTGCGCCCTTCATGGGTAAACGCACCCTCGCCGTGCAGCTCTGTCGCCCCGCGGTGCAGATTCTTGGTAATGTAATCCACAATGGGTTCCGGATGTGCGGTGATGATGTGGAAGCACTTGTGAATGTTGATATTTTCCAGTACCATGTCTACCATCACAGACTTCATCACCAGGCCGAGAATGCAGAACAGCCCCGTTTCCATGCCGAAAGCCACGCAGGCCAGCAGCGTGATGGCGCAGTCCGAGCAAAGCAGCGCGTTGCCGATGTTCAGGTGCGTGTATTTGCGCAGAATCATCGCTACAATATCCGTGCCGCCGGAGGACGCGTCCAAATTGAAAAGAATGGCGGAGCCGACGGCCGGCAAGCTCACTGCAAACACCAGCTCCATAAAGGGCTGGTTGGTCATGGGTGCGGACATGGGCAGCACCCGTTCCAGCACCCACAGCATTGCGGACATGAGCACTGACACATAGGTTGTGCGAATGCCGAAGCTGCCGCCCAGCATTGCATAGCCCAGCACCAGCAGCACCATGTTGATGATGGTGACAAACGTGCCCGGCGTAATCCAGGGGAAATAGTGCCCCAGAATCACGCTCATGCCGCTGACCCCACCGGTTGAAAAATGATTGGGAAATTTGAAAAAATAAATGCCAATGACAAACAGCAGCGTTCCCAGCGTGATGAGTCCCCATTCCTTGAGTTGTGTCCGCAGCGGCGCGTGTGCCTGTTTCATGCCAGATCCTCCCGTTTCATGTGCATGGTTGATAAGCCCAATCATTATAGCACGCAAACAGATCCGCAGCAAGGCTGACAGCCGGGAATTTTGGCAGTCTTTCCCGATTCAGGCAGACGCTTTTTTTGAGGGATACGGATTTCATTTCCAGTTCACACGCTTTTGCTATGGTGCATGGTGAGTTTGAGAAACAGAAGGGAGTTTTTTATTTGAAAAAGAACCGCACGCTGCGCCGAGTGATTATTGTTCTGGTTATTGTCGCCCTGCTGGCGGCAGGCGCCTATGCACTGCTGCGGCAAAAGGGCGGCAGCGCCTACACAACCGAAACCGCAAAGACCCAGGATATTGTGACGTATTACACTTTTTCCGGGAACATTGAACCGGACAGCGCCAAGGTCGTTGTCGCTGCCCAGCGCGCAACGGTGAAGGAATGGAAATTTGAAGAGGGCGATGAAGTGCATGAAGACGACGAGGTGCTTCTGCCAAAGTCCGGTGCGCGGGTGAAGGCACCCATGGACGGAACCATTTCGGATCTGTATCTGCATGAAAACGATGACTATGCCCCCGGCGATACGCTGTTCCGCGTGGCCGATTACGCGCATCCGGTGCTGAAGATCAAGGTGGATGAATACGATGTGTCCGCCCTTTCCAAGGGCATGCAGGTGAATGTGAAGGTTCACGCCACCGGAGAAACGCTCACTGGAGAAATTACCCGCCTGGCTCAGGAAGCCACCGTGACCGGCGACATTGCCTACTATGAAGTGAAAATTGCCTTGCCGCAAAACGGCAAGCTGGCCATGGGACTCACCTGCGAAGTGACCGTGCCCCGCGAGAGCGCGCTGAACGCCACCACCGTGTCCATTGGTGCCATCCAGTATGACGACAGCGGAAAACCTTATGTGTATTGCTACGGCCGCGGCGATGAAATTGTACGGCAAAATGTGCTCCTCGGCATCAACAACGGCACCATTGTAGAAATCAAGGACGGCGTCAAGAGTGGCGAAACCATCCTCATCCCGGTTTCCGCCGGTTTGGGAATGATGCCCATGATGCATAGCCGCTGAGGTGGATAAAATGGAGGAAAACGTGATTCTGTCCATGCGGCAGATTGTGAAACAATACCCCATGGGGGATGAAACGCAGACGGTGCTGCGCGGCATTGACCTGGATGTACGCAAAGGCGAATTTGTGGCAGTGCTTGGCCCTTCCGGTTCCGGCAAATCCACGCTAATGAACATCATCGGCTGCCTGGATACCCCCACCAGCGGCACCTATGCCCTTGATGGGCGCGACGTAGGCGGCCTGAACGAAGATGAGCTTGCGCAGGTGCGTTCCCGGGAAGTTGGGTTCATCTTTCAGTCCTTCCAGCTGCTGCCGCG
This sequence comes from uncultured Clostridia bacterium, assembly GCA_934647165.1. Classification (GTDB taxonomy): domain Bacteria; phylum Bacillota; class Clostridia; order Christensenellales; family Aristaeellaceae; genus CAKUFA01. The sequence continues at coordinate 43,128 of CAKUFA010000001.1, read as the reverse complement.
GCAAACAGCGCTGGAAAATGTGGAACTGCCGCTGATTTACAGCGGCGTTCCTGCCAGGGAGCGGAAGCTTCGCGCCCAGCAGATGCTGGAGCGCGTCGGCCTGTCCGACAAGCTGGATCATTACCCCAGCCAGCTTTCAGGCGGCCAGCAGCAGCGTGTGGCCATTGCCCGGGCGCTGGCCAACCGTCCGGCCATTTTGCTGGCAGATGAACCAACCGGCGCGTTGGACCAGCAGACCGGCAGGCAGGTGATGGCCCTGTTCCATGACCTGAACGAAGAAGGAAACACCATCATCATGATTACCCATGATATTGGCATTGCCCGGCATGCGCGGCGCATTGTGCGCCTGCTGGACGGCGTGCTCACCGAGGGGGTGGCGGAGGATGCTTAAGGAAAGCCTTCGCATGTCCTGGGAGAACATCCGCGGCAACAAGCTGCGCACCTTTCTAACCATGCTCGGAATCATCATCGGCGTAACGGCGATTATCGCGCTCATCACCGTGATGGAAGGAGCGACAGGCGAGATCACCAGCCAATTTACCGCCCTTGGCGCAGGCAAGGTGAACCTTTCCATTACCGGCACGCCCATGAAAGGCGGATTGAATGACCAGGACGTGGCCGCTATCGCCGGCATTGACAACATCACCGGGGTGGATCCCACGGCAAGCTTTACGCGGCACGTGGCGCATGACGGTTCCCTGCAGGAGGATGTGACCATCGAGGGCCGCAGCGTCTGCTACTTTACCTCCTCACCTGAGCTTATCGGCTCCGGCCGCGGGCTCACACCGTTGGACATGGATCGCCGCAGCCGGGTGTGCATCATCGACAGCAAGCTGCGCACCGCGCTTTTCCCCAACGAGGATCCGGTTGGACAGGACATTGTCTTTTCCGGGCTGACCTTCCGCATTGTCGGCCTGCTGGACGATGACAACGACAACGACGTGATGAGCGCCATGCAAATGATGAGCGGTGGCCAGGATAACGGACGCGTCATCATTCCCTATCAGGCTGCCATGCAGCTGATGGGCACCGGCTCCGTGCGCTCCATGACCCTTTACCTCAAGGACACCTCCCTGTCCGACGACACCATCGCCCGCGTGAAGGATGTGCTTAACGCTGCCTTCAACTATCGCGATGACACCTACACCGTGATTAACCTGGACAGCCTACTGGAAACCATGAATACCATGACCGGCATGATGACCACGCTTCTTGCGGGCATTGCTTCCATCGCACTGCTGGTGGGCGGCATCGGCATCATGAACATGATGCTTGTCTCCGTGACCGAGCGAACCACGGAAATCGGCCTGCGCAAAGCCCTCGGCGCACGGCCTCGGCTGATTCAGACGCAGTTCCTGATGGAGTCGGTGATGCTCAGCCTGATGGGCGGCCTGATCGGCATTGTGCTTGGCAACCTGATTTCCGCAGCCATCGCGGCATGGATCGGGTTCACCTTCCAGCTTTCCCCCGGCGCCATTTCGCTGGGCTTCGGCTTCTCGGCCACAGTCGGTATTCTGTTTGGCTGGGCGCCTGCACGCAAGGCTTCGCGGCTGAACCCCATTGATGCTTTGCGGAGTATGTGATATACTGAACGGAGCGCGGTAGCAGAAAGCGCCGCGCTCCATGATGACACAATGAAGGAAAGGGACGCTGCATGTTTACAATTCTGGTGGTGGAAGACGACCTGCCCCTGCGCAAAATGATGAGCGCTTTCCTTTCCATGAATGGATACAGAACGCAAACGGCAGGCAACGGCGAGGAAGCACTCGCTGTGATGGAGCGCGTGTTGCCCGACCTGGTGATTGCCGATGTGATGATGCCCGTGATGGATGGTTGGCAGCTGACGGAGGAAATCCGCCATGCATGGCCCATGATGCCCGTGATTCTGGTGACGGCGCGGGATTCCATTGAGGACAAACGCACCGGCTTTGCCGCTGGCGCGGACGACTACCTGACCAAACCGCTTGACCTGGACGAGCTGCTTTTGCACGTGAACGCCGTGCTGCGCCGCTCCCAGGCCATGACCAGCCATCGCCTTACCGTGGGGCAAACCGTGCTGGACTATGATTCCCTCACCGTAACGCGCGGCGAGACGTCCATCACGCTGCCGAAAAAAGAATTCTACCTTCTTTTCAAGCTGCTCAGCAGCCCGAAGCAGATTTTTACCCGGCGGCAGCTGATGGATGAAATCTGGGGCATGGACGCGCAAAGCGATGAGCGCACGGTGGATGTGCATATTAAGCGGCTGCGTGAAAAGTGCGAAATATTCCCGGATTTCGCACTGGTGACAGTGCGCGGTTTGGGCTACAAAGCGGAGAAATGCGCATGAGCAAAACGCGTCGCTCCTTTGCCAAGCCCTACACGTTTCGCGGACGGATGATCTGCATTGTGCTTCTTTTCAGCCTTGTGGCCATGCTGATTTCCTCCGCCTGCTCTTATCTGATCAGCCGGGTTGTGGTTCGCAACGAGTTTGCCTCCTCCGAATCGGACGCTGCCATTTCCCTGCTGGAACTGGAACAGAAAACTGATCTTCCCCTGGAAACGCTCCTGCAAATGGCTGCTTCTTCCGACATTACGCTGGAAGAAACCAGCGCGGAAGCCGCCAAGCTTACCCAGCGGCAGCTCCGCCAGCTGGAGGAGCACCTGACCTTGAGTGTAACAAGCGGGTTTGCCGACCTGCCGGTGACCTATGTCCTTTTATCCGACAAAACGCTGGTGCGCATCATGCCGGCCAGCCGGGTCAACATCTTTTTGCTGGCAGGACTGCGCTTTGTTTTTGTCGGTTTTACCTTTACTGCGATTTTCGTATTGTTCGCGTTGCTTTCCGCGCAGATTTCCGCAAGACCGGTCAGCATGCTCACAGGAGCAACGCGCCAGTTGGCCGAGGGCGACTTTTCCGTGCGCCTGCCTGAAGACCGCCCCGGCGAAATGGGCGAACTGATGCGTTCCTTCAACACCATGGCAGCAAAGCTCAGCCGCACCGCTTATCTGCAAAAGGACTTTATCAGCAGCATTTCCCATGAGTTTAAGACCCCTATCGCCTCCATCAAGGGCTATGCCCGGCTTTTGCAGATGTCCGGACTGGCGGAGGATGAACGGACAGAATATGTGAACATGATTGCCGAGGAGAGCGACCGGCTCAGCCGCATGTCGCAAACGCTTCTGCGCCTTGCAAGCCTGGAGGAGCAGCTGGTGCCCGCCACTGTTTCCGCCTTCCGTCTGGATGAACAGGTTCGGCAGGTGATTGTGCAGCTTGCCCCCGCATGGGAAAACCACAATATCGACTGGCAGCTGGAGCTGAGCCCCGTGACCATCGAATCCGATGAGGAGCTTCTGCGCCAGGTATGGATCAATCTCATCCAGAACGCCGTGAAGTTTTCTAACGACGGCGGCTCCATCTGCATCAGCGTTTATGAAGCCGGCGAGGCAGTGGTGGAAGTGGCCGACCATGGTATCGGCATGGATGAAGAAACCGTTTCCCGTATTTTCGACCGTTTTTATCAGGCAGATCCTTCTCGATCCCGCGAGGGCGTTGGATTGGGATTGTGCCTTGTCAAACGCATTGCGGATATTCTTGGGGGCGTTATCCGCGTCCGCTCTACCCCGGGTCAGGGCAGCATCTTCCGCGTGCGGCTGCCCCTGAAGGCCGCCGACCGCCCCAACAGAGAGGAGAAACAACATGGCCAGTGATTCCCGTCAGGAGCGCCTTGCGCAAATGACCGAACAGTTTCAGGCGCTTGTCGATCAATACTTTTCCATCCAGTGCCGCTATCAGTCCGCCATCCGCGAGGTGCAGACAAAGCTGGAAATCCTGGATGACGAGTTTCAGTCCAAGCACAAGCGCAATCCCATCCACCACATGCAAAGCCGCCTGAAATCCATGCAGTCCATTGTGGAAAAGCTCAAGCGCAAGGGCGTGCCGCTGACCATGAAGGATGCGACGGAGAGCCTAACGGATATCGCCGGCATTCGCGTTATCTGCTCCTACATTGACGATATTTACACCATTGCCAACCTTTTGACCAGCCAGGACGACGTGCGCGTTGTGAAGATGCGGGACTACATTAAGCAACCCAAACCTAACGGCTATCGCAGTTTGCATATTGTGGTGGAAATTCCCGTATTCCTGCAGGAAGGAAAAATTTTTGTGCCCGTTGAGGTACAGATCCGCACCATTGCCATGGACTTCTGGGCCACGCTGGAACATCACCTGCGCTATAAGGGATTATCAGAGACGCCTGCTGACATTTCCGATGAGTTGCAGCAAACCGCGTTGGACATCTGCCGCCTGGACGAGCGGATGCTGTCCATCCGCAATCGGGTGGATGTGCTGGACGCAGAAAAAAAGAAGGAATAAAAGCAGCCCGTGCCGGGCATCCTCGTTCCATGGACAACGTGGAGGGATGCAGATGCTTGGCTTTGTATGCGCGCTGATTGCCGGTGCAGCCATGAGCGTACAGGGCGTGATGAATACACGCCTTGGCGACAAGGTTGGCGTGATGGAAACCAGTGCTTATGTGCAGCTGACAGGGTTTGTGCTGGCGCTTCTGATTGCGTTTTTTTTCGGCAAGGGCGATATCCGGCAGCTTCCGCACGCGCCATGGTATGCATGGCTAGGCGGTATCCTTGCCCCGGTCATTACCGTAACGGTGATGCTGTCCATCTCCGGTTTATCGCCCACGCTGGCTATTTCAGCCATCCTGCTGGCTCAGCTGGCTGTGGCAGCGCTCATTGACGCCTTTGGGTGGTTTGGCGCAGAAAAGCTGCCCTTCACATGGCAAAAAGCCGTCGGCGTTGCACTGATGGCATTGGGCGTTGTGATGATGAAATGGAACAGCAGCGGCTGATTTTATCAAAAGCATGCGCATACGAAAAGCATCGTTCACCGGCGTTTATGAGAGACTCTGTTTCGGCAGGGTCTCTTTTGTTTTGACGCGCTTTGCACCTGCAGGCTTTTCCTTGTCGAACGATTATGCTTTTTCGGCATAATTTCCCGTTTTTCGTGGCAGGATAACCCCTGTGTACGATGGAAGTGCACTTCATATCCTTCAGCAAGGGAGGCATCCATATGCTTCAAGCAATCCGCGAGGGGGACACAGCTCTCATTCGCATGGAAGGGGAACTGGATCACTGTTGCGCGCAAAGCGTGCGCCGGCAGCTGGACAGTCTGCTTCTTGACCCAACGCTGCGACACCTGGTGCTGGATTTTGCTCAGCTCCGTTTCATGGATTCATCAGGCATCGGCGTGGTGCTTGGGCGCTATCGCCTGCTGCGGGAGCGCGGCGGCACCCTCAGTGTGCAGCACATGAATCCTCATGTGGCGCGCATCTTCACCATGTCCGGCATGGGCCGGATTATCCGGAATCTTGACCAACAGGAGGCGCTGAAATGAGCCGTCGCAACGAAATGGAAACAACCTTCCTTTCCCTGCCGGAGAATGAATCCTTCGCGCGGGTTGTCATCGCCGCGTTTGCAGTGCAGCTCTCCCCCACCGTGAGTGAAATTGCAGATATCAAAACCGCTGTATCCGAGGCGGTAACCAACGCCATCGTGCATGGGTATGAAGGCACAAGAGGAATGGTAATCCTTCGCGCAGCGCTGGAGGACGGAGGAGAAATGTACGTGGAGGTGGAGGATGCAGGCAAGGGCATTCCGGACATTGCACAGGCCATGGAGCCCTTCTATACATCCCACCCTGAGCAAGAGCGGAGCGGCATGGGGTTTGCCGTGATGCAGACCTTCATGGACGATGTGGAGGTTACCTCCGCCCCTGGGCAAGGCACCTGTGTGCGCATGCGAAAGCGCATCCATGCCGGAGGCTCACTGTGACGCAGGAAGCCATGAAGGCCATGGCAGAAGACCACCTGCCGCTTGTGCGGCTGATGGTGCGCCGTTTTCCCTGGCCGGTGAAAGAAAAGGAGGAACTGTATCAGCAGGGCTGCGTTGGGTTAATGAAAGCCATCGCACGGTTTGACCCGGCCTGCGGCACGCGTTTTTCCACCTATGCTGCGGCCATGATTCTGGGCGAAATGCGCCAGCTGTGCAGATGCGACGCTCCCCTGCACATTCCGCGCACCCTTCGGGAAAAACGTAGCCGTATCCGCCGGGCGGAAAACACGCTCGCCGCGCATCTTGGCCGCGCGCCCACCATGCAGGAACTGGCCGCCGCCCTACGCATGGACACATCCGAACTCGCGATGTGCATGGAAGAAATAAGCGTAACATCCATGGATACGGTACCGGGAATGGTAAGCCTTCTGCCTGCCCCGGACGACTGGATGACCCGGCTGATGGTACGAGATCTGCTTGACCGGCTGTCCGCACGGGATCGGAAACTGCTGATGCTCAGGTTTCAGCTTGGATGGACGCAGGCAGAAACAGCCAAACGGCTTGGCATAAGTCAGGTACAGGTAAGCAGAAGAGAAACAACGCTAAAAGCAACCCTGCGCGAATTGTGGGCCGGTGAGCACCCTCGTGAAACCACAAGACGGCGCAGTCCTTCTCAAATTTGCGCTGCTGCACCTGTGCCGCAAAATGGGTCTTGCAAATTTCGTTCCCGTGAAGTATAATCATTTTGTTCATAAGCCCGATGGACGGGGGACGATTGATCGCGCCGCAGCAAGAGAGTTGCCGGTTGGTGCAAGGCATCTGCACGTGATGAATATTCCACCCCCGGATGGGCGCAGGCAACGAGCCTGCGGGGTGCGCCCCTGAAAGCGCAGCAAGTGGCCGTGCCGACAGGTGCGGCAAACTGGGTGGCAACGCGAGCTTCTCGTCCCGGGCTGGGATGAGGAGCTCTTTTATTTGCAAGGAGGAAGAAGCACATGCTGGACATCAACCTGCTCCGCAACGACCCCGAAAAGGTCAAGGAAAACATCCGCAAGAAATTTCAGGATCAGAAGCTGCCGATGGTAGACGAAGTTGTCGCCTTCGACAAACAGTACCGTGAGGCGCGCCAGCAGGCCGACAGCCTGCGCAACCAGCGCAAAACTCTTTCCAAACAGATTGGCGGCATGATGGCCAAGGGACAAAAGGAAGAGGCCGAAGCCGTGAAGGCTCAGGTAGCCGCCCTGGCGGACGATCTGGCCGCCCTGGAAAAGAAAGAAGACGAATTGCAGGCGGAAATCCGCAAGCGCATGCTGGTGATTCCCAACATCATTGACGACAGCGTGCCGATTGGCAAGGACGACAGCCAGAATGTGGAGCTGGAGCGCTTTGGCGAACCGAAAGTGCCGGATTTTGAGGTTCCCTATCATGTGGACATCATGGAACGGCTGAACGGCATTGACCTGGACAGTGCCCGCAAGACCAGCGGCAATGGTTTCTATTATCTGATGGGCGATATTGCCCGGCTGCATTCCGCCATTTTGAGCTATGCGCGGGATTTCATGATCGACCGCGGCTTTACCTACTGCGTGCCGCCGTTCATGATCCATGGCAACGTGGTGACGGGCGTGATGTCCTTTGCCGAAATGGAAAACATGATGTACAAAATTGAGGGTGAGGATCTGTATCTGATCGGCACCAGCGAGCATTCCATGATCGGTAAGTTCATCGACACCATCCTGGATGAGGACACCCTTCCCCGCACGCTGACCAGCTACTCTCCCTGCTTCCGCAAGGAAGTGGGTGCCCATGGTATTGAGGAACGTGGTGTATACCGCATCCACCAGTTCGAAAAGCAGGAAATGATTGTGGTCTGCAAGCCCGAGGATTCCATGGCATGGTTCAAGAAACTGTGGCAGAACACGGTGGACTTCTTCCGCTCCATGGATATTCCGGTGCGCACGCTGGAATGCTGCTCCGGCGACCTGGCTGACCTGAAGGTGAAAAGCCTGGATGTGGAAGCCTGGAGCCCCCGCCAGAAGAAGTACTTTGAGGTGGGCAGCTGCTCCAACCTGGGCGATGCGCAGGCACGGCGGCTGCAAATCCGCGTCAAGGGTGCGGACGGCAACAAGTATTTCGCCCACACACTGAACAACACGGTGGTTGCGCCGCCCCGGATGCTGATTGCGTTCCTGGAGAACAACCTGCAGGCCGATGGACGCATTGCAATCCCCGCTCCCCTGCGCATGTACATGGGCGGCAAGGAATACATCGGATAATTTTTCTGGCATTCAAGAGGGAAGGTATGCTGAGAAGCGTTGCCTTCCCTCTTGTTTTTTCTTAAGTTCCGCAGATGCACGGGAATGTTCTTTCTTTTTACCAGTTTGGAACAGTATGCAAAAATGGAGGGTTTTCACTTTGGGAAAGATGTGGTACAATAATATGGAATATTTTATCCGCAGCCGATCGCTGTGAAATGAAGAAGGCGCTGACTATGCAAGCAAGAAAAAACCTTCGCCGCATTGATCTTGGACAGGTTGGGCGCAATATGCGCATGATTCGCAGCAAAGTACCTGCCAGTGCACACGTTCTGGCTGTTGTGAAAGCCGATGCCTATGGTCATGGACTTGTACCCGTGGCAGAAACCGCGCTGCAAAACGGCGCGGATCACCTGGCGGTTGCCATCACGGAGGAAGGGGATACGCTGCGCCAGGCCGGTGTACGTGCGCCCATTCTGGTGCTTGGCGCCACAACGCCTGCCTTCGCCCTGCAAGGCGTTGCTTGTGATCTGACGCTGACCGTATGTGATGCGGACATGATCCGCTGGGTGGAAAAGGCCGCCGATGCGCTCAGAACTGTCGGATCCGTCCATTTGAAGCTGGACACCGGCATGAGCCGCATTGGCTGCCGCAATGCACAAGAGGTTCGCACTGTGCTGGATACGCTTGCTTCCTGCCCCCATGTGCGCCTGACCGGTGCGTTCACCCACTTTGCGGACGCAGATGGAAACGATATGGCTTTCACCTATGAGCAGCTTGAGCGTTTCCGTGCGCTGACCGCACTGCTGCCTGAAGGCGTTCTTCGCCACTGCGCCAATTCCGCTGCCATCCATCGCCTGCCGGAGGCCGCCATGGATATGGTACGTGCCGGCATTTCCCTGTATGGCTATCCGCCGGTGGAAACAGATATGCCTCTTAAACCCTGCATGAGCTGGGAAACCGAGGTGACCTACGTAAAGGAGATTGCTCCCGGCGACACGGTAAGCTACGGCCGTACTTTCCGGGCAGATAAGCCTCTTCGGGTAGCCACGGTAGCCTGCGGCTACGGCGACGGCTATCACCGCGCGGCAAGCGGACAGGCCGAGGTACTCATCGGCGGCAAGCGTGCAAAGGTACTGGGGCGCATCTGCATGGATCAAATGATGGCAGATGTGACTGACATTTCAGGCGTACAGCCCGGCGACCGTGTAGTGCTGATGGGTGAGATGGGCGCTGAACGCATCACAGCAGAGGACATTGCTCGCTGGGCAGACACCATTAGCTATGAAGTGCTGCTAGGTGCCACAAGCCGTGTACCGCGGGTGTGGACACATGACTGACAAGGCCGCATTGCGGCGTTCCCTCCGTGCCTCCTGTCCCGGCGAAGCTGCCCATGCAGACGAAAGCGCACTGCTATGCCGGCATCTGCTGCATTGGCCGCCCTTTCTGCAAGCGCAGGTTGTGGCAGGCTATATGCCTTTGCCGCACGAAGCGGACATTGCTCCCCTTTTGCAGGCTGTGCTGAACAGCGGCCGTACGCTGGCGCTGCCCCGCTGCGGCAAAGGCGGCACCATGACTTTTTATCAGGTGGATTGCCTTGAACGGCTGATTCCCGGCGCGTTCGGCATTCCTGAACCGCCGTCGGAGGCACAACCCATCCTGCCGGAGGCACTGTCGCTAATACTTGTGCCTTTGGAAGGGGTTGACGCACAGGGGTACCGCTTGGGTAAAGGCGGCGGATATTACGACCGATACCTGATCGGATGCAGCGCATTGCGCGTCGGCGTGGCCTTCACCTGGCAAGAAATACCCTGCCTTCCCCATGAAGCATGGGATATTCCCCTGCATGCACTGGTTGACTGCAATGGCATAAAGCAATACTAATCTATTCTTCTCTACTTTTTCCAACAGAAAGGACGTTTTTTGCACATGGAGAACAAGCATAAGCAGCAGAAAAAGCCCAAAATTGTTTCCAAGCCGTTCCTGCGCGGCAGTGCCATCGACAGCCATTTGGGAATGGACAGCCTGCGTTTTTTCGGCACGCTGCTCATCATGGCGGTCATCTATCTGCTGTTGAGCACCGTGTTGATGTTCGACAGCCTGTTGCTGCGCGTGACAATCAACCTGGCAGTCGCGCTTGCAGCGCATTTGCTGTTCTACACCAGTGGTGTCACCAAGGGCACCTCAGCGGTCAATCTGGGCGAAATGCTTTACCTGCGCAAGGACAGCGGCCATGCCGTGCCCGAAAAAGAGCTGCAGGCCTGCTATCATCCCCTGAAGGGCTTCATGCAGGCGCTGGTCGGCTCCCTGCCGCTGTTTGTGTGCGCAGTGTTGCTGGCTATCACCGCCCAGGTGCAAACCACCGGCCTTTCGGCTCTGCCTTCCTGGCTGAGCGGCTACGAAAGCCGTGCGGAAATCGGCAACGCGCTACTTTATTATCATGAGGTGGTTCCCATGGGTGTGGAAGGCGTGACGCGGCTGATTGTTCGCATCTGCCTGATGCCTTTTGTGACGCTGATTGGCTCGGACAATCCGCAGGGGCTTTTGCTGCTGGAGCATCTCAGTCCCCTGGTGGTGCTGCTGCCCGCCCTGTTCTATGGCGTTGGCTACACCCAGGGCGTTGCCATGCGCGCCAAGGTGCACACCAGTATTGCCACCAATGACCGCAAGCGCGCCAAGAAGGAAAAGAAACGCCGTGAAGCAAAGCTGAAGACGCACACTCCAGAACAGCTGAACTAATTTTTCCCCAAAGGAGGACAACGTCATGCGCATTGTAGCTGGCTCGGCGCGTTCCCGTGTCATTCATGCGCCTGAAGGGCGTGACACCCGCCCCACGCTCGACCGCGTGCGTGAGAACCTGTTCAACGTTTTATGCCGCCGTGTGCCGAACGCCCGGATACTGGATCTGTTTGCCGGCAGCGGTGCGTTGGCGCTGGAGGCCATCAGCCGCGGCGCACAAAGCGCAATACTTGTGGATCACGATCGTTCGGCCATCCGCTGCATCCATGAAAATGTGGATGCGCTTCACTTCAGCGACAGGTGCCGTGTGCTGCAAAGCGACTGGCATGCCGCTGTGGAATCGCTGCAGCAGGAAAATGTCCGGTTTGACCTGATTTTTCTGGATCCGCCCTATGCCATGCTTGATCTGAGCGAGGTCACCCGTGCCTTGCTTCCCCTGCTTGACGAAGAAGGACTTGTGGTAATTGAACACCAGGCGCAGCATGAACCCCTTGTGGCGGACGGTTACACCTGCACGGATACCCGTCGCTGGGGTATTGCAGGTGTGACTATGTATGCCCGCGCCTCTGCGGAGGAAGCATAAGCATGGAACGTATTTGCATTTATCCCGGCAGCTTTGACCCCATCACGGTTGGGCACATGGACATCATCCGCCGTGCAGCCCGATTGTTTGACCGGGTGATTGTAGCTGTGCTGCACAACCCGGCCAAAGCCGGATGCTTTCCCCTGGAAACGCGCCTTTCCCTCATCCGTGAAGCATGCGCAGATATCCCCAACGTGACGGTGGATGCTTTCGGCGGCCTACTGGTGGACTATGTGCGTCAGACAGGCGCGCATGCGGTTATCCGCGGCCTTCGCGCTGTGAGCGATTTTGAAAGCGAGTTCCAAATGGCGCAGGTAAACCATCAGGTGCTGCCGGAAATGGAAACGCTCTTTATGATGACCCTGCCGGAGCACGCCTACATCTCCTCTTCTGTTGTGCGGGAGCTGGCCAGCTTTGGCGGAGACATCGCCCCGTTTGTACCCAGCCGAATTCTGCCCAAGGTACAGGCATTTTTCTGTGACCACGGCACAGCGGAATGATTCATGACAATTTGCCAGGAGGGTTATCATGGCTAACAACAGCATCGAAAAGTGCCTCTCCCTCATTCAGGAGATCAGCGACACGGTGGAAAACGCGCGCAAGGCCTTTATGGGAAAGGACGAGTGCATCGTGAACCGTCCACGGCTGCTGGAATGCGTGCACACGTTGGAAAACAGCCTGCCCAGTGTTGTGCAGGCCGCCTCCGACTATGCGCACAACATCCAGCGCATCCAACAGGATGCCGAACAGCAGCGTAATGCCACCATCACGGATGCGCGCCAGCGTGCCACGCAAATGCTCTCCGAAGCCCAGCAGCAGGCGTCCGACGCCACCAGCAAGGCCGAACGCGCGGCCCGTGACACCCTCGCCAAAGCGCAGAGCGACGCCAACGCCACCATTGAGGCCGCACGCAGCGAAGCAAACCGCATCCTGGAGGATGCCCAGCGCCGTGCACAAGTGCTGGTCAGCCAGGAAGAAATTGTCCGCCGGGCACGGGTGGAGGCCAGCGAAGCCAAGCAAAACATGCAGGAAGAGCTTGCGCTCCTCCGCCAGAACACGTTTGACTATCTGGATGGCGTGATGGAGCAGCTGGATCGTCACTTGAGCAAAACGGTGAGTGATTTGCGGTTGGAACGCAGTGAGCTGAACAACCACCGCACATAAAATGCGAAACTGTTCACAGCACGTTCATTTGCGCTTCACATTCTCCTGTTATAGTAAAACTGCGATCAGGAAGGCAAGCCACCAGCCAACCTGAGAGCGTCTCCTTTTTCCCGACGCTCCCTTTTCCCGGGAGCGTCACCTCCCTATCCTCCATAAAGCAAAGGCCGCCCGGCAAATTATTTTTGCCCCGGGCGGCCTTTGTGATACCCTGGCACAACCTTCCGCGGATAGTCCGCAAACGCCTGGACAGGCTATTTTGCAGAAAAGAAGCGAGGTGCGTGCCGATGCGGAAAGTGCGGATGACCTTGATGATGCTTGGACTCACAGCGTTGGCGGTGGGCATGATGCTGGTGCTGCCATCATTGGCCGCCAATGCCCTGCCAACCGAACACTCTGCCAGCGTGCGCCTGACAAGCGTCGCCACCGGCGCAGTCGAGCAGATGGTCGCGCTCGCCGGGCGCATCCGCTACGAGGGCGAGTATGTTGCTCTCGCCCCCGTGACTGCGCTGGTTAAAGAAGTCTATGTTCGCGCCGGAGACAGCGTATCTGCCGGTCAGGCACTTTTCCGGCTGGATGCAAGCACACAGGAAGCAACGCTTTCTGCGGTTTATGCCGCCCAGGAAACGGTCGCGGCATCCGCAGACCTCCTTGTTCCCGGCACTGCGTTGGAAACGCTCGCTTCGCTCAGCCAAGTGCAGCAAGCACGCGCAGCCTTGAACGCCATGACCGTTCGCGCCTCCGTTGATGGACAGGTGCTCCAGGTGAATGTGACACCGAACAGCGGCGTGATGGCGGGAACAGCTGCCATGCTGCTAAGCACACCCCGGCAGGAAATCCGCTGTACCGCCGTTCTGCATGATGCCGAAAAGGTACAGATTGGCCAACAGGCGCGCATCCTTTCAGGGGGCATTACAGCCTGCACCGCCATCGTGCGCGAAGTCGGCGCCGCCCGGACAGACGAGCGCACCGGCCAAACCGTTGCCGATGTGACGCTAACCCCCTCGCACAATCTTTCCTTACCCCTTGGCGCAGCTGTTGAGACCGAAATCGTGCTTGCCGCCCGCAGCGGCGTATCCACGCTTCCCCTGAGCGCCATCACAGACAGCGGCACCGTGTGGTGGGCAGCGGACGGAAGACTCTGGGAGACTCCGGCCCATGTGCAGCTCAAGGATGAACTGTACGCATGGGTTTCCCTGCCGGACGGTATTCGTGTGGTGGACACGCCCGCATCGCTTACCTCCGGGCAGCGTTACCGGGAGGTGAACCCATGACCCTTCGCGACGCCACAACGCTTTCCTCGGGAAACCTCGTCAGGAATCCCGTACGCACGTTTCTCACCATGCTGGGTCTTGGCGTTGGCATTGGCGCTATTCTCACCGTGCTAGCCCTCGGCAGTGCAGGGCAAGCGGAAGTTGAAAGCGAAATTGCCCGGCTTGGCGTAGACAAAGTGTGGATTACCTGCAATTCTGACAGTGATCGTCCCTTGCAGCCTGAAGACAGCGCCGTGATAGCCCGCGCCGTTGGCGCACCTGCCTGTGCGGGCGCTTCTACCATCGGCGCTGTGCAGTTGGGTGAAACAACCTGTGCCGCCTCGATCACCGGCTACGATGCAGGCATTGATCTCGTGCACCATCCGCATCTTCTTGAAGGTCGGCTCTTTTTTTACGCGGAATATACATCTGCCGCCGCCGTCGCCATCATTGACCAGAGCCTGAGCGATACCCTTGGCGGAGACATGCTCGGCCGCCGCATCTGGGTCAGCGGACGCTCCATGCGCGTTGTGGGCATTGTTAGCGACATGCTTGCGCAGCCACTGGCCACAACTTCCGGTTCCGTGCTTCTGCCGCTGCGAACCTTTCTTGACACCTATTCCGACGTGCGGGTGACGGAGCTTACGTTCAGCGTGCCCCGGGGCATGCGGGCGGATACCCTGTGCAGCGCTGCGGAGGATGCGTTATCCACCCTCGGCGGCGCATACACAGTCTCCTCTTTGCAGGATGAAATCGACGCGGCACGCTCAGTGATCCGCATTTTTGTCATGGTTCTGTCCTGTGTGGCGGCCGTATGCATGCTCACCGGTTCCATCGGGGTGATGAACATCCTGCTGGTTTCCGTGCGGGAACGCCGCCGGGAAATCGGTCTTCTGAAAGCAATCGGCGCGACCAGGCGGCAAGTGGCGCTTCTGTTTGTGCTGGAAGGCGCTGGTTATGCACTGCTTGGCGGCCTGTGCGGACTTGTGCTCGGGGTCGTGATGATTCACCTTTTCGGCGCCTGGATTGGCCTAAAGGCTACGCTCTCCCCTGCCGTTGCATGTCCTGTACTTCTTGCCGCTTCCGCCCTCGGGCTGCTCTTTGGCGTTTTGCCCGCAATGCGTGCTGCAAACCTTGCACCTGTTGAAGCGTTGCGAGGATCTTAATATCCGCGTCCGTTTCACTCCTCCACACGCCTGTGCCAAACAACAACGCCCTGACCAGGACGTGGCTCCGCCGCAAGCTCCGGATTCAGCTCCTTAATGAACGCCATGGGCATGCGATAACGTCGCGCGATATCCCACAGGGTTTCACCCTGTTGGGCAAAGCAGAGGATCATTGCAGCATCCGGCTCCTCCGCCGGCGTTGTTTCCGCATCTGTCACCAGCTCTGCCTGTGTCGTTCGTGTGCCGGAAATGGTTAGCCGCATAATATACTTCATTTCAACCCGGTCGGATGTAATGGCGGATGCATCGATCTCCGCTGCTTGTATATGCAGGAAATCATCCGGTTCGGTCTTCACAGCAAAGGTTACTCGGAACGGCTCCTCCTGATATACGGCGACGGGTACAGCGCTGTCATCGGTCATATAGAGAAGCGTGATTTCCAGCATCCCCTCCGCATTCAGTCTTCCGCCAATCTGTTCCCTGGATGTAAGGATTGGCGTTGCAAATGCGCAGAGCACTGTCCGCACCGCCGGGCTGCCCTCCGGGAGCATCAGCATGGCCTTGCCGCTTTCCGCGCTTTGGCCTGCTGCGTCCCCTTGCCGCACACGCACTGTTTGTTTTTGAAATTGCAACGCGTCCCCCTGGGTTGTGTAGGCATCCTGCAAAAGCGTCACTTGCTCCTGCCGGTGCGCACTGGCCTGTAGCCCCAGCAGCACCTCCGCCCGCAGTGTGCGCTCTCCTTCCGCATTTTCCTGGCTGGCCACCGCCACATCCTTCACCAAGGCCTGCGCATGGAGCATTTCGCCATCCTCACCGCTCAGCTCAACCGTTTGCGAAAAGGGGATGACATGCCGTGTAACAACCAGCGGTTTTCCCGGCAGTTCGCTGGCATGATAGACTTCCAGCTGCACCGTGCCGCGTACTCCCGCGCGGCCAACGCCGCCTGTAACCTCCTCCACCTGCACGGCTGCGTCCGCGCAAAGGGTTTCCCGAACCTGCAAGCCCTGCGGAAGGGCAAATTCTTCCCGCAGCAGTGTTTCCTCATCGCCCGCAGCAACTGTGCGGCACAGCGTCAGCTGCCGTGTGCAAAGTTCGAGTCCCGCCACGCCTTTGATTCCCGTGAGCGTTTCCACAGGCTGCGGCGACAGCACGCGCGCGCACACGCGAACCACTGCCCGCTGGCTCAGCCGTCCGTTTGCTGCATGCGCATCCACATGTTCCACCCATATCTCCGCCTGGCACAACATCCGCGGCTGTGTGCCAGGTAAATCCATCATGTGTGTAAACTCCGCCGTAGCCTCAATGGCCTGAACTTTCTCCGGATCTCCCTGTGTATAGAGGGTACGGAACACCACTTTGCCGGAGATAGCGGCACGATCCTGCATGGTTTCCACGCTGCTAATGACCGCCATGCCGCCCGCATGCAGCACGCGCGCCTCCTCCCGCAATCCACCCGGCAGGGTGATTTCCCCCTCCACAACAGCCTGGCTGCACCCACTGGCCACCTGCTGCTCCATTGGTATGCTTTCCTTCATCTGCCGCATCTCCATGCCACGTTTCCCCCTTCCCTGTGTGCCATGATATATGCGGCTTTTTTCCCTGGCAGAACATCGCCCCCAGCTTTGTGCAAATGAGGAATCCTGGCGACCCGGCAGAAGATTGCAACTGCCGATGCGTGGCGCTGACCCGTGCCAGGTGGGAACTGGATGCATCGGAACTGCAAACGCTGAAAGATCGTGCAAAATTCTTCGGGCTTGACAAAACGGACAACTTCAAAGATTTTGAAAAGAAGTATCTGAAAGCGGCTGAAACCGTTGAAAAATCAGGAAAAAGTGGTATAATAGAAGCGGGAAATCTTGCTATCCCAAAGCGAAAGCTGACAGGATATGCGCTTGACCCACAAAAAGCACCAGACAAGGCAAAGGCTTTTGAACTGGCGCTTGGATATACCAAAGACAATGCGGACGAATTGCTGCAAAGGATTCTTGATAATGCTGATGAAAGCAAGTTCACAGAAAAAGGCAGTAAAGGCTACGGGACGCTTTATGAATACGTTATGCTGATTACTGGTGCAAACGGGAAAAAAGCAAACGTATTGACAGCCTGGATTGACGAGGACGGCAAGAAGCGCCTAACAAGCGTCTATGTGACGGATAAGAAGGTGAAAGAATGAAGATTAAGCAATACGACAGGGTTCTTCTGAAGGGCGGCGATTACGCTTCTATTGTTGAAATCTTCGATGGCGGGAAAGCTTTTATCGCCGACATAGACAGAAAAGACGGAACTGAAACAGACTGGATAAAGCCAGAAGATATTAAGAAGGTAATAAAGCTGAACTAAGCACCCTGCACATGCAAGGTGCTTTTTCTATGCCTAAAAACAAAAAAGAAAGGGTTGGTATCATGGATATTTCTACGATGGGAACCGTACTTGCGATTGTGGTTATCACCTACCTGATTGGCCTTGCAGCAAAGGCAATCACAGCAATCAGGGATGAACTGATTCCCGTGATTGTAGGCATTGCGGGCGGTGCGCTGGGTGTGCTGGGTATGTATATCATGCCTGAATTCCCTGCAAACGACCTGCTGAATGCCGTCGCAATCGGCATCGTGTCCGGCCTTGCGTCTACTGGCGTGAATCAGCTGTACAAGCAGCTTTCGCCTGCTGACAAGGGGGCTGGGACGGATGTATGACCGTCAAAAGGTGATTGCAATCGCCCTTGCTGAAGTCGGCTACCTGGAAAAGGCCAGCAATGAGCAGCTGGGCGATAAGACAGCGAACGCAGGAAAAAAGAACTTCACCAAATACGCCCGTGACATGAAGGCCGTCACGGGCGTATTTCAATGATTTTCCATTTTTCACAGGAGGAATGCTTACTCGCTCCAGCCTTCGAAAGACTCATCCTCCAGCAGGGACTCCAGTCGCCCGTCCGTCACCCGGGTGAGCGTTTCCAGCACTTGATTCGCATCCTTCTCCCGCACCAGAATGGTGAAGGTCACCGCGATGGTGAATTCGCTTGAAAGCAGCCGCACCGGCAGACTTTTCATGGCATACTGCACTTTGTCCCACAGGGCATAGCTCACTTCGCACAGATAGCGTTGGGAGTGCTCCATGACCACCACCTGCGCAGCCTTGAGCACCACGGCACAGCCTTGCGTGTAGGCGCGCACAAGCCCACCCGCGCCCAGCAGCACACCGCCGAAATAGCGCGTCACCACCACAATGCAATTCACAACGCCTTGCGCCTTGATGACTTCCATTATCGGCAACCCTGCTGTCCCACCCGGTTCTCCGTCATCGGAATAGCGCATGATTCCTGCGTTGCGCCCAATCACATAGGCATAGCAGTTGTGCGTGGCATCCTTGTGCTTTTCACGAATCATTCGCAAAAAGGCCAAGGCTTCCTCCTCCGTTTCAGCAGGCGAGGCATAGCCGATAAAGCGGCTTTTGTTGATGACGAACTCATCGCAGGCGCTTTGCCTAAGCGTTTTGTAGGGCGCGCTCATTTCAGGATCAGGCGGCAGAAGGTTTTCTTCCCCTTGCGCAGCATCAGGCCGTCAGCCCCGAACTGTTCGGCAGTAATCACGGCGTTCACATCCGTCACCTTTTCATCCGCCACAAGCACGGCGCCTGCTTCCACCTGTTTGCGTGCATCGCTGCGGCTTCGGCACATGCCTGCAAGTGCCAGCATGGTTGTCACACGGGCATCCTCCGCCAACATGTCGCGCGTCACCTCAAAGGAGGGCACATTCTGCCCGTTTGCGCCGCCTGCAAACAACGCCTGCGCCGCCTCGGCCGCCTTCTGTGCTTCTTCCTCGCCGTGTACCAGTTTCGTCACCTCATAGGCTAACACTTTTTTTGCCTCGTTGATTGCGCTGCCTTCCAGCGCGCCCAGGCGATGAACCTCGTCCATGGGCAAAAAGGTCAACAGACCCAGGCACTTCTCCACGTCCTTGTCATCCACGTTCCGCCAGTACTGGTAGAAATCAAAGGGCGAGGTCTTGTTGGGATCCAGCCACAGCGCGCCTTTCTCCGTCTTACCCATCTTGCGACCGTCATGGGTCAGCAGCAGCTGGAAGGTGCAGGCAAACGCCTTCTCGTTATCCTTGCGGCGCACCAGATCCGCACCGCCGAGCATGTTGCTCCACTGATCGTTGCCTCCCATTTCCAGCCGGCAGCCATAACGATGGAACAGCTCCAGGAAATCGTAGCTCTGCATGAGCATGTAAGTGAATTCCAGGAAGCTGAGGCCATTATCGGTAGCCATGCGCGCCTTGTAGCACTCCGCCGTGAGCATCTTGTTGACGGAGAACATGGAGCCGATATCCCGCATAAACTCAATGAAGTTCAAATGCCGCAGCCAGTCGCCGTTATTGGCAATGATGGCCTTGCCGTCAGAAAAATCAAGGAAACGGCTCATCTGCTGCTTGATGTGTGCCACGTTGTTGTCAATGGTTTCCACGGTCATCATTTTGCGCATATCCGTTTTGCCGGAGGGGTCGCCAATCATGGCGGTGCCGCCGCCCATCAGCGCAATGGGCCGGTGGCCAGCCCGCTGCATGTGTGCCATGGCCATGATCGGGATATAGTGGCCAATGTGCAGAGAATCCGCCGTGGGGTCAAAGCCCACGTAGAAGGTGGTCGGTTCTTCCAGCTGCTTGTACAGCTCATCCTCAAAGGTCATCTGTGCCAGAAATCCGCGCTCCCGCAGGGTATCAAGTACGTTCGCCATGGTTGTTGCTCCTTTCATTTTTCACAGGTTTTGTCGAATCACATCGCGCAGGATAGTCATGCCTTCATGAATCTGCGCAATGGTGCTGTTGGAAAAATTGAGCCTGAGCGTATTTTCGTGCCCGCCGTAAGCAAAAAAGTGTGTGCCCGGCACATAGGCTACATGACGCTGCACCGCCTGTTCCAGCATGGCTTTTGCGTCCATCCCCGAAGGCAGCTCCACCCACACGAAGAGCCCGCCCTCGGGGCGCGTATATCGTGTGCCCTCCGGGAAAGAGGCGAGTTCCTCCAGCATTGCGTCCAGCTGCTGCTTGTAGCTTTGGCAGATCTTTGCAATGTGTCCCGGCAGCAGGTTTTGCCGCAAGAACTGATCGACAATGGCCTGGTTGAGGTTTGCCGTGTGCACATCGCTGGATTGTTTGCCCATGGTGCACTTGCGCAGGATACGGCTGTCACCTGCCATATAGCCCACCCGCAGCCCCGGCGAAATAATTTTGCTAAACGAGCCCAGGAACACCACCCAGCCATCCTTGTCAAAGGACTTGATGGAGCGTGCGCCTTCGCCCGCATAGCGCAAATCACGGTATGGATCATCCTCCGCCACCACCACGCCATACTTGGCCGCAAGGCGTGCGATAGGCTCCCGGCGGTCAGCAGCCAGCGTTTTGCCGGTTGGGTTCTGGAACGTAGGAATCACATACAGCATCTTTGGATGCTGCGTGGCCATAGCCTCCTCCAGCTTGTCCAGCATCAGCCCATGCTCATCGCTTTCCACCGGCACAAGCTTTGCTTGGTACAGCTTCATGCACTGCAAGTTGCCCAGGAATGAGGGATCCTCCACCAAAATGGCATCACCCGGATCAATCAGCGCCTTGCACAGCAAATCCATCGCCTGCGTGGAACCGGTCACCGGCAGCACAGCAGGAATATCGCATCCCAACTGATTTTCCACATAAGCCTTCAAGCTTTCCAGCAGCGGCGGGTATCCTTCCGTCGCGCCGTATTGCAAAATGGCCTTGCCGTTATCCTTCAGCACTTGATGGGCTATACGGTCAACTTCTTCATCCGGCAATGCGGCCGGCGATGGATTGCCGCCTGCAAAGGAGATCATCCCGGGTTTGGCAATCATTTTGAAAATTTCGCGAATAGCGCTGCCCGTAATACCGTCAAAACGATGGGCAAAGCGCAGCTGGTCGAGCTCCATCCTTCCTCCTCCTTTTCCATAAAAAAACTTCCCAAGGCATTTGCCCGGGGAAGGTGAACATTGTCACGGTACCACTTCCGCATTCGGCCGATGCTGTTTCGGCCCTCACAAGGGACATATCATCCCTCTGCGCTGTAACCGGCGCGCCGGATGCCGCCTACTCCTTCCGTTTCAGCAGATAACTCAGGGATGTACTTCACTACCCTGCGGTCACCTTCTCACACCACCCGAAGGCTCTCTTTACGACCGGCATGGAGAGTTACTCTTCCCATCATCGCCATGATATTGGTTATTATATCCGTGTGCCATCCGCTTGTCAAGCGCAAAACGCAAAAGTATCAATACATAATTCTTCTTTTCTGTTTTTCAGGTTACAGCAAACCATTCAAATCCATTTTCCACGCTTTGCAAACGATCGGTTCGTTCGGCAACACATGCATGTTTGTTTTTTTCTTTCAAGCACAATAGAATATGTTTTCTCTCTGTTTTTGCATAAAACAGGGTTTACAGGCAGAGTTTCTTCATGTTATAATGCAAACATCACAAGTGATAAACCCATTACTTCTTTGTTGGACGACAGTGTACCCCTTGTTTTTTCCCTTTTCATTCTTCCTTGAAGGATGTGTTGCCTATGATTTCGGAAACCCGTGCCAAATGCCTGGCCATGGAACGTTACATGGAGCTTCTCGGCCCCGATGAGATCGCCAGGCACCGCCAGCAGATCGCTATCACCTGCACCAATTGGGGCAACCCTCTTTATGTTACCTTTGATAAGATATGTGACGGATACATCAGCAGGGTTATCTGCCGGGTGGACCGCAAAACCGGCGCAGTTCGCGTGCGTTATCGTTCCTCGGCACTATCCCTGTTGTAATTGATGCTCGTTATGCCTTTTTGCCTGTCTGCGCAGCCTGTATAGCCTCATACTTTTCCTGCAAATACATCCAACGCTCCATTGCCTCGTCCAATTTGCGCTGTGTTTCTTCCTGCTGCCGCATAATTTCCGTTACCTTGGCATAGTTGGCGCTGTTCGCTTCCAAGGCTTTGGAAAGCCGACTCAGCGTATCTTCCAGTTCCGCAATCATCGTGTCAATGGTGTCAAAATCCCGCTGTTCACGGAAGGTGAATTTGGGCGCGTTATCGGCGCTCCGCCTGTTCGCTGCTTTAGGCGCAGGTGTATCCTTTGGCGCAGCCTGTGCAGCGTATTCTTCTTTGCGGTGTTCCAAATAGCTGGCGCATCCGTTGATATACGGCACCATCTTCCCCTGTTCAATGGCAAACAGATGCCCGGTCACCCGATCCAGGAAATAACGATCATGGCTCACGGCAATCACCGCACCCTGGAACGCATCCAGGTAGTCCTCCAGGACGTTCAGCGTTTCAATATCAAGGTCGTTTGTCGGTTCATCCAGCACCAGCACATTGGGCGCTGCCATCAACACACGCAGCAGATACAGCCGCCGCATTTCCCCACCGGAAAGACTCGATACCTTCTGATACTGCATTGCCGAAGGGAAAAGGAACGTTTCCGCCATCTGTGAAGCGGACATTTCCCCATCCGGGGTATAGACGTTGACTGCCACATCCCGCACCGCATCAATGATGCGCGTTTCCTCCGGTTGGAGCTTGGGACAGTGCTGGGCAAAATAGCCGATTTTCACCGTTTCGCCCCGCTCGATCACACCGCTTTCCGGCGGCAGCTCTCCCATAAGGGTGCGCAGCAGTGTTGTTTTTCCGGCTCCGTTGCCGCCCACAATGCCCAGGCGGTCATTTCGCAAAAGCGTATAGGAAAAATCGCGGATAAGCGTCTGCCCGCCTGCCGCCACATTGAGACTTTCCCATGCCATCACCTTCTTGCCCAGGCGACTGGCAACGCTTTTCATGGCAAGGGTTTCTTCTGTCGGCGCTTCACGGATGGCATCCGTCAGCCGGTCAAAGCGTTCGATACGTCCTTTGGCCTTGGTGCTGCGTGCCTGTGCGCCCCGGCGAATCCATGCCAGCTCCTTGCGATAGAGCGACTTGTTCTTGCGCAGCGTAGCTTCGGCCATTTCCTCCCGTTGGGCGCGTTCCTCCAAATACCCGGCATAATCGCATTGAAAAGCATCCACTTTGCCGCCGCCCACATGCAGGATACGGCCAAACGCCCGCTCCAGCAGATAGCGGTCATGGGTTACAACAACCAGTGTTCCCCTGAAGGCCATCAGGCGATCTTCCAACCACTGCGCCATGTCAATGTCAATGTGGTTCGTTGGTTCATCCAGCAGCAGAACATCGCAGGGTCTGCAGAGAACCCCGGCCAGCGCCACGCGCATTTTCTGCCCACCGGACAGGGTACCCACCTTCACGGATGTATCTGCAAACCCAAGCTGAGTCAGAATGGTCTGCGCTTCATAGGCAGCGTTTTCCACATCTTCGCCCGGGCGGGCTGTGCGATAATGGAGTGCCGCACGGGTAATGGTATCTTCATCATGCAGCAGGGGCGTCTGCGGCAGATAAGCCACCGACAGGCCGCGTCTGTGCGCAACTTCTCCCCCGTCCGGCTCCTCCACGCCTGCCAGCAGCCGCAGCAGTGTGGACTTACCTGCACCGTTGCGCCCCACCACACCGATGCGATCCCCATCGGAAATGGTCAGATTCACGTGTTCCAGCAGCTTTTTTTCACTATAGTGCAGGGATACATCATTGAGCGTGTAGGCGCAGGCCACAAGGCAGTCCCCCCTTCATTGGTTTCAGGGACTATTGTAGCACATTTCGCCCGGTTGCGCCAGCTTGTTATGTTTCGTAATAGGCGGCAGTCGGGTTGTAAAAGCAATGGTTGCCAATGCGGATGACAAAGTATCCCACGGCACTTGGGAAATTGTTCCTGCATGTATCCGAATACGGGTTGAAGAACCACAGTGCCTGCCCCAGATTGCTCAACCGGTTGCCCGCAATGGCCCAGTTGGCAATGTCATAGTGAACCTGGGTCGGGTTCATGTTGTACACGTTTTGGAGGTTGGTTTGCCCGCCCAGCACCGTGCGCACACAGTTGAATTGCCCATCCTGATAAATGACCGAGCGCAGATTATTGTATCGCCCATATTCACCTTTGGCGATGCGTACACGGTTCATCACAACGCTGGCAACGGCGCGCATGCCGTCATCCCCCTCGCCGCCCGCCTCACATTGAATGAGCCGCGCAAACAGTTCAAGCTCCGTCATGCTTTTCACCTCGCAGCAGGGTATGCTGTGCAGGCGCCCCTTATGCCCGACAAAATGCATGGAAAGAACACACCCTGCCTTGACGCTCAGCCGCCCTATCCGCTATAATGCGCATGTACCCGGCACAGGAGCCGCATTACCTGCCCCCGAAAGCTGCGTTTGCACAACAAAAAAGAAGCGTTTTTCTGCACAGAAGATGTACCGGAAAGCGTTTGCATCGCTTAAAAGGAAGGAGAAATGTGCATGCAGGACAGCGTTTTGCTTGTCGGCAGTTCGGACAAAAGCCGCGCATTGCTTCAGGCGCTGCTGCCGCCGGAGCTGTTTGACGGCGCCACGTTATGCCAGTGCGGCGATGAAGCGCGCCGTTTTTCCGCCCAAAATGCCTATACATTGGTCGTGATTAACACGCCCCTGAGCGATGAAAACGGCCTGGATTTAGCCTTGCTGTTGGCACGGCAATCCTCTGCCAGCGTCATTCTGCTGGTAAAAAGCGACCTTGCGGACGCCGTTGCCGCACGCATGGAGCCCCGTGGGGTGATGGTGTTGGCAAAGCCCGTGGCCAAAACCTTGTTTGAGCAGGCGCTGCGCTTTGCGCGGGTCATGAACGGCCGGTTGGATACACTCAAGCAAGCCAATGAGGAATTGGAACAAAAGCTTGCCGATGTTCGGCTGGTGGATCGCGCCAAATGCGTGCTCATCCAGTATCTGCGCATGACGGAGGATCAGGCGCACCGGCACATCGAAAAGCAGGCTATGGATACGCGGCAAACCAAAGCCGCTATCGCCCGTTCCATCCTGGCGACGTATGAAATGTAAACTCTTTTCTCCTCTTACGATTTCATGATGGCATAAAGCAGCAGACAGGCAGCCGGTTGTGCCCCTTGCGGAGCGTTTCCGGCTGCCTGTCCGTTCTTTTTTCCTCGACAATATGCTCAGCAAAATGTGCAGGAAGCGATCATTCTTGGTTATCTATCCTCTTCCGCTGCACAGTCAAGTCTTACACTTCCTGCGCGCGGCGCTCAATGAAGAGCCGCGCAGCTTCTGCATTGTCCGGGACAGTGTCTTCCAGCGTCATCTGAATATGAGGCTTGCGGGCATTGACAAAGCGAAGCACTGCATCATAGTCCATTTCACCCGTGCCGCAGGCGCAGGCCGGCAGTGCCGTTGCAGTGGCATGATAGTCCTTGAGATGGACAATCGCCACATCATCGCCCAACAGCTCAATAGCCTCGTCAATCACGGCACCGCGGCGTGCCAGATTATCCGGATGCAGCAGATTCACAGGGTCAAGGATGATCTTCAGGTTCGGCGAATGAATTTCATCCAGCACCCGGCGAGCGCGCTTACCGTCGCTCACAATGTGGGTATACACAGGCTCGATGGCCATGGTTGCGCCAATCTTTTCCGCCGCGTCTACCACAGGACGCAAACGGTCGATGAACAGTTTCAGCGCGTCTTCCGTGTGGCTGCGTTCCGGATCATAATGATAATCGGCATTCGGATTACCGGTTTCCGTGCCGACCACACCGGCGCCCATCCAGCGGCACAGTTGGAGATGCGCCACATACTTGCGCGCAATTTCTTGATAAGTCTTCTCATCCGGATGGGCAAGGTTCAGATAGCACCCCAGTACGGCCACGTCCAGTCCTTGCATGGCTTTGCGCACATAGCTGGCCAAACCGGGCGTTGCCACAGCGGGGTCCATGTACGCCGGGTCAATGGTCTTGCTCAGCGCCAGATGCACACAGGAAAAGCCCTGCGTGCAAGCGATAGCCGCACGTTCCTCCAGCGTGCCCGGGGTCATGTCATGCATACGGATACCAATGTTCATTGTTGCTCGACTCCTTCCACATGCGTCACTTGTTCGCAGTCCAGCATGTCGCCTTGCTGCCCGGTGACGGTCACGTTTTTCATGGTAATATGGTTAACAAATTTTGCAATCACGCCGCGGTTCAGGCACTCCTCTACACCCTCGGCCATGGCAGGCTGCATGGGCTTGGCTTTGGAGTCAAAAGTGAAGTGGACGTCTTCCATCACCACATGCTCAATGGGCTGTTCGGGAAGGCCAAGGAAGTAGCCCGCGCATGCGCCGCAATGCTCCGCCTCCACATCCCGGAAGATTACATTGCCCACATAGGGCGTTCCATCGTTCACCGGCTGTTTTTCACGGGACTGCACCCAGTCGGTATGTCCATCCGGATCACAGAAATACAGGCAGTTAACCACAAAAGGCGCGCCCACATGCTCCATCTTCACATGCTCAAACACGATATCATCAATCACGCCATCCTTGCCGCGTCCCCGGCGGGTCTTCACGCGCAAACCGCGGTCAGTATTGCGCATAAGGCAATCGCTCACCCGCACATGCTTCACGCCGCCTGCCATTTCGCTGCCCGCCGTTACGCCGCCATGTCCGTTTTCCATCAGGCAGTGGCTGATTTGAATATCCTCGCAGGGTGTGTGATAGGTTCGGCCCATGTAGATTTTCCCGGCTTTCAGGGCAATGCAGTCATCACCCAGGGAGAAATGTGCGCCCGCCAGCAGCACATGCTTGCAGCTTTCCGGGTCAAAGCCGTCGGTGTTGGGGCTGTCAGCCGGTGCGTTAACCGTCACGCCCAGGAAACGGAGATGTTCGCTGAAATAGGGTTGCAGATTCCACGCGGGGCTGTTGCGCACCGTCACACCCTGGAACGTTACCTCCCGGCAGTGATTCAGGAACACCATGCGTGGCCGCCATGCCAGGTTTTTCACGCGGTGGTTGATCCACCAGTCCGCCTTATCTGCTTGCCCGTCCAAAAGGCCGGGGCCGTAAACGCAAACGTCCTCCACTTCCACGCCGGTAATCATTGCAGCAAACATGTCCAGCGGATTGCCTTCCCAACTGCCGAGATTGTAATCGGCAGATTCATCCGTATATTCCGTGATGCCGGGTAAAATGGGAAACCGGTGCCGGTCAGTGCAAAGGCGAAGCTCCGCGCCTTTTTGCAGTTCAACGGATACGTGGCTTTTGAGGAACAGCGGCGTAACCAGATATGTACCTTCAGGGATCAGCACCCGCCCCGATGCAGGGCAGCAGGTGATTGCTGCCTGAATGGCCGTTGTGTCATCGTGCACGCCGTCGCCCACCGCGCCAAAGCGGCGCACATTCAGCGACACGCTCTCGTACTTCGTTTTCAAGGTGATGGAAGCTGCCTTTTCTCCCCCGTCCATCACCTCCACCAGGTAATCCGTATCCGGCCAGAGACCATAGAGATTGGTGACCACACGATCCGTTGTTTTCCATGCCTGACCGTTGACAAAAATCGTATAAGGCTTCAGGGTGTTATACAATCCGCCGTCCGCCAGCTGCAAGGCGGCGCTGCGGCCGGAAACAAACAGGCAACTCAGTTCCATGCTGCGCATCCTCCATTAAACGTTCTTTTCTGCCTGAGCGTATTCGGCGCAGGCCATCATGAAGGGGCCGACGCCCTTGCTGTCATCACTGACGCGGGGTTCGGAAAGATAATAAGCCACCGAACCATCCCGCTCATCGCTCAGTCCAGCCGCTTTGCAGATATCCGTCAAATGCAGCTTGCCCTCAGCATCCGCCGTCAGCTTGTTGTCCACAAGACCGCGGAATGCCTTTTCCCCCAGCGGCAAATACTTTTCATCATTCAGCACCCCCAGGCGGACGGCTTTCATCACCGCATAGGCCACCATGGCGGAGCCGGAGGTCTCCAGATAATTGCCGCTCATGTCCGAACGGTCAATCACCTGATAAAACAGGCCGGTTTCCGCATCCTGATAGCGAAGCAGGCCACGGATACTCTCGCGGAAAAGCTCCACCAGCATGCGGTAATGTTCATAGAGCTTATCCGGCCCCAGCAGTTCGATACAATCAACCAAAGCCATGAGATACCAACCCATGGCACGCAGCCAGAAGTTTGCGGAGCGACCTGTTTGGGCATCCGCCCAGCTTTGACGTTTCGCCGTATCACAGGCGTGATAGCTCAACCCCTTATCCGCATCAAACAACAGCGCGCGGGCGTTTTGGAATTGGCGCACCACATCTGCCACATGTGCAAGGCCGTCAAAGCGGGTTTCATAGGCCATATAGAAAGGCTGTGCCATATACAGTCCGTCCAGCCACACCTGCTCCGGATAAATTTCTTTATGCCAGAAACTGCCGCACCGGCAGCGGGGATGGCTGCGCAGCCTGTCCATATGCTGCTCGATGGCCTTGCGATAGCGCGCATCCCCCGTTTCGTCCAGTGCAAAGAAGAGCACCCTGCTGCAATTGATGGCATCCAGGCTGTAGCGAGTCGTATCAAAAGACGGAACAGTTCCGTCTGCTTCAACACGGGGAGCAAGATATTCCATCACAAAATCCCGGTAACCCTTGTCCCCTGTAGCCTTGTACAAGTCGATGCAGCCCGTCAGCACGCATCCGTCCTCATAATTCCAGTATTGCTTATAAGGGGTATACCCCGCAAGATATTCCCGCAAAAAGCCTTGAACATCTTTCATGCGCAGACGCTCCTTTTTGTAAAATGTAAGCGTTAACAGCTCTGCCTTGATTATACCCAACATGTGCCCGGGTGTCAACGCGCAAAAGTAGCCGAACACACAGGTATTTTCCCCGATTGAAGCTTGTAAACACTTTCTTTTTCCGCTGTTCTCGTGTATAATAACAGAGGTACTGATTTGACAGCATGCAAAGGGTGAAAAAAAATGAGGCACCTGTCACGCGGAAATACGGATCTGATTCTTCATGGCAGCCTGACGCGCGCCATACTTTCCATCGCCGTCCCGGTGGTGATTAACAGCTTTCTGCAAACGATGTATAACCTCACGGACACCTATTGGCTTGGCAAGCTCGGCAAAGAGCAGCTGGCTGCCATCAGCCTTGTGTCGCCTGTGCAGAGCGTGATCGTCAGCTTCGGCAGTGGCCTCACGGTAGCCGGCGCGGTGCTGCTCGCACAGTTTATCGGTGCAGGTAAAAAAGAAGAAGCCCGCAAAATGGCCAACCAAATTTTCGCCTGCGCCATGCTTTTCAGCTTTGTGTGCGTCACGCTGCTGGAAATTGCCACCCCATCCATCGTAACGTGGCTTGGGTCGGACGGTGAAACATGGCGCCATGCCGTGGTCTACCTTCGAACAGTTGCCGTGGATATGCCTTTTCTGTACACCGTCAACCTGTTTCAGGCCATCCGCCAGGCCAATGGCGACACTGTACGTCCCATGCTGCTGAATCTGCTTGGCATTTGCATCAACATGGTGCTCGACCCGCTGTTGATGGTGGCGCTGCATTGGGGCGCAGCAGGCGCGGGACTTGCAACCGTGATAGCCAAGGCCGTCCCTGCCTGCATCGTGCTTTATGTGCTCACCCGTCCTTCGGAGGACAGCCGCCTGTCCCTGCGTTTGATGAAGCCTGAAAAAGCCATGCTGCACGAAATTGTGCGCATCGGCCTGCCCACAGCGCTTGGCGGAAGCACCATGCAATTCGGCTTTCTGCTGATGAGCCGCAACGTGTATGCCTACGGTGTAACAGCCATGGCCGCCTATGGCATTGGCAACAAGGTCAATGGGCTGATTTCCCTTCCCTCCAACGGCATCGGCTCGGCTGTGGCAACCATCACAGGGCAGAACATGGGCGCGAATCAGCCGGACCGCGCTGAAAAAGGGTATCGCATTTCCATGGCCTGCTCGGTAACATTTCTGCTGTGCGGCGGGCTGATTCTCTCTCGCCCCACTGTTTCCAGCGCCATTGTAAGCTTATTTTCTGCGGACGCGGAGGTCATTGCACTGGCGGCCGATTTCCTGAGCATCCTGTCCTTCTGGTGCTTTTCCAATGGCATTTATAACGCCACGGCCGGGCTGTTTCAAGGTGCCGGGCATACGGAAATTACCATGAGCATTGATGCAGCACGGCTGTGGGTGTTCCGTTTTGCCGCGCTGTTTATATGTGAGCATCTGCTGCACATGGGTGTTCGCAGCGTATGGTATTCGGTAGTCATTTCCAACGGCATCAGCGCGCTTCTGCTTTTCCTGCTGTATCTTACCGGCCTGTGGCGCAAAAATCGCGTGAAGCTTACTCCTTGACGCTTTGCCCCCACCACAATCCTTCGTAGCCCTCGGTGAGCGGGTCGCCGGAGCGGCGCAGGCGCAGGGTCAATCCCGTGGCTGATTGTGCCAGCAGAAGCTCCACCCCGCAGGGTGCATCACCAATGAGATGGCAGCGAACTCGCAGGGTGTTGTTCCGCAAAAAGCCCGCGCTTGTGAGGCATGGCACCTGCGTATCCTGCCATGTGCCCGCCTTCACCCGGCCCAATGCATCCCAACAGAAAACATGCGCGCCGTTTGCCCATTGAAGGTGAACGGCATTTTCTTTGACTGTAACACCTTTCAGGCGCGAATCCTCCACGCGGTATTCCACCATGGGATACCACGTGCAGCCTGCCGCATTGGGCAGCGCAGGGAACGTCATGGAAGCAAGATAATCTTCCAGCGCCTGTTGTGCGCCAGCTTCCTCCGGCTCGTCCAGATGCTCCATAATCTCCTCAAAAAAGCCATCGTAAAGCTTCTGCACCCCATAAGGGTCAAGCCTTGTATCGCCTACCGTGCACAGGAGAATCTTTTCCTCAGGGCAGGCAATGGCCATCTGTCCCCCCATGCCATACATGGCCCAGCCATGCCGCGTCATCCACAGCTGCCAGCCATAACCGAAGCGCTCTTCCGGATTTTGCTGAAACGGCGTATCCATCTGGCAGCGTGTTGCCTGCCGCAAATATGCTTCCGGCAGGATACCGCGTCCGCCATCCATCATCAGCTGCGCTGTTTTGCCCAAATCGCGCAGGGACATAATCAGCCCCGTGCCTCCCTGGTTAACCCCGGCAGGATCCTGAAGCCAGCGCTTTTCATCGCATGCGCCAATGGGTGTGAAAACTCGCTGCTGAAGAAAATCCAGCACCGTGCTTCCGGACAGGCGCTGCACCAACGCAGCAAGCACCTGCGAACAGGACGTGTCATAGAAAAACACCGTGCCCGGTTCATGGGTTGGCACTGTGGTGAAAAAGGAATCCGACCAATCCTGATCCACTCCCTCGCGATAGCTGCGGCGATTAAAGCAGGTCGCCATGCGGAGCATGTCTCGGATGGTCAGCCGCTGAAGGCGTGCATCCGGTTCACCATGCAGCTTATCCGGGAAATAGCGCACAATCTGATCATCCAGCGACAATTTTCCATCCTGTGCCAACAAGCCAATGGCAAGACCCGTCATGGTTTTGCTGACAGAATACATGCGGTGAGGCTGCCCCTTGTCAAAGGGCGCATAGTAACCCTCTGCACGGATTTGCCCATCCTGGCGCAGTTCAAAGCCGTGAAGCGTCACATCCTCCTGCTTAAAGCGGCGCAGCATGCGCAATATGTTCTGAGATGCAATGCGTACCATAGAAACCTCCTTAACTGCAAAAGTCCTGCCGCTGGAAGAAACTTCCTCAGGCAGGACAGAAAATCACCGATCGTATGGGAAAGGACGATTAGGTGTCACATGGAATGCGCTAAAGGAAGCGCTGCCCGCATCCTCGTTGATTTCAAGCGGCATAGCAAACAGCGCCAGCCGTGCGCCCACCCATGTAGCCTTTGCCGGGCTGAATGGCTTGCCGATGGGCGCGTACTCCGCACCATCCACACGCCAGAAAAACGCAGCCTGCGCCTGATCGTATCCTGTTGGCGTGAGGGTCATGCGAAGGTGCACCTGCCGGTTCTTTTCAGGCTGCAGCACCGTTTCCAGCGTTTGCTCCCCCTGGCCGCTGCCCGCAGAATAAACGAAATCCAGTTTCACTCCATCTGCCGTTGGACGAACGGCAATGCCGCCATACTGGCCGCCAAGGAGCACGAAGCCTGCCTGTGCGCCGTTTTGCAGCGCCTGCACATCCACTTCCGTTTCTGCCGCAAAAGCGGGACACGCCACCTTCTGGGAAAGCACCTGCGGTGCATCCCACAGCGTTGTTCCGCCGCTGGGAAGCTTGCGGGCATACAGCTGAAGCTTTCCATCCCCCACGCGATAGAAATCCGGCCGCCAGTTGCCCATAAACTGCCATTGCAGTGCCAGATGATCGGCCTTAAAATTGTCCGATCCCTGTTCGGAGGTGATGGGACACACGGGCGCATCAGGCTTTTTGTAGCGCATCACCGGTACGCCGCAATCCGGATAGGCTGCAAGCAGCGCCGCGCGATGGACTTCTTCCTCCGTTTGAGGCGCCGGAGCGGGCTGCTCGTCCTTCACGCCCATGCGCGGCCAGCCATCCGCATCCCAAGCCATGGGCTGCAAGTGCAGAATGCGCCCGTACAACCCGCGGGATTGGAAATGTAAAAACCAGTCCTGTCCGGATGGCGTCGTAACCCAGCCGCCCTGATGCGGGCCGTTGACCACCGTGCTGCCCTGCGTGAGGACAATCTTTTCCTCATAGGGACCATGAATGTCGCGGCTGCGGAGCACCGTCTGCCAGCCTGTGGGCACGCCGCCCGCCGGAGCAAAAATGTAATACCAGCCATCCCTTTTGTACACCTTGGGGCCTTCAATGGTAGGCTGCGTTGCCTGTCCGTCATAAAGGATATGATCGTCCCCGATGGCATGCGTGGCGTCCGCACTCATGGGAAACAGGCCCAGAACCGCCTTGAAGCCAATGCGGCTTTTGGCATAGCCATGCACCACCCAGGCTGAACCGTCATCATCCCAGAAGGGGCATGGATCAATCAATCCCTTGCCGGGGAGCACACACACCGGCGCATCCCATGAACCCAGCGCATCCTCCGTGCTGATCATGAAGATTCCCTCGTCCGGCATACCGTAAAAAATGTAAAAACGGCCGCCATGGTAGCGAATAGCCGGTGCCCACACGCCCTGCGCATGGCATGGTGTATCATAACGGCGATCCGGAATGTTGGGTAGGGCATAATTGGCCAGCGTCCAGTTTACCAAATCTTTCGACACGAGAATCGGCAAGCCGGGCACATAGTTGAAAGTGGAAGCCGTGAGGTAATAAGTATCCCCCACGCGAATCACATCCGGATCCGAATAATCGCAGCAAAGCACAGGGTTGCGGTATGTTCCATCCCCGCAATCCGCCAAGTAGAGCTGATCGGTCATTTTTGCTCCTCCATCCATTGATCGTATTCGGTGCACAACAGATCCGCATAAACGCCGCCCAGCTGCTTCAATCCGCGTGCAATGAGCCCGGCAAAAACAATCGCGCCTTCGGGTTGGAGGTGGGTATCGTCCGTCTTTCCCTCCGGATAATGCCGATACACGCCTGCGGGGATGTTCATGTACAGCTTAGCGCTCTGCTCCGGCGGCAGACTGTCCACCAGTTCCTCACTCATTTTCGTCAGATCAACAACGGGCACGGAAAGCTTTTCGCCTGTGCGCCGCATGGCCTGCGCCCAACGGTCATGGGTAAACTTGTGGGACGGATCGCGGAAATTTCTGCGGGTCAGGGGTGTAATCAACACCGGATAAGCGCCCTTGTTACGCGCAACGTTCACAAATTTCTCCAGATTGACACAAAACTCGCTATCCGGATCTGCATAGCGGGCGGGATCGTCAACCTTTTCATCATTATGGCCAAACTGGATGAACAGAAAATCGCCCTGCTTGATCTGGTCATAAATCGGAATCAGGCGGCCTTCGTCAATAAATTGTTTGGTAGAACGGCCATTTTCTGCGAAGTTGGCAATTTGCACGTGATAGCGGCGCGTGTAGCGGTCAAACGCCTGTCCAATGCCTGTTTGCGGAAAAGTGAGGATAGTGTTCTGCTTCACGGTGGAGTCGCCAGCCCAAAAGATGGTGGTCATGCGCGTTTCTCCTTTGCATTCATTGTGTTGAAAGCATGCGTAGGCATCGTATTGCGCACCCGCGCATGTCATCCGGATAAACCAAAGCGGGGTCTGCGTTTTTTTTCGACGCAGCCCCCGCGCTTTCCTGCCGAAAATGGTTACTCTTTCACGGCGCCGATGTTGATGCCCTTGACGAAATATTTTTGCAGGAAGGGATACAGAATCATGAAGGGCAGGATAGCCACGATGACCGCAGCGTTCTGCACGGTGTTTTCCGTTGCGCTGCCGACAGCTGTGGGCAGGTTGGAGCCCATCATCATGGAGCGCAGCTTCATCTGGAAATTGTACAGGTTGGCTTTGGTGATGTACAGCTTGTAGTTGGTATAGTCGTTCCAGTAGGACACGGCAAACATCAGCCCGATGGACGCCAGCGCCGCCTTGGACAGGGGTAGTGCAATCTTGTAGAAAGTCTGCATAGGGGTGCAGCCATCCAGCGTTGCGCTCTCAAAAAGGCTGTTGGGGATTCCTTCGAAGAAGTTGCGCATTAGCACCAGATTGTACACATTGATTGCCGGCAGCAGGATCACCACCCACAGCGTGTTGGTCAGGCCCAGTTTGCGCATAACGATGTAGCTGGGAATCATGCCGCCGGAGAAAATCATGGTGAACAGCAGAATGCCCGCAAACAATCCGCGACCCGGCATGTCAAACTGAATCAGCACATACGCGCCCAGGGTGGACAAAAGCAGGCCGATCACCGTGCCGGACACCGTGGTAATGACGCTGTTGAGCAGCGGCGTCACCAGGGAAGGGTTGGTCAGCACTGTGGTATAGCCTTCCAGGCCGAACTTTTCCGGCCACAGTTTCATGCCGTAACCGGTGGTCAGGTCAAAGGAATCCACCAACACCTTCCACAAGGGCACCAGAATAATCAGGCACACAATTGTGAACAGCAGCCCGTTGACATAGGGGAAAACGCCGATCTTCTTGTGCGATTTACGCTGCGCATGGGCAGCAGACTGTGTCGTTTGCATAAGGGTTTTCCTCCTTCCGTCACACAATACCGCGTCCGCGGACTTTCTTGCTGGCATAGTTGCAGACGAGCATCAGCGCCATGCCGACCAGCGAGCGGAACAGACCGATAGCTGTGGTATAACCATAATCCGGGATGCCGCCGCTATTAAAGGTCTGATAATACACATATGTTTGAAGAACCTGGGATACATCCATCACGGCGTCGTTCTGCAAAACGAACACGCTCTCGAACAGATTCATGATCTTTGCCAGATTCAGAATCAGCACAGTGATGATGGTATTCGCCAGCGCAGGCATGGTGACATAGCGCATTTTCTTCCAGCGTCCCGCACCATCGATGGAAGCGGCCTCGTATACGCCGGGATCAATGCCGGTCAGCGTTGCCATAAAGATAATGGTGCCCCAGCCGGTGTCGTGCCAGATATTGATGACATAGTAGGCAAATTTCCACCACTGGGAGCTGCCCAGGAAGTAGATGCCCTGATCCACCACGCCAAGGCTCAGCAGCAGCTGATTAACAAGGCCCGCAGTGGCAGGAGACAGAATCAACTGGAAGACGGAAGCCGTCACCACCCAGGACATAAAGTGCGGCAGATAGATGATGGTCTGCGCAACTTTCTTGGCATGGATGTTGATCATTTCATTAAGCAGCAAGGAAAGAATGACGGAGAAACCGGTGGTCAGCAACAGCTTGATCACGCTCAGCTCAAGGGTGTTGTAGAACGCGTTCCAGAAATTCGGCATGGAGAACAAACGCGTGAAGTTATCCAGCCCGACCCACACGGGGTCCTTGATGATGGTATATTTGGTGAAGGCAAAGTAGATGCCGAACATCGGCAAATAATGGAAAACAATAAGGAATACCAGCACCGGCAAAAACAGCAGGTAGAAACCTGCATATTTTTTGATTCTCGGGCCGATGGGCTTTTTATGCGTACCGTTGTGCGCAGCGCCGACCATAGGGCGACCTCCCTTTGCATGAACTGGTTCCAAGCAGGATCAGATACGACGGTAGGGGCAGGGACAGCACCGGCCGTCCCTGCCCGATGATTCCCCCGTTCCGCTTTTCATTGGTGGGGGCTGATGGAAAGATTACTGAAGCGCGTTGAGGCTTTCCACAATCTTGTCAGACCAGGCCTTACCTTCGCTGGCAAAACGGGTCATGGCGTCTTCATAGGTCATTTCACCCATGGCCACCTTGGCAATCAGCTCGTTCTTCAGGCTGGTCAGGTCGCCGTTGTAAGTGCTCATGGCCTCCGTGGAGGGCACGATGACCGCAGGACGGCAGTTTTCGGCAAACAGCTGGTTGGAAGCCAGGTTTTCGGGCTGCACAATCTGGTCGCGGGGATTCTCATAGCCTTCCGCAAAGGACGCCAGAGAGCTCACAGGATCGGTGTGGTGCTTGGTATACACGGTGCCGGGAGTTTCCAGATTTTCACGCATGTGGAACTGACCCTCAGCATATTCCTTGCCCAGCACGGTTTCCGCCTTGCGGCTCCAGTGCACGTCTTCCACGCCGTAGGTCCACAGGAACTGCATGTCGCCGCCATCCAGAATGGTGTCGATGAAATACTTGAACACGCCTTCGGGATTCTCGCAGGTGGAAGAGATGGCCCACACGGGCGGGTTACGGTCAATGTAGGCAGGGCAGCCTTCCAGCGGCGCCAGCGCAACCAGCTCGCCATCCAGGCCGTTCTTTTCCAGGTTGACCTTCAGGTTGGTCGCCCAGGTGCCGGACCAGTAGGTGAACACGCCGGTGGTGTCGTCATAGAACTTATTGCGGCAATCCTTGGTGCCGTTGGTGAGGGTGGTAGGATCAATCCAGCCCTTGGTGTAGCCCTCGTTCAGGCGAGCGAGCGCATCCTTCATGGCGGGCTCGGTGAAGCCGTCTACCCACTTGCCGTCAGCGTTCTTGTAGAAGGACGGATAGGCATCCTGATAGAACTCAGGCAGGTAATTGATGTAGGGCGCTTCCTTGCCGATGAAGCCGGCCGCCGTCAGCGCATAGGTGTCCTTCTGGCCGTCGCCATCGGGATCATCGTTCACAAAGGCGTCGCACATGGCGGTATACTGTTCCCAAGTGGTGGGCGCCTGCATGCCAACCTTGTCCAGCCAGGCCTTCTTCACATAGGTCACAGTGCCGCCGCCGCGGGCATCAGCAAAGCCGTAGAGACGGCCGCCGATCTTCAGGCCATCCAGCACATCCTGGCCGGTATAACGACCGCTGTTCTTGGTGGCGCTGTTTTCCCAGGCGTCGGTCATGTCCCACAGCACGCCTTCGGCGGCGTAGGCAGCATAGTAGGTAGAGGAGAGGATCATCACGTCGGGCCAATCGCCGGACGCAATCTGCTGCTGCAGCACGTCGTAATAGGCGTCGTGGTCGGGCTGAATGATCTCAAGATCAATGCCGGTCAGTTCTTCCCAACGGGCTTCAAACTTATCCTGCGCGTTGGGCTCGGTAAACACGGTGCCATCCACAAAGATGGTGATCTTGCTGGGCTTCTGCACTTCATCCGCGCTGGCAAATGCAGGCACAAGACCCAGGCACAGCGACAGAACCAGCATCAGGGAAAGGAGTTTCTTCATGTGTTCGTTTCCTCCCTTATCGATTTTCCCGGGGAAGCTTTTTCTGTGCGTCCCCCGGTGGATGGCCTAAGCATAGCACGAGGGCGTGCCATCGCGCAAGAAACAGTATTTGGGACAGGGGCTTTATCTTGCGTTTGCCGGGTTTTCAAGAGCGCAAGAATTGTATGTTCGCACCCCTGCACCCCTTGAAAAATCAGCACTTTATGCTACAATAAAAAAGAAACCAGAAAATAACTGCTTTTCCTTGCCAGCGCTGCATGGGAAGCAGCAGAAAGGGTGTCTGCCCTGGTGAAAAAGAGCCTTCATCCTCGATGGAAGCGGCTGCGAAATCACAGAACAAGCTCCCTCAAACTCTATTTGGCTGTGAGCTATAGCGTATTGCTGCTTGTTTGCCTTACCTTAGTGCTTTTCTTTTACGTCAACACCACCCAAAGCGCACGGGAAAATTTCTGGCAACAGCAATCTTCGCAGATGGAAATTGCTGTTGCCAACATGGATGACGTCATCGGCGCAGTGGACGCCTATAGTCGTCAGCTGCTGACGGAGTCCACCTTTGTCCGCTTTGCCAACATGCACGGCATGGAGGAAGAGGGGTTTGTCTATACTGCCTACGAAGTGATGCGCGCGCTTTCTCCCAAAGCTTACAGGTTGATGAAGACGCCCATCAGCGAATGCCATATCTATCTGAAAAACTCCGGCTACGTCATTTCCAGCAGCCAATTTACGGAAGCGGAGCAGTATTATACCTCCTATCGCCGCTATGCGCCGGATCACTATCAGGCGTGGCTTGCCATGCTGCACAGCGCTTCCAGCCGTGCGACCATCCGCTCC
Source organism: uncultured Clostridia bacterium (assembly GCA_934647165.1). Classification (GTDB taxonomy): domain Bacteria; phylum Bacillota; class Clostridia; order Christensenellales; family Aristaeellaceae; genus CAKUFA01. The sequence goes on along the minus strand of CAKUFA010000001.1, from coordinate 4,738 downwards.
ACCGTTTCTTATACCGGACTTCAGGGCAGCATGGTCTTTTTGCAGGATATTGACGCCATGCTTAACCGCAGCGTGCCCGCCATCATCTGGTATGAAGTGACGCCTGCAAGTTTGGTAAAACTGCTTTTGCCCCAAGACAGCGAAGATATTGTGCTGTATGTTGCCTCCGCTGATGGTGAGGCACAGTTTCAGATCACCGACGGAATCGCATCCGCCTATGAGCGAAGCACACCGCTGGCCAGCCTGCTGCCCACGGAGCTGGTTGAGCGGCTTGACGCAGCGGCTGCATCCCCCACAGGGATTCGCTGGCAGGAAAAGCAAGTCATCCGCCGCTCCGGCGAGAACGGGTGGACCTACACGCTGCTGCTGCCCCACACCCTGTGCACAAAAGCGTTGGGAAATTATGACGTGCCTTTCGCCATCATCTTTGCGCTGGCAATCCTTGGCGGCGTGATAATGGTCATGTTTCTGGTGCGGCGAAACATGCAGCCTTACCAACAGTTGAACACACGCCTTGAACAGGCCGAGGGCGACAAGGCGGAATTGCAGCGTGAAATTGACGCGCAGCGTCCTGACATTTGCGAATCCTATGTTCGCAAACTGCTCTCCGGCCACGTGGCCTCCTCGGCAGAATTCGCGTATATGTTGGATTTCCTGGGCCTTGATGGGGAAATGAACTTCTACGTGCTGTACTGTGTGGCCAATCAACAGGCCGGCAACAGAGAACCTGGGGCAGAATATGACTTTTTGTCCAAGCAGATTACCGCAGCTTTGTCTGTGGATCGTCCGGCCTACTTCTATACAACGCTGGATCGCAGGTTTGTCGTGCTGACCGCCTTCGCCCCAGGCACGGCAGATCCGCTGATGACCCTGCAGCACCGCGTGATTGCCCTGCATGATAAACTGGCCGACGAGCACGGCATTTGGTTCTATGCCGGTGTGGGCACCTGCTGCACCCAGCCCCAGAAGCTCTGGGAGTCCTATGAACAGGCGCGCACCGCTGCCCGCTATACTGCACGGGATCACATTTTCCTGCCCTATGAAATGATCCACAAAGATACGGACAGCTGGTATTATCCCATCGAGATCTCGGCCAAGCTACAGCATTTCATCACCACAGGCAACCGCCAGCAGGTGACCGAGATGTTCGCCCTCATTCACCGGGAGAACATTGAGGAACGCTCGCTGTCCATGCCGCTGCTGACGCTTCTTTTGTCCGACCTGCGCAATACGCTGCTCAAATCCCGTTTCCTGATTCCTCCGGCACAGGCCGATGAGCACAGGGAAACCTTGCAGCAGCTGGATGCGCACCTGAGTGAGCAGCTGAGCTTTCCCATGCTGGAGAGCCTTGCGCTGGAACTGTGCGGCTATTTCACCAAAACTGCGGAGCCCTCCGATCCTGTGCCGGAAATTGAGCGCTACTTGCAGGAAAACTTCGCCGATCCATCCATGTGCCTCACCAAGCTATCCGATCGCTTCAATATTTCAGAAACCTACCTTTCGCACCTGTTCAAGGACAAAACGGGACAGAATTTCTCCGTCTATCTGGAAAATCTCCGGCTCAACGAAGCCATGCGGCGATTGCAGGATCCCGCCTGCAATCTTTCCACGCTGTATATGGAGCTTGGATACAACAATTCCGTCACTTTCCGCCGGGCGTTCAAAAAGCGCTACGGCATGCCCCCCAGTGTAATGCGCAAATAAGAGGAGAGTTTGAACGATGCTGACCTTGCAAGTTGCCCCCGGCACAGCGGTGGATACCCTTGGCAAAGCCTTTGCCCTGCTTCCCCCTGACAACGGCGCCCCGGTGACCATTCATCTTGCCCCCGGCGTGTATCGTGAAAAGCTGACGCTTCGTCGCAGCCACACCATCATTGAAGGCGATGATGCAAAACAGACCAAAGTCGTTTTCGGTGACGGCGCCTATGAGATGCTGCCCGAAGGCATAAAGCGCGGCACGTTCCGCACCGCGACGCTGATGATTGACGCTGACCATGTGACGCTGCGCCGTCTAACCGTGTCGAATGACGCCGCTCCACGTGAAACAGTGGGGCAAGCTGTGGCACTGTATGTGGACGGAGATGCTTTCACCGCAGAAGACTGCGCGCTGCTGGGGCATCAAGACACGCTGTTCACAGCGCCGCTTCCACCCAAAGAAATTGAAAAAAACGGGTTTATTGGCCCAAAACAATTCGCACCGCGCAGACCGCAGCGTCATGTGTATCGCCGTTGCCTGATTACCGGAGATGTGGACTTCATTTTCGGCGGCGCGGCGGCCTGGTTTGAGCATTGCGAAATCCGTTGTGTGGATGGCCGCATGGATCGCAGCGCTCCCTATGCTGCTTTCACCACAGCTGCTTCCACGCCGCAAGGGCAAAAAATGGGCTATGTGTTCTACTGTTGCCGTTTCACCGCCAATGCGGATATCCCCGCTCATAGCGTGTATCTCGGCAGGCCATGGCGCGAGTATGCCAAAACCGTGCTGCTTTCCTGCGAGCTTGGCGAACATATTCACCCGGCCGGTTTCCATGACTGGAACAAGCCGCAGGCACATGAAACCGTCTTCTACGCCGAGCATGGCTCCTACGGTCCCGGCGCGGCGGGCATACGCGCCGGCTATGTACATTCTCTGACCGATAGCGAAGCCGCCGCCTACACGCTGGATGCTTTTCTGGCGCACGCATTGGAGCAGGCATAAACCAGCTTGAAAATTGATATGCAAAAGGCAGCGCATGCGAAGGATTGCTCCCGTATGCGCTGCCTTTTACAAAACTTATTTATTGTCATATCCAAGGGTGCGAAGGTCATCCATGCGATTGCGCCAATCCGGCCGTACCTTGACCCACAGCTTCAGATTCACATGCATGCCGAGCAGCTGTTCAATATCTGTCCGAGCCTCACTGCCGATGGTTTGCAGCATGCTGCCGTGCTTGCCGATAATAATGCCCTTATGCGCATCCCGTTCACAGTAGATGGTTGCGTGAATTTCCATGAAATTGTCATTTTCCTTGGTCATGCCCATAATTTCCACGCCAATGCCATGCGGCACCTCATCCCGCAGATGGGTCAGCGCCTTTTCGCGAATCAGCTCCGCGCAAATCTGGCGTTCGGGCTGGTCGGTCATCATATCATCCGGGAAATACTTGGGACCTTCCGGCAGAGCCTTGACCAGCGCGCCGGTCAGATCCTCCAGTCCGTCGCCGGTTTTGGCGCTAATGGGCACAATCGCATCATAACCAAGGTCTGCAAAGGAAGCCATGAGCCCCAGCAGCTTTTCCCGTGGCAAAAGGTCAATTTTATTGATGGCCAGCAGTTTGGGTACTTTCTTGGTGGCCATGTCCTTCACGATCGTGCGATCCTGTTCGCCCACTTGCGTTGCATCCACCAGCACCAGCACGCCATCCATGCCATCCATTGCATCGCGGACGGACTGCATCATGTATTCCCCCAACCGTGTGCGCGGATGATGGATGCCGGGCGTATCCAGAAACACGATCTGCCATGCAGGGCGCGTCATCACACCCATGATGCGGTTGCGCGTTGTTTGCGGCCTGTTGGACACAATGGCCACTTTTTCGCCCACCAGTGCATTCATCAGCGTGGACTTGCCAACGTTTGGCCGCCCTACAATGGTAATAAAACCGGACTGAAATTTTTCCTTTTCCATGGAACTTTTCCTCCTCAATCAGCCTGTCCGTTCAAATCTTTAGGACCAAAACCATGGGGCAGCAGCTCGGGCAGGCTCATTTCACCGCGCTGATCCTTTCCCCACGTAACCAGTACGCGCAGATTCGGCGCAAACTCATTCAGCGCCTGCCTGCACGCGCCGCAGGGCCACGGGGCGGATTTCTCCGCCGCGATGGCGATGGCGACAAACTCCGTTGCCCCTTCACTGACCGCTTTGAAAAGCGCCGTGCGTTCAGCACAGTTGGTCAGCCCAAAAGACGCATTTTCGATATTGCAGCCCTGATATACCCGCCCATCGGCACACAAAAGCGCCGCGCCCACGGCATAGCCGGAATAGGGCGAATAGCTGCGGCGCATGGCCGCACGGGCAAGTGCCAGCAAGTTTTCATCCGTCACGGTATGGTCTTCCTCCCGGCTCATGCCGACAGCAGACAGAATTTTCTCTTCCATAGCACGCATCTTTCTTTGATCGTCCGCTTCAATGTGGTCATACCCCATCAGGTGGCACAGTCCATGCACCAGCAGATAGGCCGCTTCCCGCATGGGCGAATGGCCGTATTCCTCCGCCTGGGCATAAATGTGAGGCACCGAAATGATAAGGTCTCCCAGCAGGCAGGCATCCAACTCATCATCCAACTCCTGCCGCAGCAGCTTGTCCGCCTGCCCTGCGGTGACGCCATTGGGATAGTTGACCGTTGGAAAGGACAGCACATCCGTTGCACGATCCACATGGCGGTATTCCCGGTTGATTTCGTGAATCGCATCATCATCGCACAGCCTTACGCTCACCGCACACGGACGCTGAACGCCCTCGGTAAGCAGCGCGCAATCCGCCGCCGTTTGCATGAGCGATGTAAGCGATGGATCCACCGCTGTATCAATTTGCCAGAGAAGGATCATTCAGCCGCCTCCTTTTCTTTGGGTTCATCCTTGGTTTCCTGCTGTCCGGCGGCCGCATCCGGTTTCGCGGACGCTTCCGCAGGCTTCTCGGCCGGTGCAGAAGGCTTTGTTGGCGCTTCCGCAGGCTTCTCGGCCGGTGCAGAAGGCTTTG